>CAWGJK010000009.1:0-80277 GCA_963822875.1 uncultured Acidimicrobiia bacterium | reverse complement strand
AGACACCGTCCTTGTCGATGGTGTAGCCGTCGCCGATCATGTTGTAGATCCAGCCGTGCTCGGCCTCGGGGTTCCAGTCGGTCTGGATGACGACGGTCTCCGGGCAGTCCGCCGACAGGTCGACGTCGCCGGCCGGAGGCGCCCCCTCCGGTCGTGGCGTCGTCATCGTCGTCGTCGCCGCCGCACGCGGTGATGGCGAGGGCGCCGGCCAACGGCACGGCCAGCCAGCGGCTGGAACGTCGGATGTGCATCAAAGGTCTCCTTGTCGGGGTTCACGCTGTGATTGGACTGCGGCCGTACGGCCGCTCTACCGAGTGGTCTCGTGCCACCGCCCGATGACGAGACGGGAGATCCACCCGAAGAACACGAACACGAGGATGCCGAGGATCGACGACAGGATCAGCGCGCCGTACGTCTGCGGCCACAACGTGCGCGAGCGGTACTGCTCCATGAGGATGCCGATGCCCTTGCCGCCCTTGCGGAAGAACAGCTCGCCGACGACGGCGCCGATCACCGACAGCCCGGCGGCGATGCGGAAGCCGGTGAAGATCGCCGGGAGCGCCGACGGCAGCTGCAGCTTGGTCAGGCGGACCAGACGCGATGCACGTTTCAAGGTGAACAGGTCGTGCTGGCTGGGATCGGCGGAGAGCAGGCCGAACAGCGTGTTGGACACGATCGGGAAGATCGAGATGATCACGCAGACGAGGACGCGGGAGCCGAACCCGAAGCCAAAGATGTTGCCGATGAGCGGGGCGATGGCGAGGATCGGCACGGCTTGGGCGGCGATCAGGTACGGCCACATCGAGCGCTCCACCCAGTTCGCCTGGGCCATGACCACGGCGATCAGCATCCCGAGGAAGATGGAGATGGCCAGACCCGTCAGCGCCACGCCCGCTGTCCACCACAACGCCTGCAACATGTCGCCGCGGACGGCCTCGTCGAGGTACGAGCGGTCGACGACCGTGGCGGGCGACGGCAGGAGGAAGCTCGGCTTGTCGAACAGTGCGCGCATGCCCCACGCGTGCATCAGCCACCACAAGCCGATGAACAGGACGAATCCGACCAGCGGCCCGACGATGTCGATCCAGCGCAGGCCGTCTTGCGGCGCGTTCGGCAAGGCGCCGGGCACCGGCGCGCTGGTCGGCACCGGCGCGTCGGCCGTTGGTCGCGTGTCGACAGTCATGCGTGACCCCCGCGCAGGGCGTGGCTGACCTCGCCGCACAGCTCGGCAAACGCCGGCTCGAAGCGCAGGTCGGGTGAGCGCGGGTAGGCGAACGGCACGGTGAACTCGCCGATGAGGTGGCCCGGGTCGCGCCGACATGACGAGCACCCGGGTGGACAGGAACACGGCTTCGGAGATCGAGTGGGTGATGAACAGGGCGCCGAACCGCTTGCGCTGGAACAGCGCCAGCAGCTCGTCGTTGAGCCGCTCGCGAGTGATCTCGTCGAGCGCACCGAACGGCTCGTCGAACAGGAACATCGCCGGCTCCATCAGCAGCGAGCGGGCGAGCGAGGCGCGCATCTTCATCCCGCCGGAGAGCTGCTTGGGGTACTTGTCCTCGAACCCCTCGAGCCCGACGAGGCGGACGTTGTCGGCGACGCGGCGGGCCCGCTCGGCGCGGTCGAGGCCCTCCAGCTCGGCGAACAGCTCGACGTTGCGGCGCACCGTGCGCCACTGCAGCAGGGTCGGGTCCTGGAACACGTAGCCCAGGCTGTTCCGGTCGACCGACACCGTCCCGGTCGTCGGCGCGTCGAGACCCGAAGCGATGCGCAGCAGTGTCGACTTGCCGCAGCCCGACGGCCCGACGACGGAGACGAACTGGCCGGGGGCGACGGTGAAGCTGGTGCTGGCCAGGGCGTAGGTGCCGTCGGCGAACGTCTTGGTGACGTCGGTGAACTCGAGGGCGATGGCGTCGGTGCGCTCCGGCGGGAGCGTTGCGGTCAGGTCCGTCGTCACAGTCGCCTCAGTGCATGATCATGCCACCGGTGACGTTGAACGCCTGGCCGGTGCAGTAGGAGGAGTCGTCGGACGCCAGGAACAGGGCCATGCGGGCGACGTCCGCCGGTTCGGCGCAACGTCCGAGCGGTGACGTCGCGCTCCATTCGGCGACCATCTCGGGGGTGCGGGTGGCCGCGCCCATCTCGGTGAGGACGTATCCCGGGCAGATGGCGTTGACGGTGATGGCGTGCGGACCGAGCTCGACGGCGGCGGCCTGGGTGAGGGCGACGACGGCTGCCTTCGACGCGGCGTAATGCGCCTGCCCGGAAGCCGGCTGCTTGGCGGCCATGCTGGCGACGTTGACGATGCGGCCGCCGGTCCCGGCGGCGATCATCTCCCGGGCCGCGACCTGGGTGGTGACGAGCATCGACCGGGCGTTGACGTCGAGCACCTGGTCCCACTCCTCGACGGAGATCTCCAGCAGTGGGGTGATGCGCAGGATGCCGGCGTCGTTGACGAGGATGTCGACGCCACCAAGGGCCCGCACGAGGCGGCCGAGGGCGTCACGCGTGGCGTCGGGATCGGCGAGGTCGGCAACCTCGGCGGAGCCGTCGAGCGCGGCGGCGACGGCCTTGACATCGGGAGCGATGTCGAGAAGGCCCAGCGTGGCGCCGTGACGGGCGAACGTGGCGGCGATCTCGGCGCCGATGCCCCTGGCCGCGCCGGTGACGATCGCACGGCGCCCGGCCAGACGCGGCGCGACCGCACCCACCTGTGCCGCCGCGCCCTCGTCCCGTTGGACCATGAGGCGGCCATCGTACGGCGCGACCCCTCCCCGTCTCACCCTCGAGATCGTGAACGCCGCGTTTCGTCCGGATCAGCTTCTCAAGCGTTTTCAGGTGCCACGGATGGCACCGAATCTTCCGAAGAAGTTGTGGCCGGACTCTTGCCGTGCTCTCACCGGCGCCGGACAGGCTCGAGGCATGTTCGACCCGCTGCTCCCCGCCACGCCGCGAGTCGCCCATCCCCCGTACCACGCTCCCCACCAATCGCCCCCAGCGCCCGGGATCTCCTCCCAGCCCGGGTCGCTGCCGCCGGCCGGCCCATCCCACCAGGGCCGCCGGCGTCCGCACCGGTTGGCGGCGGCCGCAGGGGTGACCCTCGCGGCCGTCGCCGCCGGCGCTGGAGCGGGCTTCGTCGCCGGTCGCACGGCCAGCGACGACTCGTCGACGGTGAGCCCGACGGCCGCCGTCACCGCCGCTGACATCACCCCGTCAGGGGTCGGCTACATCGACGTCGCCGGCGTCGTCGCCGCCGTGCAGCCCTCGACGGTCTCGATCTCCACGAGCATGGAGGTGCGCCAGGGGCCGTTCACCGGCTACGCCGAGGGTGCCGGCACCGGCATCGTCCTCGACACCGACGGCCACATCCTCACCAACGCCCACGTCGTCGCGGACGCCGGCGAGGTCACCGTCACGGTCAACGGCGAGCAGCGCTCGGCGACGGTGCTCGGCGGCTCGATGGCCGACGACATCGCCGTGCTCCAGCTCGACGACCCGTCCGGCGTCACGCCCGCCACGTTCGCCACGGGCGACGTCGCCGTCGGCGACCAGGTCGTGGCCATCGGCAACGCCCTCGCCCTGGAAGGTGGCCCGACGGTGACGCAGGGCATCGTGTCGGCCCTCGACCGGTCGATCGAGACCGACCAGGGCGAGCTCGCCGGCCTGATCCAGACCGATGCGGCGATCAGCTCGGGCAACTCGGGCGGGCCGCTGGCCGACGCCGCCGGCCAGGTCGTCGGCATCAACACCGCCGTCGCCGCCAGCAGCGGCCAGCGTCAGGCCTCGAACATCGGCTTCGTCATCCCCATCGACCAGGCTCTCGACATCGCCCAACAGGCCATCGCCGACGGGTGACGGGTACCCTCCCGAGCGGAGGTGGCCCATGCACGATCTCGTCATCCGCGCCGGTCGAGTGGTCGACGGCTCGGGTTCTCCCGCCCGCACGGCCGACGTCGCCGTCGACGGCGGTGTCATCACCGAGGTCGGCGTCGTCGACCAGCGTGGCCGTCGCGAGCTCGACGCCGATGGTGCCCTCGTCACGCCCGGCTTCGTCGACATCCACACCCACTACGACGGCCAGGCGACATGGGACGTCGAGCTGGCGCCGTCGAGCTGGCACGGTGTCACGACGGCCGTGATGGGCAACTGCGGCGTCGGCTTCGCGCCCGTTCGGCCCGCCGATCACCAGCGCCTCATCGAGCTGATGGAAGGCGTCGAGGACATCCCCGGCGCGGCGTTGCACGAGGGGCTGTCGTGGACGTGGCAGAGCTTCCCGGAGTACCTCGACGACCTCGAGCGACATCCACGGGACATCGACCTCGGCGCCCAGGTCCCCCACGGCGCCGTGCGCCTGCACGTGATGGGTGAGCGTGGCGCAGCGCGTGAGCCGGCGACGCCCGACGACATCGCGGCGATGGCCGACCTGGCCCGCGAGGCCGTGCTCGCCGGCGCGCTCGGCTTCACCACGTCGCGCACGCTGAACCACCGCAGCAGCCGTGGTGAGCTGACCCCGACGCTCAACGCCGAGGCCGACGAGCTGGTCGGCATCGCCGAGGCGCTCGGCTCGATCGGCAAGGGCGTGCTGCAGGTCGTCAGCGACTTCATCGATCTCGACGGCGAGTTCGAGCTGATGCACGACATGGCCGCCCGCTCCGGGCGCCCGATCTCCGTCTCCGTCGCCCAGAGCCCGGTCAAGCCGGACATGTGGCGCACGTTGCTCGACCGCATGTCGGAGTCGACCGCCGATGGTGTCACGATGCGCGGCCAGGTCGGCGCCCGAGCCGTCGGGCTGCTGCTCGGCTTCGAGGCCACCCTCAACCCGTTCATGTGGGCGCCGCTGTGGGCCGACCTGGCGGCGCTGCCGATGGCCGAGCGCGTCGCCCGTCTTCGCCGGCAGGACGTCCGCGACGCCTTGCTCGGCGAGCTGGCGAGCGACTCGTCGTCCTCGCTGATCGGCGGCCGGCTGGTCGGTCGGTTCGACCTGATGTTCCCGCTCGGCGACCCGCCCGACTACGAGCCCGATCCGTCGACGTCGGTGGCGGCGATGGCGGCCGCCCAGGGACGGACGCCGGCCGAGGTCGCCTACGACCTGATGCTCGCCGACGACGGCCATGGCCTGCTGTACCTGCCGGCGCTCAACTTCGCCGACGGCACGCTCGACGCCGTGCACGGCCAGCTCGCCCATCCGGCGTCCGTCGCCGGGCTGTCCGACGGTGGCGCCCACGTCGGCACGATCTGCGACGTCAGCTTCCCGACGACGCTGCTGCAGTGGTGGGGGCGCGATCGGCCACGCGACCGGCTGCCGATCGAGCTGCTCGTGCACAAGCAGACGCGAGCGACGGCGGAGACGGTCGGCCTGCTCGACCGCGGCCTGCTCGCCCCCGGTCACCGGGCCGACATCAACGTCATCGACTTCGACGGCCTCCGCCTGCGCGCCCCGGAGTTCGCCTATGACCTCCCCGCCGGCGGCAAGCGCCTGCTGCAACGGGCCGACGGTTACGAGCACACGTTCGTCGCCGGCACCGAGGTCCGGACGAGCGGCGAGTCGACGGGCGCCACGCCAGGCCGCCTGGTTCGTGGCGCTCAGTCAGCGTCCTGACCGAGGAACCGATCCAGCTCGTCGAGGAAGATCGCCCAGGCGGGTTCGTCGCGCAGGAGATGGTTGCGGCTCGGGAGCGGGACGAACTGGCAGTCGGGGATCAGGCCGGCGAGCTCTCGAGCGCCTGCGGCCGGCTGCCGCAAGTCGTCGCGGGAGTGCATGACGAGCGTGGGGCACCTCACCTTCGGCGCCAGCCCTGTGACGTCGATCCGGGCGAACGTCTCGAGGAAGCGCACGGCGTTCTCGGGTGACGTCGTGATCCGTTGCAGGTCGTTGAACTCCTCCCACTCCTCGCGTGTGCCGTCCGGCAGGAACTGCGACGTGAACACCTGACGGAACGACGGGTCGTCGCGACCCCATCCGACGCGCGCCACCTCGAGGTCGAGTGCGGCTTCGCGTCGCTGGTCGTCGTCAGTGGCCCGGGCGAGCCGGCCCCGCGCGTAGGCACTCGCCAGCACGAGCCGGGTGACGCGCTCGGGGTGCTCGGCGGCGAACGCCACGGCGACGGCGGCACCCTGAGACACGCCGAGCAGGGGGAACTGGTCGAGCCCGGCGGCGTCGACGACCGTCTCGAGGTCGTCGACCCAGTCCTCGAACCGGAAGTGCTCGACGTCCCAGTCGGACATGCCGCAGCCGCGCTCGTCGTAGCGCAGCAGCGTCCGGCCCCGCGCCAACCCCTCCAGCCAGTGTGCCCAGACCGACGTCTCCCGGTCGTGGTCGAGGTGGGTCAACCAGTTGGCCGCCTTGACCAGCACCGGCCCCGATCCGATCGTGGCGTAGGCGATGCGGTGGCCGTCCGACGCCGTGCAGAATCGCACCGTCTGCTGCTGCAGGGTCTGCGAGATCGCCGTCGCCGGTGGCGCCCGGGTCCCCGGCTCGTGGTGCTCGACGACCGGGGCGACGAACTGGTAGCCGCGGCCGAACACGGTGCGGATCACGCGCTGGCCGGAGCCGTCGTCGCCGACGGCGCGGCGCGCCGACTTGAGCCGGCTGGCCAGCGCCGACTCGCTCACGAACCGGTCGCCCCACACCGTGTCCAGCAGCTCCACCTTGGTCACCACACGATCACGGTGGCGGATCAGGTGCACGAGCACGTCGAACACTTGAGGTTCGACGTGCTCGACGACGCCGCCCCGGCGGAGCTCGAACCGGCTCGGATCAACCGTGCAGTCTTCGAACTCGTAGATCGTGCCATCGAAGGTACTGCACGCCTGCTCGGCGAGCCCGGATGGATTGGGTGACTACGACGGTTGCAGGACCGGATCGTCCAGCGCCCGCGCCGCCAGCTCGCGGCGGTTGCGCACGGCGAGCTTGCGGAAGATCGCCGTGAGGTGGGCCTCGACCGTGCGCGGGCTGATGAACAGCTTGGCGGCGAGATCCCGGTTGGATGCTCCGCCAACGACGAGCCGGGCCACCTGCAGCTCGTGCGGCGTCAGCAGCTGGTGCGAGGCGACGTCCTCGCCGACCACGCCGCCAGCCGCGCGCAGCTCGGTCGTCGCCCGCTCGGCGAGCACCGTCGCTCCGATGCCGCGCAGCAGCTCGACGGCCCGTTCGAGGTGGACGCGCGCCTCACCGCGGCGCCGCGACCGGCGCAACCGCTCGCCCCACAGGATCTCCGTGCGTCCCTCACCGACGGCGTTGCCGGACAGTGCCGTCGCCGCCACGGTCGTGGCGAAGTGCTCGGCCGCGTGCTCGTCGTCGTCAGCGAGCATGCCCTTGGGCCGCCCGAGGCCGTGGACGGACCACAACTCCGCCGCCATCACGTCCTCGCACTCGGCGATGCGCTTCTCCGCGTCGCGGCGGCGGCCCCCCCGGACGAGCGCCTCGATCCACTCCGGCTCCCAGCGCACCAGCCCCTGGCCCATCGGGGACATCGAGCGCACCTCGTCGTAGTGGACGAGGGCGTCGTCGATGCGTCCCTGGTTCAGCGCCAGGTAGGCGAGCCCGATCGGTCCGAACGCCCGCCGCTCGGGTTCGGGGACGTCGCGGAGCAGTGTCGCCGCTCGTTCGCACGTCGGCCGGTCGCCGATGGCGCCGGCGCACAGTGCCAGGACCGATGCCGCCAGCGACGCCAGCTCCGGCGTGTCGTTGCTCTCGGCGAGGGCGATCGCCTCGGTCCCCGCCGCCATCGTCGCCGGGAACGAACGGCCGTACTGCACGACGCTGATCGCCCCGAGCACGCTGATCAGCGGGCGCACCGCGCCACGTGTGCGCAGGTCGTCCTCGAGGCCGGCGAGCAGGGAGTCGGACGCCTCGGTGCGGCGGAGGAAGCCGAGCGCCGGCGCCAGGACCTCGGCGAGGAACAGGGCGTCGGCCGGTGATCGGCCGGCGCCGATCATCTCCGCCGAGCGATCGAGGAGCGGTTCGCCATCCCGGCGGCCCCTCGCCACGCGCAGCGCCCCGTCCATCAGATCGATCCGTCGCGCCCGCTCGTCGTCGACACGGTCGCGCAGGGCGACCGCCTCCTCGATGGCGCTGGTCATGTCGGCGTAGGCACCGTCGCGCATGTACGCGGCGAGGGCGTCGAGGAGCAGGTCCACGGCGACTCCGGGCTCGCTCTCCGCCAGGTCGACCGCTGCCCGGCGGAGGCTGGAGACCGGCTCGACGCTGCCGCCGCTCGACGGTGGCAACCGGCAGCGCAGCTGCTGACGGCGGATCCGTTCGATCGCATCGTCGGCAGCGCTGTGGTCGGCGACGACGGCGTCGGCGCGGTCGAGGAGCCGGCCCGCTGCTGCCGCCATGCCCGCGTCGAGGATGGCGTCGGCCGCCAGCCGCAACCGACGGATGCGGTCGGCAGGCTCCGGCGAGAGCCGGCTGGCCAGCTCCCACGAGCGCGCCGCCGATGCCGGGGCACCGCGCTGACGGTGACCGTGGCGGCGGCGTCGAGGGCGCTGGCCACGCTCTCGTCGGGGCCGACCGCCGCCCTGGCGAGGTGCCACGCCCGCGACGGCGCGTCGGGCGGCAGCGTGCCGGCGAGCGCGCGGTGGGCGGCACGGCGATCGGCGCGGGACGCGTCGTGGTAGGCGGCGGCGCGCATCAGCGGATGGCGGAACGAGAGCCGGTCGCCGTCGAGGCTGACGATGCCGGCAGCCTCGGCGGCCTCCAGCTCGGACACACCGAGGCCGCCCTCGGTGAGCGCCTTGACGATCCGTGCCAGGTCGCCATCGGGCTCGGCGGCGGCGACGAGGAGCGCCGCCCGCACGTTGGAGTCCAGCCGTTCGAGGAGGAGGTCGACGACGCGCTGACCGGTGCGGCCGATCGGCAGCGGGTCGGGCAGCTCCGCCCGACCGGCGCGCTGGTCGGCGTCGAGGAGGTTGGCGGCCTCGACGAGGACGAGGGGCAGCCCGCCGGCGGCGGCGACGAGCTCGCGGCGGACCGCCGCGCTGCCGACCCCGGCGTCGCGCAGGATCTGGTCGGCGACCTCGTCGGACACGGCGTCGACGCGCAGCGTCGGGCCGGTGTCGGTGTGGGCGTCGGCCCCGAACCGTCGGGCGGACACGATCGCCAGGCGTTCGAACTGCAGCCGGCGGGCGATGTACGACAAGGTGCGCCTGGTGGGCAGGTCGACCCATGGCAGGTCGTCGACGATGATGACGAGCGGGGCGCCCTCGGCGGCGTCGACGAGCAGGTCACGGGTGGCGAGGGCGATGGCGAACGGCTCGACGGGCTGGTCCGTCGGTTCGATCGCCAGGGCGCCGAGGATCGCCGCCCGCCGAGCCGGGGCGAGGCGCTGGACCCGGTCCAGGGTGCCGTCGAGGATCCAGGCCAGCCCGGACCAGGCCAGCTCGACCTCGGCCTCCACACCGTTGAGACGCAGGACGCGGCACTCGGGCCGGTCGGTGGCGATCAACGCCGAGGCTTCGTCCAGCACCGCCGTCTTGCCGATCCCGGACTCACCGATGATCGTCAGCGCCCCCCCTTCACCCACCGAGGCCCGCGCGGCGAGGGCGACGATCGCGTCGACCATGTCCTGGCGGCCTCGCAACGGCGCCGGACGGTCGTGTGAGGAGACCTGTTGTAGGGGCATGGGCGGCATGCGGACGCGTGCACGGGGTCTCCCCGATGCGGGTCGCGCCCTTGGGGCCGCAGACTACCGATCTATGGCCGCGGGAGCACGACTGGCGGCAGAACGCGGGTTCTGGCCGGACGAGTGGCGGGTCGGCGACCTCGAGCTGGAAGAGGAGCGCCTGCTCGACGAGCTGCAGTCCGGCGAAGAGCTGTGGGCGGCGATCCCGGCGGTGCTCTCCGGGGGTGTGGACGTCCCCGCCCTGGTCGGCGTCACCGAGCGCCGGTTGCTGTTGCTGACGCACTCGGCGGACGGCGTCGTCGTCGTGACCGACGCCACGCATTGCGCCAAGCACATCGATCGCGCCAGCCCGATCCCCTTCCATGACCAGGAGATTCGCCTCGACGGCAGTGCCGAGCACGTGGCTCGGGTGTGGTCAGCCGTCGACGAGATCGGTCGACGCGGCGGCTGAAAGGCGGACTCAGCCGCCGCGTCGACCCTTGATGAGCGCCGTGGCCGCGCCGCCGTCGGCCTGACCGCGGGACGCCTTCATCACGGCCCCGACGAGGGCGCCGATCGCCTTGTCCTCGCCGGCGACGTACTTCGCCCACGCCCCCGGGTTGGCGGCGATCGCCTCGTCGACGAGTGACTCCAGCGCCGACGAGTCCATCGCCTCGAAGCCCTTGGCCGCAGCGATGGCTGCGGGATCGCCGCCGCCGGAGGCGATCAGCTCGGCGAGCACCTGCTTGGCCTGCGTCGCCGTCAGCTTGCCGCTGGTCTCCATGGCCGTGAGCGCAGCGAGGTCGGTCGGTGGCATGGCTGGCGACGCACCCGCCTCGGCGAATGCCTCCTTGACGTGGACGAGGGCGCGCGCCGCATCTCCGCCGGCGGCACCGACGGCCAGCACGTAGTCGTCCTGGCCGCGCTCGACGACGACACCGATGGCCTCGCCATCGGCGGGTGCCCCGGTGACGCCGGCGAGGCGTGCCCGGCGAGCGGCCGGCAGCATCGGCAGCTCGGCGCGGATGCGCTCGATCCACGCATCATCGGGGTCGAGCGGAACGAGATCCGGCTCCAGGAAGTACCGGTAGTCGTCGGCGTCCTCCTTGGTCCGCAGCGTGTGCGTGCGGCTGTCGCCCTCGTCCCAGTGGCGGGTCTCCTGGCGGACGGTCTCGCCGGACTCGATGAGGTCGATCTGGCGGCGCGCCTCGTGCTCGATCGCCCGCCCGAGCGAGCGCACCGAGTTGAGGTTCTTGATCTCGCAGCGGGTGCCGAACGGTTCGCCCGGGCGGCGCACGCTGACGTTGGCGTCGACGCGCATCGAGCCCTCCTCCATCTTGGCATCGGAGGCACCGACGGCCACGAGGATGGCGCGCAGCTCGGTGACGTACTGGCGCGCCTGTTCGGCGGTGCGGATGTCGGGGCGGCCGACGATCTCGACGAGCGGCACGCCGGCGCGGTTGAAGTCGATCAGCGAGGCGTCGCTGCCGTGGATGCGCCCGCCACTGCCGCCCGTGTGGGTGGACTTGCCGGTGTCCTCCTCGAGGTGCGCCCGCTCGATGCCGATGCGCGTGCCGTCGGGCAGGTCGAGCCAGCCGTCGACGTTGAGCGGCACGTCGTACTGGCTGATCTGGTACGCCTTGGGCATGTCCGGATAGAAGTAGTTCTTGCGGTGGAACGAGCAGGCCTGGATGCGGCAGTTGAGCGCCAGGCCGATGCGCATCGCCAGCTCGACGGCGTGACGGTTGAGCACCGGCAGCGCACCGGGGAGGCCGAGCGTCACCGGATCGATGTTCGTGTTCGGCTCGTCACCGAAGCGGTTCGGGCTGGCGGAGAACAGCTTCGTCCTGCGTCGCCAGCTCCACATGCACCTCCAGTCCGATCACCATCTCGAAGTCGGTGACCGTGAGCGTCATGGCGCATCCTCGAGGGCCTGGGCGACGCGGAACATGAGTGGCTCCTCCAGTGTCGGAGCGAGGATCTGGACGCCGACGGGCAGGCCGTCGGCGCCGGTGCCGAACGGCACCGTCATGCCGGGGTCGCCGGACAGGTTGGACGGGATCGTGTAGGTGTCGCAGAGGTACATGGCCAGCGGGTTGTCCGTCTTGTCGCCGATCGGGAAGGCCACGGTGGGCGACGTCGGCAGCAGCAGCACGTCGGCGTGCTGGTAGGCGCGGGCGAAGTCGTCGGCGATCAGCCGGCGCACCTTCAGCGCCTTGCCGTAGTAGGCGTCGTAGTAGCCGGCCGACAGGGCGTAGGTGCCGAGCATGATCCGCCGCTTGACCTCGTCGCCGAATCCCGCCTCACGCGTGGCCATGTACATGGCGTTGGTGTCGGGGGCGTCGACGCGCAGGCCGTAGCGCACACCGTCGTAGCGGGCGAGGTTGCTCGACGCCTCGGCGGGAGCGATGAGGTAGTAGGCGGTGAGGCCGTACGTGAACGCCGGCACCTCCACGTCGGCGACCTTGGCGCCGGCGTCGACCAGCGCCTCGAACGCCGCCTCGACGCGCTCGAGCACATCGGGATCGGCACCTTCGGGGAGGTCGGTGATGCGCCCGATGCGCAGACCCTCGACGCCGTCGTGCAGCGTCGCCGTGATCGCCGGCGCCGGGCGCGGGATCGACGTCGAGTCGTTCGGGTCGTGGCCGGCGATCACCTCGGTGACGAGGGCGGCGTCGGCAACGGAGCGGGTGAACGGGCCGATCTGGTCGAGGCTGCTGGCGAAGGCGACGAGGCCGTGGCGGCTGACGACGCCGTACGTCGGCTTGACCCCGACGACGCCGCACAGCGCCGCCGGCTGGCGGATCGACCCGCCGGTGTCGCTGCCCAGTCCGACGGCGGCGAACCCGGCGGCGACGGCGGCGGCGCTCCCCCCGCTCGAACCGCCGGGCACGCGGCTGGTGTCGACCGGGTTGCGGGTCGGACCGAACGCCGAGTTCTCCGTGCTCGACCCCATGGCGAACTCGTCGAGGTTGGTCTTGCCGACGACGACTGCGCCGGCCGCGCGCAACCGCTCGACGACCGTCGCGTCGTAGGGCGGACGCCAGCCCTCGAGGATGCGCGACGAGCACGTCGTCGGAATCCCGCGCGTGCACATGTTGTCCTTGAGGGCGACCGGCACGCCGGCGAGCGGGCCGGGATCGCGGCCGGCGGCGACGGCCTCGTCGATGCTCGACGCCGCAGCGCGTGCCTCGTCGGCGAGGACGAGGTTGAAGGCGTGGATCTCGTCCTCACGGGCGTCGATCGCGGCGAGGTGCTCGTCGAGTACGTCGGCGGCGCGCCGCTCGCCCGAGCGGACGGCGGCGGCGATGTCGGAGGCGGTGTCCATCATTCGGCGAGCCCGATGATCGGCGGCACGCGGAAGCGCCCCTCGACGGCGTCCGGCGCGGCGGCGAGGACCTCGTCGCGATCGAGGCCGGGAAGCTCGACGTCCTCGCGCAGCACGTTGACCAACGGGTACGGCTGGGTCATCGGGACGACCTCGTCGAGAGCGAGGCCATCGATGTCGGCGAAGTGGTCGAGCATGGCACCGAGCTGCGACGTCAGGCGCTCGATCTCCTCCGGCGACAGCGCCAGCCGGGCGAGTCGGGACACATGGACCACGTCGGCCGTGGAGATGCGGTCGGACACGGCGGCCAACCTACCGGCGCCCCGGTTCCACCATCTGGGCGGGATTCGCCCCGGAATCCGGCAACGATCCCGCCCAGGGAAGAATCCCGCCCAGATCTCAGAAACCGGTCTGGCAGTACGGGGCCGGGTGGACGACGAACGTGGCGTCGGCGCGGCGCAGCGCAGCGGCGTCGCGCGACTCCGCTCGCCGGCCGGCGACGAGCGTCGTCGGGGCGACGCCACCGAGCAGCAGGGCGCCGAGTCCGGCGGCGTCCGTCACGAGGTCCGGGCGGGATCGGACACGGGACACCCCGGCCGCGCCGATGCGCCACCGCGCACCGTCGACCTCGACGACCACGTCGTCGTCGGTGCCGTAGGTGCGCGCTCCGAAGCACGCGGCGACGTCGCGCACGCTGCACCACACGTTGTCGTTGAGCTCGGTCGTGCGCACCAGGCGCTGGTCGGTGAGGAGGAACGGCAACGGGTCGTCGAGCGGCATGGCGTACGTCTTGACGGGGCCGACGAGATCGCTCGCCAGCACGGTCTGCCAGAGCGCGGCGTGTGCCTCGGCCGTCACCGGGGCCATCGTCGTCACGAACAGCTCCGCCGCCGGGTGGCCGTCGTTCCACTTGCTGTCGAACGTCCAGCTGGCGTAGCCATCGGCGTGCAGGGCGTGCACCGTCTTCGGCTGGCGGGCGAACGCCGCCTCGTGCCAGCGCTCGTTGCGATCGATCTCGCCGGCACGTGTCGAGCGGTAGCGGTCCCACATGGCGCGGATCTCGCCGAGTGACGACGTTGCGTCGACGAGGCGCACCGAGCCGGGCGGCGGGTGGAAGGGCTCGGCGAGCACGGCGCGGCGGCGGTCGATGGTGGCGACGCGCCGCCGAGTGGCGATGCCGTAGCCGAAGCGCTCGTAGATGCCGCCCTCGCTGGCGGTGAGTGCAGCGAGCGGCTCGGAGCGGGCGTCGATGTCGTCGTGGATCGCATCCATCAGCTGCGTGAGCAGCCCCTGCCGGCGATGGGTGACGGCGACGGAGACCCACGTCACGCCGCCAGTCGGGACGGACCGGCCACCGGGCAGGGTCATCTGCAGCGCCCACGAGCCGGCGACCCCGACGGCCACGCCGGCGTCGTAGGCGACGCGGAAGCGACCGAGGTCCATGCTCTTGCGCTCGCGCTCGGCGTCCTCGTCGCTCAACGAGTAACCGAACGCCCGCATGTCGACGGCCAGCATCCCCGGCCAGTCGTCATCACCCGGCACCCGGATCTCGATCAGGGCTCCTCCATCTGGGCGCGATCCGTCTCTGGGTGCGGATCGTCTCGGATTTCGAGATCCTCCGCGCCCAGATCGTCGTCGGAGGCATCGGGCTCCGCCCTCGCCTCCACCGGCTCTGTCCTCGCCTCCTCCTTCGGCTTGTGGATCGTCGCCAGCAGGTACAGGCCACCGCCGACGATGCAGGCGACGGCGACCCATTGGTTCCAGCGCAGGCCGGCGAGCTCGTCGGCTTCGTCGATGCGCAGGCCCTCGATCCAGAACCGGCCGACGCCGTAGCCGAGCACGTACATCGCCAGCAACCGCCCGCCGGCTGGCCGGAAGCGCTTGTCGATCCACAGCAGCAGGCCGCACAGGGCGAGGTTCCACAGCGACTCGTACAGGAACGTCGGGTGGAACGTGCTGTACGCCTGGTACCCGTCCACCCGGTTCTCCGGGTCGATCTCCACCGCCCACGGCAGGTCGGTCGGCTTGCCGTACAGCTCCTGGTTGAACCAGTTGCCCCACCGGCCGATGGCCTGGGCGAGCGGGAGTGCCGGGGCGACGGCGTTGAGCCCCTGGCCGAGCGGGATCCCCCGGCGATGCCCGACGTAGGTGCCCACGAGCACACCGGCGAGCATCCCGCCGGGGATGCCGAGGCCGCCCTCCCAGATCTTGACGACATCGCCGAGGTTGTCCTCGAACCGAGACCAGTCGGTGATCACGTGGTACAGCCGGGCGCCGACGACACCCGCGGCGACGCCCCAGATGCCGATGGCGTTGGCGTCCTCGCGGGTGCCGATGCCCTTCTCCTCGAGACGCCGTCCGAACAGCCACACGCCGGCGACGACGCCGAGGGCGATCATCAGGCCGTAGGCGTTCAGCGAGAGCGGACCGACCTCCAACGTGCCCGACGACGGGCTGGGGATGCTGGCCAGCATCAGGCCGTCACCCGCCCGACGAACTCGACCGCGGCGACGAAGATGGCATCGCGGTCGTAGTCCTGCGTGGCGACGTGGTAGCTGCGCTCGAGCCAGCGGTGGTCGACATCACCGCCGTACCGACCGGCGAGGTACTCGCTGTCGGCCGGCTCGACGACGTGGTCCTGGCGCGACGTGAACAGCAGCAGCGGCATCGCCAGCTCGCCGTAGCGATCCTGCATCACCGTCAGCCCGTCGTCGATGAACGAGATCAGTGGCCGCAGCGGCGCGCCGTCGTAGGCGATCTCATGGGCGTCGGGGTCGGCGATGTCGCTGCCGATGCCGGGCGCCACCTCGGTGCCGTCGGCCAGCATCTCGTCGAGCATCGCCCGCACCTCGGCCGGCTGCGCCCGCGTCGCCGGGTTGACGAGCACGAGGCCGACGACCTCCGGGTGGGCCAGGGCGGTCCACAGCGCCAGCGCCCCACCCATGCTCAGGCCGGCGACGACGATGCGCTCGGCCCGCTCGGCCAGGCGGCGTGTACGCCGCATCGACCTCGCCGGTCCAGTCGGCCCACCGGGTCGTCAGCATGTCCTCGATGGTCGTGCCGTGGCCGGGGAGCACGGGCAGCTCGACGTGGAAGCCGCCTCCGGCCATCGCCTGGGCGAGCCCGCGCATCGACGAGGGGTTGCCGGTGAACCCGTGCAGCGCCAGCACGCCAGCCGCGCCGTCGTCGGTTGCGTGGTGCGACCAGGGCTCGGCGCCGGGCAGGAGGCTGGAGGTCATCCCGACGTTCTACCGCCTGGCACTCGCACCCGTATCGTCGGCGTGGTGGGGCGACGCAGTCGGCAGATCGAGGCGTCGGCGGTCGCGGCCATCGGGCCGGTGCTGGTCATCGCCCCGTTCTGCCTGCTCGCCCTGCTGCTCGTCTGGCTGGCGGTGCGGCTGGTGTGGGACGTGTCGTACTGGTCGTTCGCTCTCGGCTACGTGGCTGCCAGCGTGCTGCTGTTCGTGCGCCCGATCCAGGCGTCGGTGCTCACTCCGCTGTTCGGTGCCCGCCGGCCGACCGACGCCGAGTTGCAGCGGATGGCGCCGCTCTGGCGAGCCATCGCCGTCGCCAACGACCTGCCGCCCGACCGCTACATCCTGCGCGTCCTGCCGAGCGACGAGCTCAACGCCTACGCGTGCGGCGGCCACCTCGTGGTCGTCACGACGTTCGCCCTCGACGAGCTCCCCCGCCGCGAGCTCACCGGCGTGCTCGCCCACGAGCTCAGCCACCACCTCGGCTTGCACACCGTCGGGCTGACGATCGGCCAGTGGCTGTCGCTCCCGGTCGTGCTGCTCGCCCGCGTCGGCTTCGTGCTGCAGAACGTCGCCACGGCGGCGACGAACGCATTTGCGTCGGGGTCCACGGCGCTGACGATGCTCGGCGAGCTCGTCGCCGGCGTGCTCAACGTCCTGTCGCTGCCATTCGTCGCTGCCCTCTACGCCGCCGAAGCCGCCGGCAACGTCGTCGCCCACCGCGCCGAGTACCAGGCCGACCGGCGGGTCGTGCGGATGGGCTACGGCCGCAACCTGTCGCAGGCGCTGCGCCGGGTCATCAGCCTCGGTGGCGGGCAGCGCCCGGTCGGCTGGCGCGCCCGACTCGCCGCCTCGCACCCGCCGGCGCGCACCCGCGTCGCCCGCATCGACGCCATGCTCCGTCACCCGCGCTGACGGCTGCAGCAGCTGATGTCGGCGACGACGGCGTCGAGGACGCGGATGAGGTCGTCCGGGGCGACACCGACGTCGAGGCCGCGACGGCCACCGCTGACGTAGACGGTGTCGTAGAGCACGCACGTCTCGTCGATGACCGTGGGCAGCAGCTTGCGCTGGCCGAACGGGCTGATCCCGCCGACGACGTACCCGGTGACGCGCTGGGCGACGGTCGGGTCGCACATGTCCACGCGCTTGCGCCCGAGCGCCGTGCCGACCGCCTTCAGGGAGAGCTGCGTGCTGACCGGGACGATGGCGACGGCGGGCTCGCCGTCGGCAACGACGAGCAGCGTCTTGTAGACCTGGTCAGGGTCGAGACCGAGCGCCTCCGCCGCCTCGATGCCATACGTTCGGACGCCAGGGTCGTGGTCGTACTCGTGCACCGTGAAGGTCACGCCAGCCGCTTCGAGGGCGCTGACGGCGGGTGTCACGGGTGCACACTCTGGCTCATGCGCGTCGCCGTTGAACCGTCATCCCGGGTCGAGGACTACCCGTTCAGCCACCGGCTGCGCGTCCGCTTCGCCGAGACCGACTTGATGGGCATCGTCCACCACAGCCGGTACCTGCCGTACCTGGAGGAGGCGCGCGTCGCCTACCTCCGCCACATCGGGCACCCGTACGGAGAGTGGCAGGAGGCCGGGCTCGACGCCGCCGTGCTCGAGGTGTTCGTGCAGTACCGCCGGCCGCTGCGCTTCGACGACGAGATCGACGTCCACCTCGCGCTCGCCTCGGCGACGCGCACGACGTTCCAGATGGCCTACCTGCTGACCGTCGCCGGCGACGTCGGCCGCCACTGCCGTCACCGTCCACGGCTGCGTCACCGCCGTCGGGCCGCCCCGCTCGCCTCCCCGACCTGGCTCGTCGAGATGGCTCGCTGACCGGAGATCAAGTTCAGGCCGGACAATCCCGGCAGGCTGTCGATGCGGCGGTCGATGCGCTCGACGAATGGCGCCCCGTCGGGACCGCCGTAGAGGTGCTCGATCACGAAGTCGGTCTCGCACCTGGGCATGATCCCCGAGCCGACCGGTCGCCACAGCCGGCGCAGCGCCCAGCGCACGATGCGCCGGGCGGCCCCGCTCTCGGCGAGGCGGCGGCGCGCCTCGGCCGCGTAGAAGTCGATGTGCCGGCCCTCCTGGCGGGCGATCCGCCTGGTCAGCTCCGAGAGCACGGGGTGATCCGCCCGCTGGGCGAGCCTGGCGTAGGCGGCCTGGGTCGTCCACTCGTTGACGGCGCCCCACGTCATGTGCAGGGCGACCAACCGCTCGCCGACCAGCGACGACCCGAGCGCCGAGACATACGGCCGGATGCGGTCGCGCATCCCGAGCCGTCCGCGCAGCGGGGCCACGCGCTGCGCCCCTGACGGCCGGCCGTGGGCGGCGAGCACGTCGCCGAGCGCCTCGCCGTGCCACAACTCCTCGTACGCCCAGCAGCTGAGGAAGGTGGTGACGTCGGGGTCGTTGTGCGCCGGCGTGACGAGCAGGTCGCGCAGGTAGCAGATCGTGTGCAGCTCGACGTCGTGCATGTACTCGATCACCCGCAGCGTGTCGGGGTCGAGCGGGTCGTCGGCGAAGGCACCGAAGTCGAGATCGTCCCACCGCAAGCGGTCGGCGCGGCCCTTGTAGTCCTCGATGTCGAACCTCACGGCGGGACGTTCGTGCCCGCCCGTCCGCCGGATGGATCCATCCGAGTGCTGGAGCGCCGGCGTCCGGTCGTCCAGCACTCGGACGGCCTCCAACACTCGGATGGGACGGTAGGGCAAGCCCCCGCGTGGGGACACCGGCACGCTCCATCGAACGGCGCGGGGCATTCCTTCACGCTGGAGGCATGCACACGATCGCACCTCCCGAGACGCTGCCCACGTGGGCCGCGCCGACCCGCCTGGCCGCCCGGGCCGAGCACGCCGTCAAGGTCTACGGGCACAACGGCACCAAGGTCACCGCCCTCGACGACGTCACCGTCGGCATCCCCGCCGGCCGCTTCACCGCCGTGATGGGTCCGTCCGGGTCCGGCAAGAGCACGCTGATGCACTGCCTCGCCGGCCTCGACAACCTCACCGACGGCCGCACGTACATCGGCGACGTCGAGCTCGGCGCCCTCTCCGACCGCGAGCTCACCCGTGTCCGCCGCGAGCGCGTCGGCTTCGTGTTCCAGGCCTTCAACCTGCTGCCGACGCTCGACGCCATCGAGAACATCACCCTGCCGATGTCCCTCGCCGGCACCAAGCCGGACAAGCAGTGGGTGCGCACCGTCGTCGACACCGTCGGCCTCGGCGACCGCCTGAAGCACCGCCCGAGCGAGCTGTCCGGCGGCCAGCAACAGCGCGTCGCCGTCGCCCGCGCCCTGGCGTCGAAGCCCGAGCTGATCTTCGCCGACGAGCCGACCGGCAACCTCGACACCCGGTCCGGCGGCGAGATCCTCGCCTTCATGCGCCGCGCCGTCGACGAGTACGCCCAGACCATCGTCATGGTCACCCACGACCCCGTCGCCGCCAGCACCGCCGACACCGTGCTGTTCCTCGAGGACGGCCGCATCGTCGACTCGATGGCCGACCCCTCCCCCGACCGCATCCTCGACCGCATGAAGGGGTACTGAGATGTTCCACATCACGCTGAAGGGCCTCTGGGCCCGCAAGCGACGCCTGATCGGCACGTGCACCGCCGTCGTCCTCGGCGTCGCCTTCCTCGCCGCCACCCTCGTGCTCGGCGACACCATGCGCGCCGGTTTCGCCCAGGCGTTCACCGACGCCAACGCCGGCATCGACGTCGTCGTCCGCAGCAGCGAGGAGATGGGCTCCGAAGAGCTCCGCGTCCGCAACCTCATCGACGACGACATCGTCGACCAGGTCGCCGCCATCGACGGCGTCCGCGCCGCCGTGCCCTCGATCGAGGGCGTCGGCACCATCCTCGCCGAGGACGGCGACCGCATCGGCGGCAACGGTCCGCCCACGACCGCCACCAACTGGATCGACGACCCCGAGCTCAACCCCTACCGCCTCGCCGAAGGCCGCGCCCCGGCGGCGGCCGACGAGGTCGTCATCGACCGCGGCGCCGCCCGCAACGGCGACCTCGCCATCGGCGACCGCACCACCATCCTCACGCCCGAGCCCGTCGAGGTGACGGTCGTCGGCATCGCCACGTTCGGCGACGTCGACAGCCTCGGCCCGACGACCTACACGGCCTTCACGCTCGACGCCGCTCGCGACCTGCTGGCCAACCGGCCGGACGGCATCTCCGCCGTGCTCGTCGCCGCCGACGACGGCGTCAGCGCCGAGAGCCTGCGCGATGAGATCGCCGAGCTGATGCCGGCGCGCATCGAGGCGCTGGCCCAAGACGAGCTGATCGCCGAGCAGCAGGCCGACATCGAGAGCGACTTCCTCGGCTTCTTCCAGATCATCCTGCTGGCGTTCGCCGGCATCGCCCTGATCGTCGCCACGTTCAGCATCCACAACACGTTCTCGATCCTCGTGGCCCAGCGCACGCGGGAGTCGGCGCTGCTGCGGGCGATCGGCGCCTCTCGCCGGCAGATCCTCACGTCGGTCACCGGCGAGGCGCTCGCCATCGGGATCGTCGCATCGGCCATCGGCATCGGCATCGGACTGGGCCTGGCCACCGGCCTGCTCGCCTTGATGGACGGTGCCGGCCTCGACCTGCCCACCGCAGGGCTCGCCCTCGGCGTCGACACCATCGTCATCGCCGCCGCCGTCGGCGTCGTCACCACGCTCGTCGCCAGCATCACGCCGGCGCTCAAGGCGTCCCGCGTCGCCCCGCTCGCCGCGCTCCGCGACGTCGCCGTCGACCGTTCCGCCACCTCGGTCGTGCGGGCAGTCGCCGGCACCTTGATCGCCGCCGCCGGCATCGCCACGGTGATCACGGCCACCTCCTCCGACGACGGTGCGCTCGGCCGTGCCGGGCTCGGTGCGCTCGGCGTGCTCGTCGGTGCCGTCGTCCTCGGACCGGTGGTCGCCCGCCCGGCCGCAGCCGTGCTCGGGCTGGGCGCCAGCGTGACCAGCGGCTTCACCGGCCGCCTCGCCCGGCGCAACGCGATGCGCAACCCCCGGCGCATCGCGTCGAGCGCTTCCGCCTTGATGGTCGGCACCGCCGTGGTGGCGCTCTTCACCACGTTCGGTGCCTCCATCAAGGCATCCGTCGACGACGCCGTCGACACCACGTTCACCGGCGACCTCGTCGTGCTGCAGGAGGACTTCAGTGGAGCGACGATGCCGACCGAGCTGGCCCCGGCGATCGCCGAGCTGCCCGAGGTCGACGACGCCGTCGGTGTGGCGTTCGGCGCGGCGATGATCGACGGCGAGACGGTCGAGCCGACGATCACGGAGCCGAAGCAGTTCGCCGGCACCTTCGATCTCGGCGTCGTCGCCGGCTCGGTCGTCGACCTCGCGCCCGGCCAGCTGGCAATCAGCCAGCAGTGGGCGGAGGATCACGCCGTCGGGCTCGGTGACACCGTCACGATGTCGTTCGTCGATGGTGCGTCGACGCCGCTGGAGATCGGCGCCGTCTACACCGAGCGGATGTCCTTCGAGGACATCGTCATGACCCGCCAGGACTGGGCACCGCACGCCCGCCAGTCGGGCGACACCGTGCTCTTCGTCGAGCTCGCCGACGGCGTCGACATCGACGCCGGCAAGGCAGCCATCGCTCCGGTCACCGACCGCTTCAACGCCCCCGAGGCACAGACCCGTGACGAGTACCTCGGCGCGGTGAGCAGCCAGATCGACCAGATGCTGTTCGTGGTCTACGGCCTGCTCGGCATCGCCGTGCTGATCGCCCTGATGGGCATCGGCAACACGCTGTCGCTGTCGATCCACGAGCGGACCCGCGAGCTCGGGCTGCTCCGAGCCGTCGGCCAGTCGCGGTCGCAGGTGCGCACCGCGTTGCGCTGGGAGTCGGTGATCGTGGCCGTGTTCGGCACCATCGGTGGCATCGGACTCGGGACGTTCCTCGGCTGGGGCCTGATGCGCGCGTTGTCCGCCGAGGAGGGCTTCGGGTCCTTCGCCCTGCCGGTCACACCGCTCGCCGTCATCCTCGGGCTCGCCGCCGTTGCCGGCATCGTCGCCTCACTGCGACCGGCCCGTCGCGCCGCCCGCCTGGACATCCTCCAGGCCATCGCCACGGACTGAACGAGGCGGCTACGTAACGTGAGCACCACCATGTTCAACCCGCTCCAGCCCTGGCGCCACCCGCTGCGGCTGCTGCGCACGATGGGCTGCAACCTGACTGCGTTTCCCGTCGCGGCGTTCAGCTTCGCCACCACCGTGGCCCTGCTGTCGACCTCGGCGGGACTGCTGGTGACGCTGGTGTTCGCCGTGCCCGTCGTGTGGCTGCTGTTCGTGTGGTCGCGGGCGCTCAGCCACATCGAGCGGTCGAGGGTCGACGCGCTGATGGACGTGACGATCCCCGATCCGGTGCCGCCGCTGGAGAAGCAGGGCTGGCTGCGCCGGCTCTGGGAGCGTTGCCGGTCGGTGCCGCGGTGGAAGGAGATCGCCCACCACATCGCCTTCTTCCCAGTCGCCGCGCTCGGCTTCGCCCTCACGGTCGCCGCCTGGGCGGGCTCGATGGCGATGCTGCTGCTCCCGCTGTACGTCGGCGGGCTGCCCGGCGAGTCGGCGAAGTTCTACTTCTTCGAGCTGTCCGAAGGCCACACCGCGTGGCTGGCCGCCGCGGTCGGCATCCTCGGGCTGCTGTTCGTCGCCCCGTGGGTGACGATCGGCGTCGCCCGTGTCGAGCTGGCCCTGGCCCGGACCCTGCTCGGCCCGACCGCCGAGCAGTTGCAGGCGGCACGGATGCGCCGGTTGGAGACGAGCCGCACCGCGGCCGTCGACAGTGCCGAGTTCGAGCGACGGCGCATCGAGCGCGACCTCCACGACGGCGCCCAGCAACGCCTCGTCGCCCTCGCCGCCAACCTCGGGTCGGCGCGGGAGAAGCTCGAGCACGACGAGACGGAGGAGGGCCGGGCCATGGTGGCCGTCGCTCACGAGGAGGCCAAGGCGGCGCTGAAGGAGATCCGCGACCTCGTCCGCGGCATCCACCCCGTGATCCTCGAGGACCGCGGCCTCGACGCCGCGCTGTCGGCGGTCGTCGCCCGCTCGCCGATCCCCGTGGCGCTCGACGTGAAGATCGACAAGCGCCCGCCGCCTGCGGTCGAGAGCGCGGCGTACTTCGTGGTCAACGAGACGCTGACCAACGTCGCTCGCCACGCCATGGCGACACGGGCGAACGTGGCCATCGCCCGTGCCGGTGACCGCCTCGTCGTCGAGGTGCGCGACGACGGCGTCGGCGGCGCCGACGTCACCAAGGGCACGGGGCTGCAGGGCCTGCGCGACCGCGTCGCCGGTCTCGGCGGGTCGATGTACGTGATCAGCCCCGCCGGGGGGCCGACGACGATCTCCGTGGAGCTGCCGTGCGCGTCGTGATCGCCGAAGACTCCGTGCTGCTGCGTGCCGGGCTGACACGCATCCTGGCCGATGCCGGCGAGGAGGTCGTCGCCACGGTCGGCGCCGCCGACGAGCTGATGGCCGCCGTCGAACGACATCAACCGGACCTCTGCATCGTCGACGTGCGCATGCCGCCGACGCACACCGACGACGGCCTGCGGGCGGCGATCGCCATCCGCCAGCGCTGGCCGAAGATCGGCATCCTCGTGTTGTCGCAGTACGTCGAGGAGCGCTATGCCACCGACCTGCTCGCCGGCGAGACACGGGCCGTCGGCTACCTGCTCAAGGACCGGGTCGCTGACGTGTCGGAGTTCCTCGGCGCGGTGCGCCGCGTCGGCGACGGCGGCACGGCCCTCGACCCCGAAGTCGTCGCCCAGCTGCTGGCTCGGTCGCGGCGCCGTGACCCGCTGGAACGGTTGACGCCACGCGAACGCGAGGTGCTGGCGCTGATGGCCGAGGGGCGGACGAACCCGGCGATCGCCCGCGCCCTCGTCGTGACCGACAAGGCGGTGGAGAAGCACGTGAGCAACATCTTCACCAAGCTCGATCTGCCGCCGGCCGAAGACGATCACCGCCGCGTGCTGGCGGTCCTGCAATGGGTGGAGAGCTGATGACTGCTGTGATGGAGCCAACCGAGCACCGCGCGTCGCCGGGTGTGCGCGGTCTGTGGAAGGTGTTCGCCGCGATCATGGTGCTCGGCGCCTTCGTGTCCGGCACGTTCCAGATCGTCACCCTGCTCGCCCACGAGGAGCGCACGGAGACCTCGTCGTACCCGGCGGCCGGCATCGCCCGCATCGACGTCTCCAACTCGTCGGGCTCGGTGCGCTTCGTCGGCATCGACGGCGACGCGATCGAAGTGCGCGCCGAGATCAGCGACGGGTTCCGGTCGACCGGTGAGTCACAGGAGGTCATCGGCGACACGCTCGAGCTGCGCGGCACGTGTCCGAACTTCGGCTCGGACTGGTGTCGCGTGACCTACGAGATCGGCGTGCCGGCCTCGCTCGATGTCCGCATCGACGCCGACGACGGTTCGATCGTGGGCGCCGACCTGCGCTCGGCGAACGTCGACGCCCGCACGGGCGACGGGCGCGTCGAGCTGACGTTCGTGGCCGCGCCGACGAGCGTCGTGGCGACGTCGGGCGACGGCTCGGTCACCGTCGTCGTCCCCGACGACGAGTCGACCTACCGCCTCGACGTGCACACGGCCGACGGCAACATCAGCACCGAGCAAGTCCGCAGCGACCCCGACAGCGAACGCTCACTCACCCTCCGCAGCGGCGACGGCAACATCACCGCCCGCACCGGCTGAAACAACTTCTCAAGCGTTTTCAGGTGCCACGGATGGCACCGAATCTTCCGAAGAAGTGCGTCAGCGAGCCACGCGTCGGCGGCGGCAACGGCGACCCGCACCGCGCGGTCGACGGCGGCATCCTTCTCGTCGTAGCGCGGCTCCTCGGCCTCGCCGCGCTGGGCGATGATGGCGCAGACGCAGCCGGCGGCGAAGCCGTACACGGCGCCCATCTTGAACAGCGTGCCCGCCTCCATCTCGAAGTTGAGCACGCCGAGGTCGTGGTACTCGTCGATCATCCCGCGCAGGCGCCGCAGCAGGCGCGGGTTGGCCGAGGACTCCGACCGCTCCTGTCCCTCGAAGAACGTGTCCACCGACGCCATCACGCCAACGTGGTGGTCGACGCCGAGCTGGGCTGCGGCCGACGCCAGGGCAACGGTGAGGAACGGGTCGGCCACCGCCGGGAACGTCGTCGGTGCGATGTCGTCGGCGGCACCCTGGTTGGTCAACGCGCCTGAGCCGATGACGACCGAGCCGACGCGCACGTGGTCCTGGATCGAGCCGGACGTGCCGACCCGGATGATCGTGCGCACGCCGGCCTGGACGAGCTCGTTGACGACGATGCTCATCGACGGCGCGCCCATTCCGCTCGTCGCGCACACGACCGGCGCGCCCCCGGGCAACGTGGCGACGAAGGCGTCCAGCCCGCGGTTGCGCGCCAGCGGCCGCCCGCCGCCGAGATGCTCGGTGGCGATCAGCTCCGAGCGCGCCGGGTCACCGCTCAGCAGCACCGTCGTCGTGCCATCGGGCAGGTCCGCCGCGCCGAACCCGATGTGGTACAGCCGGCCCTCCATCGCCCCGACTGTAGGAGAGCGCCGCCCGCTCAATACCCTGAGCGGCGATGAGTGATCAGATCCCGCTCGTCGACTACCTCGTGCTCGGCGACGAGCCGCACCTGGTGGCCAACGAGTGCACCTCCTGCGGGGCGAAGTACTTCGACCGCCGCAACGCCTGCGCGGCATGCTTCGCCACGGACTTCCGGCCGGTCGACGTGGCGACGGAAGGCACGGTCAATGCCTTCACGATCGTTGCCTTCGCCGCGCCGGGCATCCCCGTGCCCGTTCGTGTCGGCGGTCGTCGACTGCGACGGCACGCCGGTGCGCGGCAACGTGATCAACGTCGAGCCCGACCCCGAGCACGTGACGACGGGGATGAAGGTGCGCCTGGCGACCTACTCGCTCGGCACGGACGACAACGGTGTGGAAGCGGTCGGCTTCGGCTTCGAGCCGGCGGACAGGAATTGAGGAGATTGAGATGACCAGCGCCAGCGACGAGATCTGGATCCTCGGGATCCACATGACCAAGTTCGGCAAGCACCCGGACAAGGACACGGTCGACCTCGGGGCCGAGGCGGCGCAGGCGGCGATCAAGGACGCCGGCGTGTCGATGCGCGACATCGGCATCCTCGCCGCCGGCAACCTGATGAACGCCTCGTCCGGCTTCGGCCAGCAGCTGCAGAAGCAGATCGGCCAGACCGGCATCCCCGTGTACAACGTCGCCAACGCCTGCGCCACCGGCGCCACCGCGCTGCGCACGGCGATCATGGCCGTGAAGGCCGGCGAGGTCGACTACGGCCTCGCCGTCGGCGTGGAGAAGCTCGCCGGCGCCGGCCTGCTCGGGGGTGGTGGGCAGGCCAAGTCCGACGGCAAGGAGTGGAAGCCGAAGGGCCGCTACGGCGCCGTCGCCCCGACCGACGGGCGCATCGGCACGGACACGATGCCCGGCGTGTTCGCCCAGATCGGCATGGAGTACGGGCACCGCTACGGCGGCACGAGCTTCGAGCTGTTCGCCAAGATCAGCGAGAAGAACCACGCCCACTCGACGCTGAACCCGCTGGCCGCCTACTCCAAGCGCTTCACGCTCGAGGAGATCATGGGCGACATGATGATCGCCTACCCGAACACGCGCCCGATGTGCTCGGCCAACTGCGACGGCGCCGCCGCCGCCGTCGTCACCAACGGCGAGACGTTGAAGACGCTGTCGCTCGAGCAGCAGCGGCGGGCCGTCAAGGTGTCGGCGTCGGTGCTGACGACCGACCCGTGGGAGGACGCCTGCCAGATCCTGCCCAACGTCAACACGCTCACCCGCAACGCCGCCAAGCAGGCGTACGAGCAGGCCGGCGTCGGCCCCGACGACCTCGACCTCGTCGAGCTGCACGACTGCTTCGCCACCGCCGAGCTCGTCCACTACGACAACCTGATGCTCTGCGAGGAGGGCGGCGCCGCCGACTTCTTCGAGTCGGGCGCCCCGTGGCGCGACGGGTCGACCCCGGTGAACGTGTCAGGCGGCCTGCAGTCGAAGGGTCACCCGATCTCGGCCACCGGCATCGCCAACATCTGGGAGGTCTGCCACCACCTGCGCGGCGAGGCCGGCGACCGCCAGATCGAGGGCGCCACCGTCGGCCTCGCCCACGTCATCGGCCTCGGTTCGGCGTGCGGCGTGCACGTCCTGGAGAAGTCAGCGGCGTGACGACAGTTCGGCGTCGCTGATCCAGCTGCCGTGGAAGCCATAGGGCACGCGGCGGGGCAGGTGGACGCGAGCGACGGGTTCTGCTGACGCGTCGGACGCGTCGAGGATCACGAGGTCCGAGCTGTCCGTCGCCGCGTCGTACACCATCCCCATCGCCCAGCCGTCGTCCTCGCCGCCGGCGTCGGTCTCGCCCACGAACACGAACTCGCCCGGATGGGCGGACGGACCGAGGTCGTAGCGCACCGATCCACCCGTCTGCAGGTCGTACTTGACGACGACGCCGGGCGCGTCGAGCCTGCCGACGGCGTCGGGGCGCGGCGCCGCCGCCCAGCCGTAGCGA
Organism: uncultured Acidimicrobiia bacterium; assembly: GCA_963822875.1. Taxonomy (GTDB): domain Bacteria; phylum Actinomycetota; class Acidimicrobiia; order Acidimicrobiales; family Ilumatobacteraceae; genus JALZMG01. The sequence goes on along the minus strand of CAWGJK010000009.1, from coordinate 52,531 downwards.
TGGCGCAGACCGACGACGCGGTCGTCGACGCGCGGGAAGGCGTGGGACACATCGTCGAGCGGCGTCTCCGTCACCGCGCCCGAGTCCAGATCGAACGTCCAGCGGTACAGGAACGATGGCTCGAAGTCGTTCATCGACTCCCGCCACAGCGTGGCGTGGCGGCCGACGTCGCAGATCACCTTCGACCCCTCGGCGTAGGCGTTGAGCGGGTGGAACACGTAGCACGGGTCGATCTCGAACCAGCGCACATCGACGTCGGTCCCCATCCGCGGCAGGATGCCGATCCGCGCGCCATATGTGTCGTCCCACCCGATGGGCGGCTCACCGCGACCGTAGGCGGCGAGGTCGAACACGACGGGCAGATCCATGAACACGGCGTGCTCGCGCGTGATCATGAAGTCGTGCATCATCGTCGGCTTGGCGACGGTGATCGGGGCCGAGTGGACCAGCTCCCCGCCGGCCGACAGCACGTGGTACGTGAGGTACGGCGGCAGCACGCCGTAGCCGAAGAAGTGCAGCTCACCCGTCACGGGGCACAGCTTCGGGTGTGCTGTGAACGCCGTCGTGAGGCGACCGCCGAAGTCGTCGCAGCCGATGGTGTCCAGCTCCGGCGACAGCTCGTAGGGCAGGTGGCCCTCCTCCAGCGCCCAGATCCGCCCGGCGTGGGCGAGCACGTGGGTGTTCGCCGCGCTCGCCGTGGGGTCGAACGTCGCCTCCGGGTCCATCGACTCCAGTCCGTTCGTCAACTTCGTCGTGCGCACCCACCGGTTGCGGTACCACGCGGCGCGGCCACCCTCCAGGCGGACGCCGTGGACCATGCCGTCGCCGAAGAACCAGTGCGACGACGTCCCGCCCGCCGGGTTCGGTCCGTTGCGCAGGTAACGCCCCGACAGCGAGGGCGGAATGGCTCCGGTCACCGGCAGGTCGAACTCGGTCAGCTCATCGGCCACCGGTCCGTAGTTGCCGGCCAGGTACCAAGGCGTCTGGACGTCGGTCATCGTGCTCCCCCCATCTCGACTCGTTCGACGAGCTCCCACCGTGGTTCTACCAGCTCGATGACCTCGATCGACGAGAGCTTCGCCTCCCACCCGGCGACGAACCCGTCGAGCGCCGACCACGCCAGCTCGGCAGCTTCGGCGGTGACGGATCGACCGTGGACGAGCGTGACGTGCGGGCGGTACTCGACTCGCGCCCAGCCCGGCGCCTCGACGTCGCGCAGCGCGGCGTGCAGCGCGGTGAGCAACCCATCGGGATCGGCGACGTCGAGGTACACCCCGTAGCGCGCCGGACCCCACAGCGCCGCTCCCGTCAGGTGCACCGCGAACGGCGCCCGCGCGGCGGCTCGCGCGATCAACTCGGTGGCGAGTTCGAAGTCGACGACGTCGTGGACGAGCGTGATGTGGGCGTCGATGCGCGCCGCCATCACCGGATCGAAACGGCGGCGGATCTCGTCGACGGATCGAGCGACCGGCGGCGGGAGAGGCACGACGATCGCCCGCCGCGGCACGCCCATCAGTCGATCCAGTAGCGGCGCTTCGCCGGCGTGCCGTCGTCGGTGTCGAACGACGACTCGTACACACCGCCGCAGCGCTCGATCACGGCGGCCGACGCGACGTTGCCCTCGTCGCACGTCACGAGGACGCGCTCCACACCGATGGCACGGGCGATGACGAGGCTCTGGCGGAGGATCTCCGTGGCGTAGCCGCGACGACGGTGCTCGGCCAGCACGCCGTAGCCGATGTGCCCGCCGACCCGCGACAGGTACTCGTTGAGCTCGTGGCGGATCGACGTGCGCCCAACGATGACGCCACCGACGTCGGCGACGAGGAACGTCGCCGGCACGAGCCCCGGCGCGAGGTTCACGCCGCATCGCTGATCGGCGAGTCGACGGACGTACTCCGACCACGACGCACCCGGCGAGAAGCCCAAGCCGAACTCGAAGTCGTCCGCCGCCATCGCCCGGTGGGCCGCGGCGAACTCGGTCTCGTCGTCAAGACGCACCGGGCGCAGGCGCGGCGTCGCGTGCATCGGAGAACGTTAGGGGGCGCCTGCCGGCGCGATGCACGGCGATTGCCGACGGCGCGAGCAGGGCGGCGCTGGCCATCAGCGCCGCCGGGATGCCGGCGGCCTGGCCGATCAGCCCGAGTCCCGGACCGATCGTCACCTGGCTGATCGAGTCGGTCTGCTCCAACGTCGACAGCACCGTCGCCCGGTTGCGACGCGGCGTGAGCGGCACGATCCAGGCGGCGAGCAACCGCACCATGGGGACCTCCTGAGCTCAACCGATGGGGCAGGTCAGAGCGAGGCCGTCATGGGGGTGGCAACCTACCCGGCCACGATCGGCGGCTCGGTCACCATTTCGCCGTCACCCTCCGGCGCGGCGGTGACCGAAGCGATGGCGTCGCCGTACAGGAACGTCATGACGAGCGCACCGAACGGCATCACCAGCAGGTTGCAGAGGAGCACGATCACCGAGAGCGCCCAGATCGGGAGGCTGGTGAACACGACGAGCACGAGCAGGCCGATGATCAGCCCGACGAGGTTGATCATCGCCGCGACCGCCAGCGTCACCAGCGCGGTGTGCCACCAGCGCTTGCGCACGAGCTGCGCGCTGCGGCGCAGCGCCGGGCGTCCGCCGAGGTCCTCGAGCATCACCACCGGTGCGGTGAACATCCAGCGCACGAACAGCCAGATGGCGATCGGGATGCCGAGGAGGAAGAAGCTGAGGACGATGATGACGATGGCCGCGATGACGAACGCCGAGCCGAGCGCCCCGGCACGTGCGGCCACTGCCCGCAGGGCCTGGCGAGCATCCGGCACGCCGGCCTGGTCGCCGACGATCCACGCGACCGCTGCGGTGATCACGACGAAGGCCAAGAGGCCGAACGCGAGGCTGATGATCGAGGCGATGACGAAGCGTCCGCCCGTGCCTTCGGTGTCGGAGACCTCGATCAGATCGCCGATCAGGGGAAGTCGTCTGACCACGGCTCCGGTCAACAGCGCCAGCGCGGCCATCGGAATGGCGACCATTCCGATGGCGGCGAACGTGCCGGGGTGCCGTCGGTAGAGCACCCCGGCCACACGGGCGATCTCGCCGGCCCGTCGCTTGCGCGGCAGGGGCAGCGACTCGACCTCTCGCCACGACGTCCGGCGGAGCAGGAAGACGGCCAGCGCGGTGATCACCGCGAGGACGAACAGCATCCGGGCCGGAGAGGCCACGAACTTGATGAACTGGACCGAGCCCCACTCCACGACGTTGCAGAACGTGTTGATCACCTGGGCGCCCTGCGAGTCGCCCGACGGGACGACGAACGAGCTGTCGCGCAATCCCTCCTGCCACGTCACCGGCTCGGTCCACTGCGCCTTGGTGTTCGGCCCGGTCGGGCCATTGTTCGGGGAGGCGTGACGCTCGCCCCAACGCCCGTCGAAGTCGACCCACGCCAGCGGATCGGCGGCGTCGTCGACGCCGTCCGGCAGCAGGACGACCTCGGGCTCGACGCGGGTCGACGGCTCGTCGGTGTTGTCGCAGCCGAAGCCTTCGGAGCCGCTGCGGCCCATGTACAGGGCGGCGTTGTAGTAGCTGGCGTGGGACCGCTGCGACGAGTAGACGACGGGGTGCGTCCCTTCGCGCTGCAGCTTGTCGCCGTCCCAGTCGGCGCGCTCACCGCCCTCGTGCTGGGCGTAGCCGGCGCTCTCCGGCTCGGTCGCCAGGGCCTCGGCGACGGATGACGCCGGGAACATCAGCTGGACGAACTCCCAGTCGCCCTCGTGGACGTTGTTCCAGTCGTTGTAGTACCAGTACAGCCAGTACTGGACGGCGAGCTGGTCGGGCTCGTCGGGCTGCTGGGCGATGTGGGCGTAGACGACCGCCGGCTGGCCGGCGTTGAAGCGATCGTTGTCCTGCTCGTAGAGGCACCCAGGATTCAGCGAATCGCCGGGGGAGTCGAGGTAGAAGCCCTCGCCGAGGTCGAACAGGTCCGCCGCGCCCGGCGCCCGCATCACCGTGGGGTCGCCGTTGCCGACCTGGCGCAGGGCGATCTGCGGGTTGTCCAGCACGAGATCGACGTTCATCGGGATGAACGGCTCACCGTCGCTGTCGCACGGCTCCTCCTGGGTGCGCAGCATGACGATCGGCGCGTAGCGCTCGACCAGCTCCTGAGCGTCGCTGTCGTCGTCGGTCTGGGCGCTGACGGTCGGCGCCGCCGGGAGCAGGGCGAGAAACGTCAGCAGGGCGCCCGTCCGGAACCGCATCGGCGGTCACCGTAACCCGAGCGCGCCGAGCGTCACGTGGCGGTCCACGCCGATCGAGCGATCGCCGCCAAGCGGGGGAACATCAGCCGTTCGAGCGAGGGACGGTCGCCAACGTGCTCGGTCCAGAGGCATGCCTGGATGCCCAGCAGGTTCGCCCGTTCCGTCTCCGTCCAGCCGGCGGTGACGTCGAACGCCTCGACGTCGGCCAGCGTGGCGTGCCCGGCCCAGCTCATCCCCGGTGCATGCCAGTCGGTGTCGGCGGCCATGTCCAGGTAGTACACCTCGGCGGGCGAGGCGACCACGTCGAATCCGGCGGCAGCCAGCCGCTGGCAGTCGGCTGCCGACTTCCAGCCGACGACGTAGCCGTGGTCCGGGTCCAGCGCGCCCTCAGCGGCGGCTTCCTGCCAGACGCCGACCTGCCGGCCGGTCGTCGACACGACGAGCTCGATCAGGTCACGGAGGAAGCTCGCCGGGTCCGCACCGCCAGCGCGCTGCGCCGCCGGAGACCCGCCCCACGCGCCGGGCGGGAGCTCGTCGCCACCGACGTGCAGCCACGGCGAGGGGAACAGGTCGGCGAGCGAGCCGAACACGGCCTCGACGAACGGACGCCAACCGGGGACACCGGGGTTGAGCACGTTGTCGACGAAGAACTGCACGCTGACCGCGCCGCTGGTGTCCTCGGGATCGGCGAGCTCGGGCACGGCGGCGAGGGCGGCGAAGCAGTGCCCGGGCAGGTCGACCTCCGGCACGACGACGACGCCGGCCTCGTCCGCGGCGCGTACCCACGTCCGGATCTCGTCGGGCTCGTAGGCACCGCCGTAGGGCTCGCTGCCCGAGCCGAGCAGCGGCGGGATCGGCAGATCGTGGCCGCGCCAGGCGCCCACCTCCGTGAGCTGCGGGTAGCCGTCGACGGGCACCCGCCAGCCCTCGTCGTCGGTCAGGTGCAGATGCAACCGGTTGAGTCCGTGCCACGCGGCGACGTCGATCAGCCAGGCGACGTCGGTGGCGGGGAAGAACTGCCGGGCGAGGTCGATGTGCAGCCCGCGCCACTCGTGGCGCGGCGTGTGGCGGGTCGTCCGCGGCGGGGCGCCCGCGCGAACGAGCTCGCTGATCGCCCGCTGCATGGCGACATCGGAACCGGCGGTGAGGTGCAGGTCGGCGCCGACGGCGTGCTCGTCCGGCCCGAACGACGAGTCGATGTCGAGGTGCACGAGGTGCTCGCCGGTCGGTGACAGGGCGGGAGCGGCGCCGGGGTGCAGCCGGCGTTCCCGCGCCTCGACGGCCGCCCACGCCGCGGTCGGCTCCGCCGGCGCGGTAGGTCGGCGCCTCGGGTCGACGGACCTGCACGTCGCGCCGTGGCGCCGGTGCGCACCGCGCGGATGGAGCCGTCGGCGGCGGTGAGGTAGGCGCTCTCCGGGCCGTCGTTGGCGTGCGCCGGCCGGTGCCCGCACGTGGCGACGAACTCCCAGGTGCCGCCCGGCGGCACGGTCGTGCCGGCGGGCGGCGGCGACGACGTGGCAGCCCGACGTGCGGCGGACGAGCACGGCTGGGGCGGCCGGGCTCGAGCTGGACGACCGTCGTGAACGTCAGCTCGAACCCCTCCTCGATCTCCGTGCGGCCGGCGTTGACGAGCCGCAACCGCATCGCCCCCGAGCCACCGTCCCGGCACCCACCAGCTCTCCAACCGCACGCTCACCGCGCCTCCCCCATCTGGGCGGGATCCTGTTCTGGGCGGGATCCGTCCCGGAATCCGGGAAGATCCGCGCCCAGATGTCGGGATGTCACAGCGATTGCCACGACGGGCTTGCCGGCGTACACGGCGCGGTAGTAGTCGGCGAGCTGCAGCTGGGACGCCGCAGCGTCGTCGACGACGACGGTGGCGTGGGGGTGCAGCTGGAGCACCGACGCCGGGCACATCGCCGTCAGCGGTCCCTCGACGGCGGCGGCGATCGGCGCCGCCTTCGCCTCGCCGGTGGCGACGAGCAGCGCGTGGCGGGCATCGAGGATCGTGCCCAGGCCCTGCGTCACGACGTGACGGGGCACGTCGTCGGGCGACGGGAAGAAGCGGGCGTTGTCCCGGCAGCGTCTCCTCGGTGAGCGTCTTGATCCGCGTCCGCGAAACCAGCGACGAGCTCGGCTCGTTGAACCCGATGTGACCGTCCGACCCGATGCCCAGCAGCTGCACGTCGACCCCGCCGAGCTCGGTGAGCAACTGCTCGTACCGCGCGCACGCGCCGGCGATGTCGTCGGCCCACACGTCCGGGCCCGAACAGGCGATCCGGCGGGAGGTCGACCTGGTCGGTCAGCTCGCGACGGATGAACGAGCGATAGGCGTCGGGGTGGTCGGCCGGGAGCCCGACGTACTCGTCGAGCAGCACGGCGCTGGCCCGGGCGAAGCTCACGCGACCCTGCCGGTGTTCCTCGACCAGCAGGGCGTAGGCGCCGAGCGGTGAGCTTCCCGTCGACAGCCCGATCACGGGTGCATCCACCGCGCCCAGCACGCCGGCGATGACGCCGGCCACGATGCCGGCGGCATCGTCGGCGGTGGGAACGATCACGACCTCCATGCGACCTCGCCTCCGACGATCGTGGCGGTGACACGCCAGATCGCTGTCGAGCACGGTGACGTCGGCCCGCATCCCGGCGACCAGGCGCCCGCGGTCGGCGAGACCGAGGAGGTCGGCCGGCGTCGACGTCACCGTGGCGATCGCCGCGGGCACATCCCACCCGGTGAAGGCGATGAGGTTGCGCACCGCCTGATCGAGCGTCAACACGCTGCCGGCGAGCACGCCGTCGGCGTTGCGCACGCCGTCGGCGCCGACCGTCACGTCGACGCTGCCGAGCCGGCCGGCCTCGACGCCAAGAGCCGAGATGGCGTCGGTGACGAGGCTCAACCGGCCAGGACCGAGCGCCCGAGCCGCCATGCGCACGGCGACCGGGTCGACGTGCACGCCATCGCAGATCAGCCCGACGACGACCTCGTCGTCGGCGAGGGCGGCGCCGATCGGGCCGGGATCGCGATGCGAGAACGGCCGCATGGCGTTGAACAGGTGGGTGACGTAGCGCGCTCCCGCGGCGAAGGCGGCGGAGATGTCGGCGGCGCTGCCATCGGTGTGGCCGATCGACACGACGACGCCGCGCCGCACGAGCTCGGCGATGACGTCATCGGCGCCGGGCAGCTCGGGGGCGACGGTCGCCAGCACGACGCCGGCATCCGCCGACCAGCCGTCGATGAGCTCGGCGCTCGGCGCGGCGAGAAGATCCGCGGGATGGGCGCCCTTGCGCACGGGCGACAACATCGGCCCCTCCAGGTGCAGGCCGAGCGGCACGGCACCCACGACGCCCGCAGCATCTCGAGCCGCCCACGCCGCCAGCGCCGCCCGGCGCACCGGCTCGGCGCACGTGATCACCGTCGGCACGAACGCCGTCACGCCGTAGCGCACGAGTGCCGCGCCGAGCTCGTCGATGCGCTCCGGCTCGGTCGTCACGTCGACGCCGTGGGCGCCGTTGATCTGCACGTCGATGAACCCGGGCACGATCCAGCCACCGCGTGCGTCGACATCGACGGCACCGTCACCCGAGGCGACGCCGGCGACCTGGTCCCCCTCCAGCGTCACGCGGCCGGCGTCGAGCACGCCGTCGGGCGTCAGCACGCGCCCTCCGCCGACGATCACCAGGACAGCGCTCCGTCGTCGCCCATGGCGAGCACGGCTCCGAGGCTGCCGAGCGGCGCGTCGGCGTCGGGCAGCACGACGCGGCGGGCGAGGCCGAGGTCGGCCAGCATCGGTGATGCCGACTCCGCCGCCGTCAGCTCGGCATCGAGCTCGGCGCCGAACGCATCGACCGCCCGCGTCATCCCGCCGCCGACGGCGACGACGTCGACATCGAGTGCCATCACGCACAGTTGTACCGCCCACGCCGTGGCCGCCACGACGTCGTGGCGCCGGCTCGGCTCGTCGGTCACCGCCGTCCCCGACCCCACCGCCTCGGCGCAGCCGACCTGGCCGCATCGGCACCGCGGCGCGCCGGAGCGCATCGGCACGTGCCCGATCTCGCCGGCGCCGCCGACGGACCCGCGCCAGAGCCGGCCGGCGAGCACGAAGCCGGCGGCGATCCCCGTGCCCACGTTGACGTACGCCAGCGACTGCGCCGGCGACAGCGCGAGGTGGGCGAACGCGCCGAGGGCGGCGGCGTTGACGTCGTTCTCCAGGTGCACCCGCGCGCCGACGGCGCCGGCGACGAGCGAGGCGATGTCGACGGGACCGTCGATGCCAAGGTTGACCGCCGAGCTGACCACACCGGCGGCGTGGTCGACACGTCCGGGCATCCCGATGGCGACGGCGGACGGTGCCCCGTCCACCCGGCGCACCAGGCTGGCGACGTGCTCGACGATCGCCGCCGCGCCCCGCGGTGTCGGCGCGGCAACCGCAGCCACCGCCACGAGATCGCCGTCGAAGCGCACGGCGCGGGTGGTGGTCCCGCCGACGTCCACGCCGACGACCGGGGCGTCCACCACTACCCCTTGACCGCGCCCGCCGTGAGGCCCGCCGTCACCTTGCGCTGGACGATGAGGAAGAAGATCACGACCGGCACCGCCATCACGGTGGACCCGGCCATCACGCCACCCCAGTCGGTGCCGCGTGCGCCCTCGTTGAACGCCTGCAGCCACACCGGCATCGTCTGGGTCTCCGGCTTGTTCATCAGCACGAGGGCGAAGATGAACTCGTTCCAGGCGAGGATGAAGGCGAAGATGCCCGTCGCCACGAGGCCGGGCGCGACGAGCGGCAGGGTCACCCGCATGAACGCCCCCAGTCGAGTGGCGCCGTCGACGCGAGCCGCCTCCTCCAACTCGAGCGGCACACCGCCGACGAAGCCGCGCAGCGTCCAGATCGTGAACGGCAGGACGAAGATCAGGTAGGTCAGCGACAGCCCGATGATGCGGTTGGTCAGCTCACGCGCGTCGAGCACCTGGAACAGCGAGATGATCAGTGCCTCGGCGGGGATCATCTGGATGCCGATGACGGCGATGATGAAGGCGATCCGCCCGCGGAACCGGAACCGGGACAGTGCGACGGCGGCGAAGAAGGCGATGACGAGGGCGAGGAACACGACGGTCACCGTGACCATGGCGCTGTTGCGCATCGCCGTCCAGAAGAAGTCGCGCTCGAACACGCGGCGGTAGTTGTTCAACGTCGGGTGCGTCGGGAGGAACTGCGGGGTCAGTGTGCGCACCTCGCTGTTGCGCTTGAACGACGTCAGCACCATCCAGTACACGGGGAACAGGGCGACCAGGGCGACGACGGCACCGGCCGCGTTGATGGCGATGCGCTTGGTGCGCCGCTTGGCCAGCGCGTTCGTCACGCCAGTTGCTCCGTCTTGACCATCGCCCGCAGGTAGAAGACGGTGAGCAGGGCGGTGATGGCGATCATCACGACGGCGACGGCGGCGCCGATGTCGAAGCGGTTCTCACCGATGGAGATGCGGTAGGCGAAGACGCCGAGCAGGTTGGTGTCACGCGTGATGCCGCCGGCCCGTTGCAGTACGTAGATCTGGGTGAACACGCGAAAGTCCCAGATCACCGACAGCGCCGTCAGGATGAGCAGGATCGGCTTCAGCGCCGGGAAGGCGACGTAGCGGAAGATGTCACGGAAGCGAGCGCCGTCGAGCTTGGCCGCCTCGATGATGTCCTCGGGGATCTGCGTCAACGCGGCGTACACCGTGAAGGCGATGAACGGGATCCCCATCCACACGACGATGATCGTGGCGACGAAGAAGAACGTCAGCTGGTTCGCCCACCAGCTCTCGCCCTGCCGGTCGAGCGCCCAGTTGACGAGGCCGTACTCGGTGTCGAACATCCACTGCCACACGATCGTCGCGGTGAGTGCGGGCATCGCCCAGGCGACGATCAGCGACGCCGACACGAACAGGCGCATGCGCTTGCCGAGGGCGTCGAGCAACAGGGCGATGAGCACGCCGAGCACCATCGTCAGGACGACGTTGACGAAGCAGAAGAGCAGCGTGCGCCACAGGACGGTCCAGAAGTAGTCGTCCTCGAGGATCCGGCGGAAGTTGTCCAGACCGACCCAGGCCGCCGGCTGTCCGAACACCTGGGGCAACCCGTACTCCTGCACCGACATGGTGAACAGACGCACGAGCGGGTAGCCGAGCATCACGCCCAGCACGAGCACGGACGGCAGGACGAGGACGTAGGGCAGCGTCGATGTCCGCCGCCTCACCGCCACGGCCGGAGGTCCGGGGACCTCCGTCGTGGTCGGCGTGGGGGTGGTGATGGCGGACATCGACGCGAACCCTCGGGATGGACGATCAGCCGTTGAGCGTGGACTCGATCGCCGCGTCCGCCTGCGCGGCGGCCTCGGCGATGTCGTCGCCCTGGGCGACCTGGGTGAGCATGTCCTGGAGGACGTTGGCCGCCTCGACGCCCGCCCACTTCTCGCTCGTCGGCACGAAGCGGCTGTTCTGCGCCGCGGTCGGCCTGCGCCTCCGCGGCGTCGCTGCCGGTGACGCTCGCCAGCTCGGACTTGAGCGCGGGGATCGTGCCGGCCTCGGCGAACTGCTTCTGGAAGCCGGGCGACACGAGGACCTTGAGCAGGTCGAAGGCGAGCTCCTGGTTCTCACTGTTCACCGGGATGCCGATGTTCGACCCACCGAGGAAGACCGGGGCGGTCATCCCTGCCTCGCTGCCGGGCATGGCGAACACGCCGATGTTCGGCTCCATGTCCGGGCAGCCGTTCTCCTCGTTGATGATCTGACCCGGCTTCCAGCCCGGCGCCGGCATCATGCCGACCTCGCCGGCGCAGAACGCCAGCCAGTCGTTGGCATCGTCGCCGTCGGCGGGGGCGGCGTTGGCCCGGTCGAACACGTCCTTGAAGAACTCCAGCCCGGCGATCGACTCGGGCGAGTCGAGCGTCCCGACCCACTCCTCGCCTTCCTGGGTGGCGATGTCACCGTCGTGCTCCCAGACGAACGACATCGCTGCGTGCCAGTTGCGGGCGGGCAGGTAGATGCCGGAGAAGTTGGGGACGTCGGCGTTGTCGGCCATCAGCTGCTCGCCGGCGGCGACCATCTCGTCGAGCGTCGTCGGCACGGCGATGCCGGAGGCCTCGAAGAGGTCCTTGCGGTAGATCATGATGCGGGCGCCGGCGTAGTACGGCGCGGCGTACAGGCTGCCGTCGTACGTGCCGGCGTCGAGCAGGCTCTGCACGAAGTCGTCGCCACCGAGCTCGGCGGCACGGTCCGAGAGGTCGACGAGCGCGCCGGCCGCCTCGAACGCCTGGGCCTGGGTGTTGCCGAACTCGACGACGTCGGGCGCGTCGCTGCCCGACAGCGCCGTCGTCTGGCGCTCGACGATGCCGGTCCACTGCTGGCGCTCGAGCACCACCTTGACGTCGGGGTGGACCTTGTTGAACTCGGCGACGGCGTACTCGACCATCGCCTGCGGCGTGTCGGCCTCACCGTTGAGCCACAGGCGGATGGTGCCGCCCTCGCCGGTGCCGGTGCCGACCTCGGCGGGCGGCGGGTTGGTCGGCGGCGGCTCGGTGCCCTCCGGTGCCGTCGTGGTCTCGGTGGCCGCCTCGGTGCCTTCGGTGGCGGCCTCGGTGCCCGCCGGCGCCTCGGTCGCGTCGCTCGCGGCATCGTCGTCGTCGTCATCGCCGCATGCGGCGACGAGCAGGCCGGCGGTGACCAGCACCGCCAACGACCGCATGGATCGTCTCGTGTTCACGTTGTTGCTCCTGTGTTGGTGGTGTTGGTTGGTGTTGGTTTCGGGAGGCTCATCGAATCCCCAACTCGCAGTCGAGGACCCTGGCGGCGGCGCCGACGAGCATGTCGTCGAAGCCGAACGTGCTGGTGCGCACGATGAGGCGCTCGGCGAGGACCGGCATCGTGCGCTCGCTGATCGCCCGCACCGCGGCGAGCCGGAACGTCTCGCTGGCGACCGGGCCGGAGCCCGACAGCACGACGTCGGCGACATCGAGCGCGCTGAGCACGGTGGCCAGCGCCGTGCCGAGGTGCTCGCCGGCGCGGGTGAGCACCGCTGCCTCGTCGCCCGGCTCGGCTTCGAGACGACGCTCGAGCAACGGCTCGGAGACCTCGGTCTCCAGGCAGCCGCGCTTGCCGCACGCGCAGCGCGCGCCGTCGGGGTCGACGACGACGTGGCCGATCTCGCCGGCGGCGAACGACGAGCCGGCGTAGAGCCGGCCGTCGAGCACGAGGCCGGCGCCGACGCCCTCGTCGACGCGCACACAGATCAGGTCGGTGGCCGTCCCCTCACCGAACGTGAGCTCGGCGAGGGCGGCGGCGTTGGCGTCGTTGACGACGCGGACCGGCAGATCGAACTGGGCGGAGAGGTCGGCGGCGAGCGGGAGGTTCTTCCAGCCGAGGTGGGCTGTCGTGGCGATGACGCCGCCGTCGTCGACGATGCCCGGGCTGGCGATTCCGATGCCGAGCAGCGGACGCTCGGCGTCGGCGACCAGCTCGCGGCAGATCCGCCCGACGAGGTTGGCGGCTGCCCGGCCGGTCTTGCCCTTGCGGTCGTAGATGCGACGGTCGACGACCTTGCCGGCGAGGTTGACGAGCGCACCGGTGAAGTGGGCCGGCTCGGAGAGGTCGAGGCAGACGACGTGGTGGCCGTCGACGTCGATGCCGACGAGGGTCGCCGGCTTGCCGACGCCGCCCGCCGTGCTCAGGCCGAGCTCCTCGACGACACCGTCGTCCAGCAGGTCGCGGACCACGGCGGACACCGACGCCCGACTGAGCCCGGTGATCTTGGCCAGGTCGGCGCGCGACAACGGCCCGTCCCGGTGCAGCGTGCGCAGCAGGTGGCTGCGGTTCGCCCGTCTCGCATCTTCCGGCGTCGCCATCCAATTGTTTGTTTACTAGACAAACAAATGCAGTTGTCAAGTCTCCGCCTACGCTCGTGGCGTGTCGTTCACGGAGATCCCCGTCGTCGACCTGCGCTGCTGGCACGCCGACGACCCGGCCGTGCGCGCCGCGTTCGCCGATGAGCTGCGCGAGATCTGCCACGAGGTCGGTTTCTTCCAGCTCGTCGGCCACGGTGTGCCCGACGCCTTCCGCCGCCGCTACTTCGAGTTGCTGCAGGCCTTCTTCGCCCTCCCCGAGGACGTCAAGGCGACGATCGACAAGCAGCGGTCACGCCACTTCCGCGGCTGGGAGCGGGTCGGCGCCGAGCTCACCGACAACCGCACCGACTTCCGCGAGCAGCTCGACGTCTCGACGGAACACCCGCCGCACCCCGCCGATGCCGAGCCGCCGTATCTGCGCCTCGACGGGCCCAACCAGTGGCTGCCCGAGGACGTCCTGCCCGGGTTCCACGGCGCCGTCGATGAGTTCTTCACCCGCCTCGGCGCCGTCGCCGACGAGCTGATGGAGGCGATGTCCGTCGGGCTCGGACTGGCCCCGACGCACCTCCACGACGTGTTCGGCGAACGTCCGCTGTCGTTCGCCAAGCTGATCAGCTATCCGCCCACGCCACCCGGCGAGGCCGGGGTCAACGCCCATCACGACGCCGGGTTCCTCACGCTGCTGCTGCAGCACGGTGTCGGCGGCTTGCAGGTCCTCAACCCGGCGGGTGACTGGATCGACGTGGCGCCACGCGACGACGCCTTCGTCGTCAACCTCGGCGAGATGCTCCAGGAGATGACCGGCAACTACTTCGTCGCCACGACGCATCGTGTGATCGCCTCCGAGCCACGGTTCTCGTCGGGCTACTTCCACGGACCGGACCTGCGCACTCGCCTCGAACCGTTGCCGCTCGGCCCCGAGTTCGCCGCCGCCGTGGCGACCAGCGAGCGGCATGCCAACGCCGGGTTCATGGCCAAGCGCCACGAGCTGCTCGCCGGAAGTGGCGGCATCGCCAGCGCCGGCGCCGGCGTGTACGGCCAGCAGCTCTGGAACTACTACCTGCGCAGCTACCCGGGCAACGTTCGGATGCACTATCCCGATCTCGCCGATTAGGGGCCGCTGCGCCCTATCGTGCCGGGCGTGTTGATCCTCGCCATCATCCTGTTCGGCATGGTCGTCGGCGCCGCTGCCCAGTTCGTGCTCGGACGCGATGGTCCGGCATCGACTGGGGTCTCGCCCTCGCCGCCGGACTCATCGGCTCGTTGGTCGGAGGGCTGCTGTTCAGCCTCATCGCCGGTGACGGCATCGAGCTGCGGGCGAGCGGGCTGATCGGCTCGTTCATCGGCGCCGTGCTCGTCACCCTGGCGTGGCGCTGGTGGCAGCGTCGCAACGCCCCCGCGGCGGCGCCCGCACGCCGCCGCTGACCCCAGTACCTGGGAGCGAAGAGGCTCGAGAGGTGGGTGTCGCCGAGGTCGGCGACACGGCGACGGTCATCCGAGTGTGCTGCTGCTGCACGCGGTGAGCAGATGTGCGCTCGATGTGCGCACATCTCTCACGCGCACTTCGCCAGCCGGCGTCGGCACCGTCCGGATCGACGGCACGTTGAACCGGCTCGATGGCGCGGTCGTCGGCGGCGAGCTGGATCGCCTCGAGCGTGAGCAGTACCTCGCCGATGAAGCCGCCGGGATCACCCGCACTCGCAGTGAGCGCCTCGCCGCCGCGCTCGTCGAGATGGCGACGCGCTCCGCGTCGACGCCGGCGGATGCTCGGCGACCCCGACCCTTGTTCACCGTGCTGCTGGGCGATGACTCCTTCCACCGGCTGTGCGAGCTCGCCAACGGTCAGGTGCTCGCCCCCGACGTCCTCGTGCCGTACGTGGGTGTCGCCGAGATGGAGACGATGCTGTTCGACGGGCCATTCACCGTCATCGCAGCATCGTCGGTGCGGTGCTTCACCGGACGTCTGCGACGGGCGATCGAGGTCCGGGACCGGCACTGCCAGCACCCGTCCGGCTGCGACGTGCCCGCTCCTCTCTGCGACATCGACCACATCGTCCCGGTCAGCGAGCACGGCGAGACGTCCCAGTTCAACGGCCGGCTCGAGTGCCGGCCGCACAACCGGGACGCCACCAAGCACGACGACCACGCCACACCCCTGCCGGCACGACCCATCACCGAGTGGGACGTCCTCCGCTTCCGACTTCGCCGGCGCTGGCGCCATCGCGACGATCCCGACGAATTCGCTGCCTGAGCGCCGTCCTACTGGTATGGGCATCGTCACCTGCGACATCTCGATCTCGCTCGACGGGTACTCCGCCGGGCCCAACCAGTCGCTCGATCGGCCGTTCGGCGACGGCGTGGAGGGCGGAGAGACCCTTCACGCGTGGATGTTCGACCACGCCGACGACCATCGCGACGAGCTCGCCGCGATCACCGCGGCCGGCGCCTTCATCATGGGCCGAAACATGTTCGGTCCCGGGCGTGGTGCGTGGGACCCCGAGTGGGTCGGGTGGTGGGGCCCTGAACCGCCGTACCACGCCCCGGTGTACGTGCTCACCCATGTCGAGCGCGAACCGCTCGAGATGGCGGGCGGCACCACCTTCCACTTCGTGACCGGCGGACCGGAGGAAGCTTTGGCGCTCGCCCGGGCGGCGGCCGGAGATCGCAACGTCGCCATCGCCGGCGGGTCCACGACGATCAACCAGTACCTCGCCGCCGGGGCGATCGACGAGCTCCGCCTGCACATCGTGCCCGTGGTCGTCGATGCCGGCTACGTGCGCCTGTTCGACGGTGCGGGCCCGATCACATGGTCGTCGACATCGGCGCGGTGGACCCCGGAGGTCACGCACCTCGTGTGCCGCCGCTGAGCCGTCGGACCTACGGTGTCCGCCATGACACCACGCATCGCCGCCATCGGCATCGTCGTCGCTGACATGGCGGCTGCGCTCGACTTCTACCGCCGGCTGGGGATCGACGTGCCGGATGGCGCCGAGGGCGAGCCGCACGTCGAGGCGCCGCTCCCCGGTGGGCTCCTGCTGATGTTCGACACCCGGGAGACGGTCCAGTCGTTCGACTCGTCGTGGACGCCGCCGAGCGGCGGTCACGCCATGGCGCTGGCGTTCGACTGCGGCGATCCGGCCGGCGTCGACGCCGCCCACGACGACCTCGTCGCAGCCGGCCATCAGAGCCACCGGGCGCCGTGGGACGCGTTCTGGGGCCAGCGCTACGCCACGGTGCTCGACCCCGACGGCAACTCGGTCGACCTCTTCGCCGCCCTGCCCGCCGCCGAGTGAGTCACGCTTCGGCGAGCTGCTTGATGCCTTCGAGCGTCGCCTGCATGTTCTGACGCAGCTCGGCCAGACGGCGTTCGAGGATGCGCGACTCCTTGTCCGGCATGGCGTCGATCGCCGCGTTGATGCCGCTGCGCGCCGGACCCATCTGCATCCACTGCGTCAGGCGCGTGCCGGCGTCCATCGGTTCGAGCGTGAAGCGCCAGCGGGCCGCCGGCTCGTCTGGCTCGCCGACCGCCCAGGCGAACGTCCGGGGCGGGTCACACTCGGTGACCGTGGAGGTGGTCTCCCATGCCCCGATGGCCTCGTGCCGGTTGCGCCCGACGAAGCGAGCGCCCGCCTCCGGCTCGGACACGCCGTCGAGCCACTCGGCACCCTGGAACTCACCGCTGAACCGTGCCGGCAGCATGATGTCGCTGACGAGCGTCCACACCGCCTCGGGCGGCGCGGCGATGTCGAGCGTCGCTTCGGTCGTCGGGCAGTCAGCAAAGCGCAGCTCCGTGGTCACCGGGCAACGGTAGGTCGTTACGGTCTGCCACATGCGCGTCGCCCTTGGCGGTGGGATCAGTGTCCCCGAGCATGTCGAGCTGGTGGTCGAGGCCGAGCGGCTCGGTGCCTCGTCCGTTTGGGTCCCCGAGGTGTGGGGTCCCGACGCCCTGACGCCGCTCGCCTACCTGGCCGCCAAGACGTCGAGGATCGGCCTGGCGACGGGCATCGTCCAGCTCGGTTCGCGTTCCCCTGCCCTGCTGGCGATGTCGGCGATGGCGATGCAGCGCATGTCGGGTGGACGCTTCCTGCTCGGCATCGGCACGAGCGGCCCGCAGGTGATGGAGGGCTGGCACGGCGTGCGGTTCAGCGCACCGGTGACCGCCACCCGCGAGACGATCGAGATCGTCCGGGCCGTCGCCAGCGGCGACAAGGTGCGCTACGACGGGCGGGTCTACCAGCTGCCGTTGCCAGACGGACCGGGCCGGCCGCTGCGCTCGATGCTCCCGCCGACCGAAGTCCCCATCTACGTGGCCGCGCTGGGGCCGCGCAACCTCGAGCTGACCGGAGAGCTCGCCGATGGCTGGCTCGGCAACGCCTTCCTCCCCGAGCACGCCGACACGTTCCTCGAACCGCTGCGAGCTGGCGCCGCGCGCACCGGCCGGTCGCTCGACGACATCGACCTCGTGATGCCCGTCGCCGTCGAGATCACCGACGACGTCGAGGAGGCCGCCACACGCCACGCCCGCGGCTACGCCTTCACGATCGGGGCGATGGGGTCACGCGACAAGAACTTCTACAACGACGCCTTCGCCCGCCAGGGCTTCGCCGACGACGTCGCCGCGGTGCAGGCACTGTGGCTCGACGGCAAGCGCGAGGAGGCCGCCGCGCGCGTGCCGATCGAGCTGGGCATGAACACCAACCTGCTCGGTCCCCCCGACGTGATCAAGGAGCGCCTGCGCCGCTACCGCCAGGCCGGCGTGACCACGTTGCAGGCCAAGCTCGACGGCACCGTCGAGGCCCGCCTCGATACCCTCGCCCACCTCATCGATCTCGTTGCCGAGGTCGACGCCGAGCGCTAGCGGACCTGAGGCTCGTCAGATCCCGACGTGCGACGGGTGGAGTTGAGCGTCGGCGACCCGGAGGCGCGCTGCCGACGGCTTCGAGCATCTTGCGGGACACCGACGGCACGTCCGCCAGCAGCGTCGTGAACTCACCGCGCGACAGCGACAGCAGGCGCATGTCCGTCGTCGCCGTGACGGTGGCGACGCGGGGGCCGCCGTCGAGCAGGGCCATCTCGCCGAAGAAGCCACCCGGTCCGATCGTCGTCACGTCGTCGCCGCCGATGGTGACGGCGGCCTCACCCTCCATCACGACGAAGCACTCGTTCCCGGACTTGCCCTCCTGGCACAGCACCTTGCCGGCGGGCGCGTCGATCTCGGTCGTGATCCCGGCCAGGGCCCGCAGCTCGGACTGCGAGCAGCCGCGGAAGAGGCTGACCGCCGCCAGCTTCTCGACCCGTGGGTCCTGCTTCTTCAACATTCGTCGCCCCTCCATCGATGGTCGCCGCACCATACGTCATGGCGCCGGAGCCGCGGAGCACCGGCCATCCGTTGCCGCCATCAGGCGCTCGACGGCTAGGTTGCCGCGACGGCGGGCCGGAGGGAGGACAGCAGCGTGGAGATGGCCGACCGGCCGGCGACACCGTGGGCCAGCGCCATCGAGAGGGTGGTCCAGGCCGGCGAGGTGCTCGTGCACGAAGGCGGCAACGACGACGATGTCTTCACGGTCGTCGAGGGCCTGTTCGAGATCCTCCGTGGACCCGAGCTGGTACGCATCGACACCGTCGGTCCAGGGGGCACCATCGGAGAGATCGCCGCCCTCGCCGGGTGTCCGCGGATGGCGACCGCGCGGGCGCTGGAGGTCTCGCTCGTCCGCCAGCTCGAGGGCAGCGCGCTCCAACGTTGGCTGGTGTCCAACGAGCCGGCGATGCTGGCGATGGTCGACGTCGCCCGGTCGCGCCTGGACCGTCACCGGGCCATCAACCTGGTGACCGAGCTGCTCTCCATCGACGTCACCCTCGCCGCCGAGGTCGTCGAGTCGAGTGAGCGCGTGCACCTGCGAGCCGGTCAGGTCCTCTTCGAGGAGGGCGACGCGTCGGACGCCGGCTACCTCGTGGTGAGCGGCAGGCTGGCGGCGAGCCGAGACGGCGCGGTGATCGGTGAGATCGCACGCGGCGAGGTCGTCGGTGAGGTGGGAATGATCGAGCGAGCGCCCCGCGGCGCCACGGTGACCGCGCTGCGCGACAGCACGCTCGCCCGCTTCAGCGTCGAGGCCTTCCGCTCGCTGACCGCCGCCCACCCGACGCTGATGCTGCAGCTGTCGCGCACGATCCTCTCCCGCGTCGGACGGCGCAACGCCCACACCGACCGGGCACGGTCGATCGCCGTGGCGGTCACCGTCCCGCTCGACACACGCCTGCTCGTCACACGGCTGGCCGAGGAGATCGCCCGCCACGGGTCGATCGAGCACCTGTGGACGGCGCGCATCGACGCCACGCTCGGGCGCGAGGGTCTCGTCGAGTCCGGGCTGTCGGTCACCCAGCCGGCGCTGCTGCAGCTGTTGCACGAGGCCGAGACCACGCACGACTACCTCGTCCTCGAACTGGATGCCGCCGACACGCGGTGGACCGAGCTGGCGCTCTCGCTCGCCGACCGGGTCGTCATCGTCAGCTCTGCCGAGCCGGACGCTGCCGAGCAGCGCCGGCTGGCCGACATCGTCGGCGCGGCGCCGCGGCGCGGGCGCCTGGAGCGCTGGCTGGCGCTCGTCCACCGTCCGGACACCGAACGGGCCGCGGGCGGAGCGGCGCTGGCCGATCGCTTCAAGTTCGACCGCGTGACCCACGTGCGGTCCGGCGACCTCGCCGACCTCAACCGCCTGGCTCGCCTCGTGTCGGGGAACGCCACCGGCCTCGTGCTCAGTGGCGGCGGAGCGCGCGGCTTCGCCCACCTCGGCGTCTGGCGGGCGCTGCACGAGCTCGGGGTCGAGGTCGACGCCATCGGCGGGGCGTCGATCGGTGCGGCGATGGGCTCGCTCATGGCGATCGGCATCCCCCACGACAAGATCGTCGGTGAGGTCGTCACCCTGTTCCACGGGCTCCTCGACTACACCGTGCCGATCGTGTCGCTCATCAAGGGTGAGCGCATCTCCCGCAACATCACGGCGGTCGCCCGCGGCAGCGACGTGCGCGACATGTGGCTCCCCTTCTTCTGCGTGTCGACCAACCTCACCCGGTCACGTGTCGAGGTGCACGACCGCGGCGACGCCGGCACGGCGATCCGGGCCAGCGTGGCCATCCCCGGCATCCTCCCGCCAGTGCCCTTCGACGGCGAGTTGCTCGTCGACGGCGGCGTCCTCAACAATCTGCCCTGCGACATCATGCGGGCGACGGGTGCCGTGCACCGGCTCATCGCCGTCGACCTCTCGCCGTCCGTCGGGCCGCGCGCGCGTGAGGACTTCGGACACGCCGTGTCCGGCTGGAAGGCGCTGCGCGCCCAGCTCGGGCCGGGGCAGTCCAGGTTCCCCGGGCTGATGTCGATCCTGATGCGCTCGCTCGTCGCCGGATCGGTGCGCGACCGCGACCGGTTCATCGACGACGGCACCGTCGACTGGTACCTCGACCTCGACCTGCGCGGTGTCGGCCTGCTCGACTTCGAGCGCGTCGAGGAGATCGCCACGCGCGGCCACGAGGCGGCCAAGCCACGCATCGAGGCGTTCCTCGCCGGCGGCCATCGCGAGGAGTAGCCGTTTGAGCGGCCCTGCGGGTGGGAACCGGCGATGCATGGCTGTGCCTCCGACGCCGCCTCCCACGTGGTCGGTCGAGCTCGACGTCCGCGAGGATGCACCGAGCATGTTCGTGCCAGCCGACCTGCTGCCCGACGCGTCGGTCGGAGATGTCGTCGACGTGACGTCGCTGAACCCGCCGGCGGTTCGGCGCGGCGTCGTCACAGACCACGTGGACGACGACAGTGGTCGCTTCGTGACTGTCTCGTTCGACCGGAAGGTGTGACCATGGCCCACGACCACCGACATCCCAAGAGGGACGACGCCGCCCGCGAGCGCAAGAAGCAGCTCGCCAAGCAGCTCGTCAACCTGCAGGGCGAGCTGGTCAAGATGCAGGAGACGGTGCGCACGGACGGCCGTCGTGTCGTGGTCGTGTTCGAGGGCCGCGACGCCGCCGGCAAGGGCGGCGTCATCAAGCGCATCGTCGAACCGCTGAACCCGCGGTTCTGCCGCGTTGCCGCGCTCGGGACGCCGACCGAACGCGAGCGCACGCAGTGGTACTTCCAGCGATACGTGGCCCAGCTCCCCGCCGCCGGCGAGATCGTGCTGTTCGACCGGTCTTGGTACAACCGTGCCGGCGTCGAGCGGGTGATGGGCTTCTGCACCGAGGCCGAGCTGACCGAGTTCTTCCGCGCGTGCCCGGAGTTCGAATTGATGCTGATCCGCTCCGGCATCATCCTCCTCAAGTACTGGTTCTCGGTGAGCGACGAGGAGCAGGAGCGTCGCTTCCAGGCGCGCATGGCCGATCCGACCAAGAACTGGAAGCTCAGCCCGATGGACCTCGAGTCACGGGCGCGCTGGGTCGACTACTCCCGGGCCAAGGACGAGATGTTCCGGTACACCGACACCAAGCAGTCGCCGTGGTGGGTCGTCAACGCCGACGACAAACCCACCGCACGACTCAACTGCATGAACCACCTGCTCAGCATGATCCCCTACTCCGAGCCCGAGTCGCCCCACCTCGAGCTGCCGGCGCGCCAGGACGACGTGGGCTACGTGCGTCCGCCCGTCGAGCAGCAGTCGTTCGTACCGTCGGTCTACTGACGTGGTCCACCTCCTGGCTCCGGAGACGGAGCCGCTCGCCGATCCCCTGCAGCCGTACGTCGACGTCGACCGGACGCCTCCGCCCGGCAGTTGTTGGGTGCTGTCGAACATGGTCGCCGGGCTCGACGGCACGGCGGCGATCAGTGGCAAGGTCGGAGCGCTGTCGACCCCGCGGGACGCCGAGCTGTTCCGCCGGCTGCGCAGCGTCGCCGACGTGGTGCTCGTCGGCGCCGAGACGGTCCGCCGCGAGCGGTACGGCCCGATCCGCCTCGACGACGGTCTGCGCGCCGCCCGGCGTCAGCGAGGCCAGGGCGAGCCGCGGTTCGCCATCGTGTCGGCGTCGCTCGATCTCGACCTCGACCTCCCCCTGTTCGCCGCCGGGCCACCGTTGATCCTGACGTGCTCGCGCAGCGACCCCGCTCGGCTGGCCGGCATCGCCGAGATCGTGGTCGTCGGCGACGAGCGCGTCGACCTCGCCGCGGCCGTCGCCGAGCTCGCTCAACGGTCGTTGACGGTCGTGCTGTGCGAGGGCGGACCGACGCTGCTCGGTGGGCTCATCGCTCTCGACCTGCTCGACGAGTACTGCCTGACCCTGACGCCGGTGATCGGCGGCGACCCGCTCCCGGCCGTGAACACCGCCGGGCTGGCCGAGTTGAGGCACTTCCGGCTCGCCCATGTGGCCGAGGAGGACGACACCCTGTTCCTCCGCTACCTGCGCAAGGAGGCGGCGTGACGACCGATGCGTTCGAGGCGATCGCCAAGGGCTTCGACCCGCCGCTGGTGATCGTCACGACGGCCGCCGGTGACCAGCGCGCAGGTTGCGTCGTCGGGTTCCACTCGCAGTGCAGCATCGACCCGCTGCGCTACGCCGTGTGGCTGTCCAAGGCCAACCTCACGTACCGGGTCGCGTTGCTCGCCACTCACGTGGCGGTGCACGCGCCGGTCGCCGGCGACAAGGAGCTGGTCGAGCTGTTCGGCGGCACGACCGGCGACGAGGTCGACAAGTTCGCCCGGTGCGAGTGGACGGCCGGGCCGGGCGGCGTCCCGCTGCTGGCAGCGTGTCCCAACCGCATCGTGCTCGAACGGGTGTCACTGCACGATGACGGCGGCGACCACGTCTGCTGCGTCGGCGAGCCCGTGCACGCCGAGACCACCGGTGAGCTCGACCCAATGCGCCTGTCCATGGCCGGCGACATCGAGCCGGGCCACGACGCCGACGACAACCAGCACCGCCTGGAAGACGTCGCCGCCGGCGCCGGCCACCCCATCGACCTCTCCGAGCGCCCGACGCGACCTGACGGTTGACCCCACATCTGGGCGCGATTCGTATCTGGGCGCGATTCGTCTCGGATTCCGCCACAGATCGCGCCCAGTTCGGTGCCGAGCGTTACGCGACGACGCCGTCCGCAACGACGGCGCTGGCGCGTCCGAACGCGCTGGCGCTGCTGAACGCGTCAGCGAGGACGTCTGCGGGGGCGCTTCACCGGCGGTTTGGCCCAGTCACCGCTGACCCGGAACAGCTCCGGCGGGCGGCCACCCTCGGGGCCGGGCGCTGAGCGCTCGCCGGTCGGTTCGACGTACGGGGCGTCGGCTTGGGACGCCAGGCTGCGACGGAAGTTGGCGGCGTCGAGCGGTTCCCCCCACACGGCCTCGTAGACGCTCTTCAGCTCGGTGAGCGTGAACGTCGGGCCGACGAAGGCGGTGGCGAGGTCGCCGACCTCGAGCCGGTCGCTGGCGTAGCGCACGGCGTCGTCGACGATGCGCAGGTGGTCGAACGCCAGCGGGCAGCTGCCCGTCGATCACCCGGGCGACCGGCATCAGCCTGGCGTCGTCGGCGTCGGTGCCGGCGGCGAGCGGGCCGACGTCGGGGGTCACGGCGAGGTAGGCGACCGAGACGATGTTGCCGCGTGGATCCCGGCCCGGATCGCCGTAGGTCTGGAACTGGGCCAGCAACCTGGGTGCCTCGATGCCGGTCTCCTCCACGAGCTCTCGTCGGGCCGCCTCGTCGAGCGTCTCGTCGGGACGCTTGAACCCGCCGGGCAGCGCCCACTCGCCGGCGTAGGGCTCGCCGCCACGGCGCACGAGCAGCACGTGCAGCTCCCGCTCGACGACGGTCAGGATCACGACGTCGACCGTGACGGCGAACGACGGATAGCCCTCGCTGTCACACCCCTTTGTCATGATCCAGAGAGCATAGGCGAGCAAGAGTCAGGTTGACCATTACCGCGATCGGCGATATGGTCAAAGCGACTCATTGTCGGAATGACCAGAACCAGAAGGCGGAGATGCAGGCAGGAAGTGACATGGCGGCGGCGCTGGGAGACCGCGTCGTCGGTTCGTTGGAGGGACGTGGGTTGATCCACCACGTCGACGTCGGGGCGGTCGGCGACGCCGACCCGGATCGCATCGCCGGTGTCGTGCTCGGGCTGGCCGCGGGCAACGCCGTCGGCCAGCGACGACGCCAACGGCCAGGTGAGTGCCGAGACGCAGACGTTCGTGACGTCGTGCGAGGCCTGGCTCGATCACGGCTGGCGTGCGCCCGAGGCACTGGCCGAGCTGCTCGCCCGCCGGCTGTCCGGCTTGCGGTCACCCGGCCGCGCCGTGGTCACGGCCGTGCAACGGCGGCGCCGCGGTGCCGCCTGGCACGACGCCGCCCCGCGCTCGTACGGCAACGCCGCCCTGTGCCGCGCCGCGGCCGTCGGCGTCGTGCGCGCCGATGACCCTCACACGATCGGCGAGGCGGCGTCGATCGACGCCGCCGTCACGCACGCCTCACGCCGGGCGACGGCATCGTCGGCCGCCCTCGCCGGGATCGTCGCTGCCCTCGTGCGCCGCCAGCCGTCGGCGACACCGGCCGACGTCATCGGCCAGGTCGTCGGCTCCGTGGGCCACGACCACGTGCGAGCCACGCTCCAGCTCGCCCTCACGTCGACGGGTCTGCCCGCCGACCAGGTCGTCGAGCGCATCGGTGACTGGCCGCACGCCACGTCGACGCTGGCGCTCGGGCTGTGGTGCGCGCTCGAGCACGCCGACCCCGCCGCGGCCATCGCCACCGCCGCCGCGATCAGCGTCCACGGCGACACCGTCGCCGCCGTCACCGGTGCCATCACCGGGGCGATCCACGGGGCCTCGGCCCTGCCGCCGGCGTGGGTCGACGGGCTCGAAGGAGCCGACGCCTACCGCGTGCTGGTCGAGCGCATCCGTAGGGCGGCACGCCGGTCCGACCCGGTCGAACCGGTCGCCGGCGCGGCGATCTGGTTCCTGCTCGACCGGTCCGGCTCGATGGAAGCGATCGCCGACGATGTCGTCATCGGGTTCGACCGCTTCTTCGCCGAGCAGCGCGGCACCTCCGGCGAAGCGATCGTGACGCTCGTGCAGTTCGACGACCACGACCCTCACGACGTGCTCGTCGACGCCCGCCCGATCGACGCCGTGCGCTCGATCCGCGAGCGGTTCGCGCCTCGCGGCGCCACGCCGCTGTACGACGCCATCGAGCTGCTGCTCGACCGCGCCGAGGCGCGGGGCGGGGTGCCGGCCGACCAGCTCGTCGTCGTCCTCACCGACGGCGAGGAGAACGCCAGCCAACGCTCCGACCGCGACCGGGTGTTCCGCCGCGTCGGTCGCATGCGCGACGCTGGCTGGACGTTCGTGTTCCTCGGCGCCAACCAGGACAGCTACCTCGCCGGCGGGGCGATGGGCATGCACGCCGGCAACGTCAGCAACTTCCACCCCGACGCCCCGGGTGTCGACGCCATGTACGGCGGCCTCAGCCGCACGGTTTCGGCGTGGCGGGGCAAGACCCGCGCCGCCCGGGTTCGCGATCGCGACGACTTCTGGGGCGGGTACAAGGAAGGCGAGGAGCGCTGACGGTGACGCCGAGCGCAGCGATGGTCGATCGGGCGGTCGGGGCGGTGCTCGCCTCGGCGGCGGGCGACGCGATGGGCGCGCCGTACGAGTTCGGCCCGCCGGACCCGGACGCACCGTGCCAGCTCGAGGGCGGCGGATCGTTCCGGTGGGCACCGGGCGAGTGGACGGACGACACGCAGATGGCGGTCGCCGTGCTCACGGTGCTGGCCGACGGATCCACCGACACCGACGAGATCGGCCAGGCGATGGTGCGGTGGTTCGAGAGCGGCCCTGCCGATGTCGGCTCGCAGACGCGGGCCGTGCTCGGCGCGGCGAGCCGGGGAAGGACCGGCGCCGCCGAGGCGGCGCAGGAACATCAACGCCGGCGCCCCGAGGCGGCCGGCAACGGGGCGCTGATGCGCACCGGGCCGGTCGCCCTTGCTCACCTCGGCGACCGCGACGCCGTTGCCCGCCTCGCGGCATCCGTCGCCTCGCTCACCCACCCCCATCCCGACAGCGTCGACGCCTGCGTGCTGTGGTCGCTCGCCATCGAGCGGGCGATCACGACGGCAGCCGCCGGCGTCGAGTTCGACTGGCGCGCCGCCGTGCTCGACGGTCTCGACCACATCGACGCCTCGCGTCACGACGTGTGGCGCCAGCGCGTCGACGATGCCCACGGCCACGATCCGGTGGAGTTCACAACGAGCAACGGTTGGGTCGTCGGTGCCTTCCAGGCGGCGTACGCGGCGATCACGTCGTGCCATCACCTCGTCGATGCGCTCCAGGCGGCGGCCCGATCCGGCGGCGACACCGACACCGTGGCGGCCATCGCCGGCTCGTTGCTCGGCGCCCGCTGGGGCGCCACCGCGGTGCCGATGTCGTGGCGTCGGGTGATCCACGGCCGGCGGACCTACGACGACCCCGCGCTACGCGCTGCCGACCTCGAGTCGATGGCCAGGCTCGCCGTCCGCGGTGGCAAGGCTGACCCGGCCGGCTGGCCAGGCGTGGCGACGATGCTGACGTACTACGCCGACCACTTTCCCGGACGCCCCCTCGTCGCGGAGATCGACGGCGCCTGGTTCGGCAACGTCGCCGGCCTCCCGCAGGCCCTCGAGCAAGGGGCGACGGCGGTCGTCTCGCTGTGCCGGATGGGCACCACCGACGTGCCGGCCGGCGTCGAGCACCTCACCGTGGCACTGCTCGACACGACGCTCGACGACAACGCCAACCTGGCGTTCGTGATGACCGACACCGCCGAGACCATCGCCGAGCTCGTCGACGCCGGCGAGCGCGTGTTCGTCCACTGCGTCGCCGCCGAGAACCGGACACCGGCGATGGCCGCCGCCTACCTGATCGTGCGCGGCGCCGACCCCCACGAAGCGGTCGCCCGTGCCGCGGGCGAGCTCGGACACACGCCGCAGTCGTTCCTCGTCGACGCCTCATCGTAGCCGTGCGACAAGGCCGCCAGCCGCTCGCTGAGCTCGCGCCGGTACTCGCCGATCCGGCGCAGCTTGAGGTCCTCGTAGCCGCGCACTCGGTCGGGTAGCTCGGCGATCGCCACCGCCTCGTCGAGACGGTCGGCGGTCAGCCGCTCGTACACCGCCTGCATCGCCTCGAGGTACTCCCCTGGCAGCGTCCGCTCGAGGCGGCGCATCTCCGTGCGTCCGAACGGGTCGAGCCGGCTGCCGCGCAATCGCTTGCCACGCCGCAGGGCACGGATCGCCGGTCGTGCCCATCGGCCGAGGGTGAGCTTGCTGTCCATGCCGAGCGCCCGCAGCATCGGCGGGTGCAGGTGCCAGGCGAACGTGGCGTCAGCCCCGCCCACCGCATCGGCGGTGGCTTGCGCCTCGGGCAGCAGCATCAGCCGGGCGACCTCGTACTCGTCCTTGTAGGCCATCAGCTTGTGCAGGCCGCGGGCCACCGCCTCCGTCAGCCGGGTCGAGCCGGCGGCCAGACGAAGCTCGGCACTGGCCGCGTCGGCCACCGCGTCGAGGAACATGGCGGCGTATCCCTCGTCCTGGAAGCCGACGAGGTCGGCAGCGAGCATGGCGACCGTGTCGGCGAGTTCGCCATGCCCGGCGAGCTCCTCGACGCGGCTGCGCAGTGCCGCCGGTAGGTCGGGCACCGTCATCGCGACGGCCGGCCTGTCCAAGCCTGGCCGAGGCAGCGAGGCGATCGACCGACACCGGGTCGTGGGCCCAGCGCCGACCCCAGTCGAACGCCGCCAGGTTGGCGTCGACGGCGACACCGTTGAGGTCGATCGCCCGCTCGACGGCGTCGACCGACACCGGGATCCGGCCGTCCTGCACGGCGATCCCGAGCAGCAGCACGTTCGCCGCCGCGGCGCTGCCCGCCAGGGCGGACGCCAGCGCGGTGGCATCGACGAACCTGTTCCCGTCGACCTTGGTCGCCGCGGCGAGGCGCGCCTCGACGGCCTCGCTCGGATACACCAGGTCGGGATGGGCCACCATCCGCCCCGTCGGGGTGCGGTGGGTCGTGGCGATCACGGTGGTCATCGCCGGGTCGGCAGCGCTGATCGCTGCCGTCGCTCGCCGCGACCAGCGCGTCGAACCCGAGGACCACCTCCGCTTGGCGGGCACCGACGAGGTTGGAGGAGATCGCACCGGGCCTGGCGAGCACGACGTCGCTGATCACCGGACCCGCCTTCTGGCTCAGCCCGGTCTGATCCAGCCCGCGCACCTCCCACCCGTCGAGCAGAGCGGCGGTGGCGAGGATCTGGGCGACCGTGACCACGCCGGTGCCGCCGATCCCCGCCATGCGCACCCTGACATGGTCGGCGCTCGGGTCGACCGTGGGATCCGGGATCGTCGGCACGGCGGGCGCTCCAGCGCCTTCGCATCGGCCGCGCATCGGGATCGATCTCCACGGTCATGAACGCCGGGCAGTCGCCCTGCAGGCAGCTCTCGTCGAAGTTGCACGACGCCTGGTCGATCGTCGTCTTGCGCCCGAGCGGCGTGTCGAGCGGTTGCACCGAGAGGCAGTTGCTGACGTCGCCGCAGTCACCGCAGCCCTCGCAGATGCGGTGATTGATGACGACCCGCCGCGTCGGCATGCGCAGCTTCCCCCGCCGGCGGGCCCGGCGCAGCTCAGCGGCGCACGCCTGGTCGTGGATCAGCACCGTGACTCCTGGCGTCGACCGCAGGTCCTCCTGCACGGCGACGATGTCCGTGCGGTCGTGCACCTTCACGCCCTTGGGCAGATCGACGCCCTGGTAGCGCCCGACGTCCTCGGCGGTGATCGCCACCTTCGTCACGCCCTGGGCGAGCAGGATCGTCGCCAGCTCGGGCACACCCACCTTGTACGGAGCGACCTGCCCACCGGTCATGGCGATCGTGTCGTTGTAGAGGATCTTGAACGTCATGTGCTTGCCGGCGCCGATGCAGTACTGCAGGGCGAGCTGGGCCGAGTGGAAGTACGTGCCGTCGCCGTAGTTGTGGAACAGGTGGTCGGCGGCGACGAATGGCTCCATGCCGATCCACTGGGCCCCCTCGTTGCCCATCGCCGTGATGCCGATGGTCTCCCCGACTCGCTCCTCGTCCATCAGCAGCGTCATGCCGTGGCAGCCGGTGCCGGCACCGACGAGCGCCCCGTCGGGCACCTTCGTCCCCCAGTTGTGCGGGCACCCGGAGCAGAAGAACGGGGTGCGGGCGATGGCGACCGGGATGAGCGGCCTGGCGGGTGCCGCGGGCGGTTCGGGCGCCAGCCGGTCGCCGAGCCGTGTCCCGAGCCGCTCGCGCAGGCCGGGGAGCATGGCGTCGGCATCGAGGCGGCCCCACGACTTCATCAGCGTGCGACCGTCCTCGTGGGTCTTGCCGAGCACCAGCGGCTGGCTGGGACCGCCATAGAGGGCGTCCTTGACGAGCCACTCCAGCGTCGGGTTCTTCTCCTCGACCACGACGATCTCGTCGAGACCGCGGGCGAACGAGCGCACGATGTCCGGGTCGAACGGCACGGGCATGCGCAGTTGCAGCACCCGGATCCCGGCATCGGCGATGGCCCGCTCGGAGTCGAGACCGAGCCGGCGCAGCGCATCGAGCAGCTCGTAGTAGGTGAACCCAGTGGCGACCAGACCGATCCAGGCATCGCTCGGATCGACCGAGATCCGGTTCAACCCGTTGGCGGCGCCGTAGCGCCGCGCCAGCGGCAGGCGGATCTCGCGGAACTCGCGCTCGACCTCGAGCATGCGCGGTCCGAGGAAGTGCGCCGAGGGGTGACTCGTCCACGGCACACCATCGATGTCGTGCGTCGGGATGATCGGGTCGGCGTCCAGCACAGGGAGCGTCACGGTGCCGAAGCCGTCGGCGACCGGGGTGACGATCTTCATCGACGACCACAGGCCCGACGCCCGGGACATCGCCACCGCGTGGAGGCCGAGCTCGAGGCACTCCTCCGTGGTCCCGGGATACAGGATGGGCATGTGCAGGTCGACGAGCGTGGCGTCCGACGACGACGGCATCGTCGACGAGCTGCACGCCGGATCGTCACCGACGAGCACCAGCGCTCCGCCCTTGGGGCTGGCGCCGGCGAACACGCCGTGGCGCAGCGCGTCGCCGGCTCGGTCGAGCCCGGGCGCCTTGCCGTACCACACGCCGACGACGCCCTCGTACCTGGCGTCGGGGCGGCCCGGCGCCAGCTGCGATCCCATCACCGCCGTTGCGCCGAGCTCCTCGTTCACCGCCGGCTGGTGGACGATGGGCAGGTCGGGCACGAGGGCACGGGCGCGCGCCACCTCCTGGTCGAGCCCGCCGAGCGGTGAGCCGGGATAGCCGGCGAGGAACGCCGCCGTGTTCAGGCCGGCCCGCTGGTCACGGCGAAGCTGCTCGATGACGATCCGCGCCAGGGCCTGGATGCCGGTCAACAGCACACGACCCTCGGTCAGCCGGTAGCGATCGGCGAGGTCGTACCCGGTCAAGGTCTCGGTCACGTGGCCTCCTCGACGTCCTGCGAGTAGGTATACACGTCCGTGGCGCCGGGTTCTGACGACGCTGACGATCGCTCAACGATCCCCAGCCGACGCGGAATCGCCGAAATGGCTCGCCCGGGATGACGTCGACGCTCAGAGCTGGACGCCCTTGGTCAGCGCACCGTCGACGACGAGATTGGCGCCGGTGATGAAGCTCGCCCTGGGGCTGGCGATGAAGGCGACGGCGTTGGCCATCTCCTGGGGCGTGCCCATCCGCCCGGTCGGGTTCAGTCCCAGCGCGAGGGCGAAGAGGTCGGGGTCCCCCGTCTCGATCTGCGCCCAGACGCCGCCGTCGAAGTAGGTGTTGCCCGGCGACACCGTGTTGGCCCGGATCCCCTTGCCCGCCAGGTGGTAGGCGAGGCCCTGGGTGTAGTGGACGAGTGCGGCCTTGAACGCCCCGTAGGCGCCGGACGCGAAGTCGATCTCACGTCCCGAGACGCTGGAGATGGTGACGATGCAGGCGGCGCTCGACTGCTCGAGGCTCGGCATCGCCGCCTCGACCAGGCGCACCGCGCCCATCATGTCGATCTGGAAGCCGCTCCTCCAGTGCTCCTCGTCGCCGCCGATGGCGAGGGCGGAGACGTTGGACACGACGATGTCCAGGCCGCCGAGCTCGCCCGCCACATCGCCGACCCACTCCTGCAGCGCTGGGCCGTCTCCCACGTCGAGGGCCCGGCCAGTCGCCCGCACGCCCTTCGCCTGCAACGCCGCCACCGCGCTGTCGACGCCGTCGGCGTTGCGGGCGCAGATGGCGACGTTCGCCCCTTCGTCGGCGAGCGTCTCGGCGATCGCCCGTCCGATGCCCCTGGTGCCTCCCGTGACGACGGCGTTCAAGCCGCCGAGCCCGAGATCCATGCTCAGCTCCCTTCGAGGTAGGTCTTGCTGATCGCCGCGCCCACGGTGTACTTCGGGTCGACGAAGTTGCCCAGCCTCACCCGCCCGCACTGGCTGAGCATCATGTAGGCGTCCCACCTGTCGAAGCCGTAGTCACGCTCCATCCAGTGGATCAACTCCCTGTAGGCGATCCGCGCTGCGTCCTCGAGGGGACGCGCCGACCCGATCGCCATGATCACGTCCGCCGTCTCCAACCGCGGCCAGTCGATGGTCCACCCCTTGATCAGCTCGACGTGGATGGTCGTCAGGCTGGCGTACTCGACGGCGGTGCCGCAGACCTCACCGTCGCCCTGACACGCGTGGGCGTCACCGATGAACAAGCGGGCCCCTGCCGTGCGCACCGGGAGGTAGGTGATGCTGCCGGGGCCCATGTCCGGGAGGTCCATGTTCCCGCCGTGGTTGTCCGGGGTGAGCGAGTTGATCGAGTCCAGCTCGGGAGACGTGCTCAGCGTGCCGATGTGCGGGCGGTATGGGAGCGTGACCCGGTCGCTCCAGTACACGTGCTCGGCGTCGAGGTCGACCTTGCGCACTCGCTCGGGAAGCGGCTGGTTCAGCGTGGCCGTGAGCGACGTGCCGGTCAAGGCGCCGAACTCGGGGATCATCGCGCACGTCCCGCGTGGATTGTCGCCACGCGGGTCCATCGACTCGATGTGCACCGCCAGGGCGTCACCCTTCTCCGCGC
Source organism: uncultured Acidimicrobiia bacterium (assembly GCA_963822875.1). Taxonomy (GTDB): domain Bacteria; phylum Actinomycetota; class Acidimicrobiia; order Acidimicrobiales; family Ilumatobacteraceae; genus JALZMG01. Next base: position 20,332 of record CAWGJK010000009.1, on the reverse strand, counting down.
CGGCGACCATGATCGGGCCGTTCTGTGGGTTGACGAACGGCATCGTCAACGTCGCGCTCGGCAGGTCGGACTCGGTGTGGATCACGCCACCGAAGGCGTCGCGGGTCTCCACCGTGACCCGGTCGCCCGGCTCGATCTCGAGGACCGGCGTCGAGTACGGGCCCATCGTGAAGTGGAACGTGCCTTGCCGCTCCTCGCTCAGCAGGTGGGTGGCGCCGACGACGCCGCCGGCAACGCCTCGCTTGGCCATGATCGACGCATCCGGCCACCCCACCTGTCCGAGCGTAGATGAACGGCGGGTCGCCAGCCGGGGTGCTGTCGCCGTGCGGCGCGGTGTTCACGGGGTGGTTGTCGCACGCAACTGCTGAGCGCGTTTCGCCCGGCGATCGATGGCGACGGCATAGATCTTCTCGAACTGGTCGACCCGGCTGGACCATGACAGGTGTGTTCGGGCGTGCGCCAGGGCCGCCTCGCCCCGTTGGGCGATCTCTTGTGGTTGGTCGGCGGCCTCGAGGATCGCCTCGGCGAGTGCGGCTTCGTCGTCTGGGGGCACGAGCCAACCGGTTGGATGTGTCTGCTCGAGGTTGATCATCAGTGGGAACCCGCCGCTGGTGGTGGCGATCACCGGAAGGCCCACGGCCATCGCTTCCAGCGGAGCCTGCGGGTACGAGTCGTTGACCGACGCCATCACCAGTGCGTCGCACGCGGCGAGGGCGTCTGGGAGCTCGTCGTGGCCCCGCCACCCGGCGAAGAACACCCCATCGGAACCGCTGCGACGGGCGACGGTGACGGGGTGTTCACCCTCCCATTCGCCGGGATGGCCGCCCCACACCACCAGCGACGTCGGGCGACGGAATCGGGGGCGGGCGCGGGCGAACGCCCGCACCAGCAATGGGACCCGCTTGGCCGCGGTGAAGCGCCCGACGAAGATCAACACGGTGGCGTCGCCGTCGGGACCCAACAGACGATCGAGGTCAGCCTCGCGATAGGCCACGGAACCGGCGCTCTCGTCGCGGCCGCGGGGATCCTCGACGAGCCAACGCCGGAACAGCGCGCGACGTCGCAGTGGGGTCATCGGTCGTGGACGGAACGTGCGCACGTCCACCCCGTTGGGAACGTCCGAAACCCGCTCGGCATCGACTCCCAGCAGCTCCACCGCCACGTCCCGGTCAGCGGGCGACACGACCACCAGATGGTCGGCGGCGTCAGCCTGGCGGCGCAGCCGATCGCGCCACGCCTCGCCATGGACCCATTGCTCCCAACGCGTGGTTCGCAGCAACTCTCGCTCCGAATCGCTGACGCGAGAAGCCGGATTGGTCCGTGCCCACTCGGGCATGCCAGCCAGCGTCGTCCCCACCGACCTGGCCAGAGCGACCCGTTCACTCAACGCCTCGAGGAACTTGAGCTCGGTGCCGTGAAGATGGGCGACGACGGCGCTCTCGGGCCAGTACCGCCGCACCGCGTCGTGCTGTGGCGTCAAGTGATGAAGATGAAAGACATCGGCACGGTCTGCTCCAGCGGACCGCAACGGTCCCTCCCACACCGACGACAGATGCTCGACAAGCTCGGCGGGCACCGCCGCCAACAACACGTCCGGGGCACCCTCACGATCCTCGAACGACGGATGCATCGGCACCGGCGCACCGATCGCACTTCCACCCGCCCGGAACACACCCACCGCGTTCGAGTAGTCGAGGTACTGAACAGACACGCCAGCGAAGAACGTCGGCGCATGGGTCTCGTCCCCCGACTCGCCGAGCGACCCCGTCACCAGCTCCACAGACCAGCCAGCAGCAGACAACGCCGTCGACAGGTATCGCACCACCTGTGCCGACCCGCCACGCGGAAAGAACAGCAACCCCATCACCACACGCCCTCGCACCACTGGCCGGACACTACGGCTGCCGGACCATGGAGTCCGTTCTGCTTCTCGGCAACCGGCTCGACGGCGTTCGGAGTGACCTGGTCAGCTGGCGAGGCGCCGGGCACGCAGCATGATGTCGTCGATGTGGTGCGCTGCTGAGGCGGCTCCGGGGGGTCGGGGTCGCTTCTCGTGGAGCTGGATGTGCCATTCGGGTGAGTCGGCGACTGCAGCGGCGAAGTCATCGACCCGTAGGTAGGCATCTGGGTCGAACGCCCGGCTGTGGGTCAGCGTGTCGACCGGGGCACGCATCGGCTCGAGGTCGTGGCTCACAACGAGCAGCGTGCCACCCGGGGCAACGGCATTCAGCAGGTTGCGGACACCGCGGTCGTCGGACGTGCGGGGAATCGATGCGTACTGCGCCGAGACGAGGTCGAACGCTCCGGCCTCGAAGGCATCGGGTGCGTTGGCGTCGGCGTGATGGCACTCGACGCGTAGGCCGCGGCGGTCGGCCTCTGCGTTGACCCGGTGCAGGGCGCGCTGGGAGATGTCACTCGCTGTGACGCGCCAACCCTGTTCGGCCAGCCAGATCGCGTCGGCGCCCTCGCCGGCGCCGACGTCGAGTGCGCGGCCCGGGGCGAGACCGCTGATCTCGTTGACCAGGGTGCCGTTCGGGTTTCCGCTCCACATCTGCTCGCCCCCGTAGCGATGATCCCAGTCGGCCTCGTTGGCCGACGGTCGGGTTGCGGTGCGGATGTCTTCGTCGGCGAGACTGAAACTCATCATGGCTGCGACCCGGCTGCCGTGGGCGGCCGCCTGCAGCACTTGCTGGCTCGGGTCGGTCACGTTGCCGGCCGCGTAGAGGCCCGATACTGCCGTTTCCCCGGCGGCGTCTGTCTCCACGATGTCTCCCAGCCCCGTCGGATGCGCCGATGGTCGCAGCCCGAGCGACGCGAACGGTTCGGCGCGCACCCTGAACCGGGCACCGACGACGACCGCGTCAGCGTCGATGCGTTGGTGGTCGGCCAGCTCGACCGCGGCGACGCGGCCGTCGGCGGTGACGATGCAGCTCACTCGAGCGTCGACGATGTCCACCCCGGCGGCCCGAAGGGTGCCGAGCTCGGAATCGTCGAGGTTGGCAGGGTCGTGGAGCACCACCGTGAGCTGGGCGGTCAGCTGGCGGAACAGCCCGGTGGTGTGCAGTCCCATCGGGTGGGTGACGATCTGCACGATGCGCCGATCGCGGACCTCGAAGCCGTGGCAGAACGGACAGTGGATGACATCGCGCCCCCAGTGTTCGGCGAGGCCGTCGATGTCGGGGAGCTCGTCCACCAAGCCGGTGGCGGCAAGCACCCGACGAGCGACGATGACGTGACCTCCGACGAGTTCGACGCGGAAGTGGTCGTCATCGGTGCGCGTCACCCGAGTGGCTCGACCGGCGAGGACCTCTCCGCCGTAGCTGCGGACCTCCTCACGGCCGACGGCGCTCAGCTGCGTTGGGGGTAACCCTTCATGGCCCAGGTAGCTGTGCATGTGCGCGGCGGGGGCATTGCGCGGCTCGCCGGCGTCGATGACGATCACGGAACGGCGCTGGCGCCCGAGTTGGAGGCCGGCGGCGAGTCCGGCGGCCGATCCGCCGACGACAGCGACGTCGCAGTGCCGCTCGATCATGCCCGAAGCGTGGTCACTCATGGTCTCGACGATAGGGTCTCCCGAACGACATTGCATTGGTTCTTGCAGTATTCGCAAGATGGTGAGGAGGAGTGATGCCCGAGCGCAACGAGATCGAACAGCTCGCGCGGGCCCGGCTGCGAAGCCTTCGCAACACGCTGGGCCTGTCACTCGACGAGCTCGCCACCCGCACCAACCTCAGTCCCTCCACCATCAGCCGCGTCGAGACAGGCAAGCGGACGATCAGCCTCGACATCCTCGTGCCGCTGGCAGCGGCCCTGCAGATCGACCTCGACGTGCTCCTCGACGCGCGCAGCGACGACGATGTGATCATTCGCCCGACGCCGCACCGCTCCGGTGAGCACACGACCTGGATGCTGAGCCGCCCAACCGGCAGCACGATCGCCGTCAAGATGCGACTGGAACCGACCCGCACGACCCCTGAGCAACGCGTCCATCCCGGCCACGACTGGTTCTTCGTCATCGAGGGGCAGGTGCGCCTGGCGCTCGGCGAACGCGAGATCACCGTCGACACCGGCGAAGCCGCCGAATTCGCCACCATGACGCCCCACGCCATCGCAGCCATCGGCGGGCCTGCCGAACTCATCATGATCTTCGACCGCGACGGCCACCGCGCCCACGTCCACCACGAGATCGGTGGCCATCCGACGAGATAGCCCCTGCCGGACTCGTGGTTGCCATCGCAGCAGCCGACAACCTGCTCCACACAGGCTGCAAGTCCGACGCGCATCGCGGACGCGCCGCGACGGCCACTTCCCAGGCGGGTGTACACAATGACTGGCGGCGCCTGCGGCCGCACACGTCATTGCGCGGCGGGGGAGGTGGGCGCAGACTGATCCAACCAACGGAGAGGGAGGCACCATGTTCGTGCAGGTCATCGAGGGAACGACCAGCGACCCAGCGGCGCTCATCGAGCACGGAGATCGATGGCAGCGCGAAGTGCGACCCGGTGCGGTCGGGTACCTCGGCGTCACCGCAGGAGTCACCGCCGACGGGCGCGCGGTTGCCATCGTCAGATTCGAGGACGAGGCATCGGCCCGCGCGAACGCCGAGCGTCCGGAGCAGACCGTGTGGTTCGAGGGAATGGCGAAGCTCTACGACGGCGAGCCCACGTTCACGGAGTCGAGCGACGTCACCGAATGGATGGGTGGCGGCTCCAACGACGCCGGGTTCGTCCAGGTGATGAAGTCCACGGGTGTGGACCGCGCTCAGGTCGAGAAGATGGACGCTGCGTTCGAGCCGTTCGCCGGCCAGCGCCCCGATCTGCTCGGCGGCCTGCGCGTGTGGACTGGTCCAAGCTCCTGCATCGACGTCGCCTACTTCACCACCGAAGCGGAAGCACGCAAAGGAGAGCAGGCCGAGATCCCCGACGAGATGAAGGAACTCATGAGCGACTTCGAGGGGATGGGTGAGACCGAGTATTTCGACCTCACCGATCCGCAGCTCCGCTGACGAGTGAACCCGACCGGCCAACCCTGGCCACCGCCGCCCGCCGCCTGCCCACCGACAGCCGCGACTGATCGACCACCGACACGACAACCCACGCCCTCACCGCACCGATGATGTGCTGAGCGCCAACGCTGTACAAGCGGAGTGGCGACTGGCGGCTCGCCGTCGCCGGCTGCTGCTTACTTCTGAAGTTGCGGCGTCAGGCCGTCAACGTGCATCTCGAAGTACTCGTTGTCACTCCAGGCACCGACGGCACCTTCGACAACCTCGCGCACCGCGTCCACTGACTCGCCCTCCCAGATGCAGATGCCCAGAGTGTGATCAGTGGTGGCAGCGTGGATGGGCAGCGCGACATGTGTTGGAAGTCCGCCCTCGAGCGCCTTGTCCTCAGCTGCTTGGAACCCCTCAGGGTCAGTGATGTGATGGATGACCGTCACGAACATGGAAACTCCCTCGAGTGTCGTGGGTGCTCCGCCGAGCACCATGCGGATGTCTAGCAGGTCGGCCGAGCCTGAATTCACCCACTGCGAGGTCGGTCGCTGACAAGCCAGACCTGCCGAACGAGGGCCTGAATCTGTCGCGCCACGAACCAGCGTTTCCGGTCGTCAGGTCGCCCGTTCGTCTCCTTCTACGGAGGCGCGGGTGGGTTTCCCCTCTCGGTTGATCTCGCGGCGGCGCAAGCCCCGTAGTTGCGTCAACGAAGATCCAGTTCTCGGCGACAGCGACGCCGCAGCCGCGTGGTAGCGGACGCGATACTCGGACGCGTGTGCGGACGCGGTGATCAGCGTCGTCGGGATGCTTCAGCGAGCGCCGGGCGGCGCGTGTGATCGAAGTCGTGACGCATCTCGACCTCGACCGAGCTGCGGACGACGTGTTCGCCTTCGTCAGCGACCAGTGCAACGCACCGCGCTGGCGAGCGCGGGCTGCGCGAGGTTCGACGTACGACCGACGGTCCGATCGGGTTGGGGAGCGAGCACGTGTTCGTGCGTCGGTTCGCTGGTCGGCGAATCGAGTCCCGCAATCGTTTCGTCGAGTTCGAGCCCGGCCGCTACGTCGCCTTCGAGATCCCCGAAGGTGCGATGACCGGTCGAGCGTCATACCTCGTCGAGCCGATCGACGCGGACCGGTGCCACGTGACGAGCACCATGCGGTTCAACGTTGCAGGATGGATGAGGGTCGCCGAGCCGCTGTTCGCGCGAGTTCTCGAACGGGACAGTCGACGCGACGAACAGACTCTCAAGCGGTTGCTCGAGTCCACGCCGACGTGACATCGATCGATGACCACGCCCCACGGGACGCAGTATCCGACGTTAGGCGATCCCGGACACAGCCCGACGGAATTGCTGCACGCGTGCCCTGCACGCCACCCATTCTTTTCGATCCGCACCGAAACGCGGGCACCTCGACGGATTGCTCAGCCGTCTCGGAGCTGGCTTCTTGTTGGAGCCGGGTGTGGGAATCGAACCCACGACCTCATGATTACAAGGTGCAACCGGGGCGTTCACCGAGTGTCGGGTGGTGCCGGGTCATGGCGTCTGAGCTGCGGCTTTGCGGGCCAGGCGTTCACGGCGTATCGTTTTGTGCCGGCCAATTCTGAACCGTTCGTGGACAATCCGTGGACACTCGGAGCGCGACGCCAGTGCGTCGTCGCCGCCGACGCGGCCAACTGCGGCCCGACGCCAGCGCCTTCGGTGGACTGGTTCGTTGGATGGGTTGTCGGCAGGGGTGGGTCAGCGCGAGTGACGACGCCTCAGGGTCGACGTCGTTCGTCGGCCGTCGGGCCGTTGTCCGCCCGATCGGTCGAACCGTCGCCGCTCGGCATCGCTTCCTGTGCGCTCGTCTTGACCTGCTCGGCTCCCGACACCGCCGTGTCCTTGACGGTCTCGACCGCCTCGCGCGCCGGCTCCTTGAGGTTGTCGACGACGTCCTGACCAACGCTCTTCAACTCGTCCTTCAGCGGCTCGGCCTTGGACAGCAACTCACCGGTCGCCTCCTTCTCGGGCCGACTGGCCGGGAACATGGCCGCAGCGACGAAGCCGAGCCCGAACGCCACGGCGCCCATAGCGAGCGGGCTGCCCTGTGTCCGCTCGGCCACGGCGTGGGGAGCGTGGCGGGCCGACTCGGCGACCGAGCCGGTGGCGTCGGAGATCGAGCTGGCCGTGTCACTGGCCGAGCCCATCACCCGCTCGCGGACCTGCTGCACGCCGTTGACAATGCGGTTCTTGCGCCGCTCGAGAACGCGGCCAGGGCTCACGTGGTCGCCGATCGCCTCGAGCGTCTCGCTCATCTCCTGGCGGGTGCCGGCGATCTCGTCTCTCAATGCTTCTGGGCTTTGGCCCATTCGACGTCCTCCTTGAGGGTGGCGGTGGTGGTGGGCAATGGCTGCACGCCGGCCATGGTGCGCCGGCCGCGCATGGCGAGGACCAGGGCGACGACGAGCCACACGACGGCCACGATGGCGAACGACAACGCCGTGTTGAGGCCTTGATCGAGCAGCCAGGCGACCGCCATCGACGCCAACAGCAGCCCAATCCAGGCAGCGACGCCCGCCCCGCCGAACACTCGCCGCGGCTTTCCCGGCTCGCTTGGCCTCTTCCTTGGTCTCGACCTTGGCCAGCTCCAGCTCCTGGCGGAACAGGGTGGACATCTGGCCGGCCAGCTCACCGACCAGGTCGGTGACCGAGGCGTATGGGCGCAGCGGCTGGGTCGCCGGGTCGAGACCGTCGCCGCGGGTCGACGGTGCGCCCGGACTGTCGACGGTCACGGGGCCGCCTCGACCGCAGACCGCAGCGGCGCCGACGCCGCCGACACCCTCGCCGACGTCATTGGCGGTGCGGGCGACGGCGGCGCCGGCGAGATTGGCTGGCTGCCGGGTGTGGAGTCAGCGGACTCCTTGCGGGCGGCGACCCCGGATCGCGTGACCCGCCCGACGGTGAACCCGGCACCGCCGGCAAGGAGAAGGAAGAGGGCAGGCTTGCGCCTTGCGAAGCCTGCGAGATCCTCGAGCACGCCCTGCGGGCCCCGATCCGCCAACCGTTCGGCGAACTGGTCGATCCTGCCCTGGACATCCCGCAGATAGCCCGTCAACGGGCCCGCCTCCTCGGAGCGTCCCTCGCTGAGGGCCCTCACCTGTTCGGCCAAGGTGCGCAGGGCCCCGGCGGCACGGTCACTCTGCTCCTGGGCCCGGTCACGCAGTTCGTCGTGGGTCTTGCCGAGCAGCTGGCCGAACTGGTCGCGGGCCTCGCCGGCCACCACCTTCACCTGATCGGTGGCCTGGGCACCCACCTCGCGAGCTGCCTCAGCCGCGCCGCTGGCCGATGTTGCGTTTCCAAGGTCTGAGCTCACGAGTCCTCCTTCGCCGATGCGGCCTCACCTGTACCCAGCACCGGCCGACCGATGTGTCGACGACGCGATTTCACCTGTTCGGGTGACGTGGCTTGTGGGCAACGGCGGCCTGGGGCTCCCTGATGCGCAGGGGCCTCGACGAGCGTCGCCGTCACGCGCCGTGGCGGAAATCGCCGTCGACCGTGACGCCGCGATCGGCTGAAGTCGTTCTGACACCAGCGCGCCGAGCGGCGTTCGCCACCAACTCTCTGGCGGGCCGTGCGCGGTGTCACCAAACAGCGTGAACGCGACTTCTCGTGCTGCAGTCACCCCCTGCGGCCCGGGTCGGCCGAGCTCGGTCACCGTTTGCTCTGCAGTCTGTCGGACGGCGCGACTCACGGCGTCACGATCGTCGACGACGTTCGGGACGAGCAGGGCGAGCCGCCACAAGCGCAGCATGAGCTCATCGACGAGTTGATCCACAGCCGCTTCACGCCCACCGACGTTCACACTCACCCCCGAAACGAACGCAAGAGCCGATCACCACACACAAACCCGAACGTGGCGCCCGGCAAACACTGACGTCGGGGCGCGTCGCGCCACTCGTTGGACGAAGCCCGTGACGTCTCGACGGAGCGGGTGAGCCAGGCCTGGTAGAGCTGTACGGACTCCCATGATTTGACGGGCCTTTCTGGCTGCTCCGCGCGAGCATGTGGCGATGAGCGTCCGGCTGAACGACGATCGGTCAGTGCGATGGGCGTCGTCGGGGCTCACGTTGTAGGAACGCCTACGGTCGATCGAGATGGCGCATGCATCGAATGTTTTCCGCTTGCGCCGCTCGAGCGGGGACGGGCGGTGATGCTGAGGCGGGAGTGAGCGGCGGTCAAGGAGGTTCCTCCGGACGACCTCATGGAGCTGGCGGTGTTGGATCGCAGGGCGTTGGTCGATCGCGATGCATTCGAGGTGATCGTCGAAGAGACCTTTGCCCGTGTGCTGGCTGCCAACGAATCAAGCCTGTCGACCGTGCGCGACTCCACCGCGCCACTGTCATCTGCCGGTAACGACCCGTCGCTGAACGCCTTAGTCCCGCAACACGACCTGGGGACCATGGCCGCCAGGGCAAGCGCAAGCCCAGCACGAGCCTGGCTTGTCGGGCGCTTCCAGCAGCCCCGCATCCTCCTGCACCTGACGCACCGTCGTTCGACACGCCTCACAGACGTCACCAGCGTGAATCTCCCCCTGCGTCTTCATCATTGGCATACCTAGGGCCTACCCCACCCGTGGGTCGGCGCGCGCCCTCGTACCACCGTCGAACCACCTCGCTCAGCGTCGAGTTCTGCTGGCGGCCGCAGACCGAGTCGACGTTCGGGCGCAACGAACGGGCCAGTGGTCTCGCGACGGCCGCTCGTCACGCTGTTGGTGGTCATGAGATCCCTTCGGCGGTCACGAGCTGTTCGGTCACGGCCACGACGATGGATGCCACCCGCACTCACCTCGGCAACCAATTCATACATCGAGAGCAACGCGACCAGCGCCGGAACGAGAGCGAGGAGCCCGAAGAAGGCAACACCAGCTGACAGCAGCATGACGTGATCCTTCTTGGATTCCTCATCCACCCGAACGAGTACATCTCTCCGGCCGCCGGCCGGTAGCTGTCTCGGTGACTCGGCGGTGCGGCCCCGATCCGACGACTCGACCGGCACGGCTGGCTCCGAGCGAAGCGCCGTGGGCCGTTCAGGGTGAAGCGTCAATCTCGTCATTCCGCGGCCTCCGATCTGATGGGGCCAGGCGACGCGTACCGCCCACGGTCATCACCGGTCCCTCGCGTTGCTTCCGCCAGCTCGATGTACTCCAATGCCACGGCCCACTCCACCACGGTCTGGCCCTATCCCCGTGTGCATCCGTACCCGTCACGTCGCCCAACCGAACCTTCGGTGGTGGAAACCGACGTGGTTCGCCACCCGGTCGGTCGGTCCCCCTTCCGGAAGCGGCTGCGATCGTCACCGGCCAGCGTGCCGGCTCGCCGACATTGTTTGCGAGTGGGCGAGATTGGTAAGGAACTGTGCCCGCTGTCGGTACGGCAGCGAGCTTGACGGGGAGTTTCGGCGATATGGGCTACGGCATTGGGGGCCTTCTGATTCTGATTCTGGTGATCCTGGCGATCATCTATTTGGCAAGGAGGGTCTAGGAACACGTCGTCTCTCGGATATGAGCGCAACGACCGAGGGGCGCATCAGCGAAATTGACGAACGCCTGAGCGGCGGTGCCAGCGGCGACACGAGGGCGAGCGACCGTGGTCGACTCCAGTGCCGGTGCACACCGACGATGGGACGGGCGGCGCCGACACTCCGATCCCGTTCTTCCGAGAACACTCCTGATCCAGTTTCCGAGAGTTGGACAAGGGCGATGCAGCGAGGGCGGTCGTGGAGAGGATGAGCGCCATGTCGATCGGGCCTCGGCCTCCCGACGCGCACGATTCTGCGAGCTACCCCCACAGGCCGACCAGGCAGCGAGGCGTGTGAGGTGATGAAGCGGACAGCCGTCGGCGGTTGGCGGACTCGGCGCTCGGCCGCGCCATGGGACGACACGGAGCCGATTCGGGCCGAGGTCTTCGGCCGGGAGCGTTTCGAGCAGCACGCGGTGTCTCTCGCCGACAGTCACATGGTCGTCGATGGGAGCTTGAAGGTGGTCTCCATCGTGGACCGCTTGGACGACAACGCGGCCGCCCTGCTGCAGGACTATCGTGCGCTGCTGACCGAGCTCGGAGCGGGACGGCCCATCACCCCTGCCGCCGAGTGGTTGGTCGACAACTTCCACATTGTCGAACGCAATGTCCGTCAGGTTCGCCTCGACCTGCCGCCCAGCTACTTCAAGCAACTCCCCAAGCTCGGGAGCGGGTTCCTGGCCGGGCATCCACGGATCTTCGGGATCATGTGGGGATACGTCGCCCACACCGACAGCCTCTTCGATCCGGACTTGCTCGCCGATTACGTGCGGTCGTACGAGGCACGTAAGGCGCTCTCGCTCGGTGAGCTCTGGGCCGCCGCGATCACCTTGCGGCTTCTGCTTCTGGAGAACTTGCGGCGGCTCGCGGACCTGATCGTGCGTGCGGCGGCCGATCGGGAGCGGGCCGACGCGTGTGCCGATCAGCTCCTTGGACTCGGCGGATCGCCTGCCCGGCCGCTGCATGAGCTGGCCGACCAGATCGACGGTTCGCTGAACAGACGAGCGTTCGCGGTGCAGCTGATTCGACGGATGCGTGATCAACCGGACCCCGCGCCGGCGCAGTGGATCTCCACTCGGCTCGAAACGCAGGGCTTGGACCCGGAACGCATCGTCGACGAGGAGCATCATTCCCAGTCCAGCGGGACGGTGACAGTTCGAAACATCTTCACCAGCTTGCGCTTGCTCGGTGACGTCGACTGGTCCGAGTGGGTAGAGGGCGTCAGCCTCGTGGAGGCCGAGCTGCGCCGCGACGGCGCATACATGGCGCAGGACTTCCCGAGCCGCAACCTGTACCGCTCCGCCATCGAAGAGCTGGCCAGGGGAGCCGGTCGTCCCGAGATCGACGTCGCACGGGCGGCGCTGCACCAGACTCGCGAGGGGCCCGATGCGGTCACTCGAGATCCCGGCTTCTGGCTCCTGGACGATGGGCGGGCCGCCTTCGAGCGGGCGATCGGGTTCCGGCCGACCTGGCGCCGACGCAGTACCGCTCTCGGAGGGCGCGCCGGGCTGCTCGGCTATCTCTGCCTGGCCCTGGTCGGCCTCGTGCTGACACTCGGTGCCACGTTGATCTTGATCGATTGGATTTCCGGTGGGCTGCCCGCGCCGGTGCTCATCGTGGCGGCTGTCCTCGGTGTGCTTCCGTTCAGCGATCTCGCTCTCGGTGTCGTGAACCGACGCCTCACGCACACGTTCCATGTCTCGGTCCTACCGGGCCTGGCATTGCGCACCGGGGTGCCAGTTGAGCACCGGACGCTGGTTGTGATCCCGACACTGCTCGACTCGCTCGCCGGCGTCGACGAGCTCGTGGAGTTGCTCGAGGTCCACTACCTGGCGAATGCATCGGGGGAGATCTACTTCGCCCTGGTCACCGACTGGCTCGACAGCCCGACCGAGCACGCCAACGGCGACGACGAGCTGGTGGCGGCGTGCTCGTCTCGAGATCGAGCGCCTCAATGAGCTCCATGGCGACTACTTCCTGCTGCTGCACCGGGCCCGCCGGTTCAACCCTGAGGAGCGGGTGTGGATGGGCTGGGAACGCAAGCGTGGCAAGTTGGAGGAGCTGAACCGCTTGTTGCGGGGCGACGAAACGACAAGTTTCACCACCGTCGAGGGGCGCCTCCCCCATGACGTCAAGTACGTGCTCACGCTCGACAGCGATACTCGGCTACCCCGCGACGCTGCCCGCCGTCTGATCGGCAAGCTCGGGCACCCATTGAACCGACCCGTGTGGGCGCCAGGTGCAGCTCGCCCACTCCGCGGCTTCGGCATCCTCCAGCCCCGAGTCACCCCCTCGCTGCCGATGAACGAAGCCAGCTCCTACTTTCAACGCGCGTTCTCGACCGCGCCCGGCCTCGATCCCTACGCCTTCGCCGTGTCGGACATCTATCAGGACCTCTTCGGGGAAGGGTCCTTCACCGGAAAGGGCATCTACGACGTCGATGCCGTCATGGCGGCGACGGCAGGCCGCATCCCGGAGAACCGAGTCCTCAGCCACGACCTGCTCGAAGGCAACTACGCCCGCTCGGGGCTCGTCACGGACGTCGAGGTCGTCGAGCAGTTCCCGATGACCTACGAGGTGGCCGCAGCACGCGCCCACCGGTGGGCTCGCGGTGACTGGCAACTCCTGCCGTGGATCATTCGACGTCGACGCGGCATCAGCGGGCTCGGTCGATGGAAGATGATCGACAACCTTCGCCGCACTGCCTCGCCGATCTCCCTCGTTGCAGCGCTCATCGCGGGCTTGGCGCTGATGCCGTCGTGGGGGGCACTGGCGTGGTCGGCGGCGCTGGTCGCCACCTTCGTCGGGCCCCCGCTCCTTCCTGTCTTCAGCCAACTCCTTCATTGGCGGTCCGGGATCACGCTCCGCAGCCAGGTCAATGGCTTCTTCCACGACCTCGCCAACGGGGTGGTCCTCGGCTTCCTCAACTTCGCGTTCCTGGGGCACCACGCGTGGTTGATGGCAGACGCCACGCTGCGCACCTGGTTCCGCATGGCCTGGTCACACCGTCACCGCCTCGAGTGGACGACCGCAGCACAGGTCTCGGCGGGCACGAAGGGCACGATGAACCACTACATCCGCCTGATGTGGGGTGGCTTCGTCCCGGCCGTGCTCGCCGTGGTCGCGGGGATCGCCGGTGGACGCTGGAACCTCGCCGTCGCAGCGCTCGTGGCCACGATCTGGCTTGTGGCACCCCTCGTTGCCGCATGGGTCTGCACCCCGTACAACTCGGCCGAACTGACTGCGTCCCGTGAGGATGTCGCTGCGCTCCGCCTCGTCGCTCGCCGGACGTGGCGCTACTTCGAGGAACACGTCACCTCCGCGGACAACGATCTGCCCCCCGACAACTTCCAGGAAGACCCGGCACCCGTCGTCGCACACCGCACCTCACCGACGAACATCGGCCTCTATCTCCTCTCCGTCGTCGCCGCCCGGGACTTTGGTTGGATCGGCTCGAGCGAGGCCCTCGAGCGCATGGAGCGCACGATGGACAGCGTCGACACGCTCGATCACCTCAACGGGCATCTCTTCAACTGGTACGACACCAGGACGCTGGAACCGCTGACGCCGCGGTACATCTCCACCGTCGACAATGGCAACCTGGCGAGCCACCTCCTCATCGCCGCGAACGCGTGCCGGGAGTGGATCGACACGCCGGACGCACACGGCACCCCAGCCGCCGGGATTCGCGACGGGCTGACGCTGCTTCGCGACAGTCGCGCCGCGCAGAACCCTCGGGACGTGGCGCTCCTCGAGGAGCTCGACGAGTTGCTTGACGGCTTCCCGACGGCGGAGTCGGCGGGCCTCGACGAGGCGCAAACCGCTCGGATTCGGACGGTGCTGGAGCGAGCCGTCGCCACGACCCCACGTGACGAGTGCGACGAGAGCAGCGTGTGGGCGGAGGCCACGCTGGTCGCTCTGGAGAGCCAGCAGCGCGACGCACACCTGCAACTGAGCGCGATCGTCGCCCACACCGAACGGCTCGCCCGGCTCGAGCACAGGATGCGGAACGAGGTCCTCGGCATGGACTTCGGCTTCCTGTTCGACCGGCGTCGCGGTCTGCTGTCGGTCGGCTACCAGGTCGACGAAGAGCGTCGCGACGAGAGCTGCTACGACCTGCTGGCGTCCGAGTCACCGCGTGGCCAGCTATGTCGCGATCGCCAAAGGCGACGTGCGTACCCGCCACTGGTTCCGCCTCGGCCGCCCGGTCACCGCAGTGCACTCCGACGCCGCGCTCCTGTCCTGGTCAGGCTCGATGTTCGAGTACCTGATGCCACTGCTCGTGATGCGCTCACCGGCCGCGAGCTTGTTGGAGCGAACGGCCGACCTCATCGTCGCTCGTCAGATCGACTACGGAAACGAGTTGGGCGTGCCGTGGGGAATCTCGGAATCTGCGTTCAACGCGCGCGACGTGGAACTGACGTATCAGTACTCACAGTTCGGCGTTCCCGGACTTGGAATCGTCCGCGGCCTGGCCGACGACCTAGTCGTCGCGCCCTATGCGACCGGCCTAGCCGCGATGGTCGCCCCAGGAGCAGCGGCGGCGAACTACCGCGCCCTGACACGACTCGGTGCTCGCGGCCGATACGGGTTCTACGAGGCGATCGACTTCACCGCCTCAAGGCGTTCACGGGACGAGCGCTACGCCCTCGTCCGCTGCTACATGGCCCACCACCAAGGAATGACAATCGTCGGGATCCACAACGCCGTCTTGGACGGGCTGATGCGAGACCGATTCCACACCGAGCCGATGGTGCGCGCGGCCGCCCTGCTCCTCCAGGAACGAGCCCCGCGTGACGTCCCAAGGATCCACGCCCAGCGCGAGCTCGAGGCCGCACCCAATGTGCGCGCGATCACGCCGCCCGTCGAACGGCGCTTCACCGGCGAGAAGCTGCTCTCGGCCACCTCCCACCAACTCTCCAACGGACGGCTGACGCTCTCGTTCACGCCGAGCGCCGGCAGCCAACTGCGTTGGGGCTCGATGGTCGTCAACCGCTGGCGACCGGACCCGACGTGCGACGAAGGCGGCGACCGCATCTATCTCAGCGACGAGACGGCCGATGAGTGCTGGAGCGCGACGCCGATGCCCTTGCCCAACCGGGAAGACACCTGTGAGGCCCGCTTCGGAGAGGATCGAGTCCTGTACCGCCGTCGTCACGGGACGATCAGCACCGAACTGGAGTACCACCTCTCGCCGGAATCCGACGTCGTCGTGCGTCGCCTGACGGTCCGCAACGACTCGCGCCGCACCAGCCCGCGATCTCCGTGACCAGCTACAGCGAACTAGTCCTTGGGCCGCCTGCCGATGACCTCGCCCACCCGGCCTTCTCCAAGATGTTCGTGCACACGGAATATCTCGACGAGTACGGCGCCTTGGTCGCCACCCGTCGACGCCGCTCTCCTGAGCAGGCGGAGATGTGGACGGCGCATCTGTTCGTCGTCGAGCACGGCGAGTCCGACGCCATCCACTACGAGACAGACCGGCTCCAATTCCTCGGGCGCAACGGCACCGCCCGCAACGCGGCGCAACTGCGACCGGGCGAGAAACCGAGCCACACGACCGGCGACGTGCTCGACCCCATCTTCTCGCTGCGCCAAACCTTGCGGGTGCCCGGGCGAGGATCCGCCCGCCTCCTGATGTGGACCATGGTAGCGAGCACCCGAGACGAGCTGCTCGACCTCATCGACCGCCATCGTGGACCCGGCGCCTACGATCGGGTCGCCATGCTGGCCTGGACGCAGAACCAGGTCCGGCTTCGCCACCTCGGCATCTCGGCCGACGAGGCCAGCCAGTTCCAGGCCCTCGGCGGCTTGGTGAACTTCCCGGGTCCGAGCCTGCGTCCAGCTTCGTCGACACTGGCCCGCGACCTCGGCATGCAGTCCGTCCTGTGGCCGCTCGGTGTCTCAGGTGACCTGCCGATCGTCCTCGTGCGGATCGACGACCCCAACGACCTGCACATCGTCCGTCAGGTCGTCCAGGCGTTCGAGTACTGGCAACGGATACAACTCGTCGTCGATCTCGTTGTCCTCAACGACCGATCATCGTCCTACGTCGAGAGCTTGCATGAGGGCCTGCACGCCATCGTCAGCTCCGTGCAGGTCGCTTCACATGCCGACGGACCGACCGGCGCTGTCCACGTCGTTCGGGCCGACCAGACCGCGCCAGAGGTGATCCGGGTTCTCAGCGCGCGGCCCGAGTCACGATCACTGCCCGGCGAGGGGACCTCGTCGACCAAGTGCGGCGCGCAACTGGCGACGAGCCTTGACACGGTCGCTGGCCGCGCTGGAACCCGTCGGAGAGTTGCCGGCGATCCCCGTCGAGCCCTTCGACGGCGCCGAGGATCTGCTGTACTTCAATGGGATCGGTGGGTTCGACGTCGAGCGCCGCGAGTATGTCATCGTCCTCGACGGCACCGACTCCACACCGGCCCCGTGGACGAACGTGGTTGCCAACGAACAGTTCGGCTTCCACGCCACCGCCGAGGGCGCCGGCTACACCTGGTGGCGCAACAGTCGTGACAACCAGCTCACCCCGTGGCGTAACGACCCTGTGAGTACGCCGCTCTCAGAGGCGATCTACGTGCGCAACAACGCCGACGGGGCGCTCTGCTCGCCCACAGCGTGGCCGTTTGCGCAGGGTCGGCACATCACCCGCCACGGCTTCGGCGTGACCCGGTACCTTCATCAACGCCCGGACCTCGGACTCGACCTCGACCTCGTGCAGTTCGTCCCTCGCCACGATCCGCTCAAGATCTCTCGGCTCCGGCTCACGAACCGTGGACCGTGGCCGGCGTCGTTCACCGTCACCTGGTACGCCGAGATCGTCCTCGGGCAGGACCGCCGACACACCGCCGATCACCTTGTGACCGAACACGACACCGAGTCGAACGCACTGTTCGTTCGCAACCCGTGGAGCACACAGTACGCCGACCAGATCGTGTTCGCCGACCTGGCCGGACAACAGACGGCATGGTCCGGCGACCGTCGAGAGTTCCTCGGCGTCACGGGGACGATGGAGTGGCCGCACGGCGTGACCTCCGGCCGACCACTGTCGAATCGCGTCGGTGGGGGCGCCGACCCGGGGCTGGCGCTGCAACAGCAGGTCTCCATCGGCCCAGGAGAAACCGCCGACGTGACGATCCTGTTCGGTACCGCACACGACGCCAGCGAAGCCCGACGGCTGATCGTCACCTACCGAGAACGCCCTGCCGACGACGTCCTCACCGACGTGAAGGCCGAATGGGAGCGGCGCCTCAGCGCCGTCACGGTGCGCACGCCCGACCCGGCGTTCGACGTGGTGATGAACGGCTGGCTGCTGTACCAGTCCCTCGCATCGCTAATGTTGGCGTGGTCCGGCTACTACCAGGCGAGTGGCGCCTACGGATTCCGCGATCAGCTGCAGGACTCGATGGCCGGTCGGTCCTCGTCCGACCCCGAACGGGCCCGCGACCACCTGCTGCCGTGCAGCCGAGCGCCAGTTCGTCGAAGGTGACGTGCAGCACTGGTGGCTTCCGGCGACAGGGGCGGGGCGTGCGTACCCGCATCAGCGCACGATGTCGGTCTGGCTGGCCTCACGCCGCGGCTGCGCTACGTCAGGGTGCACGGGCGACCTGCGCCGGTCCTCGACGAGCACAGGGCGTGCCTCGAGGGGTCAAGCCGCTGGGCCCGGACGACGACGAGGTGTTCTTCACCCCCCATCGGTGTCCGAGACGGAGCGCAGTCGCCTCTACCGACCACTGCGCCCGCGCCCTGGAGCGGGCGTTCGCCGTCGGCGACCATGGACTTCCCCTGATGGGCACGGGCGACTGGAACGACGGCATGATTGAGTCGGTGCTGCCGGGCGCGGCGAGAGCGTCTGGCTCGGCTGGTTCCTACACCGCACCGCTGTCCCGACTGGATCGCCGACCTGGGCGACTCCGCCGGGGCGACACCGGGTTCGTGGCCCTGCTCACCCCGACCACCCAGCGGCAGTTGGCGCAGGCACTCGAACGCCACGGGTGGGACGGCAACTGGTACCGGCGAGCGTTCTTCGATGATGGACAACCCCTCGGATCGGCGCAGAACGAGGAGTGCCGGATCGACACCATCGCCCAGAGCTGGGCCGTTCTCAGTGGCGCGGGCGACCCGTTGCGGGCCGTGGTGGCTATGGACGAGGTGGCCGCCCACCTCGTCACACCTCGGCGACAGCATCGCCCGCCTCTTCACGCCGCCCTTCGAACGATCAGATCCCGACCCCGGCTACATCGGGGCATATCCACCCGGCGTCCGCGAGCAACGGTGGCCAGTACACACACGGCGCGGTGTGGTCGATCTTCGTGTACGCCGAATTGGGCCGCGAGACCGCGCTGGATCGCTGTTCGCGATGCTCAACCCTGTCAACCACACACGCACGCCAGCCGAGGTGGCGACATACCGCGTCGAGCCCTACGTTGTGGCGGCCGATGTGTACTCGGTGGCTCCCCACGTCGGGCGCGGCGGATGGACCTGGTACACCGGTGCCAGTGGCTGGCTCTACCGAGCCGGGCTCGAAGCCGTCCTCGGGCTCGAGATCGAGGGCGACCGGCTCCGGGTGCACCCGTGCCTCCCGCCGGATTGGACCTTCGCCGAGGTGACGTCTCAACCACGATGGCGGGTCCACGTCACGATCAGCGCCGGCGACTCATGGCCCACGCCGTGTCGAGCGCATCGACGTCGACGGTACCGCCACGCCGGAACTGACCTGCGTCACCCCCCCGCCCGACGGGACGAACATCACGTCCACGTTGCGATGGGTCCGGCGTGAACGTGTCGCGGCGCCGCCGCCCGCTCGGCGCCGTGATACGTGGACTCCCTTGTTCTCGCTAGCTCACGGTCGACGACCGAACGGCTGTAGCAGGCGTCGTACGGATCGCGGACGTTGCGATCGTGATCGTTGAAGTCAGGGGCGGACTTGATGTCCTCCTTCGACATCGCCACATACACCTTGTGGTCGGCGTGAGCGACCCGGTCGACGACACCCGCCGGGAGCATCCGCTTCCTGCCGAAGATCCAGAACCCGGTGTCGACGACGAGGTAGCGCCGACCGGCCTCGTAGGTGGCCTCATCGACCTTTCCGATTCCCGTCGATGGCGCGACGTCATAGCCGACCAGATCACGGTCGGCTCTTCCGACACCCTGTTGATAGTCCCACATCGACGTCATGTCGATTCACCTCCTGGATCGATCCCCCTCGTTGCACCGCGTCATTAGCCGCCAACGGGATCAGCTCGACGCGAACATCATCAAACTGCTCGCCGCCGACTGCTTCATCAGCGGTGATCGCCTATCCACAAGACCGACGCGGGCAAGCCACCCGTACGGGTGATTTTGACGTCGGTGCGCGTCGAGCGGTGCGCGTGCCGGCCGAGCAGCGTGTCAGTCACAGGACTGCGCTAGTCGGGGCTAGTCGCCCGCGACAATGTGTTGGCATCGGCGGACCGGGCCAGGTTTGGCACGTGAGATGAACGGGCAACCTGTGGATCGATTTGGCGAGCGGCCTAACCATGGGGTGACCTAAAAGCGATCTGGACGTATCCGGACGCGACGGACTTGGAATGCGTGCTCCGGCGGTATGACGTCGAAGCGACCGACGGCAGCATGGCGATACTGACGAGAGCACGAGCCCTGTGAGACGGTCCCGTCTGGTTTCGCGATGTTGATCGTGACCCAGTGATGTTGATCTTGACGATGAGCGGGGGGACATGGACGACCTAACGCACGAAAGTGTCGTGGACGAACTTGTCGATGAGCTGATGCTGCGGTTG
>CAWGJK010000008.1:0-279196 GCA_963822875.1 uncultured Acidimicrobiia bacterium | reverse complement strand
GCCGCGGCGCCCGTGCCTTCGGTGCTCTCCACGCTGTCGTCGTCGTCGCCGCCACAGGCGACGAGCAACGTGAGCAAGGCGATCCCGATCGTCGTGCGTCTTCCCAGCGATGTCATGTGCCCTCCCCGAAGCGTCGCCCGCACGTTAGGCGGCCCGGGTGTGCTCTCAGGCGGGTCGGCTCAGTCGGAGCGTCGCGGCCGCCGGCTGACCAGGATCATGCTGAATCCACTCAGGAGGGCGACGGCTGCCAGGACAGCGAGATTGGAGTTGTCGACGCCCGTCACCGGCAGCGCGCCTCGACGCGAGCTGAGCGCCCGTCGCGGGCCCGACAGCTCTCGGAGTGGTCGGAGCCGGGGTGGGTGCAGCGATCGTCGTCGTGGTGCTCGAGCCCGGAGCCGTGGTCGACGTCGAGGAGGACGGCGTCGTCGTGGACGTCGTCGAGACCGGCGTCGTCGTGCTCGTCGAGGTGGTGGTCGGCTGCGTCGTCGTCGTTGGTTGCTGCTGGAACTCGGCGCTTCCCGTGGCATTGGCATTGAGCGTCTGCGTCTGGGCGAGGATCAGGTTCTGCGCATCGGTGGCAGCGACGTTGTCGTTGTAGAGGTACACGTTGCCGCTTTGCACGACGGTCGTGGCCTACGCGGTCAAGGTGGCCGTCCCGACCTCTGTCCTTCCGAGCCAGATCTCAGTGCCGGTGGGAACGGTGGTTCCGTTGGCGATCACTGTCGTGCCGGCGGCGTCGCTGTACATCGTCGTGCCCGCACTCGCCGAGACCGTTGCGCCGCCCGCAACGTTCGTGACGACCGTGTAGGGCCCGATCGGTATCCCGATAGGGCCAATCGTCGTCGCTGGCGGGGTGATCTGGAGCGTCGGTGGTGTCGGGGCGGGAGCCGGGGTCTGGACACGAACCGCGTTGACGATCAACGTCACGGCGGGGAGCAGTGGATCACCCGGTGCCAGGACGTAGTTGTCGGAGAAGTACCAGATAGCGGCCTGCACCGCGGCCGCTTCGTCGGCCTCGTTGGCGATGCCCGACGAACCGATTGCCGGCAGCGCGGTGTTCGGGTAGTACTGACCGAGGAGGAGCGCGACGTGTCCCACGTTGGTCACGTTGGCCTCGCCCCAAGTGCCGAGGTGTAGCCGTAACCGACACCCGTCGGGGTGAGGATGTCGATGCAGTTCACATCTGCAGCGTCGGCCCGGTGGGCCCGGAGGGGCGTGAAGATGATGCCGGCGAACCCCTCGTTGAGCGGTGTGAACCCGGCGGTGGACGGTGGATATGGGACGCCCGGACTGGACGGTCCTGAGCCGATGAAGCCGCTGACACCGTGGCCGGGACCTGTGCCGTCGAGGATGATCTCGGTCGGGACGTCGGCGCGGGCTCGGCCGGCGGCAGCGTGGGCACCGCCGAGACCGACGCCCGCGAAGACGGCAGCCAAAGTGGCCGCCGCAACGACGGATCCGATGTGCCGCTTGTTGACCATCGTTCCTCCCGTCCCGAGGAGTACCTCGGGTGGAGACATATCAGCCGGCGTCGACGAAGTATGTGATCAGGCGGGTGCGAGACACGCACCGGCAGGCGCTTGATGCCGGCGATGAAGTTGCTGCGCAGGCGGTCGATCGGGCCGTCGATGCGCACGTCGGCGAGGCGGGGCAGCAGCTCCTCGAAGAGCACCTTGATCTCCATCCGGGCGAGCTGGGCGCCGAGGCACAGGTGCGGGCTCATCAGCCCGAAGGCGACCTGCGGGTTCGGCGAACGGCGCAGGTCGAACGTGAACGGATCGGCGAAGACCTCGTCGTCGTAGTCGGCGGAGACGAACCAGATCACCACCTTGTCGCCGGCGCGGATCGCCCGGCCGGCGAGCTCGGTGTCGGCGGTCGCGGTGCGGCGGAAGTGCATCGTGACGGTGCTCCAGCGGAGGATCTCCTCGACCGCCGAGGTGACGAGGTCGGTGTCGCCGGCGACGATGCCGTCACGCAGCTCGGCGAGCTGGTCGGGCCGCTCGATCAGTGCCTTCATGCCGGCCGTCATCGTGTAGCGGGTGGTGTCGTTGCCGGCGGCGACGAGCAGCGTGAAGAAGTTGTTGAACTCGTGCTCGCTGAGGACCTCGCCGTCGATCTTCGGGGCGAGCAGGTCGCTGATGACGTCGTCGGTCGGGTGGCTCACGCCGCCGCCGAGCCTGTTCCTGGGCGTAGCGGAACAGCTCGATGCCGGCCGGACTGCGGAACGGCATCAGGCGGAACTCGTCGGTGTCGACGAGGCCGACGGGATGCGTGGTGAACTCCGGGTCGGTGTTGCCGAGCAGCGCATCGCCCTGCTCGACGAGCCACGGGCCGTCGTCCTCGGGCACGCCGAGCAGCGTGCCGAGCATGCGCATCGGCAGTTGCTTGGCGATGCGGTCCACGAAGTCGAACGACGGCTCGCCGGCGAGCGCCTCCTCGACGACGGCGCGGGCGAGCGTGCGGATCGCCTGCTCGTAGGCGTAGACCTCGCGGCGGCTGAACGGCTTGGAGACGAGACGGCGGTACGCGGTGTGCTCGGGCGGGTCGAGCTCCATCATCGTGCGTCGCGCCTCGGTCTCCTCGGCGTCCATCTCCTCGAGGCGGATGCCCTGGGCGCTGGAGAACGTCCCGACGTCGCGGCTGACCTTGAGCAGATCGGCGTGGCGGGTGACAGCCCAGAAGCCGCGCCCGCCGGCGTGATCCTCGGCCCACCAGCTCACCGGGTCGTCGTGTCGCAGGCGCAGGAACGTGGCGTGCGGGCACGCCCGAGGTGTACGTGTCCGGATCGGCGATGTCGGCGTCCGCCGGCCCGAGGTCCCCGTCGGCGCCGGCCCGGTCATGCCCGTCCACCAACTTCTTCGGAAGAAACGGTGCCATCCGTGACACCTGAAAACGCTTACAAAGCGTCTTCATGCCAGGTTGTGGCGTTCGAGGGTGGTGCCGGCGCGCCAGTTGGTGCCGACCTCCTGCCAGTAGCCGGCGATCATCTCGGTCGGGGCCAGCCGGGTCAGCTCCTCGACGGGGGACTCGTAGAACGTGATCGTGGCATCGCCCGAGTAGCACGGGCCGACCTCGGCGTCGTAGCCGCGCATCGTCACCAGCTCGTGCAGCGAGTCGGTGCCGTCGCTCTCGATCGCCGGGAACACGCGGTGGTGGATCATCGGATGGGAGTTCACGAACCCGGCGCTCGGTGCGGTGCCGGTGATCGTGAACGTGGCGTCGATCAGCCGGCGCCCGGCAGCCGAACACGTCGCCCCGAACCGCCCGCCCGGCTCCAGCCGCGGGCCGGCGAGCCCCACGTTCACCGGCCGGGTGAGGTAGGGCTGGCCGAGCTTCTTGGGGTAGCCCTGGTGGTGGCCGCGCACCATCGCGAAGTCGCGGTCGACCCAGATGTACACGCAGCGGCTGTACACCTCGCCGCGGTAGGTGCAGCGCACGACGACGAACGTCTCGAGGTATTGCGCGCGCACGGGGTCGAGCAGCTCCTCGAACGTGTCGCTGCAGCTCTGCCAGTCCGCCCAGATCACGGCCACGGCGCCAGGATCCTGGTCCGCCGGCTCCAACGGAGGGGGCAGCAGCTCGGCGACGGCGGCCGGATCGGTGCGGTACTCGATCGTCAGCATCTGCCCGCTGTAGTGCCATGGCGGTGGCGGCACGAGCGACGATCTGCCGGTCGCCGAACGTGGGAACATGAACCCACGGGCGTCCCCGGCCATGGGTCGCACCCTAGCCTTTCCGAGAGATCGTTTGGATACGAACGAACACGAACCCCCTGATCACACGTCCGACGACGTCGACGACCTGCCGGCAACCCAGCGGCTCCCTCCGGTCGTCCTCGCCGTGGACATCGGCGGCACCAAGTTCGCTGCCGCACTGGTGACGCCGCGCGGTGAGCTGCTCGATCGCGCCGTCGTGCTCGTCGACCAGAACGTCGGTCCGGAGGGCCACTTCAAGGCGCTGGCGACGATCGTCGAGCAGCAGCTCGACGCCGCCGAGCGCCACGACGTGCGCGTGGCGTGCGTCGGCATCGGGTCGGCCGGGCCGATCACCCGCCACTGCGAGACGGTGTCGCCGGTGAACATCCCGGCATGGCGGGAGTTCCCCCTGCGCGCCCGGCATCGGCGAGCTCACCGGCACGCGGGTGTACGGCGAGCTCGATGGCAAGGCGCTCGCCCTCGCCGAGGGGTGGCAGGGGGCGGCCAAGGGTCATGACAACTACTGCGTGCTGACCGTGTCGACAGGGATCGGCGGGGGGATCGTGCTCGACGGCGAGCTGCTCGACGGGGCGTCGGCCAACGCCGGCCACGTCGGGCACATCATCGTCGAACCGAACGGCCGGCGCTGTGGCTGCGGGGCGCGCGGGTGCCTCGAGGCCGAGGCGTCGGGCCTGGCGATCGAGGCGATCACCGGTCGCTCGCCAACCGAGCCGACCTACGAGATCATGCAGCGCACCGGCCGGCTCGTCGGTCGCGGTGTGGCCTCGCTGTGCACGCTGCTCGACATCGAGCTCGTCGTCGTCGGCGGCGGTGTCGCCCTCGGGTTCGCGGCGACGTTCTTCAACGCCGCCCAAGAGGAGCTGAGCACGCACGCCCGGCTGCCCTCCAGCCGCCACGCCCGCATCACCCCGACGCGCCTCGGCGACCGCGGCCCGCTGATCGGCGCCGGTGCCGTCGGCATCCGCGGCATGCGCCGCCAACGCTGAGACTCCGGTGTTCGGACGGATTCCAAAGCGGGCATAGTGGCGGCGTGACCAAGATCCGCAGCACCGATGCCGGCCGCATCCAGGACCGCCGAGGAGCCGGCGGCGGCGGGGGCATGAGCTTCCCGGGTTGGGTGGCGGTGGTGGCGGTCTCGGCTTCCCGATGAAGGCCGGTGGCGGGCTGATGGCGCTGCTCGTCGCCGCGGCGGCGCTGTTGCTGCCCAAGCTGCTCGGTGGCGGGTCGCAGTCGTTGGCCGGGCCCGACGTCGGCCCGGAGGTGCCGGCGGCCACGGAGGAGACGTGCCAGACCGAGCTCGAGCAGATCCTCTGCGGCGGCGCCAACGACGTGTCGGAGTACTGGATCCGCACGTTCCCCACGGCGTTCAACAGCGAGTACCAGGAAGCCCCGACCGTGTTCTTCTCCGGGGCGACGAACACCGGGTGCGGGCAGGCGAGCGCCCAGATGGGGCCGTTCTACTGCCCGGCCGACGGGCTGGTGTACTTCGACCTCGACTTCCTGACCCAGCTGCAGAACCAGTTCGGCGCCACCGGCGACCTTGCCGCGCAGTACATCGTCGCCCATGAGTACGGCCACCACGTGCAGAACGTGCTCGGCATCAGCGCCAAGGTGCACCAGCTCGAGCAGCAGGATCCGGCGAACGCCAACCGCTACTCCGTCGCCCTCGAGCTGCAGGCCGACTGCCTGGCCGGTGCGTGGGCACGCGACGCCGACGAGCGCAGCCTGCTCGACGCAGGGCGAGATCAGTGAGGCGCTCAACGCGGCGTCAGCGGTCGGCGACGATGCCATCCAGCAGCAGGCGGGCCAGCAGGTGAACCAGGACAGCTTCACCCACGGGTCGTCGGAGCAGCGAGTGCAGTGGTTCCGCCGGGGCTACGACACCGGCGATCCGCAGCAGTGCAACACGTTCGACGAGGTGCTGTAGCCATCCGGCACGACGAGCACCGGGCACGGCGCACGTCGCACCAGCCGAGCCGCCACGCTGCCCCCTGATCGTCCGGCGCCGACGACCACGATGGTCGCCGCGTCGAGCAGACGCAACAGGCCGTCAGCCGGGCGTCCGGCCTGCACCGTGTCGAAGAGCCGCGACGGTGGCGACATCGCAGCCGCCACGCGAGACACGTGGGCTGACGGGGGAACGTCGACGCTCGACGGGCCGGGACCGACGACCTCGATGAGGGTGAGGGCCGCATCGATGCGCTCGGCGAGCGAGGCGGCGACGGTGGCGATGTGCTCGGCGCGGCCGGGCGACGAGTCGACGCCGGCGACGACGGTCGAGAAGTCACCGGCCGAGGACGCGCACTGGCGCCCGACGACGAGCACGGGGATGGCGGCGCGCGACATGCGGGCGCTCGTCCCGACGCACTGGCACCATGCGCCGGACCAGGAGAGGTAGGACTCCAGCTCGTCGGCGTCGACCAACCGCCACGTGGCGTGGGGCGCGCCCGACGACGTCGCCTCGTCGCATCGACGGCGCAGCGCGGCGACGACACGGTCGCGGACCGCGGGCGTCGCTGTGGCGACGTACTCGATGTCGGCACCGCTGCGCCGGGCGAGACGCACCGCGCACCGCGTCGTCGCCTTGGGTCGGCGGTCGCGCAGCACCGGGATGGCGATGCGCTCGGTGACGGCTGTGGTCACGTCCCCATCGTGGCACCTTCGCGAGCGGCGGTTCACCCGCCCAGCTGACGGTAGAGCCACTCGGCGGGTCCGATGCCGCGGCGCCGGTGCCACCAGGCGGCGGCGGTGATGGCGACGACCCAGAAGGCGGCCGCGAACATCAGCGCCACATCGAGGCCGGCCGGCTCGACCCACCCGAGCCAGTCGACCACGAGGTTGAACACGAGGGCGTGGGCGACGTACAGCGTCAGGCTCATCGCGCCGGCGTGGCGCAGCAGCTCGACCGGCCGCGAGCCGGCGAAGCGGTCGGCCAGCCATGTGATCACGGCAAAGGCGACGAGGGCCGTGCCCAGCGCGCTCGCCGTGTAGGCCAGGCCGCGCTCGAACGGGTCCGTGCTGGTGAGCGTCACCGCCCGCTGGCTCGTGCCGGCCGACGCCGACACCATCGCCGCCAGGGCGAACAGTGTCACGCCACCACCGATCGCCGGGACGCGCCACCACTCGGTCGACAGGACTCGGCCGAGCACGATGCCGGCGCAGAAGAACGCCAGCCAGGGCAGCAGGGGATGAGTGCCGTTGACGCCGACGTCGAAGAGCAGTGCCCGAGGAGAGCGCGACGCCGACTCGAAGAGCCACCGTGCGGGTCGCCCATCGAGGGACCGTTCGAGCCCCCACCAGGCGATCGCCGCCGCGGCGAGCGCGGCGGCCGCGCCGAGAGCGACGATCCAGCGGGTGCGCAGCGTGAACACGGCGGCGGCGACGACGAACATGGCGCCGTAGTAGGGGAGGATCGTGCCGGGCCAGATCTGGTCGAGCAACAGCCCACCGCCGTAGAGCGCGAGGCCGCGGCGGGCGAGCGTCCAGCGACGTGCGCTCACGAGACGTGGATCACCGGCGGCGCCACGGGTGAACAACGTGACACCGACGCCGGCGACGAGCACGAACGTCGCCGCGAAGCGGGTCGACAGCGGCCCGACCCACGGATCGAAGAAGCGGCCGGCGGCGTTGTCGTCGCGAGCGCCGCCGCGCAGGATCAGGTAGCCGTGGAAGTTCATCACCACGACACCGATCAAGGCGACGGCCCGGACGACGTCGGGACCGGGCAGCCGGTGCCGCGCGGTCACCTCGGTGGCGGGTCCGGCCGTGCCGACCTTCATCGCCAGCACACCTCGTCGGGATGGGCCGAGATGAGCGGGTGCTGTACGTCCACGACGTCGCCGGCTCTGGGCCCGTGCTCGCCGGCCGGCACGAGGACCATCGAGGTGTGCATGTGCGGCGGTTCGAGGAGGGCCAGGCGCTGGCGGGCGAAGTGGAAGGGGCTGCGTCCGTCCGGGAGCAGGGTCACCCCGTGGGCCGTGCCGGCACCGATCATCACGAGGCGACCGTCCTGCGGCACCCGCTGTTGCCGGTAGCCGGCGTGCTCGCCGGCGCGGACCGGGCGCACGTCGAGCACGTCGGCGCCGAGGTGGAGGGTGCGCTTGTCGCCGTGCCACAGCGCAGACCCCAGGCGGATGCGGAAGCGGCGGCCCGGCCAGCTGTCGCGCAGGTTGCCGTAGCCGTCGGTCGACAGGTGGCTCACCCACACCTCGTCGTCGGGTTGCAGGACGTCGAGCCACGCCGCGATGTCGTCGACATGTTCATCGTCGGTCCCGGCGACGGGCGGGTGGACGCTGAAGCCGACGACCTCGAGACCGGCGGCGCGCGCGGCGCGCGTCACCGGTCCGAGGTCATCGACCGTGACGCCGTAGCGGCGCGCCGAGGACATCAGCTTGACGAGCACCCGACCTGGCCACCCGGCGAGCGCGCTGACGTGGTCGATCGAGCCGACGGTGAGGATCGGTGCCATGTCGTGGGGAGGCCGCCGGCTCGGCGTGAGGACGACCGGGATCACACCTGCCGGCAGGCCGGCGAGCTCGTGCACCGTCCCGACGGCGATCGTGTCGGCGAACCCGGCGGCGATCTCGGCGAGCTCGGCGCGACCGAAGCCGTAGCCGTTGCCCTTGACCACCGGCACCAGGCCGGGTGCGTGACGGGCGATCGACTCGGCGCGCCGCCGCCACGCCTCCGTGTCGACGGTCAAGCGCAACGTCACGTCGTGCGCCCCGGCCAGGAGGTGAAGGACGGCAGCAGCGGCCCTGGCTGGCGCTCGGTGACGACGCCCTTCCAGAGCCCGACGCCGTAGGCGAGGTCGTCGACGAGCCTGGGCACACCGCCGCCGACCAGCGCCGGGACCGTGGCCAGGGCGGCGACGAGACGGGCACGCCGAGACACCAGCGCGCCGGCGAGGAGGATCGGCCACCACGCCCGGCGGCCGGCGTCGGCCAGCGAGAGGCCGGCGTGCAGGTGGCCGAGGAGGGCGAGGCGCAGCGAGTCCACAGGCGGCACACCGCGCAGCTTGGGCACGAGGGCGGCGGCGGTGCCCCCGGCCACGGCGGCGGCGGGGAGCGGCTGGCCGGCGGCCAGCAAGCCCCACGCGGCACCACTCCACCCGCTGACGCGCACGGGGGCGAGGGCGCCGGGGTGGCGCTGGGCGAGGGCTGCGGCGGACGAGCCGTACGAGAAGCGCTGGGCGATGAGGGCGCGCCACGACCCCCGCGGCCGGTGGTGGACGACGGACGCCGGCTCGTAGCGGCAGCGCCAACCTGCCTCGACGAGGCGCCAGACCGCGTCGACGTCCTCGCCGAGGCGCAACGCCCGCTGGAACCCGTCGATCGCCCGCAGTGCGTCGGCGCGCACGAGGATGGCCGCCGCCGGCACGTAGCTCAGCCGCGTGCCTGGAGCGATGCGGCCTGGCTCGGGTCCGAGGTCGAGCGGCGAGTGCCCCTGCTCGTAGGCGGCGACGGCGCCGGCACCGGGCGCGCTGGCGACGCGTGGTGCGACGAGGCCGACGCGGTCGTCGGCGAAGTGCAGCAGCAGCGGGTCGAGCCAACCCGGCACGAGGCGGACGTCGGTGTCGACGAAGGCGACCAGTGGCGTCGTCGCCGCTCCCAATCCGGCGTTGCGAGCGACGGCGGGGCCGGCGTTGGTGCGCAGGCGCAGCACCCGTGCGCCGGCGGCCGCGCTCACCGGTGGGTCCGAGGCATCGTCGACGGCGATCACGGCGGCGACGCCCGGGCAGCAGCGGACGATCTCCGACAGCGCGGTCTCACCGAACACGAACGCCGGCACGATGACCGTCACGTCGGCTGCGGTGTACGGCGACGTCGCTGGACGCGGGTGGATCGCCCCGGCCTCGAGCAGACGCTCGACGAGACGGTCGTCGGCGACGTCCTCGCCGGCGGCGATGCGTGCGTACACGCCGACGCCGGCAGGCGTCAGCCGGAACAGCCGCAGCGGCGACCCTCCGATCACGACGTCGCTGCCCGCCGGCCGCCGCGTCGACGAGTCCAGCGAGTACCTCGTCACCCCGCCGACCGTACCCAATGCCTCCTCCATCCGAGTGTTGGGCGCCATCGGAGTGTCGTGGTGTGCGGCGGCCGCACACCAGACACTCCGATGAACCCGAACACTCGGAGGGAGTCAGCGGTAGCCCCACTCGCGGAGGGCGGCGAGGATGCGGGCGGCGGCGGCGGGGGGGTCGAGGACGGCGAGCTCGTGGGTGGTGTGGCGGCGGCCGGCGTCGGTGAGGCGGCGGACCCGGTCGAGTGCGCCGCCCGACGGTGCCGCCAGCGCCCGGGCCCGTGGGCGGTACGGGCGGATCGCGTCGGCCGTCTCGATCGGCCCGGCTGGCCCGGCGATCTCCTCGACCATCGCCGTCCGCGCCGCCAGCTCGGCGCCGAGCGACGCCCGCCGCAGCGGTGCGACGCCGCCCTCGACCGAGAGCACCGCCGGCGCAGTCACCGTCGAGGATCTCGCGCCGTCCGC
This sequence comes from uncultured Acidimicrobiia bacterium, assembly GCA_963822875.1. Lineage (GTDB taxonomy): Bacteria > Actinomycetota > Acidimicrobiia > Acidimicrobiales > Ilumatobacteraceae > JALZMG01. The sequence continues at coordinate 268,994 of CAWGJK010000008.1, read as the reverse complement.
CGTCGAGGCGCCGCGTGGCCGTCAGCGTGCCGGGCGAGGTCGTCACCGCCACCAACCCGAGCGCTTGAGCGACGCCGAGCTCGGCGGCGAGGTAGGCGGGCACCGCGCCGGACCCGCGATCGGCCGACGCGTCGCCGCACAGCACCCAGTCGGCGCCCCTCGCGGTCTGGGCGATTGCGCTGGCGACAGCGGCACTCGTCAGTCCCGCCGGCGCGTCGACCCGGACAGCACGCGCGGCCCCGACCGCCAGCGCCTCGCGCAGGCCGCGCGCCGCGCCGAGCGCCACCGACGCTCACGACGGTCACGGTGTCGCCGGCCGCTTCGCCGAGGCGCAGGCCGAGCTCGAGCGCCGCCCGGTCGGGCTCGGACACGCCGGCCCAGCGCTCGTCACCGTCGCCGCCGCCGTCGACCCACTTCCAGCAGACGACGATCACGATCGCCGGAACACCACGCCGTGCCCGCCCTCCGGGTACGACCAGGAGATCGCCCCCTCGCGGTTGCACACGAGGTAGCACGTGCCGCACTCGAAGCACTGCTCGTAGTTGAAGAGGATCCCGCCGTCCGCCGTCGGCACGAACAGCCGGGCCGGGCAGGCGACGATGCAGTCACGCGTCGAGCAGTCCCGGCACACGTCGCCGTCGACGACGATGTGCGCCCGCTCGTGGACGTCGAACCGCGTCGTGGCCATCACGTCGTCGAAGGCGACCGCCGGCCATCCTCGTCCGCTCATCCGAACGTCCTCCACCCGGTGATGGTGTCGCGGGCCAGGTCACGGCGGCGGATGCCGAGGCGCTTGCGTTCCCTGGCGAGGATGCGGCGCAGCCCCGGCTTGGGCTCGGGGTTGTCGACGCGGAACATCGCCTCGGCGGCGCCGGCGATGAGCTGCGGGTAGCGGTGCTGCACCCGGTCGGACAGCACGAGCGCCGGCGCCCGGCGCAGCTTGTGATGGTCGCGCAGCACGAAGTTGTCGCGTAGGCGGCGTTCGTACCCGCCGAGCCCGGCCGCGCTGACGTCGCCTGCCCCGAGCGCCTCGTGAGCTGCCTCGCCGGCGGCCATGCCGCTGGCCATGGCGAAGTTGACGCCCTCCAGCCACACCCCCGCCGCCAGGCACAGTGCGGCGGCATCACCCGCCACGAGCATCCCGCCGGTCGTCATCCGCGGCATCATCGCCAGCCCGGCCTCGGGGATGACGTGGGCGGAGTACTCCTTGACCTCGCCGCCCTCGACGAGCGGGGCGATCGCCGGGTGCTCCTTGAGGGCGGCGATGATCTCCTCCGGACGGCGCTGCTGGGCGGCCAGCGCCGGCAGCTTGAGCACGAGGCCGATGGCGATCGTGTCGAGGTTGGTGTACACGAAGGCGCCGCCGTTGACCGCGCCGGTGCCGCCGATGATCTCGATGTCGACGCCGTCGCGATCGCGCACGTTGAAGCGCTGGTCGATGACGTCCTTGGGCAGGGCCAGCGTCTCCTTCACGCCGAGCGTGTAGTGACTGGCGTCGACGTCGCCGTAGAGCCCGGCCTCCTTGGCGCAGAAGCTGTTGACGCCGTCGCAGGCGATCACGATGGGCGCACGGACGTCGCCGTCGGGCCGGTCCGTGCGCACACCGGTGACGTTGCCGGCATCGTCACGGAGCAGACCTGTCACGGTCGTCGACGTCACCAGTCGCGCGCCGTCGGCTTCGGCCTTGCCGGCCAGCCAGTGGTCGAAGTCCGGCCGGAACGCGGTCGCCCCGTTGTACGGGGGCCGACCCCACGCCTCGGTGCGGAAGTCGACGGTCAGCGCCTGGGTGTCGGTGAGCACCATCGTCGAGCGGCGCGTGATCCATCGCTGCACCGGGATCTCGTCCCACCACTGCGGGTGCAGCCCGTCGAGGACACGCGGGTAGACGACGCCGCCGTACATGTTCTTGCTGCCGGCGAACGGCCCGCGCTCGAGCAGCAGCACCGACCGGCCGGCCCTGGCGAGGACCGTCGCCGCGCACGAGCCCGCCGGACCGGCGCCGACGACCACGACGTCGGCGTCGACCGTCATGGCCCGGCCACCGCGACCACGAGGGTCGCCGAGCGCGTCGAGGACGCCGTTGGCGTCGGCGACCACGGCGAGGTCGGCCATCTGCATCATCGGGCAGTGCGGGTCGGTGTTCACGCTCACGACGTGGTCGGGCGTGCCGAGGCCGGCGGTGTGCTGGACGGCACCGCTGATCCCGAGGGCGACGTACAGCGACGGTGTCACGACCACACCGGTCGTCCCGATCTGCCGCTGGTGGGCGACCCACCCCCTGTCCGTGATCACGCGGGTGACACCCATCGACGCGCCGAGCGAGCCGGCCACGTCGGCCAGCTGGCTGAAGCGGCCGGCGCCGTCGAGACCGGCACCGCCGGCGACGATCCGGTCGGCCTCGACGAGGTCCATCGTCGTGACGTCCGGCGGCAGCACCTCGACGACGGTGGCGTCGCGACCGGTCCCGATCGAGGTCGAGACGGCGCGCGCTCGTGGCCGGCCGCTCCCGGCCACGACGCCCCGGACGCCAGGCTGCAACGTGGCGACGACCGGGCCGTCGACGGCGACGTCGTGCACCTCGAGCCCGCTGCGGCGGGCGAGCCGGGCGACCCGGGACGTCACCTCGATGGCGTTGGCGAGCAGCGGGCGCCCGAGCACGTGCGCCAGCCGGGGGGCGAGGTCGCGGCCATCCGGCGATGCCGGCAGCACGACGATGTCGTCGTCGATCTCGCCGGCCAGGGCGTGCGACCACGCGCCGGGTGCGAACGCGCCGAGCTCGACGAGGCGCACATCGTCGCCGATCCCGGCCAGCTCGTCGGCGCTCGGTGCCGAGCCGGCGAGGATCGCCCGGCCACCGCACTCGGCGACGGTCTCGGCGCCGCCGGCCGGGAGGACGCCGTCACGGACCGGCACCACGGCGAGCATGCCCGTCACGGTACGCGGATCAGGGCAGGGCGGCCGTCTCGGGCTCGCGCTCGGCGCGCTTGGCCCGCTGGTGGCGGACGATCTCGATGACCGCCGTGACCGACAGCGCCGACCCGAACGCCAGGAGGAAGGCGACGGTGTGGTCGAACGTGGAGCCGAAGATGGCGCCGAGGCACGCCGCGTACGTCGCCCAGATGGTGGCGGCGATGGCGACCCACCCGGCGAACCACGCCCACGGCTGGTGGGTGAGCCCGGACGTGATGGTCAGGATCGTCCGCCCGCCGGGGATGAAGCGAGCGGTGATGAGCAGCATCCCGCCGCGCTTGCGAATCTGCGCGTCGGCCCACTCCAGGCGCCGCCGCGTCTTCTCCCGGCTGGCAGCGCGGCGTTGGATGAGCGGGCTGAAGCGCCGGCCGATCAGGTAGGCGCAGTTGTCACCGAGGAACGCGCCGGCGGCCCCGGCGGCGATCACGAGGAGCAGGTGCTGCTCGCCGGCGCCGGCGGCGACGCCGCCGAGGATCACCGTCGTCTCGCTCGGCACGATCGGGATGATCGAGTCGAAGAAGGCGATGACGAGGATGACGAGCAGGAACCACCACTCCGCCGACACGTCCTCCAACCAGTCGGTCAGGTCGGTCAGGACGCTGGCGAGGACCATGGTGCGTCCGGAGGCTATCGGTCTGGCCCGGAACCAGACGGTGGTGTCAGCGGGGACAACGGCTCCGTCGGGCGGGTCGCCGGTCGACAGGATCGGCGAGAGTCCAGCCGCCGCGGCGACGGCCACCGGCTGCCCGCTGACGTTGCAGGCGACGACGACCGCGCCACGGCGCAGCACGACGACGTCGTCGTGGTCGTCGACGAGCTCGGCCTCGCCGCACTCCAAGTGCGCCCGACGTGCCGCGATCAGCCGCCGGTACAGCGCCAGCATCGAGGACTCGTCGGCGTCCTGCACGTCGACGGCGTAGGTGTTCCACCAGTCGGGCTGCGGCAGCCACGAGGCGGCGGCACGGTCCGCCGCGGTCCATGGCAGCGGCACGCGACACCCGTCGCGACCGATGAGCGCGCCACCGGTGCGGGCGAACACGGGATCCTCGCGAGCGTCGTCGGGCAGGTCGAGCACCTCGGGCAGGCCGAGCTCCTCGCCCTGGTACAGGTACACCGCGCCGGGCATCGCCAGCAGCAGGCCGGCGGCCGCCCGCGCCCGCACGGTGCCGAGGGCGATGTCGACCGGTCCGTCGGCGTAGCGCAGGTTGGACCCTGTCCACGCCGCCGCCTCGGTGATTCCCTGGCGGCCCAGCCGGGTCACGATGCGCTGGGTGTCGTGGTTGTTGAGGGCGAACGTCGGCCACGCCCCCTGGCCGCGGACGTGCTCGAACGCCTCGCTGATCGCCCGGCGCATCGACCCGGCGTGCCACGGCGACAGCAGCAGATCGAAGGCGAAGCACTGGTGGAACTCGTCGGGCCGGGTGTACTCGGCGATCAGGTCCGGCCGACGCGGCGCGTACGCCTCGGCCACCAGCATCACGTCGCGCTCGGGGTGCTCGGCCATGTAGGCGTCGACGACCCGTCGCCAACGCCGCCAGACCTCGTGGCCCTCGGGACGGAAGCGGGTGTACGGGTTGAACTCGCCGGGCCGCAGCGGCGGGCAGTCGGGGAGGTCGGGGTCCTTGCCGACGGGCCAGACGGCGTCGACCCGGAAACCGTCGACCCCACGATCGAACCAGAACCGCAAGGCGTCGGAGAACATCGCTTCGACCGCCGGGTGCCGGTGGTCGAAGTCCGGCTGGTACGGCGTGAACGTGCCGAGGTACCACTGCGGGTCGTCGCCGCCGACCGGGGCCCACACGGACCCGCCGAACACGGCCGGCCAGTTGTTGGGCGGTCCGCCGTCCCGGCCGTCGCGGAACCAGAACCGCGCCCGCTCCTCGCTGCCCGGCGGGCTGGCGACGGCGGCCCGGAACCACGGGTGCTCGTCCGAGCAGTGGTTGGGCACCATGTCCATCAGCACGCGTACGCCGCGGTGATGGGCATCGGCGATCAGCTCGTCCAGGGCCGTCAGGTCGCCGAACAGCGGGATCGACGTCGAAGTAGTCGGCGACGTCGTAGCCGTGGTCGCGCTGGGGTGACGGGGCGATCGGGCACAACCAGATGGCGTCGACGCCGAGCGAGGTGATGTGGTCGAGCCGAGACCGCAACCCGGCCAGGTCCCCGATGCCGTCACCATCGCCGTCGGCGAACGAGCGGACGTACACCTGGTAGACGACGGCCCGCCGCCACCAGCTCACGGCTGAACCTGTCCACCGATGCGAGCGACCGAGCGCCAGCGAGGAAGCGGTTGCGCGCGGCCTGCGTGGCCGGGGAACGCAATGAACGTCTCGCGACCGGCGCGATCGCCCTCGACGACGGCGGCGTGAGCGCGGCGCGGGGCGACGCAGTCGCCGACGCGCTCGACCGTGCGCCCGGCCGCCTTGAGATCGAGGTACAGCTGCTCGGCCGGCGCCGCCGGCACGGCCAGCACGACCCAGTCCGGGGCGCGCAGCACGTTGGCGCCGGTCGGGTGGTGCAGCAGCGTCAGCGTGCGCCCGTCGAAGCCCATCGGGACGAGGTCGGTGCTCTGCACGATGCCCTTGGCGTCGGCGCGGATCCACCACTGCTCCATGTCCAGCGTGATGCCGAGGTCCTGGCCGACGACCATGCCCGGCGTGACCACCTCGACGGAGCACCCTCGGTCGGCCAGCAGCTCGGCGACCGACGTGGCGTGATGGAAGCCGATCTCGTCGACGAGCACGACCTGACCGTGGGGATGCGCCGCGCCGGTGAGGACGTCGCGGACGTCACACGCGTTGGTGACGTCGTCGGGCACCCACCACGGACGCTGGGCGACGGCGCCAGTGGCGACGATGACGTGGTCGGGGCGCAGGGCGTCGACGACCTCGACGGTGGCGTCGCACCCGTACTCGACGGTCACGCCCACGCGGCGGCACTCGGCGACCTGGTTGCGGACCATGTCGCCGAGCTCGGCCCGGTTGGGCACCGTGGCGGCCAGGCGCACCTGCCCGCCGGGCTCGGCCTCGCGCTCGAGCACGGTCACCCGGTGGCCGGCCCGCGCTGCACTGATGGCGGCCTGCAGCCCACCCGGGCCGGCGCCGACGACGACGACGTGGCGGTGATCCGGCGACCTCCGCGCGACGGTGCGGCTCTCGCGCCCCGTGGTCGGGTTCTCGATGCAGCCGAGCCAGCGATTCAGGCCCATCCGCCCGACGCACTCCTGGTTGCACGACAGGCACAGGCGGATCTCCTCGGTGGCGCCGGCGCGCGCCTTGGCGGCGAAGTCGGCGTCGGCGATCTGCCCGCGGACGACACCGACGAGGTCGCAGTGGCCCTCGGCGAGCGCCCGCTCGGCCTGCAACGGATCCTTGAACCGGCCGACGCCGACGACCGGCAGATCGATCGCCTTGCGGATCGCCGAGGGGATGAACAGGGCGTAGCCCGGCGGCACGTGCATCGATGCCTCGATCATGTACAGCGTCGCCGTGGCCACACCGATCGACGTGTTGACGTAGTCGACCCCACCGGTCGCCTCGATCATGCGGGCGACGTCGACCGCCTCATCGATGGTCGTCCCGCCCTCGATCAGCTCGTCGCCGCACAGGCGTACGCCGAGGGCGAGCCGATTGCCGATCACGGCCCGGACGGCAGCGACGATCTCGCGCAGCAGTCGGGCGCGGTTCTCGAGGCTGCCGCCGTAGTCGTCGGTGCGACGGTTGGTGGCCGACGACAGGAAGCCGCGCACGATCGAGGAGTGGCTGCACTGCAGTTCGATGCCGTCGAAGCCACCCTCGGCGCAGTGCTCGGCCACCGTCGCGTAGCCGGCGACGATCTCGTCGATCTCCGCCGTGGTCACGGCCTTGGGCACTTCGCGGAACAGCGGATCGGCGACGGGCGATGGCGCCCACACGGGCAGGCGCGTGTACATCGACGAGGCCTGCCCGCCGTTGTGGTTGATCTGGGCGAACACCGGCACGCGATGACGGTGCACGGCCTCGGTGATCCGCAGGTAACCGGGGATGACATCGCGGTGGAAGCCGTGGATCAGCTTCTCGTACGGCCAGTCGGTGGGGTGGGTCGAATGCTCCTCGGTGATGACCAGCCCGGTGCCGCCGGCCGCTCGGGCGGCGTAGTAGGCGGCGTGCTGCTCGGTCGGCCGGCCGTCGCGGGCGTAGTTGGTGAGGTGGGCGGAGAAGACGATGCGGTTGGCGACGGTGACCGGGCCCAGGTCGAGCGGCGTCCACAGGTACCGGTAGCCACCCATCGACGCGCCACCATAGGGCCAACAACCGGCTCGTTCGCCCTGGGTGCCGGTATCATTGAGGACTCTCGTGGATCTACAGGGCGGTATGAGCGTGAATCGGTGCAAGCGGTGGCTAGTCGGCGGAGCAGTGGCGGTGGCGGCCCTCTCCGGCGGGACGGTGGCCGCCAACAGCTATCCGCCCGGTGACCCGACGCCGTCGACCGTGGCGACCGGTGGCGTGGCCGGGATTCGCCAGCCCGAGGTCGAACCGGCCGCCGTCGAACTGGCCGCGACGGGGTCGGACACCGGCACGACGTTGCTCGTGGCCGGCGCCGCGGTCGCGTCGGGAGCCGGATTGCTGGTCGCCGCACGTATGCGGCGGCGCGCACCCGCCCTCTGACGATCGTGCACGGAGGTACGGCCGGCGACGGCCACAGCGTTACGGCCGGCCACGGCCACAGGGGTAGGGCCAGAACCGGCCTCGGCACCCGCACGTGGCTGGTCGCCGCCGCCGCGGCGATCCTTGCTGCCGCGTCCCCGGCGCAGCCGACCGGCTCTCCAGTCGCCGACGTCGCCTTCCTCGCCGCCGGGACGGCGGCGGTCGTCCTCGTCGGGGCGACCGCACCGTGGTGGGCCGCAGCCGTCGCGGCCGGCGCCGCGCTGGCCATCGCCGGAGCCCCGCTGCTGATGCTGCTGGCGGCGCTCGCCCTCGCCGCCGCGCTGTGGGCCGGCGCGAGGCGCCGCGACCGCCCGGAGGTGCTCGCCGCCTCGCTCGGTCTGACCCTCAACGTCCTCGCTCGTGCCGAGCTCGATGCCAGGTTCGGGGCGACCGCGCTGATCAGCGGCGCGGTGATCGCGCTGGTCGTGCTCACCGGATTTCTCGGCCAGACGTCGCGGGCGCGGAAGGTGACGTTCGTCGGTGCCGCGCTCGTCGCCGTCGCCCTGGGTGTCGCGACGGCAGGCTTCGGTGCCGCTGCGGCGCAGTCGCGGGGTGACCTCGCGGGCGGGCTGCGCTGGGCCGAGCAGGGCGTGTCCTCGCTCGAGAACGGCGACTTCGAGGGAGCCGCCGAGTCGTTCCGCTCCGCCTCCGAGGTGCTCGCCACCGCCAACGAGCGGATGTCCAAACCGTGGACCTCGGCCGCGGCCTTCGTGCCGGTCGTCGCCCAGCACCGCTCGGCCGTGCTGGACATGAGTGGCGTCGGCGCCGATGGCGCGGCGACCGTCGCCGAGGCCCTCGAGGAGATCGATCTCGACGCCCTACGCACCGTCGACGGCCGCTTCGACCTCGCTGAGCTCACCGCGCTGGAGGGCCCGTTGTCGCGAGTGCGCGAGGCGCTCGACGACCTGCAGCAGACGACGCAGGCAGCGCGCTCCCCGTGGCTCGTCAACCGTGCGGACTACGAGCTCGACGACTTCGAGTCGAGCATCGAGGAGCACCTGCCGGCGCTGGAGAACTCCTTGCAGGCGATCGATCTGGCGCCCGACATGCTCGGCGCCGGGGAGCCGCGCACCTACCTCGTCTTGTTCACGACGCCGTCGGAGTCGCGCGGCCTGGGTGGGTTCATCGGCAGCTACGGCGAGCTCACCATCGACGATGGCCGGTTGACGTTGAGCAACTTCGGCCGCGCCCAGGATCTCGACGCCGCGGCCGTGCAGGCAGGAGCGCGGGTCGAGGGGCACGAGGCGTTCCTGCGCCAGTACGGGCGCTTCGGCTACGGCGACGACGGCGCGGTCGGCAACGCCGCCTTCCGCAACCTGGCGATGTCGCCGGACTTCCCGACGGTCGCCGAGATCGGCGCCAGCCTGTACGAGCAGACCACAGGCCGTGAGGTCGACGGCGTGATCGCCATGGATCCGTTCGTCGTGTCCGCCCTCGTCCGCTACGTCGGCACGATCGACCTGCCGACCGTCGGCGTGCAGCTCGACGCCGGCAGCGCCATCCCGTACCTCCTGCTCGACCAGTACGTGCTCGGCGCGGCCGACAACGACACGCGGGCCGACGGTCTCGCCGAGGCCGCCTCGCTCACGTTCGACGCCCTGCTCGGTGGCGCGCTGCCCGACCCGATCACGCTTGTCGCGCGACCTCGGTCCGCTGACCAGCGAGCGGCGACTGCTCGTCTGGAGCGCCGATCCCGAGGAGCAGGCGCTGCTGGAGCGCGTCCATGTCGCCGGGTCGATCCCCGAGAGCGCCGGCTCGGACGGCTGGGCGGTCACCGTGTCCAACGGCGGCGGCAACAAGATCGACCACTTCCTCCAGCGCCGGGCGAGCTACGAGACGTCCACCGACGAGAGCGGCGAGACGACGGCGACGCTGCACGTCGAGCTCACCAACAACGCGCCGGCCGAGGGCTACCCGCCCTACGTCATCGGCAACCGAGTGGGCCTGCCGAGCGGCACCAACCGGTTGTACGTCTCGTTCTACAGCCCCCTCGCCCTGACCGGCGCCACGCTCGACGGGGAGGCGACCGGGCTGACCGTCGGCGAGGAGGAAGGGTGGAACGTGTACTCCCGCTTCGTCGACATCCCGCCCGGCGAGACCGTCGCCTTCGACGTCCAGCTCGCCGGCACGGTGGACTGACCCGACCAAGGTCGTGACGTGGGTCCAGCCGATGGGCTCACCCCTGGAGCCGCTGGGCTGACGCCTCAGAGCGTCAGCCGAGCTTCGGTCTCGCCGTCGACGATCTGGCCGGTCGGCGCGAAGCCGCGGGCGATGTAGAACGGCTCCGGGCCGCCCGGACCCGGGTGCCAGCTCGTCAGCAGCGTGGCGTGGCCTTCGGCGCGCAGCTTCTCGATGACGAGGGCGAGGACACGGTCGCCGATGCCCCGACGCTGGTGGCGGCGATCGACGAACAGGCGCCAGAGGTATGGCTCCGGGTGGGCGTCGGTGACCTCGGCGAGCATCACGAAGCCGGCCAGCTCACCGTCCGCCTCGACGCCGCGCATCCACGGCACGACCGGGGCGCCATCGACGATCTCGGGGACCAGCGCGTCGGCGTACGACTCGGACATGGTGGCGACGAAGCGCTGCTGGTTGCGATGCGTCTTGAGGCCGTACAGCTTGGCGACGTTGTCCGGGGTGACCTCGACGAGACGCACGTCGTCCGGACGTGTGCGCGGCCTCGCTTGCCACGCCCGGCGGGCGTCATCGATCAGCGCGTAGTGGTCGTCGTCGGTCCACTCACCGCGGGACCAGACGGCGGAGACCGCGGTGCCCTCGTAGCTGAACCCGAGGTCCTCCACGAGCCGCGCCGAGGCGATGTTGCGGGGATCGACGCCGGCCTCGACACGGTGCACACCGAGGACGTCGAAGAGCCGGTCGACGACAGCACCGACGGCTTCCCGGGCCAGCCCCTTGCCCTGGTGCTCGGTGGCCAGCGAGTAGCCGATCGTGGCGATGCGCCCGTCGGCATCGAGACCGACGGCGACGTCGCCGACGAGCTCGCCGTCGCGGGTGACGGCGATCTGCACCCACTGGCCGTTGACCGGACCGTCGGCGTTGCAGTCGGCGATGAACCGTTCGGCCATCTCGAGGGTGAACGGGGTCTCCCACGACTGCAGCTCGGCGACCGCCGGATCGGAACGGTATGCGCTGAACGCTGCCGCGTCACCGGGCTCGAACCGGCGCAGCACGAGCCGCTCGGTGGTGATCGGAAGGAACGCGCTCACGTCCGTCGAGCGTAGGAACAACGGCCCCCTCGGCCTACAGTCGATTCATGCGCGTGACGGTGGATGCCGACAAGTGCCAGGGGCACAACCGGTGCTACGCCCTGGCGCCCGAACTGTTCGATGTCGACGACTATGGCCAGGCCATCGTCATCGGCGACGGCTCGGTCTCGCCGGAGCTGGAGGACAAGGCACGGCTCGCCGTCGCCAACTGTCCGGAGTACGCCATCAGCATCGAGGGGGAGTGACATGACCGAGCATGCCTACGCCGCGCCGGCGGGGATCTACGGGCCGGTCACCGACTGGGCGACCGACCTCGACCACGCCGACCCGTCGTACAACCCGCGGGCGCCGGAGATCTGGGCCGAGCTCCGTGAGTCCGGTTGCCCGGTCGCCCACAGCGACCGGTACAACGGGATGTGGGCACCGATCACGGCCGAGCTCGTGCGCGAGGTCGCCTACGACACCGACCACTTCACCAGCCGGGCGGTCGTCGTCAGCACGTCGATCATCGAGGCCGTGCGCCCGATCGGTGCGGCGCCACCGATCACGAGCGACCCGCCGTTCCACGCCCTCGCCCGGCGCCTGCTGCTGCCGCCGTTCGTCCCCAAGCAGATCGAACCGTGGGAGCCGGAGATCCGCAAGCTCTGCCGTGAGCGCCTCGACGACATGGGTCCGATCACCGCGGGCGAGACGGTGGTCGACGCCGCCCAGCAGTACGCCCAGCACATCCCGGTCAACGTCATCGCCCGCATGCTCGGGCTTCCCGCTGGAGGACGACGACCTGTTCCGGGAGTTCGTCCACGACGCGCTGGAAGGCGTCAACCGCGCGCCCGAGGTGCGCCAGGCCGGCTTCGAGAAGCTCGACGACTACATCGACGCGCAGATCGAGTCCCACCGCGCCGAGCCACGAGACGACCTCACGTCGTACCTCCTCGATGTCGAGCTGGACGGCCAGAAGCTGTCGCACGAGCACGTCCGCGGCTCGATCGTGCTGCTGCTGATCGCCGGCATCGACACGACGTGGAGCGCGATCGGTTCGAGCCTGTGGCACCTGGCGTCGCACCCCGAGGATCGTCGCCGGCTGGCGGCGGAACCCGAGCTGATGCCGACGGCGATCGAGGAGCTGCTGCGGGCGTACGCCCCGGTGACGATGGCCCGCATGGTCGCCGAGGACCACGACTTCCACGGCTGCCCGATGAAGGTAGACGAGTGGGTGCTGCTGCCGTTCCCTGCGGCCAACCGCGATCCGGCGCTGTTCGAACGTGCCGACGAGGTCGTCATCGACCGGCTGGAGAACCGCCACGCCGCCTTCGGCCTGGGGATCCATCGCTGCCTCGGATCCAACCTCGCCCGCCTCGAGCTGCGCGATCGCCGTCGAGGAGTTCCTCGCCCGGTTCCCCGAGTTCGAGCTGGCCGACCCGAACGCCGTCAGGTGGAGCGTCGGCCAGATCCGCGGCCCGCGCGAGCTGCCCGTGCGCATCCTCGCCTGACTCGGTCGAGTACGTCCTGCCGGTCGAGTACGTCGTGCCGGGCTAGCAGTCACCACGTACTCGACTGCACACCCGCTCCTTACCGACGCGAGCCACACTGTCGGCATGGCCAGCCGCGGCGTCGCGACGATGCACCGCCTCCTGGTCGCCGAGGACGACCGGGCCGTGCGCGAGGCGCTGTCGCGGGCGCTGGAGCTGGAGGGTTACGTCGTCACGGCTGTCGGGAACGGCGCCGAAGCCATCGATGCCGTGGCCAGCGTGCACCCGGACGTGGCCGTCCTCGACGTGTCGATGCCGATCGTCGACGGACTCACCGTCTGCAAGGTGCTGCGCGCGGACGGCAACCGGTTGCCCATCCTGATGCTGACGGCGCGGACCGAGACCCGCGATCGCGTTGCCGGGCTCGACGCCGGTGCTGACGACTACCTCCCCAAGCCGTTCGAGCTCGACGAGCTGCTCGCCCGCCTTCGGGCGTTGCTGCGGCGCGCCCAGGCCGACGACGTCGACGAGGCCGTGCACCTCGCCGACCTCCGCCTCGATCCAGCGGCACGTCGCGCCTGGCGCGGTGAGCGCGAGCTGGACCTGTCGAAGACCGAGTTCGACCTGCTCGAGCTGCTCGTTCGCAACCAGGGGGTCGTGCTCGACCACTCGACGATCTACGACCGCATCTGGCACTACGACTTCGGCCCCGACTCCAAGAACCTCGCCGTGTACATCGGCTACCTGCGTCGCAAGACCGAGGCTGACGGCGAGCTGCGGCTGATCCAAACCGTGCGCGGTGTCGGCTACTCGGCACGCGTCGTGCCGTGAACCTCCGCTGGCGCATCGCCTTGGCGCTGGCAGCGGTCGCCGCGGCGACCACGATCGCAGTGGGCGTGGCGTCCTATCAAGCGATGAGCAACCGCCTCGAGCAGGCCGTCGACGCCGGGCTCTTCCAGGCGTTGCGATCGTGGGCGGGCGACATGTCCACCGACGATGACGCCGGCCGCCAGGACGTGCACTTCGTCCAGTTCGTCAGCCGGCGCGATGCCGAGGTGATCAGCCGTGGCAGGGAGCCGGTCGGTCCAGGCCCCGGCCCGGAGAAGGTGCTCACCACCGATGCCGACGTGAGCTACGACACGGTCTCTTCCGACGAGGGCAACGTGCGCCTACTCACCGCGGACACCCGCCCGGTGCTCATCCAGGTCGGCCGCTCGCTGGCCGAGAACGAGAACGTGCTCGACGACCTGCGGACGCGGACGATCCTGCTGGTCGTCCTCGTCACCGCGGCCGCCGCGTTGCTTGGCTGGCTGATCGCCACGACGGTCACCGGGCCGCTGGTGCGGCTGACCAGGGCGGCCACCGACGTCGAGCGGTCGCGACGGCTCGACGTCCAGGTGCCGGTCGCCGGCAAGGACGAGGTGGGTCAGTTGGGCGAGGCGTTCAACGGCATGCTCGGCGCCCTCGCCGCGTCCCGTGACGACCAGCGCCGGCTCGTCGAGGATGCCGGTCACGAGCTGCGCACCCCGCTGACCAGCGTGCGCACGAACCTGGCCGTGCTGCGCCGCCACCCCGACCTCGACCCGGCGACGCGAGGCAAGGTGCTCGACGATCTCCACGCCGAGACGGAGGAGCTGGTTGGCCTCGTCGAGGAGGTCGTCGCCCTGGCTCGCGGGGTCACCGACGGCGCACCGGTCGAGCGGGTCGAGCTCGGCGACCTGGCGCGATCGGTCGCCGCCCGCGCCGAGCGCCGGCACGGCCGCCCGGTCACCGTCATCACCGACCACTCGCTCGTCGACGCGCCTCCGCCGGAGCTCGAACGGGCGATCTCCAACCTCGTCGACAACGCCGCCAAGTTCGATCCGAGCGATCAGCCGATCGAGATCGAGGTGGCCGGCGGGCGCCTGGCCGTGCTCGACCGTGGGCCAGGCATCGCGGCCGGCGACCTGGCGCGCGTGTTCGACCGCTTCTACCGCGCCGACCCGGCGAGAGCGATGCCCGGTTCCGGCCTCGGCCTGTCCATCGTGCGCGAGGTCGTCGTGCGCAACGGCGGCACGGTCGAGGCGTCGGCGCGCCCCGGCGGCGGGGCGAGCGTCGGCTTCACGTTGCCGGTCGCCGACGGCTAACTCTTTGTCGGCTCAGGAACGTTGGGTGATCCCCAGCGTCGTCAGAACGCGACCCAGGCTCCGCAGGTGGCGATTCGGCGGCGGTTGTGGCATGGTCGGAGCCGATGACCACCTACCTCGTCGGTGTCGACGGATCCGAGCACGGTCGCGGCGCGCTGCAGTGGGCGCGGGCCGTGGCCACCGCGGAGGAGTCCATCGTGGTGGTCCACGCGTGGGACGTCCCCGTCGTGACCGGCTACGAAGGCGCCTCTGCCGGCATCGCCACGGTGGACCCGCTGACGATCGAGCAGGTGTCGAGTGAGTTCCTCGACCGCATGCTCTCCGAACAGCACGACGAGCGAGTCACCGCGCAACTCGTGCCCGGCCCCGCCGGGCGCGTCCTCGTCGACCTCGCCGATGAGCTCGGCGACGAGGTGACGGTGGTCGTCGGGCACAGCGGGTCGAGCAAGGCGTCACTGCTGCTCGGCTCGACGGCGCACCACGTCGTGCATCACGTCAAGCGTCCGGTGGTGGTCGTGCGCGGCGAGATGCGGCTCCCCGTGCGGCGTGCGGTCGTCGGCGTCGACAAGGGTGGTCACGACGAGGAGCCGGACGAGCACTCGCTCGCCGCGCTGAGTTGGGCGGTGCGCCTGCCGGGTCTCGAGCGCATCGAGGTGTCGCACGCCGACTTCGTGCCCGGTGTCGCGGCGGGACCGGTGCGCGAGCCCGGCCTGGAATCGGACGAGGCCCTCTCCGACGACGACGAGCTGGTGCGACACGCCATCGAACAGGCGACCGGCGGGTCCGGCGTGCCCCCGAACGGCGCCGAGGTCGTGCCCGTCGTCGCCGGCGGCACCGGCGCGTTCGCCCTCATCGAGGCGTCTCGCGACGCCGATCTGGTCGTCATCGGCACACGCGGCCGCCGCCGCTTCATGGAGCTGCTGTCCGGCTCCACCGGCCTCGACGTCCTCTCCCACTCCCACTGCCCCGTCGCCGTCATCCACTGACCCGACCCATCCGAGTGTTTGCCGTGATCCGAGTGCCTGGTGCGCGGCGTCCGCGCCCCGGACACTCGGGTGGGCGCGCACCCCATCCGTAGGCTGGGTGTGCCATGCCCGCCGATGCCCCCACCGACGGCCTCAACCCCGACCAGCTCGATGCCGTGGTCCACCGCGGCGGCCCGCTGCTCGTCGTCGCCGGCGCCGGTTCGGGCAAGACGCGGGTCCTGACCCACCGCATCGCCCACCTCATCCACGACGGCGTGCACCCCTCGCGGATCCTCGCCATCACGTTCACCAACAAGGCAGCCGACGAGATGCGCCAGCGCGTCGCCGCGCTCGTCGGCCCGGTGGCCCGGACGATGTGGGTGAGCACGTTCCACTCGGCGTGCGTGCGCATCCTGCGCGCCAATGCCGACCATCTCGGCTATCCCCGCCAGTTCTCCATCTACGACCAAGCCGACGCCGTCCGGCTGACCGGGTACGTGATCCGCGATCTCCACCTCGACGCCAAGCGCTTCACGCCCCGCGGTGTGCACGGCCTGATCAGCCTGTGGAAGAACGAGCTGCTCACACCTTCGGACGTCGCCGCCAGGGCGCAGCACATCTTCGACCGCAAGCACGCCGACGTCTACGCCGAGTACCAGGCCCGGCTGCTGAAGGCCGGGGCGATGGACTTCGACGACCTGCTCGTCAACACCGTCCGCCTGCTGCGCGACCACCCCGACGTGCTCGAGCACTACCGCGAGCGCTTCGAGCACATCCTCGTCGACGAGTACCAGGACACCAACCAGGCGCAGAACGAGATCGTCCTGCTCCTCGCCGGCGGCCATCACAACGTCACGGTGGTTGGTGACACCGACCAGTGCCTCCCTGCCGGCACACTCGTGCGCGTCCCGCACGGTGACGTGCCGATCGAGCAGTTGGAGATCGGTGACGAGGTCGCCGGCGCAGGCGGAACAAACGTCACTCGTGTCGGCACGGTGACCCACGTCCACCGGTCCCACACGGACGACCTGCTCGTCCAGGTCAAGACATGCGACGGCGTGATGCTGACTGCCACGGCGCACCACATGGTGCCAGCGCGCATCGTGCCGATGCCCGGATCTCACCTCGTCTACCTGATGCACCGCGCCGATCGGGGGTACCGGATCGGGCGAACCACCGGACAGCGCAGCGTTCTCGCCGGACGAGAAGCGGCCGGTCACCTCGTTCGGAGCACTCAGGAGCATGCCGACGCGATGTGGATCCTGCGCGTCTGCTCGACGCTTGCCGAGGCATCCTTCGCCGAGTCCTGGTTCGCCGCGACCTACGGACTTCCGACAGCGTGCTTCCACGCCAACGGTCGGTCACTCGCGATGGACGACGTGTGGCTGCAACGACTCTACGAGGGCGTCGACACCCCCCAACGTGCCAAGGCGCTGATGCATGACCTCCAGCTGCACCCCGACTTCCCGCACCATCGACCGCAGAACGGTGCCCGGCGGTCGACGATCAACCTGACGATGTTCTCCGACGCCCGTGGGGCTTCCGCCTACCACCGCGTGCAGTGGTCGTCCAGCCGGCCCGACGTCATCGAGCGGCTTCGGAGCGCGGGCGTCGCTCTCCGTCCGAGCAAGTTCGCATCCATGCGATACGAGACATCGTGGAAGGACTATGTGCGGGCGTTGGATGATGCGAAGCGAGTCGCCGCCGCCGGAGGACTGCACATCCGACGCCGGATGGCCATCGGCTCGACGGTGTTCGACCTGATGCCCATGTCTCACGTCCGTCCCGGCATGGAGGTCGTGGTCGAGCGCGATGGCGCGCTCGAGGTCGACATCGTCGACCACACCACTCAGATCGAACCCGGGCTCCGTGAAGTGTTCGACATCGAGGTCACACCGATGCACAGCTACATCGCCGGTGGCCTGCTCGTGCACAACTCGGTCTATCGCTTCCGCGGTGCGGACTTCCGGAACATCCTGCAGTTCGAGGAGGCGTTCCCCGAGGTGACCACGGTCGTGCTGGATCAGAACTACCGCAGCACGCAGACGATCCTCGACGCCGCCAACGCCGTCATCGCCAACAACGCCGCGCGCAAGCCGAAGAACCTGTGGACCGATGCCGGCAGCGGCGATCGCATCGTCCGCTACCACGCCGAGGACGAGGGCGACGAGGCGACGTTCGTGGCCTCGACGGCGCGCCAGCTGCACGACGACCACGCCTCCAACTGGCGCGACCTCGCCGTGCTGTACCGGACCAACGCCCAGAGCCGCGTCGTCGAAGAAGCGATGATGCGCCTCGGCGTGCCCTACAAGGTCGTCGGTGGCACGCGCTTCTACGACCGGCGCGAGATCAAGGACGCCATGGCCTACCTTCGGGCGGTCGTCAACCCGGTCGACGAGGTGAGCGTGAAGCGCGTGCTCAACGTCCCGAAGCGGGGGGTCGGCGACGCCAGCATCGCCAAGCTCGACGCGCTGGCCGCGGCGGAGGGCGTCGGGTTCGTCGAGGCGTTGCGCTCGGCCGACGACGCCGGTGTCACCGGGCCGGCGCGACGCGGCATCGAGTCGTTCGTCGGTCTGCTCGACGAGCTGGGCGCGATGGTCGGTCGCGACGACGTCGGCCCCGGCGACCTGCTGCAGGCGGCGCTGGAAAGCTCCGGCTACCTGGCCGAGCTGGAGGCCGAGGACACGGTCGAGTCGGCCGGGCGCCTGGAGAACCTCAGCGAGCTCGTCGGCTCGGCGCGGGAGTTCACCGTGCTCGATGAGTTCCTCGAGCAGGTGGCGCTGGTCGCCGACACCGACGAGATCACCGACGACGACCAGGTCGTGCTGATGACGATGCACTCGGCCAAGGGTCTGGAGTTCCCGGTCGTGTTCCTGATCGGCGCCGAGGAGGGGGTGTTCCCCCACGGTCGAGCGCTGAGCGAACCCGACGAGTTGGAGGAGGAGCGGCGCTTGGCATACGTCGGCATCACTCGCGCCCGTGAGCGCTTGTACGTCACGCACGCCTGGAGCCGGAGTCTGTTCGGCTCGACGCAGTACAACCCGCCCTCGCGGTTCTTGGAGGAGATCCCCGGGGAGCTGATCGAGTCGCGCGGCAACATCACCGGGCGCAGTGCCTATGGGCGCCAGAGCCTGCGACCGCGTTCGGAATGGGGTGCCCCGCCGCCGTATCGCCGCCGGCGAGGAGGCAGTGACGAACATGAGCAGCGACGCAGCGACGAGCACCGCGAGCGCGTCGTCGACGCCGCGCTGGCTGCCGCCGGTCGGAGCGCACCGGTGCCGAGCGATGCCCACGACATCGGGTTGCGCATCGGCGACGACGTCGAGCACCCGTCGTTCGGCGAGGGCGTGATCATCGACCTGCGCGGGCGGGGCGAGTCGGCGGAGGCCACCGTCAACTTCCCAGGGGTCGGCACCAAGCACCTCGCCCTCGCCTGGGCGCCGCTGCGCAAGCGCTGACGGCCTACGAACCGACGGCGCCGACGAGTCGCTCGACGAACACCTCGCTGTGCTCGTCGAGCTTCGACCGGCTGAGCGCCAGCCCGCCGACGACATCGGCGCCGGTCGCCCCGACCGCCCCGGTCAGCTTGTCGAGGCTGCGGCCGGGGTTGAGGGCGAACGTGCAGAAGACGGCGGCGCGCTTGCCGCGCATCGCCGGGAGGTTGGAGATCGTCGCCAGCGCCCACGGGGTCTGGCCGACGACGAACAGCCCGTGCACCCATGTGCCCACGAGCACCATGTCGGCGTCCTGGATCGCCGCCAGGTCGGGTGTCCGCAGCTTGGTCAGCCCGTTGATCGTCCAGCCCTCCTGGCGGAGGTCATCGGCGATCAGCTCGGCGGCCTTCCAGGTGTTCCCGGTCAGGCTCTCGACCAGCAGGGTCGCCTTCATCGTCCGCAGAAGCTACGCCATGGGATCCCGGCGGCGGGTGGTTCAGAGCACGACGACGGTGGTGCCGAGGCGGGCCCAGTTCCACATCCAGATGGCGTCGGCCGTGGACTGGCGCACGCACCCACCCGACAACGGTTGGCCGAGCTGGCGCTCGGACTGCAGCGCCACGCCGTTGCGGTGGGGGATCTCGTGGAAGCCGATGCGGCCTCCATCGGGGCCGTGGGCGAAGCGCACCATGTAACGCCACTTCACGTCGGGTTGCTCGGTCGACTGCGTGTACATCGACCGCGAGTACACGCGATAGGTGCCGGCGTACGGTTCGCGTCGGCGGCCCGATACCAAGTGCGTCTTGACGACGGTGCCGTCCGCCTCGACGGCCCAGATGCGTTGGAGACCGCGGTGGTACACGACGCGCCGGCCGGATCCGGAGTTCGCCGGGAGCGCGCCCGGGTCCTGCGGTTCGGGCGCGGCGACGGGCGCGGCATCTGCGCCGCGTGGGCCAGCCCAGATGCCGAGTCGGTCGCCGGTCCCTTCGCCGATGATGCCGTCGACGCCCAGTCCCTGGTCGCGCTGGTATTGGCGGAGGGCGCTCACGCTCGATGCTCCGAACCAGTCGTCGGGGCCGGTCAACCGAGTAGCCGAGCCCGATGAGGACCTGCTCCGCGCAGAGCGCGGCGGGCCCGCGAGTGTCGAGCCACACGACACCGCCGATGGTGCATGACGCCGGCGCCGGCGCAGCGACGGTGCCACGCGGACCGTTCCAGATTCCGAGTCGGTCGCCGGTCTGCTCGCCGATGATGCCGTCGGGGGGCAGCCCTTGGTCCCGCTGGTACGCCGTGAGCGCGTTGACGCTCGACAACCCGAACCAGTCGTCGGGACCGGTCAAGGAGTACCCCAACGCGAGCAGCACCTGCTCGGCGCACAGTGCTGCGGGGCCGCGTGTGTCGCGCCGGACGATGCCACCGATCGTGCAGATCGGGCCAGGCGCCGGCGGTGGCGGCGTCGTCAGCGGGTCGGTCGGTGGCGTTGGTGGATCAGAGGGAGGCGGTGCTGCGAACGCCGTCACACCGGGGACGAGCACGACCGCTGCGAGGAAGGCAGCGAGCAGCGCCCGGCCAGTCCGATGCGCGCCAACGAGACTCCCTCGACCCAACATGGACGGCAACGGTACATGGTTGTTGCATCGCGACCACCCTCAGCCCCTGGTGGCGCCGCGCAGGTCGAGGATCAGCCGCGTGCGGTTCTCGACGATCGGGCGGACACCGTCCGCCGGAGCCAGCGCGGTCACGTCGAGGCGTCGGCCGTCGCAGTCGAGGAACTCACGCGTGCCGCGCACCTGCTCGACGACGCACGACGGCTCGCTGCCGTCGGGATATGCCCAATAGACCCGCCAGCCACTCGTGGCATCGGCGCCCCCGTGGTCGAGCACCAAGGTGCGCTCGCCGCTGGTGGTGTCCAACCCGGGGAAGATGAGCGGTCCGTCGTCGGCGATCGCCGCGGCTCTCGCTTCGACGCCGCCGACGGGGAACGTCTCCGGCGCCAACCGCCCGGTCGAGTCGGGCCCACCGGCGGAGATGAACGCGGCGATGCCCCACGTCGCCAGCAGGATCAGGGCGATGACGGCGATGCCGCCGGCGACGGGTACGACCGCTCGGGCGAGCGGGGAGCGCAGCCGACCCGCGGACGCCGCCGAACGCGTCGGCAGCGACATTGGCACGTCGCCAGTCTGGCCGCAGGTTGCTCCGGCTCCACGGACACCGCGTAGGGTTCTGCGCGCCGCACGACCGAAGGAGACGGCCGATCGTGGATCTGTTCGAGTACCAGGGCAAGCAGTACTTCGCCCGCTTCGGCATCCCCGTCAGTCCCGGCGGCGCCGCGGTCACCGTCGACGAAGCCGTCGAGCAGGCCGAGCAGGCCGGATACCCGGTCGTGGTGAAGGCGCAGGTGCAGGTCGGTGGCCGCGGCAAGGCAGGCGGCATCAAGCTCGCCAACGACGCCGACGAGGTGCGCACCCACGCCGGGAACATCCTCGGCATGGACATCAAGGGTCACACCGTGGAGCGGGTGTGGGTCGAGCGGGCCTCGGACATCGACGAGGAGTACTACGCCAGCTTCACGCTCGATCGGGCTGCGAAGCAGCACCTGCTGATGCTCTCGGCCCAGGGTGGCGTCGACATCGAAGAGGTCGCTGCGACCGACCCCGACGCCATCGTCAAGCTGCACATCGATCCGGTGGATGGGCTCTCGCCGGAGGCAGCGCGCCAGGCGGCTGTCGACGCGGCGATCCCGGAGCGGGCGGTCGACGGCGTCGCCGGCATCCTGGTCCAGCTCTACGAGTGCTTCACCAAGGGCGACTGCGACCTGGCCGAGATCAACCCCCTGATCCTCAAGCCCGACGGCGAGGTCCACGCGCTCGACGCCAAGGTCACCCTCGACGACAACGCCGCCTTCCGGCACCCGGAGTGGGACGAGTGGCGCTCGACCGAGGTCCTGGACGACCGCGAGCGCATGGCCAAGGAGAGGGGGCTGCAGTACATCGGGCTGGATGGGTCCGTGGGGATCATCGCCAACGGCGCCGGGCTGGCCATGAGCACGCTCGACGTCGTCAACCAGGTCGGCGGGAAGGCCGCCAACTTCCTCGACATCGGTGGCGGTGCCAACGCCGATGTGATGTCCGCGGCGCTCGACGTGATCAACCACGACGAGAACGTGCGCTCCATCCTGGTCAACATCTTCGGCGGCATCACACGAGGCGAGGAGGTCGCCAAGGGCATCGTCGAAGGGCTCGGCCGGGTCGAGCTGCGGGCACCGATCGTCATCCGCCTCGATGGCACCAACGCCGAGGAGGGCCGCCAGATCATCCTCGACGCCGGCATCCCGGCCTCCAAGCTGATCAGCAAGCCGACGATGCTCGAGGCCGCACGAGAGGCCGTGCGCATCGCCAACGGCTCAGAAGGAGGGGGTTGACGTGAGCATCTTCGTCGACGCCGACACCAAGGTCCTCGTCCAAGGGCTGACGGGCGGGCAGGGCAAGTTCCACGGGTTGCGCAACCGCGCCTACGGCACGCAGATCGTCGGCGGCGTGACCCCCGGCAAGGGTGGCCAGGACGTCGAGGGGATCCCCGTCTTCGACACCGTCGCCGACGCGGTCGAGGCCACCGGCGCGACGGCGACGTTCGTGGCCGTCCCGCCGAAGGCAGCGCCGGCGGCGATCCTCGAAGCCGGTGCGGCAGGCATCGCCTTCGTCGTGTGCATCACCGAGGGCATCCCCGCCCAGGACGAAGCACGCGTCTACAACTCCCTGCGTCGCGACTTCCCGGGCACGCGCCTGCTCGGCCCCAACTGCCCGGGGATCATCGCGCCGGGCAAGTGCAACATCGGGATCACGCCGGGCGAGATCGCTGAACTGCCCACGGCCGACGGTCCCAACGTGGGCATCGTCAGCCGCAGCGGCACGCTCACCTACCAGGCGCTGTACGAGCTCAAGCAGAACGGCATCGGCGTGTCGACGTGCGTGGGCATCGGCGGCGACCCCGTGCCCGGGACGAGCTTCGTCGACTGCCTCGCCGAGTTCCAGGCCGACCCCGAGACCCACGCCATGATCCTGTTCGGAGAGATCGGTGGCTCGGCGGAGGAGGAGGCCGCGACGTTCATCGAGGCCAACGTCACCAAGCCGATGAGTGCCTACATCGCCGGCGTCACCGCACCGGCCGGGCGCAAGATGGGCCATGCCGGTGCGATCGTGTCCGGCGGCAAGGGGACGGCGCAGGGGAAGATGGACGCCCTCGCCGCAGCCGGCGTGAAGGTCGGCCTCAACCCGACCGAGGCTGGCGAGCTGATGGCGGCGGCGCTTCGGCAGCAGTAGCACCGACCCGGCGGTTCATCGCCGCGCCCGCCAGGGCGACGGCGGCCGCCAGCAAGCCCGCCCACATCCCGGGGCCGCGCTGGAGGTCGTAGCCGAGAGCTCGCCGGCGCCGAGGGCCACGCGCAGCACCATGAGGACGGTGGCCAGTGCCGGTGGCGCCGAGCAGCAGCGTCGGCCACGGCGCCTTCCCCGGCGGCATCAGCCCGCTCGCCAGGAGGAAGGCGATGACGCCGGCAGCCACGGTCAATGCCCAGGCGATGCCACCGGTCGCCGGGTAGTCGAAGGCGTTGTTGAGGCCGCCACTGCCGCGCTCGGTGTCGACCGTCGCCCAGTCCAGCAGCTGTGCCACCACGAGCATCACAGCGCCACCACCGACGAGCAGCCAGTCACCCGCCCGGAACCTGCTGATGTCCATGAGTCGTCAGGGCAGCGGCGGCGAGGGGGGATGCAGTGTGCTGTCCTCGATCGCCTCGTCGGCGATGAGCTCGGCATCACCGAGACGCTCCTCCCGGTAGGCGAGGATGCAGCCGGCGAGCACGAGCAGCGCTGGCGGCGACCGCGAGGTACATGCCCAGACCGCGCGAGCCGTTGTCGTACTGGTCGGAGAAGAACCGGTACCCGACCAGGATGCGTACCGATGATGGCACCGCCGAGCAGCAACAGCGGGTGCGACAGCACCGCCGGCAGGCGCAGCGACTCGGTCTGGGTGATGATCGTCACGAGGGCGATGGCCACGAAGATCACGTACGGGACGACGCCCGTGAACGGGATAGTCGAAGGCGTTGTCGTCGCAGTGCAGCCCAGCCTTCGCCGAACGAGTACGACCACCAGGGCAGCAGACCGGCGATGAAGAACAGAACCCCGCCGATCGCCTTGAGCCAAGCGCCAATGCCGAAGCGATTCGGCTCGAGGTCCTCGTCAGGCTCGAGGTCCTCGTCAGGCCATCCTCGTCATCCTCGTCCCTGTCCTGTCGGCCGCCGAGCCGAAAGCTACAACCGAGCGAGGGGGTTGGGCCGGAATTGCTCGGCCAGCCGCGATGATTCGTTACCCTCCGCGGCCGTGCCCACGGCGTTGCTCTCCGTCTACGACAAGGCTGGGATCGTCGATCTCGGTCGCGGGCTCCACGAGCTCGGATGGCGGCTCGTGTCGAGCGGCGGGACGGCACGGGCACTTGCCGATGCTGGCCTTCCGGTCACCGACGTCGCCGAGCTGACCGGCTCGCCGGCGATCCTCGGCCACCGCGTCGTCACGTTGCACCCGAAGGTGCACGGCGGCATCCTCGCCGACCTCGACGACCCCGAGCATCGGCAGGAGCTCGAGGCCCACGGCATCGAGCCGATCTCCCTTGTCGTCGTCAACCTCTATCCGTTCGCCGACGACCCCGGCGTCGAGCTGATCGACATCGGCGGTCCGGCGATGGTGCGGGCGGCGGCGAAGAACCATGCCCACGTCGGCGTCGTCGTCGACCCGGCCGAGTATGAACCCGTCCTCGACGAGCTTCGTACCGAGGGTCGGCTGTCAGCCGGCACGCGCACCCGACTCGCCCGCCAAGCGTTCGCTCGTACATCGGCGTACGACGCCGAGATCGTGGCCTGGCTCGACGGGACGTCAGCCACCGGTGGCGGTGAACTGCCGGACTCGCTGACCCTGCGGCTCGATCGCGTGCAAGACCTGCGCTACGGCGAGAACCCGCACCAGCTCGCCGCCCGCTACCGCGAGCGTGGTCGCACGGGGTGGTGGGACTCGGCACAGCAACACGGCGGCAAGGAGCTGAGCTACCTCAACCTGTACGACGCCGAAGCGGCGTGGCGGCTCGTGCACCGCTTCGCCGAGCCGGCGTGCGTGATCGTCAAGCACGCCAACCCGTGTGGCGTCGCCGTGGCCGGCGACATCACCACGGCCTACGAGCGGGCCAACGCCTGTGACCCCGTGAGTGCCTTCGGGGGCATCGTGGCGGTGAATCGTCCACTGCCCCAGTCGGCGGCCGCCGCCCTGGCGCCGGTGTTCACCGAGGTCGTCGTGGCGCCCGGCTACGAGGGCGAGGCACTCGACACGCTCGTCGCCAAGGCGAACCTCCGCGTGCTCACGGCGGCTGCGCCCAACGCGCCGACGCTCGACGTCAGGCCGATCGACGGCGGCCTGCTCGTGCAGACACCCGATCCCGTGGCGATCGATCGCGACGCCTGGTGGGTGGTCTCGTCCAAAGAGCCGACGCCTGCTCAGTGGGACGACCTGCAGTTCGCCTGGACGGTCTGCGCTGCCGTGAGCTCGAACGCCATCGTCTTCGCCCGAGATCGACAAGCCTTCGGCATCGGCGCCGGTCAGCAGAACCGCCTCGACTCGGCGCGGATCGCCGCCGATCGCGCCGGCGATCGAGTTGTCGACGGTGTCTGCGCCAGCGACGCCTTCTTCCCGTTCCGCGACGGGATCGACGCCGTGGCAGCAGCCGGCATCACGGCCGTGATCCAGCCCGGCGGGAGCGTGCGAGACGCCGAGGTCATCGCCGCCGCCGACGAGCACGGCATCGCCATGGTGTTCACTGGCGAACGCCATTTCCGTCATTGACCCGGTCCCGATGACCACTCTGATCGAGATGCCCACGGGTACCCTCGGGGGCGTATGACCAGGGTGGCCGAGCTCCTCGCTACAGGCAGGACGTACTCGTTCGAGTTCTTCCCGCCGAAGACCGACGCCGCCCAACTCTCGCTCGGTCGCACGATCGCCGAGCTCGAACCGCTGGCACCCAGCTTCGTGTCGGTCACCTACGGCGCCGGCGGGAGCACACGGGAGCGCACCCGCGAGGTCGTCAAGTGGGTGGCCAAGGAGACGGCGATCACGCCGATGGCCCATCTCACCTGCCAGAGCCATCTCCGCCCCGCCATCGCCTCGATCCTCGAGGACTACCGCTCCGCGGGCATCGAGAACATCCTCGCCCTCGGCGGCGATCCGCCTGCGGACAGCGCGGACGCCACGCCCAGCGACTACCGGTTCGCGTCGGATCTGCTCGACGACATCGACCCATCGGTCTTCAGCGTGGGTGTCGCCGCCCATCCCGAGATCCACCCGCGATCAGCCGACCGTGAGTCCGACCGCCGCCAGCTCGCCGCCAAGCTGCGCCGGGCCGATTTCGCCATCAGCCAGTTCTTCTTCGAGGCGGCGCACTACTTCCGGCTGGTCGACGAGCTGTCCGCCCTCGGGGTCGACAAGCCGATCATCCCCGGCATCATGCCGATCACCAACGTCGGCCCGGTTCGCCGCATGGCCGAGATGAACGGGACGGCGATCCCGGCGTGGCTCGACGACCGCCTCGACGGTGTCGACGACCCGACCGAGGTGCGGCGCATCGGCGTCGACGTGGCCACGGCGCTGTCGGCCGAGCTGCTTGCCGCCGGCGTGCCGGGGCTGCACTTCTACACGCTCAACCGCAGCACGGCCAGCCGCGAGATCTACGCCAACCTCGGCCTCCCTGCGCCAACCGGCGTGGCGGGCTAGGCGCGGTGGTCGAGTCGGCCACCCGGCCGCTCGAGTGGAGCCCCCCGCGCGCGGCCGTCAGCCGTGTGCCGTATCTGCCTGGTCTGGATGGGATGCGGGCGTTGGCGGTGTTGGCGGTGATGGTGTATCACGCCAACCCGGCGTGGTTGCCGGGCGGGTTCTTGGGTGTCGAGGTGTTCTTCGTGATCAGTGGCTATCTGATCACGTTGTTGTTGATCGGTGAGCACGAGCGCTCCGGGACGGTGAGTCTGGGGCGGTTCTATCTGCGTCGGGCGCGGCGGTTGTTGCCGGCGTTGTTCGCCGTGTTGGTGGGGGTGACGGTGTACACGGCGGTGTTTCGTCGTGATGCGTTGGGGTTGTTGCGGGGCGATGTGTTGGCGGCGTTGGGGTACGTGTCGAACTGGTATCAGATCTGGGTGGGGCAGGGGTACACGGCGGCTGGTGATTTTGCTCCGTTGCGGCATTTGTGGAGCTTGGCGGTGGAGGAGCAGTTCTATCTGTTGTGGCCGTTGGTGATGATCGGGTTGATCCGTCTGGGTCGGCGCCGGTTGCCGTCGATGAGCGTGTGGCTGGTCGCTGCCGCCATCGCCATCACCGCCATCACCGCCTTGTTGTTCTACGGCGGTCCGATCGAGAGCTGCGAAGCGACACCCGCTGCCTACTGGGAGATCGGTGGCCGGTGCATCTCCAAGGTCGACTTCTTGTACCTGTCGACGCCGACCCGGCTGACCGGGCTGTTGCTCGGCTCCGCCTTCGCCATGGTGTGGCGCCCGGTCGCCATCGCCCGCAGCCCACTCCGCGACAAGGGGCGCCTGTTGGATGTCGGCGGCGCTGATCGGCCTGGTCGGGTTGGGGGCGTTGTGCTGGTGGTTGCACATCGTCACGGCGGATGGGGCCGACCCGTGGCTGTTCAAGGGTGGGTTCCTGCTGTGTGGGGCGGCGTCATTGCTGCTGATCGCTGCGGTGACCCATCGCCGTACGGCGGCCAGTCGGGTGTTGGGCGCCGGCGTGTTGTTGTGGATCGGCACCCGTTCGTACGGCCTGTACCTGTACCACTGGCCGATCTACCAGATCATCCGCGAGGTGTCGGGGCGGCCACTGTCGGTCGCCGAGTTCGTCGTCGCGCTGGCGATCTCGGCCGTCGTCACGGAGATCTCCTTCCGGATCATCGAGACGCCCATCCGCCGCGGCACGTTCGGGCGCTGGTGGCGACGCCTCCAAGCGGCGCGCGATCCGGCACCGCGGCGCGTGATCGCCGGCGCCGGTGCCTGCCTGGTGGCGGTGTCGGTGTTCGCCGTGACGTCGCTGGCGACGGCCGAGCTCAAGCCCAACGAGATCGCTCAGTCGCTCGACGAGGCGTCCGAGGCCAACACGGCGATCGAGGAGCTCCTCGATCCTGAGGCCGCCACCGACACGGTCGAGACGATCGAGCCGTCCGATCCGTCGTCGCCGGTCGTGGTGGTCTCGACGACGCTCCCGCCAGGCATGACGGTGCCCAGCACCGCGCCAACGACCTCGACGTCCACGACCACCACGACGACGCTCCCGCCGGGGCCACCACCTCCGCTGGCGCTCGGCGACTCGGTCATGCTCGGTGCCGCCGACGAGCTCGCCGACGAGGGGATCGTCGTCAGCGCCGAGGTCAGCCGGCAGATGAAGTCGATGGTCCCCGTCGTCCAGCAGTTGCGCGACGAGGGACGGCTCGGTGACGACGTCATCGTCCACCTCGGCACCAACGGCGACCTCAGCGACGAGACGGTGAGCCAGTTCTTCGGCGCCCTCACCGGCGTGCGCCAGGTGCTCGTGCTGACCGTCCTCGCGCCGGGGAAGGGCTGGATCGCCCCGAACAACGAGAAGCTGGTGGCGCTGCCGGCGCAGTTCCCGAACGTCAAGGTCCTCTACTGGGACGGGCTCGCCGCCGAGTGCCCGGGCGCCTGCTTCTACGGCGACGGCATCCACCTCACCCAGGCGGGCCAGGACTACTACACCCAGCTCATCATGAGCCAGCTCACGGCCTAGCCCATCCGAGTGTTGGGCGCCATCGGAGTGCTGCGCGTGCGGCGTCCGGCGATGTGACACTCGGATGGATCTACTCTCCCGGCCATGACATCAACGTCTCCAGTCAGAGTCGCCGTCACCGGGGCCGCCGGCCAGATCGGCTACAGCCTCCTCTTCCGCATCGCCTCCGGGTCGATGCTCGGGCCGGACACGCCTGTGTCCCTGCAGCTGCTCGAGATCACACCGGCGCTCGGCGCGCTCGAGGGCGTGCGCATGGAGCTCGACGACTGCGCCTTCCCGCTCGTCGCCGACATCGTGTGCACCGACGATGCCGACACCGCCTTCGGCGACGTCGAGGTCGCCCTGCTCGTCGGGGCGATGCCGCGCAAGCAGGGGATGGAGCGATCCGATCTCCTGTCGGCCAACGGCGGCATCTTCAAGCCGCAGGGCGAGGCGCTCTCGCGCAGCGCGTCCCGCGACGTCAAGGTGCTCGTCGTCGGCAACCCGGCGAACACCAACGCGCTGATCGCCCAGTCCAACGCCGCCGACCTCGACCCGCGCCGGTTCACGGCGATGACCCGCCTCGACCACAACCGGGCGATCAGCCAGCTCGCCGCCAAGGTCGGCGCGCCGGTCACCGATGTCCGGCGGATGACGATCTGGGGCAACCACTCGACGACGCAGTACCCCGACCTGTTCCACGCCGAAGTCGGCGGGCGCAACGCCTACGAGGCCGTCGGCGACCACGAGTGGGTCGACGGCACGTTCATCCCGACCGTCGCCAAGCGGGGCGCGGCGATCATCGAGGCTCGCGGCGCGTCGTCGGCCGCGTCGGCGGCGAGCGCTGCGGTCGACCACATCCGTTCATGGGTCCAGGGCACGCCCGATGGCGACTGGGTGTCGATGGGCATTCACAGCGACGGCAGCTACGGCGTGCCGGAGGGGATCATCTCCAGCTTCCCGGTCACCTGCTCGGGCGGCGAGTACACGATCGTCGAGGGTCTCGACATCGACGACTACAGCCGTTCGAAGATCGACGCCTCGGCCGCCGAGCTCGTCGAGGAGCGCGACGCCGTCAAGGACCTCGGTCTGATCTGATCGATCAGGGGTGGGCCTGGTCGAGCTGCTCGAGCAGGAGGGTGCCGGCGACGTCCATGAAGTCGTGCTCGGTGATGATCCCGACGAGTTGACCCTCGACGACGACGGGAAGCGCGCCGATGCCGAACGAGCGCATCAGCTCGAGGGCGCGCAGCGGGGCCAGATCGGGTCCGACGCTCACGGGGTCCCGTTTCATCACGTCGCCGACCGCCATGTCGGCAAGGTCACACTCCTGGCCGCTGACGAGCAGCCGAAGGATCCGCCGGTACGACACGATCCCGACGAGGCGGTGCTCCGTGTCCTCGACGGGCACCTGACGGATGCGGTGCCAGTCCATCAGGTTGGCGGCGAGCTCGACGGGGTCCTCCTCGGCCACCGTGACGAGGTCGGTGTTCATCAACTGCTCGATGGACACGAAGTTGTGGCGCCACGCGCCACCCTCGTTGAGCGCGGCCGGCGTCCACTCGGCGACCGGCGCGCCGGCAGCTTGGCGGGCGACCATCGCCGCGGTCAGCGTGTTCAGCCGCTGTCCCGACGTGCCCTGGCTGCGCAGCCCGTTCAGCGAGTTGAGGAGCCACCGGGAGCCGGTGTAGCCCGACCGCACTCGCCGCTCGATGACGTCGAGGTAGCGAGTCCGGTCGTCGGCGGCGACGCCTGCCCCGTCGAGGCCCTCGGCGGCGAGCGGCAGCAACACGTCGAGCAGCAGCGCGCTGGCGGTGTAGTCGGTTCCGTCGAGCCATGTCAGCTGGGCGCCGAGACCCTGCCTGGCTGCGGCGACGAAGTTCGCCCGCACGGTCTCGAACGGCAGCATCCGGCTGACCTCTGGGTGGCGTGATCCGAGGGCGCGCATCAGCCCGATCCACAGCGCGGCGTTGGCGACCTCGTCGATGGGGGTCGGCCCGGATGGCAGCACCCGGTTCTCGATGCGCAGGTGGGGCACCCCGTCGGTGATGCCGTAGCAGCCCCGGTTCCAGCGCCACACCGTGCCCGTGTGCAGGCGCAATGACTGCAGGGTCGGCGTGCGTCCTTCGGCCATCTCGGCGAACGGGTCGATGTGCTCGTCGGGGGCGAGCACCGGGCGGTACCGGGTGATGTCCTCGCGGTACAACTCGGTGATCGAGGTCGACAGCCAGTCGTGGCCGAACGTCACGCGCGATGACCGGTCACGAACGTGGTGGCCGGGTCGCCGCGTGTCGACCGCCTGCTCGAACAGGGCGATCCGCGTCTCCGCCCACAGCCGCTTGCCGAACAGCACCGGCGAGTTCACCGCGCCCGCCAGTACCGGACCGGCCAGCAGTTGGGCGACGTTGTACATGTTGACGAACTCGTCGGGGGTGACCTGCAGGTGCACCTGGAAGCTGGCGTTGCACGCCTCGGCCATCACCGAGTCCTGGCGCACCCGGAGCTCGTCGGTGCCCTTGATGTGCAACTCGTAGGCCTCGCCGCGCAGGTTCATGAGGGCGTTGTTGAGCGCCAGGTACCGCGGGTTCTGGACCATGTTGGCGAGGGAGAGGTCGCCCTTGCGGATCGTCGGCAGGATCCCGGCGAGGACGATGTTCAACCCCGCCGCGCCAGCGACCGCCCGGGCGACGGTCAGCAGCT
Organism: uncultured Acidimicrobiia bacterium; assembly: GCA_963822875.1. Taxonomy (GTDB): domain Bacteria; phylum Actinomycetota; class Acidimicrobiia; order Acidimicrobiales; family Ilumatobacteraceae; genus JALZMG01. Next base: position 237,609 of record CAWGJK010000008.1, on the reverse strand, counting down.
CGTCGAGCTGGGTCTCCATGCGTCGGAAGCAGTCACCTTCCAGCACCTGGGGGTCGAGGTTGAGCTCGAGGTTGAAGGCACCGACCTCGGTCGTGAAGTGACCGTCGGCGATGCCGGCGAGCACGGACAGGGCGTTCGGCGCCGGCTGCCAGGAGCCGTCGACGATGAACATCTCCTGCTCGGCACCGATGCGCATGACGTCGGTCTCGAAGGCATCGTCGGCGAGCATGCGGTCGAGCGCCTGGAGGTCGCGCAGCATCCAGCGGATCGCCGTCTGGCGGTCGGTCGTCCCGGTTGCAGTTTGTGTGCCCACTACGCCAAGTCCTCCAGGTATCCGGGGAGCATCGCACGCCACAGTGGCCAGTCGTGCTCCCAGTCCGGGCCCCACGAGTCGACCCGGTTCGGGATCGCCCGCGAGCCGAGCACCTTGGCGACGATCCAGCTCTCGCCGATGTCCTCGTTGGCGCCCTCGCCACTGGCCAGCAGGACGAACCGCTGGCGCAGACGCTCGAGGTCCCCGTCCTCCATCGCCGGCACGACGTGCAGCGGGGAGGACTCGTAGAAGTCCTCGGTGACCGGGCCGGGGAAGAACCGGCGCAGGTCGAACGTGCCGCTCATGCAGATCGCCGACTTGAACACGTCGGGGAAGAAGCACACGCACGCCAGGGCGTTGAAGGCGCCGATCGACGAACCGGTGGCGATCAGCTCGATGTCGTCGGACTGGCAGTCGCTGCGCACCGCCGGCACGACCTCGTGGCGGATGAACTCGAAGAACTGTCGCTGGATCCACGCCTGGTGGGCGGCGTCGCCCTCGCCGGCGAGGATGGCCCTGCCGTTCACGCTGTCGACGGAGTACAGCTTGACCCGCCCCGCCTCGATCAACCCGCGGCACGCATCGACGAGCAGGAAGCGTTCGATCTCCTCCCCGTCACCGCCTGCCGTCGGGAACACGAGCACCGGGGTGCCGATCGTCCCCCACCGCACGACGGTGACGTCGCGCTCGACCCGTGGCGAGTACCAACTGGTCGCGGTCTTCGACATGGGCGGTCAGCCTCGCGCCTCGGCCCGCCAGCGCTGGATGCGTTCCCAGAACAGATCCGTGAAGATGGTGATCTCGTGCTCCGGGAAGAGCGTGGCGACCTTCCGCCGTACCGCGTCGTAGGCGACGTCGGTGGCGAAGAAGTCGTGCACGACATCGTCGAGGTGAGCGAGGTGGGTGGCGCAGAAGGCGTCGAACTCGTCGGTCTGGAAGCGCTCGTGGGCGATGGCCGCATAGGCGGCGAGCTTCTCGCTCGTACGGCGCCTCGCTGTCGGCGATCTCGAAGTAGGGCTGCCCAGTCGAGCGTGATCCGCATCGGCCGCTTCGTGGCGGCGCAGAAGATCGACCAGCGCAGGTTCGCCGACACGAGCCACGGGAAGTGGTAGTGCAGCGACGTCACCTGTGAGTCGGGGCAGGCGTTGGCGAAGTCGATCGGCAGCCAGGTGCCGTCCTGGCGCAGCGCCTCGCACGAGTTGAACTCCCAGCCGAAGAACGAGTTGATCGTCAGCGTCGTGTCGACGATCGTCCGGCGCTGGTCGTCGGGGACGTTGCCGTCGTCCATCGTGTAGCGGTCGTGGAGTGGTGCCGACGGGTCGTAGCGGACGAGCCGTGTCTGCGGGCCGAACCCGATGCATCTGACGAACAGGTCGTGCGGTTCGACAGCTCGTTGCAGGTGCAACAGGTAGGTGCCGCTCTGGTCGTAGGCGCGGTGCAACGCCTCGCCGTCGTCGACTCGACTCACGCCGGCCCAGCCGCCACCGTCGAACGGCTTGGCGAAGAGCGGATAGCCGACGGCCTGGCCCACCTCGTCGAGGTCGAACAGGCGGGCGTAGCGGGCGAGCGTGATGGCCAGGTCGGGCTTGAACTCGTAGTCCTTCGGCGGCACGATCCACGTGTCGGGGATCGGCATGCCGAGGCGCATCATGGCGCAGTACGACGTGTGCTTCTCCATCGACTGGATCGCCCACGGGTTGTTGAACACGTAGAGGCCGTTCATCAGCACGGCCTTCTTGATCCACTCCCGGCTCGTCGTGTACCAGTGGGTCAGGCGGTCGACGACGAGGTCGTAGTGCGCCGGCTGGCGCAGGTCGAACGGCTCGATCGTGACGCGGTCGACCTCGAAGCGCACGGTGTCCCCGTCGATCGGCAGGGCCAGCTCGAGGCGGCTGAGGATCTCCTCGTAGCAGATCGGCCAGCACAGGTCGGCGCCGAGGGACAACCCGATGCGGCGAGTGACGTCGGCCACGTGCAGAACCTAGTGGTTCACCGGAAACAGCCACGGCAGGCCGAGGCCGATGTTGTCCCGCCAGCAGGCCCAGTTGTGTCCGCCGAGGGACTCCACGAAGTCGACGTCCATGCCGGTCTCGGCCAGGACGGGGACGAGGGCGCGGTTCTCGCAGATCAGTGACTCGAAGGCGCCGCAGCTGACGAAGACGCGTTCGGACACCGCCTGCGGCCGGGCGAGGAACCCGGCGACGAACTGCTTGACCGGGTTCCACAGCGGCTCGGGCCGTGGCCGGCAGCCGATGCCGGCACCGGCGAACGACCCCGATTGCAGCAACAGCCGTCCGAAGTGGCCTGGCGTGGCGGCCGCCGCGGCGAGGCAGGCGACGGCACCGAAGCTGGCGCCGACGAGGCAACGCGCCCACGGCTCACCGACGGCACCGAAGTCGGCCTCGACACGAGGGAGCAGCTCGTCGGTGAGGTACGCGCTGTGGCGCGGATCGCCGGCGTACTCGACGAGGCGCTCGCCGGGCTGGACGAACGCTGCCACGACCGGCGGCATCACGCCACCGTGGACGAGGTTGTCGAGCACCGTGCCGGCGACGGCGTAGCGCAGGTAGTCACCGCCGTCGTGGACGACGATCAGCGGGGCCGGCCCGTTGACGCTGGCCGAGCGGTAGACGGTCACGCTGGTGTCCCTGCCGAACTCGGCGCTCCAGACGGTGATGTCCGTGAACGTGCCCACCGGGACGTCGTCGGCGTGCCGCGCCCACAACGGTTTGACGTAGCCCCATGACTCGCACACCGAGTTGACGCCGAACGGGTGCGAGGCGAGGTGGGAGTTCAGCGGATCGTCGATGAAGTGCTTGCCGAAGCTGTCGAAGACATCGAGCTTGTACTCGAGGCGTGTGCCGTCGGGGATGGCGAGGGCCAGCACCCACCACTCGCCATCGCCGAGTTGCTCGAACGACAGATCGTCCGGCAGCCCGACGCCGAAGTGCACGAGCTGCACCGAGACCACCGGCCCCCGGTAGGCGAACGTGCACACGTTCGGCTCGACGATGGGGAACGGATTGCCGGCGGCGACCCGCGCATCGAGCGCATCAGCCGTCCACCTCGACTCGACCCGCCCGATCACGGGCAGTGCCACCGTCATGCGGCCCCGAGTGTCTCGACTTCTTCGGAAGAAATGCGGCCATCCGTGACACCTGAAAACGCTTGAGAAGTGTCATTGGGCGTGGACCTTGACGGTGCGGCCGACGTCGTCGAGCATCTCTCGGAGCACGTCGTAGTCGGGGTGGCGGAGGCGGATCCAGGCGTTGGCCATGTACCCGGCCTCGACACCTTGCGTCGCCGTGCCCTCGGGTGGCAGGTGGGCGTCGATGAGCCACTCGCCGTGGCGGGCCTGGATCTCCTCGACGCCGTCGTAGTGGGTGATCGAGCCGTCCTGGTCCGGCCGCAGGGCGACGATGCCGGCGGAGAAGCGGCGCGACGGTGCACGCGACACGCGTCCGTGGACGACCGCCATCGCCCACTCCCCGTAGATGTCGATGTCGTTGCCGGCCGCGTAGAGATCCCAGCAGCGCACGCCCGGCGGCCGGCAGCCGATCTCGCTGAAGTACAGACCCTTCGGCCCGGCGAACCATTCCATGTGCGTCGCCGACGTCTGGATGCCGAGGGCGCGGATGACCTCGCGACCCATCTCCCGCACCTCGTCGTAGCCGCGCTCGCTGTCGATGCGGTTGGTGGTGATGAACTGCGGTGAGATCCAGCGCGTCCGCATCGCCTCCAGCACGTTCGGGTAGTAGTGCGTGGCGAAGTCCATCGCCACCTCGCCGTCGATGCTGATGGTGTCGTAGAAGCCCTCGTGGCCCTCGACGAACTCCTCGACCGCGAGCTCGGCACCCTGGTCGACACCGCTGCGCCCGATCGCCGCGTCGAGCTCGTCCGGACCGTTCACCCGCTCGGCGCCCGACGCACCGGCGGCCGCGGCCGGTTTGAGCACGAGTGGGAACCCGGTCGCCGCGGCGAACTCGCGGACGTCGTTGCCGGAGTGCGCACCGGTCGAGGCGGCACAGCGGATGCCGGCGTTGCGGAGCACCTCCTTCATCGCTGGCTTGTCGCGGCAGAGGAACGTCGTCTGCACCGACGTGCCGGGGATGCCGCACGCCTCGCGCACGCGCGCCGCCGTCAGCACGTGGGCCTCGATCGACGCCTCCAGGCGCTCGATGTGGACGTGCTCCTGCAGCCCGCGCACGACCTCGAACATCCGCCCGTCGTCGACGACCGACGGCACCTGCTCGTAGTGACTCAGCCAGCCGGCGACGTCGCCGTCGAGCCAGTCCTTCGGGCGCTCGCCGATGCCGATGACCGTCGCTCCGACCTCGTGCAGGGCGCGCACGAACTGCTTCTGGTTGTCCGGGAAGCTGGGCTCGAGGAAGACGACGTGCATGCGGACCAGGATCGTAGGCGCATCCCGAGCGACGAGTCCTCGTAGGAGCGAGCAGTCGTCTCGTCGTGGGCTACCGTCCGGCGACGATGGCGAACGTCGTCTTCGTTGCCCCGTACGCGCTGGAGGCGACGGCCCGCTTCGTGGACGCGGTCGCCCACGTGCCGGGTGCCCAGGTCGGCTTGATCAGCAGTGATCCGCTGGAGGCGTTCCCGGCCTCCGTGCGCCTGGCCGCCGCCGCGCACTGGCGCATCGACGACTGCCTCGACGCCGACCGGCTCACGGAGGCCGTGACGACGATCGGCGGCCACCTCGGCTCGGTCGACCGCCTCGTGGCCATCTTGGAGAACCTCCAGGTTCCGCTGGCGCAGGTGCGCGAGCGCATGGGCATCCCCGGCATGACGTCCGACGTCGCCGACCGGTTCCGCGACAAGGCGCGCATGAAAGCGGCCTTCGAGGTGGCCGGTGTCCCATGTGCAAGCAGCGGGCGGGTCGCCTCGCCCGACGATGCCAACCGCTTCGCCGACCGGGTCGGCTTCCCGTTCGTCGCCAAGCCGCTGGCCGGCGCCGGCGCGCGCAACACGTTCCGCGTCGACGACGCCGCGCAGCTGGCCGCATGGCTCGCCGACGCCCCGCCGCGTCCCGACGAACCGATGCTCCTCGAGGAGTTCGTCCGCGGCGACGAGCACTCCTTCGACAGCGTCGTGGTCGACGGCCGGCTCGTCTGGCACTCGATCAGTCGCTACCTGCCGAGTCCGCTCGACGTGCTGGCGCACCCGTGGATCCAGTGGTGCGTCCTGCTGCCGCGAGACATCGACGGCCCCGAGTACGCCGACATCGTCGGCCTCGGCCACCACGCCGTGACCGCCCTCGGGCTGCAGACCGGGCTGTCGCACATGGAGTGGTTCCGCCGCGCCGACGGCTCGCTGGCCGTGTCAGAGGTGGGAGCCCGCCCGCCCGGCGCACAGTTCATGTCGCTGATGTCGTTCGCCCACGACGTCGACATGTACGCGGCGTGGGCCGCGCTCGCCGTCGACGAGCGCTTCGATCCACCTGAGCGCCGCTTCGCCGTCGGCGCCGCGTACCTCAGGGCGCAGGGGCCGGGTCGCTCCATCGTCGCCGCCCACGGCCTCGACCGCGTGAGCGACGAGACGCAAGCGGCGGTCGTCGACGTGCGCCTCCCCGGCCGCGGCGACAAGCCGTCGGGCACGTACGAGGGCGACGGCTACGTCATCGTCCGCGATCCCGACACGGCAGTCGTGGAGCGGGCGCTCGCTGAGCTGATCTCGACGATCCGCCTGGAGTGTGGTTGATGATCGCCGGACCTGTCGCATCCTGCGAGCGAGCGAGCGCCAGCGAGCGAGCGTCGATCAACGGCCTGCGTGGCCGGGGAACGCAGTAATGGATGTCCTGTTCCTCGGACCTGGCTACCCCGGTGAGATGCCTCTCTTCACGCGGGGCCTCGCCGAGGTCGGAGCCCGCGTGATCGGGGTCGGTGACCAGCACGTCGACGCACTGCCACCGGTTGCCCGCCGGGCACTCGCCGACTACATCCAGATCTCCTCCTGGGCCGACGAGGACGGAGCCATGTCAACGGTGCTCGACCGCCTGCGCGGCCGCAACATCGACCTCGTCGAGACGCTGTGGGAGCCGACGGTGCTGCTCGCCGCCCGGCTGCGCGAGGCGATCGGCGTTCCTGGCATGAGCGTCGCCCAGACGCTCCCGTTCCGCGACAAGGGGCGGATGAAGGACGTGCTCGCCGCCGCCGGCATCCGCATCCCGCGCGCCGAGCGATCGACCACCGCCGACGGGTGCCGCCAGGCGGCCGAGCACATCGGCTACCCGCTGATCGTCAAGCCGATCTCCGGCGCCGGATCGCTGGACACCTATCGCATCGAGCACCAGGGCGAGCTGGAGGACGCGCTCACCCGCTTGCTGCACGTCGACGAGGTCAGCGTGGAGGAGTTCATCGACGGTGAGGAGTTCACGTACGACACCGTGTGCGCGGCGGGGGAGATCGCCTTCTACAACATCTGCGAGTACCGGCCGCGGCCGCTCATCGGCAAGCAGGTCGAGTGGATCAGCCAGCAGGTGATCGCTCATCGCGATCCCGACCACCCGCACCTCGCGGGTGGACGGGAGATGGGCGAGGCGGTGTTGGCGGCGATGGACTTCAGCAGCGGGTTCACGCACATGGAGTGGTACCGGACCGCGGCGGGGGAGGTGGTGTTCGGTGAGATCGGGGCCCGCGCGCCCGGAGCCCGGCTGACCGACCTGATGAACTTCAGCTGCGACGTCGACCTGTTCACCGGCTGGGCCGAAGCGGTGTGCCACGGCCGCTTCAGCCAGCCCGTCGAACGGCGCTACAACGCGGCGATGGTGATCAAACGGGCCCAGGGTCAGGGACGAATCTCCCATGTCGAGGGGCTCGGCCACCTGATGGCGACGATGGGCGAGCACATCGTCAACGTCGATCTCGTCGAGGTCGGCCAGCCCCGCCGCGACTGGCGCCAGACCGTGCTGTCCGACGGCATCGTCGTCGTCCGCCACCCGGACCTGCCGACGACCTACGCCCTCGCCGACCGCATCGGCACGGAGCTCCACATGTACGCCGACTAGAGCGTGGCGACACGGCAAGCGACGCGCATCATGTCGTCGACGCCGCGGCGCAGGTCGTCGTCGCTGATCCGCTCGCGCTCGTCCTCGGTCGCGCCGAGGATGTCGCTGACGGTCATCATCGCCAGCGCCTCGATGCCGTGCACGGCGGCGATCGTGTACAGCATCCCGGCCTCCATCTCGATGCCGAGGTGGCCGAGGCGGGACCAGCGCGTGACGTTCGACTCGTCGGGGTCGTAGAAGATGCTGCTCGTGACGATCGGGCCGACGTGGACGGTCGTGCCCGCCTCGCGACCCAGTCGCACGGCCGCCTCGACCAGCGCGTACGAGGCCGGTGGCGCCCATCCAGCCATGTCGGCGTAGCGCAGTGGGGCGGTGTCCTCGCACGACGCCGACAGGCCGACCACGGTGTCGGCGAGCGACACCCTCCCGGCGAAGCCGCCGCAGGTGCCGACGCGGATCACCCGCGTCGCCCCGAGCATCACCAACTCCTCGAAGACGATGCCGGACGACGGACAACCCATTCCGGTCGTCTGCACGCTGATCGGCGCGCCCTCGAACGTGCCCGTGAAGCCGAGCAGCCCGCGCTCCTCGTTGACCAGGCGGGCGCCCGGGTCGAAGAAGGTCTCGGCGATGTACTTGGCGCGGCGCGGGTCGCCCGGACAGAGGACGCAGGAGGCGTAGTCGCCTTCGGCGGCGCGCAGGTGGATCGGCATTACTTCAAGAACTTGCTGGTCGTGTTGTCGGCGAGGATCTTGCCACCCGTTTGGCAGGTGGGGCAGTAGTTGACCGTGTAGCCGGAGTACTCGACGGCGCGGATGGTGTCGCCGCACACATGGCAGGGTTCGCCGGCGCGGTGGTGCACCCGGCCGGGCCGGTCCTTGGACGCGCTCATGTCGTCGCGAGTGCGCTCGTACTCGAGTCCCTCGGCGACCGCATCACGGATGGCGCTGACGACGGTCGTTGCTCCGTCGAGGCCCAGCCTGCCGGTCATGGCGAACGGGGACAGCTGGGCGCGGTGACACACTTCGTTGGCCAGACGACGGCCGAGCCCGGCGATCGAACGTTGGTCACGCAGGAAGCCGTGCAGGCGCACTGACCGCTCGGCGAAGCGGGCGGCCAGCTCGTCGGGCTCGATGCGGTCGGCCTCCGGGCCGAGCTTGTCGAGCGGTGGCCCCGTCAGCTCGTCGTCCGCGGGCACGCACCAGACACCGGCCTTGCGCTCGGTGCCTTGCTCCGTGAGCAGCAGCGCCGGGCCGTTGTCGTCGAACACGAACCGGGCCTGGCCGCCTCGCGGCTTGGCCGACTGCTTGGCGTCTTCGGTGAGGCGCCCACCCTGCATCAGGTGGACGACGAAGGTCAGCGGTTGGAAGCGGATGAGGAGGTACTTGCCCCGGCGACCGACATCGAGCAGGGGGAGCCCCTTGGCCTCGTCCGGGGCGGGTGTCACCGTCTTCAGGGCGGTGAACGTCAGTGGGACGAACCGGGCCAGCCGGCGGCCGGCGTGACCGGCCGAGAGCCGTTCGGCGTGCGCCTGGACCTCCGGCAGCTCAGGCACTCAGCGGTACTCCGTGCGCGTGCGAACGTCGGCGAACACGGCGTCGAGGGCGCCGAAGACCGGTTGTGCCTCGATCAACCGCTGCTGGTCGCCGGTGAGGCGGATGTGGCCGTTGACGAACGCTTCTTGGGCGTTGAGGTCGCCGGTGGCGACGGCGACCGCCGTGTCCCACGACTGCTCCATGCGCACGTGCTCGGGCTCCGCCGCGCCGGAGCCGAAGCGGGCCCAGCCGTCGACGACCTGGAGGTGGTACACGACATCACCCTCCGGCCCGTCGGACACCACTTGGGTGACGCCGATCTCGTGCTGCCCGGCAAGCCGGCCGATCTCCTCGTCGTCGGCGACGACGCGCGACAGCTCGTCGATCCACGCCAGGCTCAGATAGCGCACTCGCTCACTCATGGCCGCTCGTATTGTGCCGGATCGTGACCGACGACCTCCCCCACGGGGATGCCGCGGTCGAGGAGTGGGTGTTCGCCTGCTGGACGCCTGACGCCGCCGTCGGCGTGCTGACCGGGTACCGGCTGCATCGCTCGGGTGCGCCAGCGTGGTACTGGGCGGCCGTCGTGCGCCGCGGTGAGCCGTTGCTGCACGTCACGGAGTGGGACGTGCCGCCACGCAGCGACCCGCTGCTCGTGAAGGCGCACGCGCTCTGGGCCGAGCACGTGTGCGTCGTGCCGATGGAGCAGTGGACCGTCTCCAACGAGACGTACGCCGCTGCGCTCGACGATCCGGACGACGCACTCGGCCGCGCCTACGGCCAGCCGACGGCGGTTGCCGCCGACCTGGAGTGGTACGCCACGGCGACGCCTCGGTCGATGGGGGACGGGTTCGCTCAGGACGGTGTCGTGCACGGTGTCGTCGAGCTCGCCGGCGGCCCGCTGCACCTCGCAGAGGTCCCAGCGCGGCGCTGGCGCAGGTGGGGCGACACGCTGCGCCCGCTCGTGCTGGACGACGCCTATGCCCACACGGGCTTGCGGGCGCCGTTCCTGTTCCCCGGCGGCGACGTCGTCGACTGGGTGCTCACCCCGGACGGCTGGCGGTCGCTGGTCCCTGCGCCTGCAGGGTGAACGTGGTGCAATGGCCTGGTGCCGTACGAGCGCGACATCCTCGACGAGATGGCCGACTCGCGCCGTCGGACCCGCCTACGCCGAAGTCGAGGTGGCACTGGGCCTGGTCGTCGAGGATCGGGCGAGCGGCTTCTGCGGCGACGTCGTGCGGTGGAGCACCGAGGCAGTGACGCTGCGCGACCGGGCTCAGCACCAGCGCCACTTCGCGTGGAAGGCGGGTGGCTTCCTGCTCGAGGGCCGGCCGGTCACGCTGCGGCGGCCGCCGGTCGCGACATCCAGCGCGCCGGCGCTGACGGCGTCCGGATCGGTCGCCGCGGGACCGCGGCGAGCGTCCGTCGCCGCCGCCAGCCGGATCTGGGTCGAGGGCCGCCACGACGCCGAGCTGGTCGAGCACGTCTGGGGTGACGACCTGCGCGAGCTCGCCGTCGTGGTCGAGCCGATGCACGGCATCGACGACCTGGTCGTCGCCGTCACCGGGTTCGCGCCGAGTCCCACACGGCGCCTCGGCGTGCTCGTCGATCACCTCGTGCCGGGTTCCAAGGAGTTGCGCCTCGCCGCCGCCGTCGAGCACGCGCACGTGCTCGTCACCGGCCACCCGTTCGTCGACGTGTGGGCCGGCGTGCAGCCCAGGGTGCTGGGCCTCGACCGCTGGCCCGACGTGCCGCGTGATGTGCCGTGGAAGGAGGGCATGTGCGCCGCGCTGGGCACCGACCCGATCACGTTCTGGCCGCGCCTGCGCAACCGAGTGCGCACGTACGCCGACCTCCGCCCCGAGCTCGTCGGCGCCGTCGAACGCCTCCTCGACTTCGTCGCCCCACCCTGAGCCCAAGGGTTCTCTGTCGAGTTCTTCGCGTTCAGCGGGCACAAATACGTTTAGAACCGCTGGGAACCGGAATTTCGGGTGCTGGCTGGTTGGGGGGTTAGCGTTCCTGGCATGGCGCAAACGGTCAGCCGGGGGCCGGTCACCGGCACGGCGGCGCGGTCGGCGAAGAAGCGCAAGCCGTTCCTCATCGACCTGTACTCGACCGCCGTCGGCAAGAAGTACGTCATGGCGATCACCGGGCTGATCGGCATCGGCTTCGTGCTCGTGCACATGATCGGCAACCTCAAGATGTACCTCGGCGTCGTCGACGGCGAGTACGACATCGACGTGTACAGCGAGTTCCTGCGCGAGCTCCTCGTGCCGCTGCTGCCACGGACCTACGCGCTGTGGATGCTGCGCCTCGTGCTGATCGGGGCGCTGATCCTCCACCTCCACGCCGCCTACACCCTGACGATCATCAACCGCCGCGCCCGTCCGGTCGGCTACCAGTCCAAGCGCGACTACGTCGCAGCCGACTTCGCCGCCCGCACGATGCGCTGGACGGGGATCATCGTCGTGCTGTTCCTGTTCTTCCACCTCGCCGACCTCACGTGGGGCTGGTTCAACCCCGACTTCGTGCGCGGCGAGGTGTACCGCAACGTCGACGCCAGCCTCTCGCGCATCCCTGTGGCGATCCTCTACATCGTCGCCAACATCGCCCTCGGCATCCACCTGTTCCACGGCACGTGGAGCCTGTTCCAGTCGATGGGGTGGAACAACCCCCGCTTCAACCCATGGCGTCGCGGCATCGCCACCGGTGTCGCCACACTCATCACCGTCGGCAACGTGTCCTTCCCGATCGCCGTGCAAGCCGGCATCATCCAGATCTGAGGTGGCGATGACGGTCACGCTCGACGACAAGGTCCCCGCCGGTCCGCTGGCCGACAAGTGGGACACGTTCATCGCCGACTCCAAGCTGGTCAACCCGAACAACAAGCGCAAGTTCAAGATCATCGTCGTCGGCACCGGACTGGCCGGGGCCTCGGCGGCGGCGACGCTCGCCGAGCTCGGCTTCCAGGTCCACGCCTTCACGTTCCACGACTCGCCGCGCCGCGCCCACTCGATCGCCGCCCAGGGCGGCATCAACGCGTCGAAGAACTACCGCGGCGACGGCGACAGCGTCCACCGCCTCTTCTACGACACCATCAAGGGGGGCGACTTCCGGTCCCGGGAGGGCAACGTCTACCGACTCGCCCAGGTCTCCGGGAACATCATCGACCAGTGCGTCGCCCAGGGCGTCCCGTTCGCCCGCGAGTACGGCGGCCTGCTCGACAACCGCAGCTTCGGCGGCGCCCAGGTGAGCCGCACGTTCTACGTCGGTGGACAGACCGGCCAGCAACTGCTGCTCGGCGCGTACCAACAGATGGCCCGCCAGGTCGGTCTCGGCAACGTCACGCTGTGGACCCGCATGGAGCTCGTCGACATCGTCGTCGTCGACGGCCGCTGTGCCGGCATCGTCTGCCGTGACCTGCTCACCGGCGAGTTCAGTTCGCACAACGGCCACGCCGTGGTCCTCGCCACCGGCGGCTACGGCAACGCCTTCTTCCTGTCCACCAACGCGATGGCCTGCAACGTGACGGCCGCGTGGCGGGCCCACCGCAAGGGGGCCTTGTTCGCCAACCCGTGCTACACGCAGATCCACCCGACGTGCATCCCGCAGTCCGACGAGTTCCAGTCCAAGCTGACCCTGATGTCCGAGTCGCTGCGCAACGACGGCCGGGTCTGGGTGCCCAAGGAGGCCGGTGAGACGCGCCCGCCGGACCAGATCCCCGAGGACGAGCGCGACTACTACCTCGAGCGGTTGTACCCGAGCTTCGGCAACCTCGCCCCGCGCGACATCTCCTCTCGGGCGGCCAAGCGCGCCGTCGACTCCGGACGCGGCGTGGGACCGAAGCAGAACGGCGTGTACCTCGACTTCGCCGACGCCATCGGCCGCCTCGGCGCCAACGTGGTCCGCGAGCGGTACGGCAACCTCTTCGAGATGTACGAGCGGATCACGGGCGAGGACCCGTACACGGTCCCCATGCGCATCTACCCGGCGTCGCACTACACGATGGGCGGGCTGTGGGTCGACTACGAGCTGATGACGACGATCCCCGGGCTGTACTGCGCTGGCGAGGCCAACTTCTCCGACCATGGCGCCAACCGCCTCGGTGCGTCGGCACTCATGCAGGGGCTCGCCGACGGCTACTTCGTGCTGCCGTACACGCTCGGCAACTACCTCGCGCCGATGCTCAACAAGCCGATCCCGGGCACCGATCACGGCGAGTTCGCCGCCGCCGAGTCCGCGGCCCGGGACCGCTTCGAGGGCTACTTGTCCCTCGGCGGCACCCGCTCGCCCGACCACTTCCACCGCGAGCTGGGCAAGATCATCTGGGACTACTGCGGCATGGACCGCACCTCCACCGGCCTGGAGAAGGCGCTCTCGGAGATCCCCGCCCTGTACGAGGAGTTCCAGGCCGACCTGCGTGTGACCGGTGACGGCGAGAGCGTCAACCAGACGCTGGAGAAGGCCGGCCGCGTCGACGACTTCTTCCAGCTCGGCATGCTGATGTGCCGCGACGCCCTGGAGCGGCGGGAGAGCTGCGGCGGGCACTTCCGCTCGGAGTACCAGACCGAGGAGGGCGAGGCGCTGCGCGACGACGACAACTTCGCCCACGTCGCCGCGTGGGAGTGGACCGGTGACCCGATGACGTCGATCCGGCATCAAGAGGACCTCACGTACGAGACCGTGCACTTCCAGACCCGGAGTTACAAATGATGCGTTCCCCGGCCACGCAGGCCGTTGGTGGCCGCTCCTCGGCTGGCGCCTCGTCGCTCGCATCGGAGACATGACATGACCGCAGTGCGGCGAAACCTCACCATCAAGGTCTGGCGCCAAGCCGGGCCCGACGCCGCCGGGCGCTTCGAGACCCACCACATCGACGAGGTCAGCGAGGAGTCGTCGTTCCTCGAGCTGCTCGACGTGCTCAACGAGCAGCTCATCGCCGACGGCAAGGAAGCCATCGTCTTCGACCACGACTGCCGCGAGGGCATCTGCGGCACGTGCTCGCTGATGATCAACGGCCAGGCTCACGGGCCGCAACGGGGCACGGCGACGTGCCAGCTGCACATGCGCGTCTTCGACGACGGTGCCGAGATCGTCGTCGAGCCATGGCGCGCCAGGGCCTTCCCCATCATCAAGGACCTGATGACCGACCGCGGTGCCTTCGACCGCATCGTCGAAGCCGGCGGCTTCGTCACCGCAGCCACCGGCGGGGCGCCCGACGCCAACCTCATCCCGATCCCCAAGCCGGTCGCCGACGCCGCCGAGGCCGCCGCCCTGTGCATCGGCTGCGGGGCGTGCGTGGCGGCGTGTCCGAACGGGGCCGCCCAGCTGTTCACGGCGGCCAAGATCGCCCACCTCAACCTGCTGCCACAGGGCCAGCCCGAACGCTTCGCCCGCACCGAGGCGATGGTCGAGACGATGGAGGAGCACTTCGGCTCGTGCACCAACTACGGCGAGTGCGAGGCGGCGTGCCCGAAGTCGATCTCCCTCGACGTGATCGCGCTGATGAACGCCGACTACCGCTCCGCCAAGGTCAAGAACCGCCGCAAGCTCTCACGCACCTGAGCGGTCAGGGCACGACGATGCGCGCGCCCGCTCGCCGAGTCGCGGTGACCTCGCCGTCGTCGGCGCCACGACCGGTGAGGGCCAGGCCGAGCAGCAGCTCGCCGGGACGGTCCGGCACGGTCAGCTCCAGCCGGCCGACGCGCACGCACGAGTCGGCCTCGACGTCGCCGCCGAACGCCCAGTCGCGTCGACCACCGCGCCATGTGCACGTCACGGCGACGGTGGCGTCGACGACGGCGACGCGCAGGTCGTTGACGACGTGCACGTCGAGGCGGATGTCCTGACCGGGGGAGAGGACCGCCGGAAGCGGGTCGGTGATCACGACGATCGGCCGGCAGGCATCGACGACGGACTGCCACGCCAGCTTGGGCCTGCGCTCGTGGTCGAGCACGGACGCCGAGATCATCGGCCCCGGGTCGGCGAGCCAGGAGAAGCTGAAGCCTCCCGTCGGGCGGTACTTGAGGCGGCGGAGCGTCTCGATGTGGTGCCGCAGGACGACCGCCTGGTTGCGTTGCGTCGCCGTCCGCCATGAGCCGAACGTCGGGTGATCAGTAGGCGGGACTCGCGCCGCCATCACGTCGACCTCCAGGCCGTGGTGCTCGCGCAGCGCCTCCCAGTCGAGTCGCGGCCAGGCCGCCACGTCGACGAACGACTCGGCGGAGTCGGGCACCGACTGCGCGCCGAACTCACTGACGAAGCGCACGAACCGCGGGACGACGCGGGCCACATCCGTCAGCTCGGAGATCTCGCCGCGGTGCCAGCCCAGCCACATGTGGCTGTCCGTGCCGTCCAGCGTCGGCAGGTGCGGGATCACCCCGCCGTGGGCCACCGTCGGACGTGTCGAATCGGCCTGCTCGAACGCTCGCTTGACCCATCGATCGAGCACGCTCTTGTTCCACGTCGGCAGCTGCTGGCTGACGAACCGGCGCAGCCGGCGGCCGCGGCTGTCCGTCTCGACCTGCGGTGCGTCGGCGATCGGCTCGTCGTGAGCGCACCACTGGACGATCGACGGGTGGTGACCGAGCGCGTTCACCGCCTCGCGGGCCTGGCGCACGGCCTCGCGGCGGATCTGCCGCGAGTAGCCCCACTGCAACGGGAAGTCCTGCAGCAGGAGCACGCCGAGCTCGTCCGCCGCCCGGTACAGCTCCTGGTCGGCGATGTGCGCCTGCACCCGCAGGGCGTCGAGGCCGGCCTCGACGGCGAGCTCGACGTCGCGGCGCACGTCGTCCGGCGAGGCGTCGGCCAGACCCGGTCGGGTCGGCAGGATGTTGGCGGACTTGAGGAACAGCCGCTCCCCGTTGACCGAGCACACCCAGTTGTTCCACGCCACCTCGCGCAGCCCGGTGCGTCGCGAGCGACGGTCGCTGACCTCACCGGCGACGAGCAGTTCGACGTCGATGTGGGTGAGCGGCTGGTCACCGAGCGCGCGCGGCCACCACAGGCGCGGCCGATCGATGTCGAGCGACCACTCGATCTCGTTGGTCCCGGCAGCGAGCGGGTGCTCCGTCTCGCCGACGACGCTGCCGTCGGCCGTCGTGCGCACACTGACGAGCTGGGCGACATCGCTCTCGAGTCGGGCGTACAGGCGCAGGTGGGCTCGTGTCTCGTCGGCGTCGCGGCACAGGACGCGCAGGCGATCGAGCTTCACCGGGCCGGTGTCGTAGACGAGCACCGGACGCCACAGACCGCCCGGGTTCCAATTCCGGTCGACGGCCTCGGAGTGCTGGAACAGACCGGTGATGTTGCGCCGCCCAGTCGTGCCGCGCTCCGGGTTGCAGGTCACCTCAACGGCGAGCACGTGGTCGTCGCCGAGGCGCGACAGCGCCGTCACGTCGAAGCTGTGGGGGAAGAAGTAGCCCTCGGGATCGCCCAGGTACGCCCCATCGAGCCAGACGTCGGCTTGGTAGAAGACGCCGTCGAGGGTGATCCACCGGCGCCTGCCGGTCTCCGGCGGCGGCAGCTCGAAGCGGCGGCGGTAGAGGATCGGACCATCGCTCTCGGCAAGGTCGGGGTGCGACCGCCAGTGTCCAGGAACCGTGACCGTGGCCCAGTCGTCGTCGTCGACCTCGAGGCCGATCCCGTCGCGGCGGAGGTCGTCATCGGCCGCCCTCACCCGCCACGCTCCCGACAGATCCACGGCGGGGCAGGCTAGATCGCGATGTCCGACGGCCACCCCCGAGGTCTAACTTCGCGATTGGTGGAGTGGGTATGAGCGACGTGGAGCCGACGATCAACGGCGTCGGTGGCGAGGGCTTTGCCGTCGACGGCACCGACTCGTTCGCCATCAAGCCCACGGCGGTCGCCGACGAGCCGGGCGGCGCGCCACCAGCCGGCCGCCGCGGCCTCTACCTGACGCTCGCCACTGGGCTGGTGCTGGTCCTGATCGTGGTGATTGCCGGCAGTGCAGGCGACAACGGTGAGTCGAGCCTTCGCAGCGAGTCGTCGCCGTCGTCGTCGTCGTCGACGACGTCCACGTCGTCCACGGTGGCGGTCGAGCGCGATCGCAGCTCGAGCGCCACCGAGAGCGGAAGGAGCGGCGACGACCAGCGCTCACCGACGGGGTCGGACTTCGATGCCGAGGACATGTTCACCTCGGAGTACGACGGGCTCGTCATCGACGAGGTCCCGTACGACGACGAGTTCAGCGACATCGAGGACCTCGACGACTTCGAGGACATCGACGACATCGAGGACTTCGAGGACTTCGAGGACTTCGAGGACGACGACTTCTCGTCCAGCGGCGGCGGGCGGTACCTGCCCCGGCGCGTGCCCTACGTGCCGTCGACGCGGCCCTCGACGATCACGGTCCCGCCCTGGTACGGCGGGACGACCGCGACGACCGAGGCGACGATGACCGAGGCCACGACCACTGTCGAGGAGACGTCTGCTTCCGCGTCGAGCTCGATCACGACGACCACGATGGGGGACACGACGACGGTGCCCGACACGACGCCGCCCTCCGCTCCGGTGATCAACGGACCTGTCGGCATCACCAACGATCCGTTGCCAACGTTCGCCGGCAGCGGTGAAGAAGGCTCCACGGTGACGGTGACCGAGGGCGCGTCGGCGCTCTGCACCGCAACCGTGACGGGCGAGGCGTGGTCGTGCGACGCGGGCCGGTCGCTCGCCGACGGGTTGCACTCGATCGCCACCGAGGCGGTTGACGCGGCTGGCAACCGGGCGACGGGACCGACGGTGAGCCTCACGGTCGACACGCAGCGACCGGCAGAACCGGTGATCAGCTCGCCGACTGATGGCAGTGGTACCTCAGAGGCGACGCCGACGTTCAACGGCACTGGCGAGGACGGCTCGACGGTCACGGTTGCGGAGGGCACCACGGGGCTCTGCACTGCGACCGTGGCCCTCGGCGCGTGGTCGTGCGCGCCGACACTGACCGCGGGCCCGCACCTGCTCACCCCGATGGCAGTGGATGCATCCGGGAACCTCACCGTGGGCGCGCCGGTGCAGGTGACGGTCGACCCGAGCTCGCCCGTGATCACGTCGCCCGCGGACGGGAGCGGCACGCGCGACACGACGCCGACGATCACGGGCACCGGCGCCGACGGATCGACGGTCTCGGTGTCGGTGGGCGACAGCGTGCGGTGCACGGCAGTCGTGGCTCAGGGGACATGGTCATGCGACGCGACCGAGCTGACGGAGGGTACGTACCTCTTCACGACGGCGGCAGGTACGGTGCCAGGCACCTCGATCAGGCTCACGATCGACGATGCCGCGCCCGGTCGTGAGCGAGCCGGCGAACGGCAGTGCCGTCACGGCAACGACCCTCACGTTCGTCGGCACCGGCGCGGACGGCGACGCGGTGATGGTGACCGAGGGTCCGGCGTTGATCTGCACCGGTGTGGTGGCGGGCGGAGCGTGGACGTGCACGTCGGCGACGCTCGCCGTCGGCACGCACACGTTCGCCACGAGCGCGCGCAACGCTGACCGTGGCCCGACCCCAGGTGAGTCGGTGACCGTCACGATCGCCCCATCGGAGAACGCGCCGACCGGGCAGTGACCGGGCAGCGCCCGTGGCGGAGCGGTAGGTTCGGGCCATGGCAGCACGCGCCGCAACGATCGGTCAGCTCCGGGAATCCGGCTGGCGCTCGCGCCCGGTCAAGGAAGAGGTTCGGGCCAACGCCGTCGCACGCATCGCCGCCGGCGAGCCGCTGTTCGACGGGATCCTCGGCTACGAGCAGACGGTCCTCCCGCAGTTGGAGAACGCCCTGCTCGCCGGCCACGACGTGATCTTCCTGGGCGAACGCGGCCAGGCAAAGACGCGGATCATCCGCTCACTGACCGGACTGCTCGACGAGTGGATGCCGATCATCGCCGGCAGTGAGATCAACGACGATCCGTACTCGCCGGTGTCCCGCCACGCCCATGACCTCGTGCTCGAGCACGGCGAGGACACGCCGATCACCTGGGTGCACCGTGACACGCGTTTCGGCGAGAAGCTGGCGACGCCGGACACGTCGATCGCCGACCTGATCGGCGAGGTCGACCCGATCAAGGTCGCCGAGGGTCGCTACTTGTCCGACGAGCTGACGCTGCACTACGGCCTCGTCCCGCGCACCAACCGCGGCATCTTCGCCATCAACGAGCTGCCCGACCTCGCCGAACGCATCCAGGTCGGTCTGCTCAACGTGCTCGAGGAGCGCGACATCCAGGTGCGTGGCTACAAGATCCGCCTGCCCCTCGACGTGTTGTTGGTTGCGTCGGCCAACCCCGAGGACTACACGAATCGCGGCCGCATCATCACGCCGCTGAAGGACCGCTTCGGCAGCCAGATCCGCACCCACTACCCGCTCGACGTGGCCACGGAGATGGACATCGTGCGCCAGGAGGCCCGGCCGAGCGCGGTGGAGGGCGTCGACGTGCGCGTGCCCGACTACCTCGCCGAGGTGATCAGCACGATCAGCCAGCTGGCGAGGGCGAGCACGCACGTGAACCAGCGCAGCGGGGTGAGTGTCCGCCTTTCGGTCACCAACCAGGAGATCGTCGGCGCCAACGCCCTGCGTCGTGGGCTGCGCTCCGGCGAGCGGGTCGTCGTCCCACGGATCGACGACCTCGAGGCGCTCGCCGCCAGTTCCGGCGGCAAGATCGAGATCGAGTCGCTCGACGAGGGTCGCGAGGGGGCGATCTTCGACAACCTGGTGAAGGGCGCGGTGTTGACCGTGTTCAAGGCGCGCGTCGCACCCGAGCAGACCCGCGACGTGATCGCCGCCTTCGAGGAGGGCGCCATCGCCCACGTCGGCGAGGACGTTCCGTCGAGCGATCTCGCCGCCCTCGTGGAGACCGTCCCCGCACTGCGCAAGCCCGTCGCCGCGCTCACCGGCGGCGACGAGTCGCCAGCGGCCGTGGCCGCCGCGGCGTCGTTCGTGCTCGAGGGCCTGCACCTCTCGAAGCGCCTGAACAAGGACACCTCAGGCACACGGGCGACCTACCGCAGCCGGCGCGTAGCTCGGAGGCAGCCGAGTCACACGAACGGCGAGCGGGTCCAGAGCTCGCCCGTGTCGTTGTGATCGGGCGGCTTGGGGACGCCGTTGAGCTCGAAGACCTCGATCGGGCCGGGGAACCCGGCCAGCTCGACCGAGCCGTGGGGTGTGGCGATGACGCCCTCGGGCAGCCGCTCCAGACCCATCGTCGGGATCAGCACCTCGTACGGGCCGGCGATGTCACACAGCCGGGCGGCCATGTTGACGGCGGAGCCGATGTAGTCGTCGCCCTCGAACAGCAGGGCGTATCCCGTGGCGATGCCGGCGCGCAGCGTCAGCGGGGCGCACACCTCGGCGGCACGATCCTCGAGGTCGAGCGTGAAGGCGATGGCGTCGGCCTGATCGACGGCGACGACCATGCAGCCATCGCCGAGCCACTTGGCGATGCGCACGCCTCGTTCCGACGCCACCTCCCGGGTGATCGTGCGGAAGGCGCTGAGCACCCGCCCGGCCGCGTCGTCACCGAACGCGGCCGTGTAGTTCGTGAACCCCGAGAGGTCCAGGAAGACGAACGTACGTGGCACCCGCATGCCATCAAGGATACGCCCTCGGCGAAGCTTGTGCACGCATTCACATGGATCACGACGAGGTACGGTTGTCACATGCCGGCCCGGTTCACCTACTCGCGGTGGGATGGAACGCAGCAGGGCTTCGACCTCGACGGTGACGCGCTCCTCGAAGAGCTGACCGACGAGCTGCTCTATCACGGCGACGTCAACGCCGCGTTGCGCCGGATGATGCACCAGGGCCTGCGCGACCGAAACGGGGAGCGCATGCAGGGCGTGCGCGAGCTGCTCGAACGGCTGCGCCGGGAGCGCCAGGAGCGCCTCGACCGCTTCGATCTCGGCGGTGTCTACGACGAGATCGCCCGCGAGCTCGACGACATCGTCGACGAGGAGCGCCACGCCATCGACAACGCCGTCCGCGAGGCCGAGGCGCACGCCCGGCGCACCGGCGACGAGCGACGAGCGGAGACGGCACGCGAGTCGGCGATGGAGCGCTCGATGCAGCTCGACTTCCTCCCGGCCGATCTCGCCGGCAAGGTCCGCGAGCTCGAGCAGTACGACTTCGAGTCGCAGGAGGCGAACCGCCGGTTCGAGGAGCTGCTCGACCGGCTGCGCCAGCAGCTCGCCAGCCAGATGTTCGAGCAGATGAGCGGGGCGATGCAGCAGATGACGCCCGAGGACCTGGCCCGGATGAAGGACATGATGGCCGCCCTCAACGAGATGCTCGAGCGACGCGAGCAGGGAGAGGATCCGCGCTTCGAGGAGTTCATGGCGCAGTTCGGGGACTTCTTCCCGGAGAACCCGCAGAGCCTCGACGAGCTGCTCGAGCAGCTCGCCAGGCGGATGGCGGCGATGCAGGCCATGCTCAACTCGATGACGCCCGAGCAACGGGCGCAGCTGCAGGAGCTCTCCGACCAGCTGCTCGGCGACATGGATCTGCGCTGGCAGATGGACCAGTTGAGCGGCCACCTGCGCCAGCTCTTCCCCCAGCAGGGCTGGGGCCAGTCCTACGACTTCCAGGGCCAGGACCCGCTGGGGATGGGCCAGGCGATGCAGACGATGCAGGACCTCGGCGACCTCGACCAGCTCGAACACCTGCTGCGCAACGCCTCCAACCCCGGGGCGCTGGCCGAGGCGGACATGGACCGCGTCCGCGACCTGCTCGGCGACGACGCCGCCCGCTCGTTGGAACGTCTCGCCGAGCTGACCCGCCTGTTGACCGAGGCCGGGCTGATCGAGCAGCGCGAGGGTCGCCTCGAGCTGACGCCGCGCGGGCTGCGGGCGATCGGCTCGAACGCCCTGCGTGAGCTGTTCTCCAAGCTGACCAAGGAGCAGATCGGCCAGCACCAGGTGCATCGCCTCGGTCACGGTCATGAGCGGACGTACGACACCAAGCCCTACGAGTACGGCGATCCCTTCCAGCTCGACCTGCAGCGCACCATCCGCAACGCCCTCGGCCGTCGCGGCCGCGGGCATGTCGGTGTCCCTGTCGAACTGGTGCCCGACGACTTCGAGGTCGAGCGCACCGAGCACCTCACCCGATCGAGCACGGTCTTGATGCTCGACCTCTCGCTGTCGATGCCGATGCGCGACAACTTCCTGCCGGCGAAGAAGGTCGCCATGGCCCTGCACTCGCTGATCTCGACGCAGTTCCCGCGCGACTTCCTCGGTCTCGTCGGCTTCAGCGAGACGGCTCGGATCCTCACGGCAGAGCAGTTGCCCGAGGTCAGCTGGGACTTCGTCTACGGCACCAACATGCAGCACGGGTTCACGCTCGCCCGCCAGCTGCTGGCCCGACAGTCGGGCACCAAGCAGATCATCATGATCACCGACGGCGAGCCGACGGCCCACGTGACGCCGAGCGGCGACGTGTTCTTCAACTACCCGCCGGTCACCGAGACCGTCGAGGCGACGCTGCGCGAGGTGCTGCGCTGCACCCGCGAGGGGATCCGCATCAACACGTTCATGCTCGACGCCACCAGCTACCTGACGGCGTTCGTCGAACGGCTCACCGAGATCAACCGCGGGCGGGCGTTCTTCACGACGCCCGAGACGCTCGGCGACTACGTGCTCGTCGATTTCATCGAGCACAAGCGCTCCCAAGCGCGCAGCCGCAACTCCCGCGCTGGTTGACGCGGCCGTCCGCGCGTCAGGCCAGGTTGTCGAATCGCGCGATCCGCCCTTGCGCGTACGTGATGTGGTATGCGACAATCACAGCGATGTAATTACGACGCTGTCCTCTGTTCGCAACCGGGGGCACGGGACCACACGGCAGGGGGTCCTCCACCATGTACGACTCGTTTGAATCGACGTCCGACCCGGGCGACCACGGCTGGCAGGACGAAGCCAACTGCCTGGGCGTCGATCCCGACCTCTTCTTCCCCGAGCGGGGCGCCTCGACGCGCGAGGCGAAGGAGGTGTGCCGGGGGTGCGTCGTTCGCGAGGAGTGCCTCGAGTTCGCCCTGCAGAACGGAGAGAAGTTCGGCATCTGGGGCGGCCTCTCCGAGCGGGAGCGCCGCCGCATCCGCCGCCAGCGAGCGCAAGGCGCGCGCAGCATCCTCGGAGCCTGACCGGCGTCGCGAGGTTCGATGGGTCGGGAGTTCATCCCGCTCCTGCTCAGGCACGCTCGACGTCGGGATGTGGCCCGATGTTGGCGACGAGCATCGTCATGTCGGCGGCTCCGCCGCGGCGGAACGGCTCGGTCGTCAGGTGCAGGATCTCCCAGGCCGCCAGCGCGCTGGCGAAGGGGGCCCACTCGGCGATCGTCCAGGCGACGATGGCGTCAGGGCGCAGCGCCCGGGTGATCGCCGTCACAGCCTCGACTCCCACGTGACCGGGGCGAAACGTCCCGGCGGACACCGCGGCGGCGTAGGTGCCGTCGCGCACGGGCAGCCCGGCGCACAGATCGGCGGCAACGAGAGATCGGTACACGTTCTTGTTGGCCGCGACAGCCAGCATCTCCGGTGACAGGTCGACGCCGTCGACCACCGAGTACCCGAGCTGACGCAACCGCGTGCCCGCCGCCCCCGTGCCGCAGCCGAGATCGACGATCGCTGCCGTCCGGTCGGGAAGGTAGGCGGCAAGGAGATCGGCGATGCGATCGGTGCCGACGACGTCGGCCGCGCCGAACACGTCAGCGTCGTAGTCCGGGGCCCACGATCGATACAGCGCCGCCGCCTCCGCAGACGTCCGCACAGCCCGGGCCTGGGCGATGCGTGCCATCGCCTCGTCGCCGGCTCCCACGCGCCCAGTCTCCCATCGCCCGACCGTCAGTCCCAGAGTCGCGGAGCGATCTCTGCCCACAGCGCACGGAACGCAGCGGCGCCGTTGCTCGCCGGCGAGCCGATGCCGAGCGGGGCGCGCTCGATGCCCATGCGCTCGACGGCTGCCGAGCTCGGGATGTGCGTGGCGAGCAACTGCGGCCAGGCGGCGGCCAGCTCGGCGGTGACGTCACGGTGGATCCGCCGCCGGCGGTCGAGCATCGAGATGAACGGCAGCAGCAGCGGGGCGTCGTCGACCGAATCGAGGAACGAGCTGAGCTGCTCGAGCGTGCGGCGCGAGAGCGTCGAGGGGATGGTCGGCACGAGCAGTGCGTCGGCGGCGCCGAACACCCCCTCGCTGGTCAACGTGATCCCCGGTGGGCAATCGAGCAGGGCGACGTCGTAGCTCGGCGCCAGCGGATCGAGCAGCGCCTCGAGCCGGCCAGGGTCGGCGTGGTCGAGGTGCAGGTCGAGGTGGCGCAGGGAGAAGTCGGCGGGCAGCACGTCCATCCCGGCGATGTCGCTCGCCCGGACGTGGTCGCCGAGGGCGGTGCGACCGGCCACCAGCTTGCGCGCCCCACCCTTGATCGCCGGCTTCACGCGGGCGAAGAACGTCGCCGCACCCTGCGGGTCGAGATCCCACAGCAGCACCCGGGCACCGGAACGCGCCGCCTCGTAGGCGAGGTTGACCGCCGCCGTCGTCTTGCCCACGCCACCTTTGATGCTGTAGGTGGCGAGGACCTTCACCCGGCCGCCCCGTCGAGCATCGCTCGCATCGCTCGGCGCGTCGGCTTGCTGTCGAACTCGGCGAAGCGGCCGGCGAAGTCCTCGCGCGCCGCAGTGCGCCGGCGCTCGAGTTGCTCGACGAGCTGGCCGACGGCGACGAGGGTGTCCGCAGGCGTCGTCGCCGGCAGCTCACCCGCGACCGAGCGCAGCATGTCGGCGTGCACCTCGGCATCCTGGTGCTCGCCGAGGTTGTCCTGCAGCGCCTTGAGCCGCTTGACGAACGCCTTGCGCTGCGCCGCCGGCAACAAGCTGCCGAAGCACTCCAGCAGGTAGCGCAGCCGCTTGGCATCCTTGCGCACCTCATGGACCTCCTCGGCGGGGGAGTCCGCGGTGATCGCTCGGCCGTTGTCGACGAGCAGGTCTTCCGCCTTCTCGATGCGCCGGACGACGACGTCGACGAGTGGTCGCTCACCGTGCGGACCGGGGGTGCCGGACCCGTCGGCCAGCCAGGTCCGCCAGCGGTCGAGCAGTTCGACCACGCGCGGCGAGGTGAGGTCAGCTGAGAGCTGCCGGCGAGCGGCGCCGCGGTCCTCCTCGAGCTGGGCTCGCAGTGGTGCCAGCGCTGCCGCGGCGTCACGCGACAGGGTCGCCACGTAGCCGTCCCACTCCTCGGCAAGCACGTCGAGGTCGCGCGGCGGGCTGGTGATGTCACCGAGGTGCTTGAGGTCGGGATGGCTCCACGCCCTCACGTCGGCCGGCAGGACACGCTTGCCGTGGCGCAGCACGGACCGGCTGCGCCGGACTGCGACGCGCAGGTCGTGGAGGAACTCCGCGTCGATGTCGTCGATCGTGCCCGGCAGGTTGGCGTCGACGGACGCCATGAGGTTGGCGAGCACCCGGCGGAAGCCCTCGATCGCCGGCAGGTCGGGTTCCAGCGGGACGGTCGGCTCGTCGTGGTGCCCCTTCAGGTCCACGCCGGCGGCGCGCAGCATCAGGGCGATGGCATCGTTGCCGTCGGTGAGCGCGATGCCGGTCGCCGTCACCAGTTCGCGTGCGCGCGTCGCTTGCTTCTCGTAGCCGGTCAGCTCGTCGACCTCGACGAGCCAACCGTCGACGTCACCCCGATCCGTCGAGATCTGCTCGTACGCCCGGACGCCGGCGACGACCTTGTCGTCGCCGTTGCGCGAGACCGCGCGGCGCTCGACACAGGAGACCGTGGCCAGGGGCAGCAGGGCGCGCACCTCGACGATGTCGATGAGCCGGGCGCGCAGCGGCCCGGGCGGAAGATCGGCGGGGAACCGGGGCGGCTCGGCGATCTCGACGCGCGCCGGCACCGTGTCCGGCCCATCGAGCAGCAGCGTGTCGCCGTCGTGCTCGAGGCGCAGCCCGGCCGCGAACAGACGACCATCGAACGTGTCCAGGACGACCGACGTGACGGCGACCGGCGGCTCGACGTCGAACCCAGCGTCTCGAAGTGCGGCAACCAGCGCCGTGGCGTCGGCCTGCGCCCCCCAACCTGCCCTGACCGTGCCCATGTGGGCCGAACGGTATCGACCTGTGACCATACTGGGGACGTGGGCGTGGAGATCGAGCGCAAGTTTCTCGTCACCGAGCCGCCGACGGACCAGCTCGATGACGGCGTCGCCCTCCGCCAGGGGTACCTGGCCGGCGAGGGCGGCGTCGAGGTGCGCGTGCGCATCGCCCCCACGCAAGCCTGGATCACCGTCAAGGCCGGTCGCGGTGTCGCCCGGACGGAGGTGCAGGTGCCCGTCGACGTGGCCGAGGCGGAGGACCTGTGGCCGCACATCGAAGGCCGCCGGTTGGAGAAGGTCCGCCATCTGGTGCCGGTCCCAGGAGGCGTGGCCGAGGTCGACCGCTACGGCGGCCCGCTGACCGGACTGTGGACGGTCGAGGTGGAGTTCGAGTCGGAGCAGGCCGCCGCTGACTTCACGCCACCGCCGTGGTTCGGCACGGAGGTCACCGAGGTCGACGGCTGGAGCAACGCCGCGTTGGCCCGCCACGGCCGTCCCGATGGCGAACTCTGAGCAAATGCTGCGCCGACCCGCAGTCTCCGCTCAGCCTTCGGAGGGGTAGGATTTGCCCATGCCTTCAGGCGCCGAGTGGTTCATCGTCCTGGCCGTCGTCCTCGTCATCTTCGGTGGCTCGCAGCTCCCCAAGCTGGCCCGCAACCTGGGCAAGGCGCAGAAGGAGTTCAAGGACGGCCTCGCCGAAGGCCAGGAGGACGGCGCGGTCGCGCCGCCGACGAGCGTCGATCCGGCCGCGCCGCGTGCGGAGACGCCCCGCACGGACTGACGTCGACGCCGGCTACTCGCCGGTGACGGTCAGGCGGCGGCTCTTCAGGATCCGCCGTCGCTCGCGCTCGCTGCAACCGCCCCAGACGCCGTGGTCGATGCGCTGCTCGAGGGCGTACTCCAGGCACTCGGTCGTGACCGGGCAGCCGGCGCAGATCGCCCTGGCCTTGTCCACGCCGACGCCGTCGCTCGGGAAGAACGTCGCCGGCGGGTACAGGCGGCAGTTGCCCCGTGCCATCCACGCCGTCGTGGTGTCGTCGATCCCGTGGACCGCCTGTTCGAAGTTCATCGCTGCTCGTTGCATCCCATCAGAAGAGACGTCCGCCACGTGCCAACGGTTCCCGTCGCAGGTAAGACGTGGTCAAGATCTGTCATCTCGTCATGGAACTGTAACATCGTTCGCCTCGCCGGCGGGGTCGCGGGATACGCTCGCCCGTCGTGAGTGACGTCGCCCTCGACCAACCCCCCCGGGCCCACGCCCGCATCGCGTACCTCGGGCCGGTGTCCCCGCACTGGGAGGTCTACGGCGACTGGGGCGATCGCACCGTGCTCGACGAGTTCCGGGCACGTGTCCTCGCCCGCCTCGTCCTGTTGCCGCGTGACGACCCGCAGTTCCGCCGCAACCGCGAGCGCATCGTCCGCGACGCCGAGCGCGAGCTGATCTCCCTCGAATGGGACCTCGGCCGCCCCGACGACGAGTAGGACACCCCGCTCCCGCCTCTCCCGGGCCGTTCCGCGTCGGCTGAGGATCGCTGGACGGTCCGCAGCATCGTCAGAAGCGATTTCCGTGAGAACATGGTGGGGTGGATGACCGGTTCATCAACCGTGAGCTGAGCTGGCTGGCGTTCAACGATCGCGTGCTGCAACTCGCCCGCGAGCCGGGGATCCCGCTGCTCGAGCGGGGCAAGTTCTGCGCCATCACGACGACCAACCTCGACGAGTTCTTCATGGTGCGCGTCGCCGCGCTCAAGGACCAGGTCGCCGGCGGCATGTCCGAGCCGACGGCCGACGGCCGCACGGCGGCCCACCAGCTGGCCGAGATCGGCCTGCGCGCCCACGAGCTCGTCGCCAAGCAGGAGGCCGTCTATCTCGACGAGCTGGTGCCCGCCCTGGCGACGGCCGACCTCGCCATCGTCGGCTGGGACGACCTCGACGAGACCGACCGCAAGCGGATGACCGAGCTGTACGAGCAGCGCATCTTCCCGGTGCTCACGCCGCTCGCCGTCGACCCCAGCCACCCGTTCCCGTACATCTCCAACCTGGCCCTCAGCATCGCCGCGATGGTGGCCGACCCCGATCCGGAGGAGGACGACCGCCGATTCGCCCGGGTCAAGGTGCCGACGGTCTTCCCGCGGTTGATCGAGGTCGACGAGTCCCGGTTCATCCCCGTCGAGGACATCATCATCGCCCACCTGCACACGTTGTTCGCCGGGATGGTGATCGAGGAGGCGGCGACGTTCCGTGTCACCCGCAACGCCGACCTCACGCTCGAGGAGGAGGAGGCCGAGGACCTCCTGGAGGCGCTGGAGATGGAGCTGCGCCGGCGCCGCTTCAACAAGGCGGTACGCCTCGAGGTCTCCGAGGCGATGAGCGACGAGATGCTCGACCTGCTGGTGAGCGAGCTCGAGCTGACCGCCGCCGACGTCTACCGCTGCCGGGCGCCGATCGACCTCGGCTGCCTCTGGCAGCTCCACGGCGCCGACCGACCCGACCTCAAGGACCGGGCGTGGCCACCCGTCACCGCCGGCCGCATCGCCACCGCCGAGGAGCTCGACCGTCCGCTGGTCACGGTCATGCGCGAGCGGGCGATCTTCGTCCACCACCCCTACGAGAGCTTCGCCAGCAGCACCGAGGCGTTCATCGAGCAGGCGGCCGATGACCCGCGTGTGCAGAGCATCAAGATGACCCTCTACCGCGCCGGTGGTGACAGCCCGATCATCCGCAGCCTGATCCGCGCCGCCGAGCGTGGCGTGCAGGTCGCCGTGCTCGTCGAGCTGAAGGCGCGCTTCGACGAGGCGACCAACGTCAACTGGGCGAAGGAGCTGGAGCGCGCCGGCGTCCACGTCGTCTACGGGATGGTCGGGTTGAAGACGCACTCCAAGTGCGTCCTCGTCGTGCGCAACGACGGTGATCAGCTGCGCCGCTACTGCCACATCGGCACGGGCAACTACAACACCAAGACGGCGCGCCTGTACGAGGACCTCGGCATCCTGACGTGCGATCCCGACGTCGGCGCCGACGCCGCCAAGCTGTTCAACCACCTCACCGGCTACAGCAAGAACGAGCAGTACCACACCCTGCTCGTCGCGCCACGCGACCTGCGGCCGAAGCTGCGCGAGCTGATCGAGCAGGAGACGAGGTTCGGGCCGGACGGGCACATCTCGCTGAAGGCCAACTCGATCACCGACACGGAGATGATCCAGGCCCTGTATCGCGCCAGCCAGGAAGGCGTGCGCATCGAGATGGTCGTGCGTGGCATCTCCTGCCTGCGGGCCGGCGTCGAGGACCTGTCCGAGCAGATCACCGTGCGCAGCGTGCTCGGCCGCTACCTCGAGCACAGCCGGATCTACCGCTTCGCCCACGGCGACGTCGACGACCAGCCGCTGTACCTCATCGGCTCGGCCGACCTCATGCCGCGCAACCTCGATCGGCGGGTGGAGGTGCTCGTGCCGATCGAGCACCCCAAGCACCGCGACTGGCTCGACCAGGTCTTCGAGTTCCTGCTCGCCGACGACATCGTGCGCTGGGAGCTGCAGCCGGACGACAGCTGGGCCCGCTGTGGTCCGCCGCCCGACGCCTTCGAGCCGCACGCCCAGGAGCGCCTCTACCGCTGGGTCGTCGAGCGTCAGGCGCGCCCGAGGACCTGACCGGCTTCACGGCCGGTTGCCCGCCCGTTCACCATCCGTTCACCTGGCCACGCCTCCGTCGCAACCTGCCCTTCCTACTGTGCGCGCCGGAGCCCCCCGCTCCGACGACACGACTGCAGCACAGACGAACGGAGTTCGACAGCGTGAAGACCCCCTTGCGCCGCAAGGCACTCGCCGCAGCCGTGGCCGGGACACTGATCCTGGCCGCGTGTGGTGATGATGACGACGACGACGATGCAGCAACCACCGACGCCGCCACCACCGAGGAGGCCGGCGCCGACACCACCGCGGGCGGTGCCGCCGCGACCACGGGCGACACCAGCGCCGGCGGCAGCGACACGACCACGGGCGGGGCCGGCGGCACCGGCGGCGGCACGGTCGAGCTCGCCGCCGGTGAGGTCTTCGTGACCGGGTCGTCCACCGTGGAACCGATCAGCACCCGCGTCGGCGAGCTGGCCCTCGAGCAGTCCGGCGGCGACCTCGCCGTCATTGTCGAGGGCCCAGGTACGGGCGACGGGTTCGCCACCTTCTGTGGAGGTGGCGCCGACGTCGCCGACGCTTCGCGGCCGATCAACGACGAGGAGATCGCCCTGTGTGAGGACAGCGGCGTCGAGTACGTCGAGCTGGAGGTGGCCATCGACGGCCTGACCGTGGCGACGAGCCCGGCGAACGATGCCATCACGTGCCTCGACGTACCGGCCCTGTACGCCCTCGTCGGCCCCGAGTCCGAGGGTCTCGCCAACTGGAGCGACGCGTCGGACCTGGCGACCGAGGTCGGGTCGGCCTATGCCGCCGACTTCCCGGACGCCTCGCTCGACATCTCCGGTCCGGGTGAGGAGTCCGGCACGTACGACACGTTCGTCGAGTTCGCCATCGGCGATCTCGCCGAAGAGCGCGGCCAGGACGAGGTGACGAGGGCGGACTACGCGTCGAGCCCGAACGACAACCTCATCGTCGACGGCATCGAGAGCTCGGAGTCGTCGCTCGGATGGATCGGCTTCGCCTTCTACGCCGCCGAGCAGGAGCGGATGAAGGCGATCGAGATCGACGCCGGCGACGGCTGTGTGGCTCCGACGGAGGAGACGATCGCCGACGCCAGCTACCCGTTCTCCCGGAGCCTGTTCATCTACGTCAACACGGCGAACGCCGAGAGCAACCCGGCGGTCGCCTCGTTCGTCGACCTGTACCTGTCCGACGAGGGCCTCGCCGCGGTGACCGACTCCGGCTACGTGGCCCTGCCCGAGGACCGCATCACCGCCACCCGGGACGCGTGGTCCGGGCGCTGACCGACCGCGATGCCGGTACCGTCGCCGCCGTGGCTCGCCGCTCTTCCCCCCGGAGTGGCAGGCCACGGCGGTACGGCATCGGTGACGCGGTCGGAGAACCCCTACTCATGATGCTCACCGTCCAGGACCTGCAGGGCAACCGCAAGCAGCGCAACCGCGAGCGCATGATGCGGGTGGTCTTCCGGCGTCGCCGCGGTCACCTCGATCGCCATCAGCCTGCTGATCCTCTACGTCCTGCTGGATGGGGCGATCAACTTCATGCGCCTCGTCGACTGGGACTTCGGTGTGCTCACCGACACCGGCTGGTTCCCACGACGCGAGCGCTTCGACCTGCGCACGATCTTCGTCGGCAGCGTGATCATGGGCTCGGTGGCGATGCTCGTCGCCGTTCCGTTCGGACTGGCCACGGCGATCTACCTCTCCGAGTACGCACCGCGGCGTGTGCGCCGGGTCGTCAAGCCGATCATCGAGGTGCTCGCCGGCATCCCGTCGGTGGTCGTCGGCTTCTTCGTCCTCAACTGGGTCGCTCCGGAGCTGGTGAACCAGTTCTTCGACCAGCCGCCGGGTGCCAAGAGCATGCTCGCCGCCGGCCTCGGCATCGGCATCCTCGTCATCCCGATCATGGCGTCCGTCTCCGAGGATGCGCTCAGCTCGGTGCCCAACTCGCTGCGCGAAGCGAGCTACGGGTGCGGCGCCCGCAAGGTCAACACGGTGTTCAGCGTCGTGCTCCCGGCGGCGGTGTCGGGCCTCGTCGCCGCCTTCATCATCGCCACGTCGCGGGCGATCGGCGAGACGATGGTCGCCACGATGGCCGGTGGCTACGACGGCTCTGGACCGTACACCGGCCTCAACCCGCTCAACCCTGGGCTGTCGATGACCGCGGCGATGACCAACGCCGCCGGCGGCACCGACTCGACGCAGGGCGGTGCGCCGTTCGAGGTGCTCTTCCTCGTCGGCCTGCTGCTGTTCCTGATCACCCTCGGCCTCAACCTGATCGGCGACCGTTTCGTCCAGCGGGTGAGGCAGAAGTACTGATGGAGACCACACCATGGCGCTGATGACACCTGCGGCAGCGGGGCGGACGGCGTCCGAGGTCGTCACCGCGCGGTTGACGTCGCGCGATCGGGATGTGTTCGGGATCGCCATGTTGATCCTGCTGCTGATCGCCACGGGACTGACGATGCTCGTGCTGTTCATCCTCCTGGCGACGATCGTCAACGACTCCTGGCCGGTCATCACCACCCAGGGTTGGGACTTCATCACCGGCTCCATCGGCTCGGACCCGGCCACGTTGGGCATCTGGCCAGGTCTCTACGGATCGTTCTTCATCGGTGTCGGCGTGGTCATCGTCAGCATCCCGCTCGGCGTGGCGGCGGCCATCTACCTCGAGGAGTACGCCAGCCAGAACAACGGGCTGACACGACTCATCCTCGTCAACATCCGCAACCTCGCCGGCGTGCCGGCGGTGATCTACGGCGTGCTCGGGCTGATCATCTTCGTCGAGTGGCTGGAACCGATGACGTCGGGCAAGACGGTGATCTCCGCCGGCCTGACGATGGCCGTGCTCGTGCTGCCGATCGTGATCATCACGTCGATGGAGGCCATCCGCGCCGTCCCCCAAGGCCTGCGCGACGCCGGCTACGGCGTGGGCGCCTCGCGGTGGGAGGTCACCCGCGACCACGTGCTGCCGTATGCCGCACCGGGGATCCTCACCGGCACGGTGCTGTCGATCGCCAGGGCGCTCGGCGAGGCGGCTCCGCTGATCATCCTCGGTGCGATCACCGGGTTGCTGCCGACGACGAGCCTCGACGGGCGCTTCACGGCGCTGCCGATGCTGATCTACTCCTTCTCCGGCCGCCCCGACCAGCCGGGCGCCGAGGTCGGCTGGGCCAACGCGGCTGCGGCCGCTGGTCTGGTCCTGCTCGTGCTCGTGCTCTTCTTCAACATCGCCGCCATCCTGCTGCGCAACCGCTTCGAGAAGCGCCGCACTGGGACCTGAGACCATCGAGGTGACACCATGTCCGAGCAGAGCTCGCCGATCGCCACCAGGACGTCCATGATGCACGACGAAGCGCCGCACGTCGCTCCACCGAACTTCGCCGAGCAGGCGGCCGGGCACGTGCACGCGCCGGACACGGCGGCGGTGGTGTTCGACGTCGACGACCTCAGCGTGCTGTACGGCGACTTCCGTGCCGTGCGCGACGTCACGCTCGACGTGCACCAGCACGAGATCACCGCCTTCATCGGACCGTCGGGCTGCGGCAAGACGACGGTGCTGCGCTGCTTCAACCGGATGAACGACTTCATCGAGTCGGCCAAGGTGGAGGGCACGGTCAGCTACCACGGCGTCGACCTCTACGACAGCGGTGTCAACGCCACGGAGGTTCGCCGGCGCATCGGGATGGTCTTCCAGAAGCCGAACCCGTTCCCGAAGTCCGTCTACGACAACGTGGCATACGGCCCGCGGCTCGCCGGGGTGAAGAAGCGCGGCGAGCTGGACGCGGTCGTGGAGAGCTCGCTGCGTGGGGCAGCGCTCTGGGACGAGGTGAAGGACCGCCTCAAGAACTCTGGACTCGGCCTCTCCGGCGGTCAACAGCAACGCCTGTGCATCGCCAGGGCCATCGCCGTCGAACCGGAGGTCATCCTGATGGACGAGCCGTGCTCGGCGCTCGACCCGATCGCCACGGCGAAGATCGAGGAGCTGATGCAGGAGATCAAGCTCCAGTACACCATCGTCATCGTCACCCACAACATGCAGCAGGCGGCACGGGTGAGCGATCGCACCGCCTTCTTCACGACGGAGATCAACCCGGAGAGCGACCGTCGCACCGGCCGGCTCGTCGAGTACAACCCGACGGCGAAGATCTTCTCCAACCCCGACGACGAACGCACCGAGCAGTACGTCACCGGAAGGTTCGGATAGTGGCGCACGAACCCGACGAGATCGTCGTCCAGGACCCGGCCGAGCTCGGCGACCTGCGCTCGGCGTTCCACCACGAGCTCGACGACATCCGCGCCGAGATCGCCAAGCTGTCGGCCAAGGTCACCGAGACGATCCCGCGGGCGACGGAGATCCTCCTCAGCCAGGATCTCGAGGGTGCCGAGTACCTCATCCGCGCCGATGAGGAGATCGACGCCAAGTCGCTGGAGCTGGAGGATCGCTGCTACCAGGTGCTCGCCCTGCAGTCGCCGGTGGCGAGCGACCTGCGCCGCGTCGTCGCTGCGCTGCGCATCATCGGTGAGATCGAGCGCTCGGGCGACCTCGCCGTCAACCTGTGCAAGGCGGCCCGGCGCATCTACGGACACCGCCTCGATCCGCGCCTGCGGGGGATCATCCAGAAGATGGGCGGCCAGGCCCACCAGCTGTTCCGTGAGGCGACGGAGGCCTACCTGACGAGCGACGACGCCAGGGCGGCGGCGATCGGCGACATGGACAGCTACCTCGACGACCTCCAGCGCCAGTTCGTGCAGGCCATCTTCGAGTGCCACTCCAGCCGAGAAGCTCGATCTGCAGGTGGCTGTCCAGCTCGCTGTCGTCGCCCGCTTCTACGAGCGCATCGGCGACCACGCCGTCAACATGGGTGAGCGCGTCCGCTTCCTGGTCACCGGCTGGATGCCCGACCGCACGCAGCCCTTCGCCAACCGTGCAGCGGCGAGCGACCTGGAGTGATCGTCGTCGCCGCGCTCGTGGCCCTCGTGGTCGGCGTCGTCGCCGGCTGGTGGTTCGCCCATCGGCGCGCCGTCGCCACGGCGCCAGTGGCCGAGGCGGAGGAGGTCGTCGCCGCGGCGCCGCGCTGGACCGATGTCGTCGACCGGCTCACGTTGGGCGTGGTCGTCGCCGGTGCGTCCGGTCAGGTGCACTACCGCAACCGCGCGGCCAAGGCGATGGCCGGGACGCACATCGGCCTGCTCGTCGACGAGACGGTCGACGGTCAGCTCGCCAAGGCGCGCAACGGCGAGGAGACGCAGCAGACGCTCGAGCTGTACGGACCGCCACGCCTCGCCGTCGTCGTCTCCGCCGCGCCACTCAGTGGCGGTGGCGCCGTGGCGACCATCGAAGACGTCAGCGAGCGGCGCCGTGTCGACGCCGTGCGGACGGACTTCGTCGCCAACATCAGCCACGAGCTGAAGACGCCGATCGGGGCCATGGCCGTGCTCGCCGAGGCGCTCGGCGAGGAGGACGACCTCGACGTCGTGCACCGCGTCGCCGATCGCATGCTCGACGAGGCGCACCGCGTGACGAGGACGATCGACGACCTCCTCGAGCTGTCGCGGATCGAGCTCGGCGAGCAGCCGACGTCCGACCTCGTCGACGTCGGCATCGTCGTCGAAGGAGCGGTGAACCGGGTCCGCCACCTCGGTGAGGTGAAGGACATCGCCATCGAGGTGCTCGAGCTTCCCGACGGGGTACGCGTCCGGGGCGACAGGCGCCAGCTGCAGTCGGCGCTCGGCAACCTCGTCGAGAACGCCGTCAAGTACAGCGAGCCCGGTTCGAGCGTGCAGGTCCGCGTGCGCGTGGAGGGCTCGTGGGTCGAGCTGATGGTCGCCGACCACGGCATCGGCATCCCGGCCGGCGACCACGACCGGATCTTCGAGCGCTTCTACCGCGTCGACAAGGGTCGCGGCCGCGAGACCGGTGGGACCGGCCTCGGGCTGTCGATCGTGCGCCACGTGGCGACGAACCACGGCGGCCATGTGCTGGTCTCCTCACAGGAGGGCGAGGGCTCGACGTTCGTGCTGCGCATCCCCCTCGCCTCGGTCGGCGCAGACACCATCGCCGACAGGACGCACCGGTGACCGTCATGGCGTTCCCCGGCCACGCAGGCCGCTGCTGGCCGCTCGCTCGCTGGCGCTCGCTCGCTCGCATCGTCGAGATGCACCAATGACCGTCTCCACCGTGCTCGTCGTCGAGGACGAGCCGAGCTTCGTCGAGGCGCTGTCGATCGGTCTGCGCCGCGAGGGCTTCCACGTCGAGGTGGCCACGGACGGGTTCGAGGCGCTCGACCGCTTCGACATCGTCAAGCCGGACCTCGTCCTGCTCGACGTCATGCTGCCCCGCCTCAGCGGCATCGACGTCTGCCGGCAGCTGCGCAAGCGCAGCCAGGTGCCGATCATCATGGTCACGGCCAAGGGCTCGGAGATCGACACCGTCGTCGGCCTGGAGGTCGGCGCCGACGACTACGTCACCAAGCCGTACCGGTTGCGCGAGCTCGTCGCCCGCATGCGTGCCGTCCTGCGCCGGTCGCCCGGCGACGCCGCCGGGGAGCTCGGCCCGTCCGCCGTGGTCGTCGGCGAGGTCGCCCTCGACCCCGAAGAGCACACCGTCGCCCTGGGCGGTGAGCCGCTGTCGCTGCCGTTGAAGGAGTTCGAGCTGCTCCACGTGCTGCTCGCCAACGCCGGTCGCGTGCTCCCGCGTGACACGCTGATCGACCGGGTGTGGGGCAGCGACTACGTCGGCGACACCAAGACGCTCGACGTCCACGTGAAGCGGTTGCGTTCGAAGATCGAGCCCGATCCGGCCAACCCAACGCGCATCGTCACGATCCGCGGCCTCGGTTACAAGTACGAACGCATCTCCTGATTCGGCGTCCACCTAGCCTCCACGGGGGATGACGAAGTTCCGCCGCCTGAGCATCACCCATGCGGCGATGATGGGCGGCGACGCGGCGATGCTCGTCGCCCTGGCGGACTCGCTGTTCCTCAGCATCGACCCCAGTGCCGCGCGCACGCGGGTCCTGCTGTTCCTCCTGGTCAGCTTCACGCCGTTCCTGTTCCTCGCCCCCCTCATCGGCCCTGCCATCGACCGGGCGGCCGGCGGGCGGCGCACCGTCATCCAGATCGTCGCCGCGGCGCGGGTCGTGCTGGCCGTGCTGATGGCCCTGTCGATCGACGAGCTGACGTTGTTCCCGCTCGTGTTCGCCGCGCTCGTGCTGCAGAAGACGTACCTCGTGTCCAAGCAGGCGCTCGTGCCGTCGGTCGTGCGGTCGGAGGCCGACCTGGTCGAGGCCAACTCCAAGCTCGGCGTGATCGCCGGCCTCACCGGGTTCGTGGCCGTCATCCCGGCGGCGATCCTCCAGGTGTCGCCGATCAAGGGCTGGGCGACGTTGCTCTACTCGGGCGCCCTGTTCGCGTTCGCACTGGCGAGCGCCACCCGGCTGGCACCGGACGTCGTCGCCGCTCGTCCAGAGCAGCCCGCCGAGCGGGTCCAGCTGCACTCGATCGGCGTGCAACTCGCCGCCATGGCGATGCTGATGCTGCGCGCCGTCGTCGGGTTCGTGTTCTTCCACCTGGCGTTCTGGTTGCGTTCGCAGAGCGCGGGAACGGTGTGGTTCGCCGTCGTCGTCGGCATGTCGGCGCTGGCGACGATGGCCGGCAACGCCATCGCCCCGCGCCTGCGCCGTGCCGTGCGTGAGGAGGTGATGCTGGCGGGCGCCCTCGCCCTGTCGACGGGGGCCGGCTTGCTGGCCGCCTTCATCGGCGACGTCGCCGGCGGTGTCGGCCTGGCCGTCGCCGTCAACTTCGCCGCCGCCGTCGGGCGGCTCGGCTTCGAGAGCATCGTCCAGCGCGACGCTCCGCAGGCGAACCGCGGTCGGGCCTTCGCCCGGTTCGAGACGCGCTTCCAGCTGGCGTGGGCAGCTGCGGGGCTGCTCCCGATCATCATCGAGATCCCCGGCTGGGTCGGCTTCCTGGTCGTCGGCTTGGTCTGCGCCGTCGCCGTGGCCAACTACGTGGCCGGCATCCGCTCGTCGACGCTGCGGCGCTCGCGGCGAACCCGGCGGGAGCCGTCACGGCGCCCGCTCCCGCCACCCGGCTCCTGAGCCCTCAGCCCTCCAGGCGGGCGAGCCACAGGCCGGGGGCGTCGACCTCGCTCGGTGTGGGGATGGCGTCGGGACGTTCGAGCAGTGGGGTCAGACCGCGGTCGCCTTGTCGGTCGACGACGCCCTGGACGAACGCCTTGCCCCTGGCCACCTGGTCCTCGCCGAGACGGATGCCGAGCAGTTGCTCGACGAACGTGTCACTGGCCGAGGACTCCACGCGCTGGCGGCGGACGGCCTCGGCGATGCGCAGGGCGTTGCCGCCGACGACGCGCACCGCCACGGCGTCGACGATCCAGTCGGTGTAGCCGACGACGACGGCGACGAGGGCGTCGAGGCGGGGACGCAGGGCGAGCTGCTCGGGCGAGGTCACCGCGCCGAGCAGGACCTCCGGGTCGCCGAGCAGCTGCTGGAGGGCGGCGATGGGATCGGCGGCCTCGCTGTCGAGCGAGCCGAGACGATCGGCGACGGCGCTGGGATCGGGGCGGAAGCCACCGACGTGCTGGCGCACGAGCTCGCTCAGCGTGTCACGCACGTGGTCGGCGGCGAACAGGGCGTGGCCGGCGAGCTCGTGGGCGAGGACCCACAGCCGCATCTCGTCGATGGGGATCTCCCAGTCCGAGGCGAAGCCGTCGATGTTCGACGCCACGAGTGTGACGGTGGCCGGCTGGCGGGGGATCGGCAGGTCGTGCGTCCCGAACGCCCGTGTGGCCAACTGGCCGACCATCGAGCCAACGGCCATGCCGAGCATGGCCGGCGCCATCATCTTGGACAGGCCCGCCATCATCGCCATCATCGGATCACCGCTGGGATCCTGTTCAGCCTCAGCGGGCGCGCCGAGGGCCGTTGCCATCTGCGTGAACAGGTGGCGGTAGGCGTCGAGCGTGCCGCTGGCCCACTGGCTGCGCGTGACCACCTGCGGCTCGGGCGTTGGACGTCGGTCGAGCCGATCACGTCGGCGACGTGGAACCAGGCGATGCGGGCGAGATCGGCGAAGGCGAGGCGCACCGCCGGCTCGACGTTCGACTGTGGTGTTCCCCCCGTGGCGCCGAGCTGGGCGAACTGCCGGGCGGCGTCCCAGTTCAACGGGCCCTGTCCCTGCAGCGCCTTGGCCAGGTCGCCGAACATCGGCAGGGCCGAGAACGGATCCTCCGGCCGTTCGTCCGGGGTGCGATCGTCGGCCATGTCGTGGATGCTATGACCCCAGAGCGGCCAGGACTCAGTGGCTCTCAGACCCAGCGCTCCTTGACGATCGAGGTTCGCGTAGCGTGCCGGTGTGGCCTCCTCGACTGCCGCCGTCGTACCGGTGCCGACGCGGATCCACATCACGGGCGCCGAGGGGAGCCTCGCTCGGCGCGTGCTGACTCGATTCGCCGACGACCCGCTCATCGTCGACAGGTCGTCCGCCCCGGCCGATGTCGTCATCCACCTCGGTGCAGGCGACCACGACCTGCGAGCCAAGCGCCGGGAGAACGTCACCGACGGCGCGGCGGTGATGCTTGCGGACGCCGAGGCGTGTGGCGCGTCGCACATCGTGCTGGTGTCCTCGGCGCTCGTGTACGGCGCCTACGCCAACAACCCCGTGCCGCTGACCGAAGACGCCATCCTCCGCCCGGACGTCGAGTTCGTCTACGCCCGGCAGCTGGCGACGGTCGAGGCGATGGTCGACGGGTGGCGGCGGGCGGCGCCCGGCCGCACGACGACGGTGTTTCGTCCCGTCGTCGCCATGGCCGCCGACGGGACGTCGTCACTGGCTGCGGCGCTGGCCGCTGGGTTCGGACAGCGTCTCGGCGAGGACGACCCGCCCGCCCAGTTCCTCCACCTCGACGACCTCGCGTCGGCGGTGGTGCTCGCCGTCGAGCGGCGGCTCGACGGTGTCTTCAACGTCGCGCCCGACGGATGGATCGCGGGGGAGCGGGTGCGCGCGCTGAGCGGGGCTCGGCCGCGCATCCCATTGCCCGACCGTCTGGCCGAGGCCGTCGGCGCGTTGCGCTGGCGCTTCCAACGCGGTCCGATCCCGCCTGGGCTGCGCAGCTACACGCGCGAACCGTGGCTCGTCGCCAACGATCGCCTGAAGGCGCACGATTGGCGACCGACGGTGACCAACGAGCAGGCGTTCGTCGAGGGCACCGAAGCCCGAT
The DNA here is from genome assembly GCA_963822875.1 of uncultured Acidimicrobiia bacterium. GTDB lineage: Bacteria > Actinomycetota > Acidimicrobiia > Acidimicrobiales > Ilumatobacteraceae > JALZMG01. The sequence continues at coordinate 197,767 of CAWGJK010000008.1, read as the reverse complement.
GGTGGACGATGATCACGCCGAAGCGCCGCCAGGAGCTCGCCCTCACGGGACTGGTCACCGCCTCGCTGCTGACGACGGGCGTGGCCGTCAGCCTGGTGCGCCGCTGGCGCCGTCGTCGCCGCTGACGGTGGTCGTCGCGGGGTCCGTCGTCGACGGCGGTGAGGTCGTTGTCGCTGCCGTGGTCGCCGGCACCGTCGTCGCCGGGACCGTCGTGGTCGCCGCGGTCGTGGGCGACGACGTCGACGCCGGTGGCTCCGACTTGGTCGGCGGCATCGTCGCCACCGTGCGCAGTGCCGTGGTGCCGCCGCTGTCGGCGCACAGACCGACGAGGTCGCCGTCCGCGTCGAGCACCGGCGTCCCCTCGGCGACGTCGAGCGCGGCGAGCTCGCCGATCGCCACGACGCGTGGCGGCTGCCCGTCGACGAGCACCGTGTCGGACGGTGTGGGCGACGCCGCCGCCAGGTCGTAGCCGTGCTCGGGTGCGGGCAGTGAGACGACGGTCACGCCCGACGCCTTGTCGTGGCGGATGACCTCGACGTCGACCACGTCCCCGGACGGCAGACGGGCGGACAGGATGCCACTGCGACCGGCGACGGCACCGGTCGTCGTGACGGCCCAGCCGTCGTCGCCGATCGGGGTGACGAGCGGCAGCGGCGGGCGCTCGAGGGCGGCGAACGTGGCCGGGCCGCGTGTCGTCGTCGCACTCTCACTCGCCGTGTCCGGCGCGCGGTCGGGGGTCACGGTGAGCACGAGCAGGCCGACGAGGGCCAAGCTGAGGGTGGCCGTCGCCACGATGAGCACGCGGCCCGCGGTCGTCGTCGGTTCGTGCTCGGGCGGACCGAGCTCGGAGGGATGGCGCCACGAACGCTCGTGCGGCGGCAGCGGCGCTTGGTCCACGTCGCCGCAGCGTAGTGACGCCACCCATCGTGCGGACGTCGCCCGATGGGCCGAGCGGCGGCAGGGCTACGATGCGGCCCGTGTCCCGTCCTGTCGAGCCGCCGGAGAACGACGACTGGCTGGCGCTGACCGAGGACGAGCTGCCGGTCGGCGCCGCCTACGACTGGGCCGTGCGCCCGCACTGCGGTGCCGTGGTCCTGTTCAGCGGCACCGTCCGCGACCATGCCGAGGGCCGTGACGGCGTCGAGCACCTGACGTACGAGGCGTACGACGATGCCGTCGTGCCGCGGATGGCGGAGATCGCCGGCGAGGCGCGTCAGCGGTGGCCGATGATCGGTCGCCTGGCGATCCTCCATCGCACCGGTCGCCTCGAGCTCGGTGAGTCGTCCGTGGTGGTGGTCGTGTCGACGCCACATCGGGCCGACGCCTTCGAGGCGGGTCGCTACGCCATCGACGCGCTCAAGGCGTCCGTTCCGATCTGGAAGCACGAGACCTGGCGCGACGGCAGCGCGTGGGGCACGGGAGCCACGCCGATCGCCGAGGCCGGGACCGTCGTGTGATCGAACTGCTGATCATCATCGTCCTCGTCGCCGCCGTGGCGATCGTGGTCGCCGTCATCGTCTCGGCCCTGCGCCGATCGCGGAACCCCGATGGCGTGGCCAGCTTCCGCCGGCAGATCGACGCGCTGTCCCCGGAGGCGCGGCGGCCGGTCGTCGACCAGGTGCAGCAACTCGAGGAGGACGGTCCGCCACCGCCCGAGGACGAGCTGTAGTGGCACGCGATCTGGCGATCGACCTCGGCACGGCGAACACGCTCGTGTACATGAAGGGGCGCGGGATCGTGCTCAACGAGCCGTCGGTGATCGCCCTCAACCGCCAGACCGGCGAGGTCCTGGCGACGGGCCGCGAGGCGTGGCAGATGATCGGCCGCACGCCCGGCTACATCGTTGCCGTCCGTCCGTTGCGTGGCGGGGCGATCACCGACTTCGAGATCACCGAGCGGATGATCCGGTTGCTTCTGCAACGAGTTGGCGTGAGCCGGTTCACGCGGCCGAAGGTCGTCATCTGCGTCCCGTCGGCGATCACCGAGGTCGAGCGGCGGGCGGTCACCGACGCGGCGCGGCGGGCGGGCGCCGCCGACGCCAACCTCATCGAGCAGCCGATGGCGGCGGCGATCGGCGCCGACCTGCCGATCGACGAGCCGGTCGGCAACATGGTCATCGACATCGGTGGCGGTACCAGCGAGACGGCGGTGATCAGCCTCGGCGGGATCGTTGCCCTGGAGGCGGTGCGGGTCGGCTCCTTCGACATCGACGCCTCGATCCAGAACTACGTGCGGCGCGAGCACGGCATCGCCATCGGCGAGCGCACGGCGGAGGAGATCAAGGTCGCCATCGGATCGGCCGACCCGACCGAGGACGAGAACCAGGCCGAGGTCCGCGGACGCGACCTCATGACCGGGCTGCCGAAGACCGTGCTGCTGACGCCCGAGGAGATCCGCTTCGCCATCGAGGACGTCGTGTCGTCGATCATCGCGTCGGTCATCCGTTGCCTGGCGAAGGCGCCGCCGGAGCTGTCGCAGGACTTCTTGGTGCGCGGCATGTACCTCGTCGGTGGCGGCGGCCTGCTGCGCGGCCTGGCGCAGCGCATCCAGCGCGAGACGAAGGTGCCGGTCAAGCTGTCCAACGTCCCGCTGGAGGCGGTCGTGCTGGGTGCCGGCCACGTCATCGAGCACTACGAAGCCCTCAAGGGCATGTTCATGGGCGCCCGCCGTTGACGCAGTCGAGTACGTGCTGCCGCCCGAGTACGTGATGACGGCCTGGCCATCACGACGTACTCGGCTGTAGACGGATGAGGGTCCCGCGGCAGGTCGATCGGGCGCTCGATGCCGGGCTGCTGCGGATCAGGGACGAGTTCGGTGTGCCGGCGGGATTCCCGCCGGAGGTGGCGATGGCCGGCGTCCAGGCCGCAGCCCGCCGTCCCGGTCCCCAGCACGTCGACCGCACCGACCGGGCGTTCGTCACGCTCGATCCCGCCGGGTCGACCGACCTCGACCAGGCCTTCGCCCTCGAGCGATCCGGCGACGACATCGTGCTGCACTACGCCATCGCCGACGTCGGGTTCTTCGTCGACGCGGGCGGCGCACTGGACAGCGAGGCGTGGCAGCGTGGCGTGACGGTCTACATGCCCGACGAGCGAGCCCGGTTGTACCCCGCAGCACTGTCGGAAGGCGCCGCAAGCCTGCTGCCTGACGGGCCTCGCCCGGCCGTCGTGTTCAGTGTCCGGGTCGACGGCGACGGCGACGCCGTGCTCGACGGCGTCGAACGAGCCGTCGTGCGCAGCCGGGCGAAGCTCGCCTACGAGACGGTGCGCCCGGCCGACCTGCCGCCCGAGCTCGCCGACCTCGCCGGGCGGATGCGACGCGCGGAGGAGCGACGCAACGCGCCGCGGGTCGAGTTCCCCGATCAGGAGCTCGTGCGTGTCGACGGCCGGTGGACGCTGCGCTTCGAGCCGCGGCGCGAGAGCGAGGACCTCAACGCCGGCTTGTCGCTGGCGACCAACCTCGCCGTCGCTCAGGCCATGCTGGCGGCGGGCACCGGCATCTACCGGGTCATGGCCGAGCCGGACGACGGGGCGATCCGGCGGCTGCGCCACACGGCATCGGCATTCGGGCTCGACTGGCCCCACCATCGGTCGCTGGCCGACTTCCAGCGCTCGCTGCCGACGCACGACCCCCGGTCGGCGGCATTCCTCATCGCCGTGCGCCGCGCCGGCGGCGGGGCGTCGTACGAGGCCCTCACCGAGGGGGCAACACCGTGGCACTCGGCCATGGCGGCGACCTACGCCCACGCCACCGCCCCGCTGCGCCGGCTCGCCGACCGCTACGTCGTCGAGGCGTCGCTGGCGATCGCCCGTGGCGAGGAGATCGCCCCAGACGTCGTGGCGGCGTTCGCCGAGCTGCCGGCGACGATGGCCAAGGCGGAGGCTCGGGCCCGGGGTGTGGACGCGGCAGTCCTCGACCTGGCGGAGGCTGCGCTGCTGGCCGGCCGCGAGGGCGAGGTCTTCGATGCCGTCGTGCTCGACGAAGACCGCCGCGGCACCGTGATCCAGCTCGTCGCCCCGGCGGTCCTCACCCGGGTGCAGGCCCACCGCGTGGACCCCGGCGACGAGATCCGCGTCCAACTGCACACCGTCGATCTCGCCGCCCGCCGCATCGAACTGTCCCGAGTCGGCTGACACTTCGTCAAGCGCTTTCAGGTGCCATCAAGTGGCACCGAATCCTGAGTCCCGAACGAAGTCGATGACGGACGCCGGCGCCGTCAGATGTCGAGGTGGTACATCACCGAGCGGGCGGCGGTTTCGAAGCCGAGGCTGCGGTAGAGGCGGGCGGCGCCGGTGGGGCTGGAGCTGTCGACGCCGAGGGCGGCGTGGGTGAGCCCGGCGGCGGCGAAGGCGTCGAGCGAGGCGGTGATGAGCGCCGACGCCACACCGCGGCCACGCCACTCGGCGAGCGTGCCGAGCGTCATGATCCAGCCATCGCGGCGACCGGTCACGTCGTCGTCCGCCTCGTAACGCGCGTTCACACTGATGCCCACCGCACGGTCCTCACCATCCACGGCGACGAAGGAGAGATCGGGGCGGGCGCCGAAGCCGTGGGTCTGGCGGCTGCCAGGCATCGGATGACGTCGGCGTCGAGCCCCAGTGGTCGGCGAAGGCGGCGTTGCGCACGTCGAGCAACTCATCGTCCCGGCCGTCCGGCCACCCGATGATCGTCACACCGTCGATGTTCGGCCGGGGCGGCACCTCGCGCGAGCGGTCGGCGCAGCTCCTCGAACCAGCGCACCGGACGGAACCCGAGCCGGGCGAACAGTCGCTGGTCGGCGGTGCGCTCCTCGTGGGCACTGACGACGATGCGCCGCGGCAGGTTCCGTCCACTCGACTCCAACAGCTCGGAGCCGTGGTCGATCGCCCACCCCATCAGCTCTCGCCCGATCCCCATCCCGCGGTGCTCCGGCGTCACCGTGCCGTGGACGATGCAGCGCTCGTGGACGGTCTCCGATGGCAGGTACACCGTATAGACGACGCCGACCGGGACGCCGCCGTCGATGGCGACCCAGGTGTCGGTCGCCATCGACGTGCGCTCGCCGGACAGTTCCTCGGCGAGCTCGGTGGCGTCGAGCACCTCGGGGATCCCGTCGCCTCGATTGCTGGCGTTGAACAACTCGGCCAGCGCGGGGACGTCGGCCTCGCCGGCCGGGCGGTACGTGACGGTCGCCATCGGGCGGACACTACCGACGACCACCCGGCCGATCGGCGAAGGCTCAGCCGACGCCGAGGCGAGCGGCGAGAGCGCCGAAGTCGGCGGGCTCGAGGACCGAGCGGGCGAGCCCGACCACGCCGTCGAATGCCTCGGGCGGCGCCGACATGCGCATCCCGGTGAGCATGTCCGTCCGATCGTCGAGGTTCATCGCCGGCAGCATGAATGCCAGGCTGCGGCCCATCTCCTCGGGCGGGATCGACGACAGGATGGCCCCGTGGATGTCGATCACGGCCTCGAAGCCAAGTGACCTCTCCAGCGCCGGCATCACGACGCGCTCCTCGACGAGCTGGTGGGCGAGGTAGGCGCTGGTGAATCCCGACAGCTCGAGGTACAGCAGGTGGGCGAGCCGGCGCCGGTCGGCGGCGCCGGCGTCGGCCGCGTCCATCGCCAGGCTCGTGATCCAGGCGTAGCGAGCTTCGAAGGCGTGGTGGTCGGTCTCGATCTGCTCGGCGAGCTCGGGCTGGTGCTCGACGAGCACCGGGTCGATGAACGCGTCCTCGTGGGCGGCGTGAGACGTCAGCAACGAACCCATCGACACGATGTGGTCGGCGAGGGCGAGCCACCCATTCCGGTCGGACGGGGCGACGTTGCCGGCCGTCGACGTGATGGCGAACAGCTCGCTGCGGATGCCCTTGTGGATGTCCCGGTACAGGTCGTGCGCGGCCAGCTCGAAGTCGTAGCGGCCGGTCGTCGTGTCAGCGGTGGTGAAGGTCTCGGTGATGGTCATGGCTCGATCGTGACGGTGCGACCAGAGGCCCGTTGCTGATCTTGCCCTAGCCTCTGGCGCACAACATCTTGAGGAATTGCTAAAGAGCGGGAGCAGTGGGCGGAAACCAGTTGCTGGACGCTGATCGGCGCCGGCACGAGCCTCGTCGTGGGGACGGTCAGTCGCGATGCCGAACCCAGAGCGACGCGGGCGTGGGCGAGCAGCGTCGTCGCCACCGAACCGCTGCGCCTCCGCATCCTGATGTCCGCCGACGATCCTCAGGCCGTCGCCAACCTCCAGAGCGGCAACATCTCGCTCACCGGCGCGACGGTGCACACGCTGCAGTCGGCGCAGTTGAAGGGCACGGTCGTACTGGTCGAGCCGGCCACGCCAGCGGATCTCGAACTCGTCGCCATGCACACGGACGCCTTCTTCCAGGCGGTGCTGGAGGTCGACGGCTTCCCGCCGACGCTGATGCGCCGCCTGTTGCCGCTCGAGTTGGTCGCCTTCGAGATGCTCGTCACCGAGACGTTCGACCAGTCGCCGGGCCCGGGCGCTGGCGCCGCGTTGGATCGATGATGGACAGCGACGTCCTGCCCCTCGGCGCCATCGAGCGCTGCTTCGCCGGCGCCATTCCGGCCATCCTCTGCACGGCATCGGCCGACGGGATCCCCAACGTCACGTTCCTCAGCAAGGCGCTGCGCGTCGACGACGAACGCATCGCCCTGTCCAACCAGTTCATGTCCAAGACCGCACGCAACCTCGCCGCCAACCCTCGGGCGAGCCTGCTGCTGATCGATCCGGTCACCGCCGACGAGTATCCGGCTCTCCCTCGTCTACGAGCGCACCGATCGGCGCGGCCACGTGTTCGAGCGGCTGCGTCACGACGTCGACGTCGTCGCCGAGATGGGCGGGATGCAGGACGTCTTCCGGCTGCGGGCGGCGACGATATTCCGAGTTGTCGACATCGTCACGAGATCGAGCCACACCCTCCGGTTGGATCCCGACCGACGAGCCGGATGCGACCGGCCGGCTTGTCGGCGCTCGCCGTCCTCGCCACGCGGATCGGGCGCTGCTGCGACCTCGACGTCCTGCTCGACACCACCCTGGACGGCTTGGAGCAGCTGCTCGGCTTCCGCCACGTGCACCTGCTGCTCCTCGACGAGGAGGGACGCCGCCTCTACACGATCGCCAGCCGCGGCTTCGAGGGCGACAGCGTCGGCGCCGAGGTCGTCGTCGGTGAGGGTCACATCGGTGTCGCCGCGGCGAGGTGTGAGCCGGTGCGGATGGGCAACCTGCGGCAGATGGACAAGTACTCCCGCTCGATCGCCCAGCAGTACACCGACGCCGGTGGTCTGCGGCCGGGACGGGAGCTGCGGATGCCCGGGCTCGCCGGCGCCAACAGCCGGCTCGTCGTCCCCGTGATGTCGCTCGGCGAGCTCATCGGTGTGATCGTCGCCGACAGCGAACGACCGGCGGCGTTCGGTGCCGAGGAGGAGCACGTGCTCGGTGTCGTGGCGACGATGCTCGGCACGTCCATCGAGCAGGTCAGGACGCTCGAACGTCAGCCAGACGAGACCGGCGCCGGCCGCCCACCCGGCGCGGCAACCGGAGCCGGCGGTCGAGGCGACGGTCGTCCGTTTCTTCGACGTCGACGGCAGCACGTTCATCGACGGCGAGTACGTCATCAAGGGCGTCGCCGGCCGCATCCTGTGGTCGCTGCTGCGGGAGCACGCGGAGACCGGGCGCGTCGACTTCACCAACCGCGAGCTGCGCCTCGACGCCAGCCTCCAGCTACCCGGGTTCAAGGACAACCTGGAGAGCCGGCTGATCCTGCTCAAGCGCCGGCTCGACGAGCGGGAGGCGCCGGTGCGGATCGAACGCACCGGTCGGGGACGGTTCCGCCTCGACGTCGCGGCGCCTGTGCGCCTCCAGGACTACTGAGCGGGATCGAGCCGGTACACGCCGCCATCCGCTGACAGGACGTAGACCTCGCCGCCGGGTCCGTCGACGACAGCGGTCGGTGACGGCGACCTCGCCGAGCTCGACCTGGCGGCCGGCGGCCAGCGATGCCCCCTCGCCGGTGATCTGCAGCGCCCACACCCGCCCGGCGCAGTAGTCGGCGTACACGTACCAGCCGGCGAGCGCCGGCACGGGGCCGCCACGGACACGGACGCCGCCGCTGATCGAGCAGCCGTCGCCGTGGGAGTAGGTGAAGATCGGCGGCACGTGACCCTCGGGGTCGACGTCGTCGTTGTACCGCTCGACGCCCTCGAACGCGCTCCAGCCGAAGAAGAGACCCTTGCCGGCATCGACGCCACCCGTGGCGGGGGCGACGTCGATCTCCTCCATGGCGTTCTGGCCGACGTCGGCGATCCACAGGTCGCCGGTCTCCCGGTCGAACGAGAAGCGCCACGGGTTGCGCAGGCCGGTCGACCAGATCTCCGGCGCGGTGTCGTCGACGTCGACGAACGGGTTGTCCGGAGGGATCCCGTAGGCGCCGCCTTCGGTCACCGCTGGATCGATGCGCAGCATCTTGCCGAGCAGCGACGACGGATCGGTCGCCCGCCGCTGCGGGTCGCCCCCGTCGCCACCGTCACCCATCCCGATGTACAGCATCCCGTCCGGGCCGAAGGTCAGGTCGCCACCGTTGTGGTTGGAGTAGGGCTGCTCGATCTCCAGCACGAGCCGGGCCAGGTCGCCGGTGCCGAACACACCGTCGGCGTCGACGGGATGCTCGCTGATGATCGTCCACCCCTGTGAATCGGTGTAGTTGACGTAGGCGCGCTGCCCGGTCGGATCGAACGCCAGGCCGAGCAGACCCTGCTCGCCGTTGGCGTCCGTGAGGTCGGTGATGTCGAGCACCGTCGACGTGGAGTCGCCGGCGATGCGCGTCACGCGGCCGGGTTGCTCGACGACGTACAGCCCGTCGTCGCCGTCCCGCCAGGCGAGGTCGACGGCGGAACCGTCCAGGGTGACCACCTCGGTGAACGTCACGGCCGGGTCGACGCCGGGGTCGACCGTGGCGGCCGGGGCGGCGGCCGATGTCGTCGTGGGCGCGGCCGTCGCCCCCGTGCCGCGGGCGGGCGATGGCGGTGCGACGGCGGATGACGCCGGCGCAGCTGTCGTCACCGCCGGCTCGACCGCCTCGTCCTCAGTGGCGTCGTCGTCGTCACCGCACGCCACCACGGCCAGCGCGGCGACGAACACGGCCGCAGCCCGCTTCACGCGCCCACCCGGGCGAGGCCCTCTTGGACGACGCTGACGACGAGGCGGCCATCGGCGGAGTAGATGGCGCCGCCGGCCAAGCCGCGCGCCGAGCCCGTGGAGATGGCGTGCTGGTCGTAGAGCAGCCACTCGTCGGCGCGGAACGGCCGGTGGAACCACATGCCGTGGTCCAGGCTGGCCATCTGCATGCCGGGGCTGTCCCACGCCAGCCCGAACGGCAGCACCGTCGTGTCCAGCAACGTCATGTCGCTGGCATAGGTGACGAGGCAGGCGTGCACGACCGGGTCGTCGGGCAGGTGGCCGTCGGCTCGCAACCACACCCGCTGGCTGTCCGACGGCACCCCCTTGCGGCTGAGCGGGTCGCCGTCGACGTAGCGCTGATCGATCGGCCGGGGACGGTCGTACTGCTCGCCGAGCTGGTCCTTGTAGGGCTCCATACGGGTGTGCCAGTCGGGCAGCGACTCGGGGTCCGGCATCCCGGAGGGCATCGTCATCTGGTGGTCCGGGCCGTCCTCCTCCCCGTGGAAGCTGGCCTGCAGGTTGAAGATCGCCCGGCCGTGCTGGATGGCGACGACCCGGCGGGTGCTGAAGCTGCGCCCGTCGCGGAGCCGGTCGACCTCGTACAGGATCGGCACCGTCGGGTCGCCGGGGAGCAGGAAGTAGGCGTGCAGGGAGTGCACGAGGCGCGCCGAGTCGTCGACGGTCCGCGCCGCGGCGACCAGTGCCTGGCCGGCGACCTGGCCACCGAAGACGCGCTGGCGGTTCTCGTCCGGTGACCGGCCGCGGAAGATGTTGACCTCGATCGGCTCGAGGGCGAGCAGGGTCACCAGGTCGTCGAGGGCGTCTTGCACGAGGGCAGTCTCGCGTGCCGGGTCTCAGGACGCGCGGTCGTCGCGAACCGTCGTGCGCAGGGCCGCGACACGAGTCACATCGTCGAACCCCTCGAGGTGCAGGGCGATCTCACCGTTCCGAGATGCACCGATCACCTCGTCGAGCTCGAGCGTCACCCGGTTGCGCCTGACGTCGTGCGTGCGCAGCCGGCGACCGTCGACCGTGGCGTCGACGCGAGTGATGTTGCGTGTTGCCACGACGACGGTCGGCGCCCGGTCACGGTGCTGGTTGACCTTGTCGACGCGGATGGCGTACGGCGTGCGCGTCGGCGAGCTGGTCGATCGCCGTGTCGATGAGATCGCGGTTGCCTTCGAGCACGTCCCGGCGCGTCATGCGATAGTCGACCTCCGGCGTGACGCCGAGGTCCTCGAGCACGTTGCCCGCCTGCGCGCCGACGCGCGTCGTGCGGCGCACGGCGACGCGCAGGTCGGCGCCGTGGGGCAGCGGGGTGAACGGCGACGGCCCGTCGTCGATCCCGTCGGGCTGCATCAGTGCGCACAGGAGCCCATGCGACCACACGTTGGCGCCGCCGGCGCCGGTCGCCCCGCCGACCCCGATCACCGGACCGACTTCGTGGTCCTGGAACCCAGCGGCGAACATGTCCGTGGCCGAGTAGCTCAACGCGTCGGTGACGAGGACGACGGGCCCGTGGTAGCGCTGCCCACGCCCGTTGGCGTCGTCCGGTGAGGTGATGGGGAAGCCGCGGGAGAACGTCGCCGCCGTGCGCGTCGCCTGCTCGATCGACTCGATCCACGGTTCGAGGACGAGCCCGCTGATCGTCGTCGACCGGCGGTGCTTGCGGCAGATGCGCAGGTTCAGCGGGGTGTTCACGAACTGCGCCGGCTGCGGCTCGATCTCACTCGGCGTGAGCAGCTGGAGCAGCTGCTCGGCGGCGTAGATGAGGCCGCCGCCGTTGCCGCGCACGTCGATGATCAAGCCGTCGCCGGGCAGCAGACCGGCGAGGCGGGCGAACTCGTCGACGAAGGCGGTGGCGTTCGGGACGTTGAACGAGAAGATGCGGATGTAGCCGTAGGCCGGGCTGCTGTCGTCGGTGTCGGAGCGGCGCACCTCCATCGCCCGGAAGACCCACGGCATGAACGACTCGAGCCCAGCGGAGGCGTCGCGCATCGGCGTCTGCAGCGTGGTGTCGTTGGCCTCGCGGGCGGCCTGGGCGATGGTCGGGGCGAACAGGGCGAGGCGGGCCTGCTGGATCTCGTCGGTGTACCGGTCGACGCCGATGGCGCTCGTCTCGGCGAGCAGGTCGGAAGGCCCGACGGCCTGTCCCGGCTCGAAGACCAACCACTCCTGGTGGTGCACGTGCGCCTCGCCGCTGTCGTCGACCCAGCGCAGATCGACCCACTCCTCGTCGGGCGGCAGCCCGGTGGCCAGCGGCCGAACCGTCAGGCTGCCGACACCGCGGGCGTGGCGGGCGTCGCGGTTGCTGCCGGCGGTGAGCTCGGCGTTGCGCCTGACGGCGACGTCGATGGGCGTGCCGTTCCAGTGGGTGACCCGGGCACCCGCCATCCGCGCGTCGGGCCAGGCGTCGAGCACCCACTTGGTGATGAGGTAGCTGGCCTCGCCGCGGTCCCACACCTCCTCGACGAGGAACGGCAGCCATGCCACCTTGGTGCCGAACGGCAGGGGCAGGCGGTAGCCGGTGTGCAGGTCGCGCAGCGATGTCAGCGTCGACGTGACCTCGGCGTGGAACTCGATCTCCGGCGGCATCGTCTCGGGCGTCGTCTCGTCGAGGCGCTGGCGCAGGAGGCGCAACCGCTGGACCGGGTCGATGGCGTGCATGGCCCGCTTGAACGGCAGGTGCACGTAGGTCTCGGTGAGCAGGACGATCGCCTGGTCGACGATCAGCTTGCGCTCGTCGAGCGTGAGTTGACCGGCGGAGGCGAGCACGCTCGGCAGGTCGACCGTGGTCGCCCGCAGTTGCTCACCGGCGGGCCCGGCGTCGACCAGGAACGAGGCGGAGGCGGGCAGGGCGATCGTCTGGCCGTACATCGCCGGCAGCCCGCGTTTGACGAACTCGGGCAGGTTGCCGGCCCGGGTGAGCGTGCGCAGGTGCTGGCGGTCGTCGACGACGGTGAGCGGGTCGAGCTCGATCGGATCGGTGACCCAGAACGAGTACGGCTGGGCGGCCATGGCGAAGCCGACGGCGTCGATGAGCGCGGCCATGTCCTCGCGCTCGAAGTCGGGGACGACCCGGAGCGTGTCACCGTTTGCCGCCATGCCGCCGGCGAAGGTCACCTGGCCGCCGGCCGTGACGGCCCCGGACGTGCCGAGGGCGCTGTCGACCTCGACGGCGAGCTCGGGCAGCCGAGCCATGGCGTCGCGCAGGTGATCGACGGCGGTGCTGAGCGGCAGGCCGTCGAGCAGGTCGCCGTCCTGCTCGAGGTAGAGCATGGCGGACGGACCGGCCGACGGTGATCTCGTCGATCCAGCCGGCTCCGGCGAGCGAGCCGTCCCAGAACCGCCGCATCAGGCTGCGCTGACCGACCCGCGGCACGCCGCCGATGACCACGAGGGCGACGGAGCTCTCCCTCGCGGCGACGAGCTGGTCGAACGGGTCGCCGTCGTGTCCGTCGAGCACGACGAGGTCGGCCAGCTTGCCGGGCTCGATCGAGCCGACGAGGTGATCCCACTTGAGCGTCTTGGCCGGGTTGATGGTGACCATCTCGGCGAGCTCGCGAGCGGTGAACACGCCACCGTGCTCGGTGCTGGCGAGGGCGGCCACCTTGAGCTCGCCGAGCAGGTTCTTGGAGCCGCTCGGCGCCCAATCCGAGCCGAGGCACATCGGGATGCCGGCCTGCTTGGCGGCCACGATGTCGGCGGTGCGGCCGTAGAGGAGGTAGTTGCTCAGCGGCGACCACACCATCGACGCGCCGCGCTCGGCCAGCACGGCGAGGTCGGTGGCGTCCAGGGCCGTGCAGTGGATCGCGCACAGCCGGTCGTTGACCGCCCACTCGTCGCCGTCGATCTGCAAGCGGTGGAACCACCCGCGAGCCGTCGCGTCGATGCCCTCCGACAGGTGCTGGAGGTAGCACGTGTGCGCGCCCAGCGTGTCGAGGTAGTCGCGGGCGCCGTCGGTGCTCGGGTTGGCGATGTTCGTGCCGGCGACCGGCAGCCGCTCGTCGTCGGGTGCCTCCGGGTTGCGCATCAGCCCGGCGTAGAACTTGGTCAGGCCACCGGCGTTGGCCAGCGTGATCCCCTGCGAGGTCGTCGTCCCACCGAGCAGCGCCCGGGCCTCGGTGTAGCGCACGAGCGCCTGGGCGACGCCGTCGGTCTGGCCGAGCACCTGCGACGGCTTGGTGATCCGGCGCGTGTACGGCTCGACCCCGCGCCACTGGCCGTTGTTGGTGTACGGCTTGGGGACGTGCCACAACGGCATGGCGTTGTACGACAGGTGGTTGTGCAGCTCGATGAGGCCGGGGAAGATCGTCCCGCCCGTCCGGATCGACGGGCCGTGGTCGCCGGCGGGCAGGGCGTTGGCGGGCACGACATCGACGATGGTGCCGCCGTCGACGAGCACGGCGCCGTCGTCGAGCACGCCGGCGGGGCCCATCGTGGCGACGCGGCCGCGGAGCGTGTAGCGAGCGCGCGGCGGGTGGGTGACTCCCATGGCGCTAGTCGAGGGCGGGCCACGTGCGCGCGGCGCGGGGGATCGCCACGGTGATCGTCGCCCGCTTCGTCTGGGCGTCGGCGCCGCTGCGCGACGCCCAGGCGTCGAGCGAGCGCATCCACACGGGCAACCCGGGTGGGAGGTCCACGTCGGGGATCGGCGCCAGGTCGGCCTTGGTGATCGCCGTGCCGTACTCGCTCGGCGGTCGCTCCTCGTCGGGTGTCACCACGGGGCGCAGCGCGGCCAGGGCGGCGTTCCACGACGTGCACAGGCGCGCCATGGCGGCCGCCTTGGTCAGTTGTCCCGACGCGCTCGCCGACTCGGGGAACGTCGGGTGTGTTGCGCTGGCGTGGACGGCCGGACACGCCGCACCTGCCGGCGTCGCCTTCCACGCCTCGTAGGCGCGATCGGCGAGGCGACCGAACGTGATCACGGCCTGCAGGTCGTTGCGACGGGCGATCGTGTCCAGCCAGCGGTTGCGGTAGGCGGTGATCGCCGGGTCGTCGATGTGGCGGGTGCCGCCGTGCTGGCCGAACACCGAGTAGAGGAAGGCGTTGATCAGGACGTAGCTGCGTGTGACGCCGAGCTTGGCGAGCAGGCCCTGGGCGCGCTGGCCGGCCTCGCCGACGAGGATGCGCCGGCAGATCGTCTCGTGGGTGGCCGGGTCCTGGCCGATGACGAGGACACGGGCCGTGCCGTCGAGGCGACCGCGGTGGAAGATCGGACCCCACTCCGTGCGGAACGAGGCCGGCGGGTAGACGTCGTCGCCAGGGAACGCGGCGACGAGCGTCGAGTACGGCCGGCGGTATCCGGCATCGAACCTGGCGACCACTGACATCCCTCCCGTCCGCCATCCAGGTCACCATGTGCCCGGAGGACTGTCAACGTCATTGGCTCGTACGCTCGCCAGCGGTGACGGAGGACTGGCGGCAGCACGCCCTGGCGGCGACGGGGTTCATGCCGCCGGAGGAGGGCGATGCGTTGCACGCCGCCGCCCTCGCCGCGGCGGCCGCGGTGCCTGGCGCGCCGTTCGTCGAGGTCGGTTCGTACTGCGGTCGCTCGACGGTGTGGCTCGGCGCGGCGGCGCGTACGGCCAGGACCATCGTGTTCGCCGTCGACCACCACCGCGGGTCGGAGGAGAACCAGGCTGGGTGGGAGTGGCACGACCCGGCGGTCGTCGACGGCCGGACGGGGTTGATGGACACGCTGCCGTTCTTCCGTGCCACCATCCACGACGCCGGGTTGGAGGAGCACGTCGTCGCCGTCGTCGGCCGGTCGCCCGACGTCGCCCGCCACTGGTCGACGCCCGCCGCGCTCGTGTTCATCGACGGCGGGCACGGCGTCGAGCCGGCGCGCGCCGACTACGAGGGGTGGGCGCCGCACGTCGCCGTCGGCGGCACGCTGGCGATCCACGACGTCTTCCCCGATCCCGCCGACGGTGGCCGCCCGCCCTACGAGCAGATCTTCCTCCCCGCCCTGCAGAGCGGCCGCTTCCGCCTCACCTCGGCGACCGGCTCCCTGCGTGTCCTCACCCGAGTGGACTGACATCCGAGTGTTCGGGTCCATCGGAGTGTCGGAGGTGCGGACGCCGGCGCTCCAGCACTCGGATGGACTAGTCGAGAAGTGGCCGCGGGGTGAACAGGGCTGAGGCGGGGGAGGCGCCGGCGATGGCGTCGGCGGCGAGGATGACCGCGGCGGCGGTGTACGAGGTGTGCTCCTCGAACGGGAAGCGCACGGAACCGCCCTTCGCGTCGTAGACGAGTCCCGTCCAGTACGACCCGTCCTCACGACGGTGGGCGCGCGTCCAGCGCAACAGGTCCGACGCCGTCGCTCGATCGCCGATGGCGGCGAAGGCCAGGGCGCACTCGGCGGTCTCCGACGCCGTGACCCACGGCTCGTCGCTGACGCAACGGATGCCGCAACCCTCCATGGCGAACACGTCCCACCCCTCGGCCAGGCGCGCCTTGGCCGCCTCGCCCGTGAGCGCGCCGCTCAGCACCGGGTAGTACCAGTCCATCGCCCACCGGTCCTTCGGCTCGAACGCCTCAGGCCGGTCGGCGACGGCGATGGTCATGAGCTCGGCGGCCTGGAGCCAGTCCGGTCGCGCCTCGCCGATCGCCTCGGCGAGGGCGTGGCCACATCGCAGGGCGTGCTGGATGCACGACGTGCCTGTCAGCAAGGCGTACGACCACGGCCGGGTGCCGTCGGCCTCGATCGCCCACAGCGCCAGCCCGTCGGCACGCCGCTGCGCCAGCACCCAGTCGAGCGCCCGCTCCACCGTCGGCCACAGGTGGTCGAGGAACCCACGGTCCCACGTGCAGCGCCAGTGGTGCCACACGCCCGTGGCGATGTAGGCGCACACGTTGGTGTCCAGCTTGGACTCCTCGACGCTGCCGTCGGGCCAGTAGTAGTTGTGCCAGCTGCCGTCGTCGCGCTGGATCGCCGCCAGCCACTCGTAGGCGTCCTCGGCCTCGTGGTGCAGGCCGGCGATGTCGAGCGCCATCGCCGACTCGACGTGGTTCCACGGGTCGCAGTGCCCACCGGGGAACCACGGGATGAGACCGGACGGCTGCTGCAGCGACGCCAGGTGCTCGGCAGTGACGCGCACCTCCTCGGCCGACAGCAGGCCGGGCAGCTCGGGGACGTTGGTCACGGATGCATCCCGTTCTGCTTGACCCCGTACAGCACGAGGCTCTTGCCGAGCACCGGCGACAGCACGCGTTCGGCGACCCGCGTCGAGCGCGGCTGGCTGACGATGTCCCACTCGAGGAACCGCCGGTACCGCGACACGAGCGGATGATCGGCGTCGGTGACACCGACCGCGCACTTCAACCACCAGTACGGCGTGTGCAGCGCGTGGGCGTGGTGCGTGCCTGCCAGACGCAGGCCGGCCGCGCGCACCTTGGCCTTGAGCTCGGTCGCCGAGTAGATGCGCACGTGCCCGCCCGGCACTGCCGGGGCGTGGTACTCGTCCGACAGCATCCAGTTGATCTTCTCCGGCAGCCAGCTCGGCACGGTCGCCGCGAACACGCCGCCCGGCGTCAGCACCCGCACCATCTCCGCCAGGGCGCCGGTGTCGTCGGGGACGTGCTCGAGGACCTCGGACGTGATCACCGCGTCGAACGTGGCATCGGCGAACGGCAGGCGCGTGGCATCCCCCCGCAGCACGCCGACGAACTGCTCGGCGCCGATCTCGCCGGCCTCGACCATCGCCGTCAGCGTGTCCCGCGTCCCCTCGACCTCGTCCGGAGCGACATCGAGGGCGACCACGCGCATCCCACGCCGGGCGAGCTCGTAGGCGTGGCGACCGAATCCGGTGCCGACGTCGAGCACCCGGCTGCCGGGAGCCAGCCCGAGATCCGCGAGCCGGTCGGAGCGGATCGTCAGCATGCCGAACCGCGATGGGCCCGCAGCTTCTCCCGGTTGGCCGGCATCGCCAGCACCTCCCGGTACTGCTCGACGGTCAGCTCGGCGCAGCGTCGCCACGTCCAGCGGTCGAGGACGCGCGCCCGCCCGGCCGCGCCGATCCGCGCCCGCAGCTCGGCGTCGTCGAGCCCGCGAGCGATCGTCGCGGCAAGCGCTTCCGCGTCGCCGGCCGGGCAGGCCAGCACCGTCTCGCCGTCGCGTCCCGTCACCTCCGGCAGGGCCCCGCCGTCGGTCGCCACCAGCGCCGTCCCGGTGACCATGGCCTCGATCGCCGGGAGGCTGAAGCCCTCGTACAGGCTCGGCACGACGGCGAGCTCGGCCTCGGCGTACAGCTCGACGATGTCCTCGTCGGTGACACCGGAGACGAAGCGGACGTGGTCGACCAGGCCGAGCGAGCGGATCAGATCCATGCTCTTGCCGTCCTTCGGCTTGCCGATGATCGTCAGTGAGACGTCGCCCTCGGTGCGCAGCTTGGCCATCGCCTCGAGCAGGTACGACAAGCCCTTGAGGGCGACGTCGGCGGACGCCGTCGTGATCAGGCGGCCGGGCACGCGGGCGATCTCCGGGCGCGGGCGGAACAGGTCGGGGTCGACGCCGACGGGGACGAGGCGCATGCGGTCGTAGTCGACACCCATGTCGTCGTGGATGTCGCGGATCGAGTTCTCGCTGACGACGACGATGCGCGGCAGCCGCGACGCCACGCGACCCTGCATCTTGACGAACGAGTACCACCGCCCGACGGAGAAGCGCTTGCGCCAGTTCGGCGCGTGGTCCATCTCCAGCCGGCGGTCCTTGGTGATCGGGTGGTGCAGCGTGACGATCGTCGGGATCAGCTTCTCGAGCTGCAGGATCCCGTAGCCGAGGCACTGGTTGTCGTGGACGAGGTCGAACTCGCCGACCCGTGGGCGCAGCGACCGCAGGGCGCGGTAGCTGAACGACAGCGGCTCGCTGAACGTGCCCGTCGAGAACTGCGCCAGCTCGAGCAGGTCCTCGCGCGTCTGGATCTCCCAGAACGCGGGGAACCGACCCGGGTAGTGGTCGTTGAAGATGTCCAGGCTCGGGAGCTGGACGAGGCGGATGCGCTCGTCGAGCACGGGGTACGGCTGGCCGCTCAGCACCTCGACGTGGTGGCCGAGGTCGGCCAGCGCCTTGGTGAGGTGGCGGGTGTAGACGCCCTGGCCACCGACGTGCGGCTTGCCGCGGTAGGTCAGATAGGCGATGCGCAGCGGCGCGTCAGGATCCCAGGGCGCCGGGGCGGACATGACGGACAACGCTACCGGGCGGTGGTTACCGCCCGGTAGGGCAGCGCCATCAGCTCAGTGGGGCGGCGCCGAACGCCGAGTCGAAGCGGTCGCACCAGATCACGACGCTGGCGTAGCGCGACAGGTCCGTCCCGGCCGGGACCGCGTAGTTCGAGCTGCCGACGTTTCCCTGTAACCGCCCGAGGTCGAGGTAGTCGTCGTCGAACGCACCTTCCGGGCCGTCGGGCGGGTTCGACGAGAGGTACACGAAGAGGTCGGGACCGTTGCTCGTGTCGAGCGCTTCGAGCCGGACGAACACGGTGCCCGACGGATCCTGGAGGAGCAGCGCGGCGCCCGTGGTGCTGTGATCGATGGCGACGAACTCCCCGCCGACGGGCATCGTCGCGCGAGCGTCGTCGGTCGCCAGCGTCGTGGTCGTCGGCGCGACGGTGCCCGGCGGGATCGTCGTCGTGGTGGTCGACGTCGACGTGGTGACCACTGCTGGCACCGATGTCGTGGTGACGGCAGCGATCGGCACGGCGCCGGCCGGTGCCGCTTGGTCGACCCTGTCGTCGACCCACAGCTTCCACGGCTGGAACAGGGCGAGGGCGACGGCCACGGCGACCGCCGCCACGCCACCGACCGTGAGCAGCACCCAGCGACGACGCATCGACGTCGACCATACGGATCGGGGCCGGCGGCGTCAGCCGGTCGGGACGCGAGTTTCGAGATCGTTTCGCACTCCGAGAGATCCCTGTCAGCGGTCACGGAAGCGGTCGAGGCGCCGGCGGTCCTTCTTCGTCGGCCTGCCCGTGCCTCGATCGCGGCTGAACAGCGGGGCGACGTACTCGCGGGGCGGCGGCGGTGGGCTGTGATCGACGAGGCACTCGGCGGCGATCGGCGCCGACACGCGGGTGTCGATCAGCCTGACCACCTCGACGATCCGATCACGGTCGTGCGCCCGCGCCTCGACCCGATCACCGACGTGGACCGCGCTCGCCGGCTTCGCCGGCCGGCCGTTGATGCGCACGTGCCCGCCCTTGCACGCGGTCGTCGCCAGCGACCGGGTCTTGAACAGCCGCACGGCCCACAGCCACTGGTCGACTCGTGCCGCCTCGGTCATCGTGTCAGCATTCCGCGGTGCGTGCCGTCGTGCAACGAGTGACCTCGGCGGCGGTCACCGTCGCCGGCGAGGAGGTCGGGCGCATCGGAGACGGGCTGTGCGTTCTCGTCGGAGTCACCCATG
Source organism: uncultured Acidimicrobiia bacterium (assembly GCA_963822875.1). Classification (GTDB taxonomy): domain Bacteria; phylum Actinomycetota; class Acidimicrobiia; order Acidimicrobiales; family Ilumatobacteraceae; genus JALZMG01. The sequence continues at coordinate 178,187 of CAWGJK010000008.1, read as the reverse complement.
GCGACGACGCCGCCACGGCGAAGGCGCTCGCTGCCAAGCTGTGGACGCTGCGCATCTTCGACGACGACGCCGGGGTGATGAACCGCTCGGTGGGCGACGCCGGCGGCGAGCTGCTCGTGGTCAGCCAGTTCACGCTCTACGGCGACACGTCGGGTGGTCGGAGACCGAGCTGGGCGGCCGCCGCCCGTCCGGAGCACGCCGAGCCGTTGGTCGCCGAGGTCGTCGCCGAGCTGCGCCGCCTCGGCGCGACGGTGGCCACCGGCCGCTTCGGCGCCGAGATGCAGGTCACGCTCACCAACGACGGCCCCGTCACCCTCGTCATCGACCGCTGACGGCCGCCTCATCCGAGTGTTGGGTCGCCGCACGCCGGTCGTCCGACACTCCGATGGCGCCGAACACTCGGATGGAGAGGAGCCAGGCAGCGATCAACACGGTCGAGAGCGCCACGATCCAGGGGGCGTCGCCGAGCGTCACGTACCACGTGCGGCCGGTGCGCAGCTCGATCTCGTGGCGGATGACGGCCTGCTCGCTCACCGCCGTACGGTCGATCACGTCGCCGTCCGGCGTGACGAACTCGGAGAAGCCGGTCGGCGCGGCCTGGACGACCCAACGGCCGGTCTCGATCGCCCGCAGCCGGCTCGACGCCACCTGCTGGGTCTGCACGATCGTGCCGGTGTAGCTGGCCCCGTTCGTCGGGTTGATCAGCGCCTCCCCGCCGGCCTTCACGCCCTCGCGAGCGCGCCCGCCGAAGAACACCTCCCACGAGATGACGACGCCGAGCCGGGTGCCGTCGGGCAGGTCGATCACCGCCGGTTCGGTGCCGGCGATGGCGTTCGTCGGCACCTGGTCGACGGGCGCGCCGATCTTCTCCAGCAGGCCGCGCATCGGGACGTACTCGCCGAAGGGAACGCGTCGCACCTTGTCGTAGCGGCTGGTCACCTCGCCCTCGGGCGTGACGACGACCTGGGCGTTGGTGATCCGACCGGGCCGGTCCGGCACGTCCTCGGTGATGCCGACGGCGAACGGCACGCCGAGGCGCGCCGCCTCGGCGGCGACGGCCGCCAGCTCGTCGCTGGTGGCGAAGTCCTCGACGTCGATCACGTTCTCCGGCCACAGCACCAGGTCGAGTGACTCGTCCGGTGTGATCGTCCGGGTCGCTTCCAGGTGGCGGGCGGTGACCACCGAGCTGGGTACGTCGAGCGACGACGTGCCCTGCTCGCCCCCGCCTTGCACTGCGGCGACGTCGAGCTGGACGCCGGTACCGGTGCCCCGTGGCGCGACGAGGGCGACGATCGGCACGACGAGTGCGGCGCCGGCGGCGATCACGGCGACGCGATCAGGGTGCTGGATGAGCGCGCCGATGGCGAAGCCGAGCTGGAACACGACCCAGGTGAGGAGGATGACGCCCCCGACCCGAGCCACCCCGGCGAGCGGTCCGGCGGCCTGGGAGATGCCGAGGCTGGCCAGTGGCACGCCGCCGAAGGGGAACGAGAAGCGCAACGCTTCGACGAGGGTGTGCGCCGCCGGCCGGCCGATCACCCGCCAGCGCCCGCCCGGCGAGGCCAGGGCGGCGACGCCGTGGAGGCTGGCGAAGATGATCGACGCGGCGATGTAGCCGGGCACGGTCAGCTGCCACATCCATCCGATGCCCATCGCCAGCCACCCGAACCCGAAGGCGAAACCGCGCCAGAACCGCGCCGCCCGCCCCGGCTGCGGTGCCGAGGGCGAGCTCGAACACGACGACGCCGGCGATGGCGAGCGGCCACCAGCCCCACGGAGGCAACGACAAGGCGACGAGGAACCCGCCTCCGAGGGCGAGGGCGATGCGGGCCATCAGGTCGTCAGTTCGAGGTGCACGACGATGCGCTCGCGGACGGAGCCCGGTGGGTGGCAGGCGAAGAGCGTGGCGGTCCTGGCGTACGTCTGCTCGACGATCCACATGGCGTCGGGCAGCGACGATCTCGGTGCCGGTGACCCGGTAGACGTGGCGGCCCCAGAGCGTCGACATGATCACCTCGTCGCCGGGCACCAGCCGGTCGAGCCGGTTGAAGTCGGCGTGGCTTGCTCACCCGGTGGCCGGCGAGCACGACGTTGCCGACCTCACCGGGCATCGCCGAGCCGGGCCAGTGTCCCGGCCCGTTGTCGAGCGTGGACAGCCGGATGCCCTCGAAGATGGTGCGGGAGAGCCCGATCGCCGGGATCTCCAGCAAGCCGACCTCGACGCGCGGCTCGGTGCTCCCGTCCTCCGGCGGTGGGGCGACGGGGACGGGCAGCGGGGGCGTGTCGTCGTCGTCGGCGCCACGGTGGTGGTCGTGGCCGTCGTCGTCGACGTCGACGTCGACGTCGACGTGCTCGGTGCGGTCGCCGGGACGACGCTCGGCAGCACGACCGTGCCAGGCGTCGTCGGTTCCGCGGCGTCGTCGCCGCTGGCGGCACAGCCGGCGACGAGCAGGCACACCACTGTCACCGCCCAGCCGAACCGACGCATGGTCAAAGTCTGCCAGCGGCGGCGGTCAGGCAGCCCAGCGGCGCCCCCTTCTGGGCGCGGATCTTCTCAAACCATGATCTGGGCGCGGATCGTTTCGGAATTCGAGACGAATCGCGCCCAGAACCGTCACGCGCGCAGCAGCGCGGCCACCTGGCCGGCGGTCGCCCGGGCCTGGGCGATGCACGCGGGGACGCCGATGCCGCCGTAGCTGGCGCCGGTGACGAGGAGCCGGTCGGGCAGCGCGGCGACGACTCGGGCATGCCACTCGCGGTGGTGCGGGCGGTACTGCGGGAAGCCGCCGGGCCAGCGGGACACGCGCACCGCCGTCGGCTGCAGGTCCAGCCCGAGGTGCTCGCCGACCTCGGTGACGGCGCGATCGACGAGCTGATCGTTGTCGAGGTCGTCGACCACCAGCCCGTCGCGGCCGAGCGAGACGCGCAGCACCTCGCCCCGATCGGGGCGCCAGTGGGACCACTTCTGGGAGCCGAACGATGCCGCGGTGACCGTCCGCTGCACCGGCTTGGGCACGAGGTACCCGCTGCGCCCCATCAGCCGATCCGGCCACTGATCGACGGCGAGCGTGACGATCACGACGCCGGCGTGCTCCATCGCCCCCAGCAGGCGGCTCGCCTCGGGTGCCGCGCCGGCGATGACCGGCGCCGTGGTCGCCGCGGGCGTGGCCAGCACAACGACGTCGAACGGTTCATCGTCGGTACGCCACATGGCGCCGTCGCGAGCGATCGTCGTGACGGCCGCGTCCGGTGCGGATCGTCGCGCCCGCCGCATCCGCCGCGCTCGCCAGGGCGTCGGTGAGCGTGGCCATGCCCGTCCGTGGAGCGAAGAACAGCGGTCCGTCCGTGACCGGCATCGCCGACCGCATCGCCCTGGCGCCGAGCAGCAGACTGCGGCCCCGTCCGGCCAGCGCGGCGAGCTGGGGGACCATCGACAGGCTGGCGCGGTCGGTGTCGGTGGCGTAGATGCTGCCGACGAGCGCGTCGACGAGTCGCTCGTGGACCTCGTCGCCGAAGCGGCCGCGGATGAGCGCGCCGATCGAGTCGTCCGGGTCACCGCGGCGTGGGAGCAGCGGCTCGGCCGCCGCGCGGAGCTTGCCGCGCACCGACAGCAAGCCCGTCGTCGCCAGGCGCGAGATTCCGGTCGGCACGCCGAGCAACAGGCCCTCCGGGATCGGGTGCAGGCCGTCGTGCCACACCGCCGCGGTGGCCGTCCGTCGGCGACGTGAGGTCGAGGTCGAGCCGGTGGGCGAGGTCGGTGCCGTCGGGCACGCGGGCGAGGAAGGCGTCGGCGCCTTCGTCGACGCCGGGGAGTCCGGCGAACGGCGTCGTGTGCAGCTTGCCGCCGAGGCGATCGGTGGCCTCGCGCACCTCGATCGCCACGTCGTCGCCATCGACGAGCCCGGCGAGCTCGAAGGCGGTGGTCAGCCCGCTGATCCCGCCACCGACGACGAGGACCCGCCTCACTGTGCCTGCCCGGGGCTGCGCGCCCCCGAACCCCATCGCCCGCCGGCTCGCTGGCGCTCGCGCGTCGGGTGGCGCTCGCTGCGCTCACGCCGAGAGACGCTCGGCGAGCGCGGCGATCACCGCCGGGTCGTCGTTCATCGACGCCGTGCGGCGGAACACCAAGCCGTGATCCTCGGCGCGACGGCGGGCCTCGATGTCGAGGTCGTAGAGCACCTCGAGGTGATCGGCCACGAAGCCGCACGGGCAGACCAGCAGCCCGTCGGCGTTCTCCGACGGCCCCAGCTCGTCGACGACCTCGAGCACGTCCGGGCCGATCCACGGCTCGGGGGTGCGTCCCGCCGACTGCCACCCGACGGACCACTGTGCCCACGGTGCCAGTCCGGCGGAACCAGCGACCGCCGCGGCGGTCGCGCGCAGCTCGCCGGGGTATGGGTCGCCAGCGTCGAGGACTCGGCGGGGCAGCGAGTGGGCCGTGAACAGCACCTTCGTGTTCGCCGGCATGCCGTCGAGCGACCGCCGTACCTGGGCGGCAAGGAAGTCGATGTACGCCGGCTCGACCGCCCAGCTCTCGATCCCGGCGAACGGTCGACCTGCCTCATCGGCGGCGGCGCGGGCTCGGCCGAGGTACTCGCCGACCGACAGCGCCGAGAAGTGCGGCGCCAACACGAGCCCGACGATCCGCTCGACCCCGCTGGCTGCCAACGTCGCCACGGCGGCCTCGACCTTGGGGTCGGCGTGTTTGAGTCCGACGGCGACGACGAAGTCACCGGGCGAGCGCTCGTCGAGCGCAGCCTGCAGGGCATCCCGCTGGGCATCGGTGATCGCGCCCAGCGGTGAGAGGCCGCCGATCGCCTCGTAGCGGCGGGTGAGGTCAGCGAGCTGCTCGGCACTCGGCGGACGACCACGGCGGATGTCGGTGTAGTACGGCTCGATGTCCTCGGGCGTCCGCGGGGTGCCGTACGCCATCAAGATCACTCCAGTGATCATCGGCGCGTCGTCTCGTGGACGAGGTCGACGATCGCCGCCAGCACCCCTGGGTCGGAGCCCGGGTGAACGCCGTGGCCGAGGTTGAACACGTGCGCCGGGTGGCCGGCGTTGTCGGCCAGGACGTCGCGGGTGCCGGCGAGGGCGACATCGGCGCCGGCCAGCACGAGTGCCGGGTCGAGGTTGCCCTGCACGGCGACGTCGTCGCCGAGACGGCGGCGGGCGGCGGCGATCGAGGTCCGCCAGTCGAGACCGATCACGCGTGGGCCGGCCGCCCACATCGACTCCAGCAGGTGGTCGCAGCCGATCCCGAAGTGGATGCCGGGCGCATCCGGGTGGCGAGCGGCGAGCTCGGTGAAGACGCGCCGGCTGTGCGGCAGCACGAGCCGCTCGTAGTCGCTGCGCCCCAGCGCCCCGGCCCACGAGTCGAACAGCTGGAACGCCGTCGCCCCGGCCGACAGCTGGACGTCGATGAACGTCACGGCCATCGACGCCAGCCGCTCCATGACGTCGTGCCACAGCGTCGCATCGGTGCGAGCGAGGGCCTTGGTGTGCTCGTACGTGCGGCTCGGGCGGCCCTCGATCAGGTAGCTGGCGACGGTGAACGGGGCGCCGGCGAATGCGAGCACCGGCACGTCGGCGCCGAGCTCGCCGGCGACGATCTTCACGGTCTCGGCGACGTGGGCAACGTCATCGGGTCGCAGTGGTCGCAACCGGTCGAGGTCGGCACGGTCACGCAACGGGTCGGCGGCAACCGGTCCGGTGCCCGGCGTGACATCGATGCCGAAGCCGGCGGCGTGGGCGGGCACCACGATGTCGCTGAACAGCACGGCGGCGTCGACCCCGTAGCGGCGCACGGGTTGCAGCGTGATCTCGGCGGCGAGGTCCGGGCGGGCGATGGCGTCGAGGATCGACCCCTCCCCACGGATCGCCCGGTACTCGGGAAGGCTGCGCCCGGCCTGGCGCATGAACCACACGGGTGTGTGTGCCGCGACCTGGCCGTTCGCTGCGGCGAGCAACGGCGAGGAGACCTGGGTGGACATGGCCCGGCCGACGCTACCCGTCTCGGTCGCAGGCCGTCCCGGTAGAGTAGCGGGGCCCCTTTTCGCCTTTCGCAACGACGAAATGACGCAGCAGCACCCAGAACTGGCGGCCGAACAGGCCCACGTCGACCACGCCTACGACTGCCTCGAGCGCACGAGGCAATCGGCTTGGCGCCTTCGCGACCTCAACGAAGCGGACCTCGGGGGCACGTTCCAGGCCCGCTTCGAGCGCAACGCCTTCGACGAGGCCCTGATCAAGCGCCTCGCCGACCTCGACCTCGGCGACGCCGCCCTCGTCTTCGGGCGCATCGACCGGTACGCCGAGAGCCCCGACGCCGCCGAGACGTTCCACATCGGGCGCCTCGCCGTGGCCGACGAGCGCTCCGACCCGATCGTCGTCGACTGGCGGGCCCCCGTGGCCGAGCCGTTCTATCGAGCCACCGGGCGCGAGCCGATGGGCCTGCTGCGCCGCCGCCACTTCATCGTCGAGGGTCGCAGCGTGCTCGGGCTCGAGGACGAGCTGTTCGGCGGTGGCCACCTGGGCGTTGGCCACGACGACGGCCTCGTCCCCGACGGCGACGAGGCCCGTCCGGCGCTGCGCGGCTACTCCACGCTGCTGGCCGCCCTCGAGCGCGGCCGCACCGGCACGCTCGGCGACATCGTCGCCACGATCCAGGCCGAGCAGGACGAGATCATCCGATCGCCGCAGGCCGGCGTGCTCGTCGTCCAGGGCGGCCCGGGCACTGGCAAGACGGTGGTCGCCCTGCACCGCGCCGCCTACCTCCTCTACACCCACCGCTTCCCGCTGGAGGATCAGGGTGTCCTCGTCATCGGTCCCAACCGGGTGTTCCTCCGCTACATCGAGCGGGTGCTCCCGTCGCTCGGCGAGGCCGGCGTCGAGCAGGTGGTGCTCGCCGATCTCGTGCCCGACGTCGAGTGGGCCGGCCCCGGTGACCCGGGCGACACCGCGCTCTCCGCCCGCGTCAAGGGCGACGCCCGCATGTCCGACGTCATCGACAAGGCGATCCGTGATCGCCAGCGGCCGCTGCGTGACGACCTCGTCGTGCCCTTCCGAACGGGCTACGTCCGGCTGACCCCGTCCGAGTCAGCGCGCATCGTCAAGGCGGCCCGCCGGCGCCACCGCCGCCACAACGCCGGTCGGCGCCTCGTCGACGGTGAGGTGTTCGCGTCCATGGCCGCATCCTGGCGCGGCGAGACCGTCTCGGCCGGCGAGCTGCGCCAGGCGATCCGCCACCTGCCCGAGGTGCGTGCGGCTCTGGAGCGGATGTGGCCAATGTTGACGCCCGCTCAGCTGCTGCACGACCTCTACGGCTCGCTGGCGCTGCTGCGCCTCGCCGCCACCGGCATCCTGGACGACGCCGAGATCGAGTCGCTGCACCGCCCTCGCGCCGACGACGTCGGCGACGTGCGCTGGACGCCCGCCGACGTCGCCCTGCTCGACGACGCCAGGGAGGTGCTCGGCCCCAAGCCCGGTCGCGGCGGCAAGATCGCCGAGCACGACGAGGTGCGCACCTACGGTCACATCGTCGTCGACGAGGTCCAGGATCTCACTCCGATGCAGCTGAAGATGGCGACGCGCCGCTCGCTGAACGGCTCGCTGACCGTCGTGGGCGATCTTGCCCAGGCCACCGGTGCCCTGGCGCCACACGGCTGGGACGACGTGCTCGCCCACCTGCCCGACCGCAAGCCGGCTCGTGTCGTCGGGCTCTCCGTCGGCTACCGCATCCCGGCCCAGATCATGGAACTGGCCAACCGCGTGATGGCGGCGGCCACCCCTGACCTGCGCGCTCCACGGGCCGTCCGGATCGGCGACGACGTGCCGACGATCGTCAGGGCGAACGGCGACCTGGCGGCCGCCGTCGCCGAGGCGACCGCCAAGCTGGCTGCGGAGTTGCCGGCCGGTGGCGTCGCTGTGGTCGTTCCGGACAGTCTCGTCGACGCCATCTCCGCCGGCCTCACGTCGGCGGGCATCGACCACGGTCGGGCCACGAGGACCGGCCTCGACGACGCCGTCACGGTCGTCCCGGTGAGTGTCGTCAAGGGCCTCGAGCTCGACGGTGTCGTCGTCGTCGAGCCGGCGCGCATCGTGAGCGACGAGCCGCAGGGCCTGCGGGCGCTCTACGTCGCCCTGACCCGGCCGACGCAACGGCTCACCGTCGTCCACGCCGAGCCGTTGCCGGCGCCGCTACTCAAGACGGCTCAGGAACGTGTTGAGGGCAACGGCGCCGGCGGCGGGGTCCTGGAGCATCCACCAGTGGCCGAGCCCATCGAGCACGGCGACCTCGGCGCCGAACCGCTGCGCTGACCGCCGGGCCAGCTCCGGCCCGCCGGTGTACGGGTCTTCGCTGGCGATGATCACGAGTGCCGGCCGTCGCTCGGCCGCTTCCAGCTCCCGGCCCCACTCGGTCATCGCCGGCTGCGCCGCCGAGCGGTAGAGGGTGAGGATGCACCGGCCCATCTCCGGACCGGCTGCCTCGGCGCAGGAGCGTGCCGCCTCCTCGGTCATGCCGACGCCAACGAAGGCGGCGGCGCGCTGATCGACCGGCAGGGCGGACATCATCTCGACCGCTGCTTCACCCTCGGGTGACTGCCACACCTTGGCCATGTCGTGCCACTCGTAGTCCGGGTCGGCTGCCCCGGCGATGTCGGTCGCCCACGACCGGATCAGGTCGGGTCGCGTGGCGGCGACGCGCTGGACGTGGCCACCGCCCCAGTCGTGGCCGACGAGGTCGATCGGCCCGTCCATCGCTTCGAGCTCGCCGACGAGCCAGGCGAGGTAGTCGTCGGAGGTGGCGCCGAAGCCCTCGGGGACCGGGGCGCCGAAGCCGGGCGGCGACAGCGCGACGACGTCGTCGCGCCCGAGCTCGGCGCGCAGAGGATCCCAGATGGCCGCGGTCTCGGGATTGCCATGGACCAGGACGATCATTGCGTTCCCCGGCCACGCAGGCCGTTGGTGGCCGCTCGCTCGCTGGCGCTCGCTCGCTCGCAACAGCGACATGGTCGACTTCTGATCATGAGACCAACTCCAGCAGACGCTCGCGGCTGGGACCGACCTGGGGAAGTGGCGGGACCTTCTTGGCCACGCTGAGCACGTGGTCGACCGCCCCCTCGCGTGAGAACACCTCGAGCGGCAGCGTCCAGCAGCCGATGATCTCCAGCGCCCATCGCGCTGCCTTTTCGTCGACGGTCGCCGCGGTGAACAGGGCCGGAGCGATCCCCCCGGTCGGGTCAGGCGGTGGCTCAGTGCCGTCGATGACCGCACGGATCTCGGCGATGCGACCACGGTCGATCGCCCTGGTGGCGTCGTGCCACGGGTCGACCTCTGCTCGCGTCGCCTCGTCGAACGCCAGCGCCAGGGCGACCGGGTCGTCGAGATGGGCCCGCACGGCACCGCGCATGACCGCCGTGTGCAGCAACCCGAGCGACATGCCCCGCCCGATCGAGGGGTTGGTGCAGGCGTGGGCATCGGCGATGGAGATCATCCCGGTCACCACCGGCGCGCCGTCGACGACGAAGTGGCGGGTGCGGTCGACGATGCCGCTCATCGACACCATGTCGCTGATCGGTTCGCCGTCGAGCCAGGGCTCGAACCCGGCGCACTCACGGACGACCCGCTCGAACGTTTCTGCGTCGCGCAGCCGTCGCAGTGGCGCATCGCTCGACGCCGAGTACACGGTCGTCGACCACGTGCCGTTGTCCGCGGGGATGCAGAGCAGGGAGATCGACCCGGCCGGCGTCAGCACGGCACCGGGGAGCTCGGGCACCGATCCGTCGGCGGAGCGGAAGAAGCGCCCGGTGTAGGTGAAGCCGAAGTCCTCGGCCTCCTCCTCCGGCGCCCGCCCGCCGATCTCGGCGATCCAGTCGGTGGTCGGCGACCGCCGTCCGGTGGCGTCGACGACGAGATCGGCGGCGATCTCCTCGCCCTCGGTCAGCCGCACGCCGGTGACGTGGGGGACACCATCGGTGACCGCCGGTCCGGTGAGCAGGCCGGCGATGGCGGCGCCGCGACGGACGTCGACACCCGACTCGTCCGCGGCGGCGGTGGCCAGTACCCACTCGATGGTCGTTCGCCGACCGGTGACAGTGGAGAAGCGCTCATCGCCGGGCTGCGTCGACAGTTCGGCCGCCTGGTTCCAGTGCAACCCTCCGGCAGCGACCAGCCGGTCGACGACGTCGGGAAGCTGCTCACGCATCACGCCGTGACCTCGCGGCAGCATGATGTGGGCCATGCGGAACTGGCCGACACCGCGGCGGTTCCACTGCTCCCACGCCGCGTCGACGGAGTCGGGGACGGGCTCGGCGTCTCGCTCGAGCAGCGTGACGTCGTGCCCGTCGCGCGCCAGCATGATCGACGCCGCCGCGCCGCAGATCCCTGCCCCCGCTACGACGATCCTTGCCATCGATGCAGCGTACGTCCCGACCTGATCTGGGCGCGCAACGTCGCAAACCATGATCTGGGCGCGGATCGTGTCGGAATCCGCCGAGACGATCCGCGCCCAGATACAGGCCGCGCCCAGTTCGGAAGCGGCTCAGTCGGTGTAGGCGGCGATCAGCACGAGGAGGTTCTTGTGCGCCTTGTCGGCGTCGGCCGGCCGCCGTCGCTCGACGGAGCGACGCACCAGCTCGATGACGACCTCGAACTCTTCCAGCAGGTCGGGTCGATCCTCGGCGATCTCCGGCTGCACCTCGGCCCACAGCGCGTCGATGCGGGCGAGCGCCTCTCGCTGACCGTCGTTGTCCACCAGCGCCGCGCTCAGCGCCTCCGTCTCCGCCGACAGCGCCATGAGCGGGTCGCCGGCGACCGTGGTCGTCGCCGCCACGGTGGTGGTCTCCGGTGTGTCGATGGTGGTCTCGGCGCAGGCCGAGACGAGCAGTGCCATCAGGACGGCCGCGCTGCGACGCGCGTGCGCGTCACGCACTGACCAGGATGCGGGCGCTGGCGAAGGCGCCGACGCCGACGTGGTGGCCGGCGATCTCGACCGTGACCGTGCCATCGGGCGACGCCGCGGTGATCGTGCCGGCGTTGCCCGGTTGCAGCTCGCTGGCCTCGAGGAACTCGAGCAGGCCGGGCGTGAACTCGAGCTCTTCGGTGATCCGCCGGACGGTGAACTCCTCGCCGACCGCGACGTCGGCGAGCGGCCGGGAGTCGGGCTCGACGTACGCCGAGCCAGGGATCGGGTTGCCGTGCGGGCACGTCGTCGGGCTGCCGAGCAGGCGGTCCATCGCCTGCTCGACGTGGTCGCTCATCACGTGCTCCCACTTGCCGGCCTCGTGGTGCGCCTCGGCCCACGACAGGTTGAGCACGTCGGTCAGGAAGCGCTCGGCCAAGCGGTGCCGGCGCACGACGGTGGTGGCCAGGTGCTGGCCGGCGTCGGTGAGACCGATGCCGTCGGTCGTGTCGATCAACCCTTCCGTCTCCAGCCGGCGCATCATCTCGCTGACCGCCGGCCGGCTGACGTTGAGCCGTTCGGCGATGCGCGCCTGGATGACGTCGACATCGTCCTCGGCGAGCTCGAAGATGCACTCGCAGTACTCCTCGAACGCGGGATGGTGCTCACCAAGGACGGCCATGGCTCGGATCCTACTGTGGGGGTGTGACGTCGGGTCTCGACCCCCCCAACGCCAACGTCGTGATCGTCGGCGCCGGCTTCGGCGGCCTCGCCGCGGCCCGCGGCCTGCTCGGGGCACCGGTCGAGGTGACGCTGGTCGACGCCAACAACTTCCACACCTTCCAACCGTTGCTGTACCAGGTGGCCACAGCGGGGCTCGACTCCGAGAACGTCGCCCACGCCATCCGCGGGATCGTCCGTCCCGGCCGCCGCCGTCCCGGCAACGTCGGCGTGCGGATGGCCAGGGTGACCGGCATCGATCTCGAGTCGCGCCATGTCTGCCTCGACGACGGTGACCGCCTCACCTACGACATGCTCGTCATCGCTGCCGGTGCCGTCTCGCACCACTTCGACGTGCCCGGCGTGGTCGAGCACGCCTTCCCGCTCAAGCACCTCGACGACGCCCTCAGGCTGCGCGCACACGTGCTCGACCGCTTCGAGCGCGTCGCTGCCGATCCGGCCGCGGCGTCGGACGGGGCTCTCGATGTCGTCGTGTGTGGCGGCGGGCCGACCGGCGTGGAGATGGCCGGTGCACTCCGCGAGCTGTACGTGCGCGTGCTCGCCAAGGACTTCCCGCAGCTTCCCGTGCGTGACGCCCGCATCGTGCTGGTCGAGCTGGCCGATCGTCTGCTGACGCCGTTCACGCCGAAGTCCTCTGCCCGCGCCCTGCGGACGCTCGAGCGCCGTGGTGTGGAGGTGCGCTTGGGGGTCGGCGTCGCCGAGGTCGACACGGCCGGCGTCCGGCTGACGGACGGGACGGTCATCCCGGCCGGCACGACGGTGTGGGCGACCGGCGTCACCGCCGACCCGCTGGCGGCGACGCTCGACACGCCGACCGGACGCGGCGGACGGCTCGTCGTCGAGCCCGATTTGTCGCTGCCGGGGCGGCCGGAGGTCTTCGTCGTCGGCGACATCGCCGCCACGCCCGATCACGACGGCACGCCGCTGCCGCAGGTCGCCGCGCCGGCGATGCAGGGTGGCCGCCACGTCGCCCGGCAGATCATCCTTCGGTCACAGGGCCGCCCGACCGAGCCGTTCCGCTACCGGGACAAGGGACAGATGGCGACCATCGGGCGCCACGACGCCGTCACCGAGCTGGCCAACGGCTGGCGCCTCTCGGGTCCGATCGGGTGGGCCTCGTGGCTCGCCTTGCACCTCGTCTACCTGATGGGCTTCCGCAACCGCATCAACGTGTTCGTCGACTGGTCGTGGAACTACCTGACGTACGACCGGGCGAGCCGCATCCTGCGCGAGACGGACCGGGGGCGCTGAGATGGTCGCCGAGCTCCGGGCCCGCGGCGTCACGGTCGTGCGCGGCGCGACCACCGTCCTCGACGCCGTCGACCTCGCCGTCGCGCCCGGCCAGCGGGTTGGCCTCGTCGGGCCCAACGGCGTCGGCAAGTCGACGTTGCTGCAGGCGCTCGCCGGCTCGGTGCCGCTCGAGCGCGGCGCCGTCGAGCGCACACCGCCGGCGGCGACGGTCGGCTACCTCCCACAGGAGCCGTCGCGGTCCGACGTCGAGACCGTGGCCATGTACCTCGCCAGGCGGACCGGCGTGACGACCGCCACCGCCGAGCTGGAGGCGGCGACCGTCGCCCTGGCCGGCGACGTGGACGGCACCGGCGACCGGTACGCGATCGCCCTCGATCACTGGCTCTCGTTGGGCGGCGCCGACCTCGACGCGCGCGTCGGCCAGGTCTGGGCCGAGCTGGGCCTTGCGCCGCGGTTGATGGAGCAGCCGACGTCGTCGCTGTCCGGTGGGGAAGCGGCCCGGGCCGGGCTGGCCGCCCTGTTGCTCGCCCGCTTCGACGTGTTCCTGCTCGACGAGCCGACCAACGACCTCGACCTCGACGGGCTGGCGCGTCTCGAGCGTTGGATCGACGACCTGCGTGCCCCCGTCGTGCTGGTGAGCCACGACCGCACCTTCCTCGCCCGGACCGTCACCCACGTCGTCGAGCTCGACGAGTTCACCCACCGCGCCTCCCACTACGGCGGCGGCTGGCAGGCCTATCTGGACGAGCGGGACGTTGCCCGGCGGGCGGCGTGGGAGCGGTTCGAGGACTACGACACGCAACGCCGATCGCTCGCTCGCCGTGCGCAACGCGAGCGGGAGTGGGCGTCGCAGGGCCTGTCGAAGGTGCGCAAGACGGACGAGCCGGACAAGAACATCCGCGCCTTCAAGATCAATCAGACCGAGCAACTCGCCGGCCGGGCCGCGCGCACGGAGCGGGCGATCGAGCGGCTGGACGCGGTCGACAAGCCGCGCCAGCCGTGGCAGCTCCGGTTGCAGGTGCAATCACCCGGACGGAGCGGCGACGTCGTCGCCCGGCTCGATGGAGCGATCGCCCGGCACGGCACCTTCCAGCTCGGTCCCATCGATCTGCTCGTCAGCGCCGGCGAGCGGATCGCTCTCGTCGGCGCCAACGGGTCGGGGAAGTCGACGCTGATCGACGTCCTGCTCGGGCGCGCCGAGCTCGTTGCCGGGCGGCGGACGATCGGCCCGAGCGTGGTCGTCGGTGAGGTCGAGCAGGCGCGCGGCCGGCTCGATGGTCCCGCTTCACTGCTGCGGGCGTTCCAGGACGCAACCGGTGCCGATGCCGGCGACGTGCGCACGCTGCTGGCCAAGTTCGGCCTCGTCGCCGACCACGTCACCCGGCCGTCCTCGACGCTGTCGCCCGGCGAGCGGACGCGGGCGACGCTCGCCCTGCTGATGCAGAACGGGGCCAACCTGTTGGTCCTCGACGAGCCGACGAACCACCTCGACCTGCCGGCGATCGAGCAGCTGGAAGCGGCGCTGGACACGTTCGACGGCACGCTCGTGCTCGTCACCCACGACCGTTCGCTGCTCGAACGGGTGCGCCTGACCCGCCGCATCGAGCTCACGGCCGGGCAGCGTCTCCTCCGACGCGACGACCTGATCGCCGCCGCGCGATGCTGGCGCCGTCCGCGCGAAAGGGGTTGTCAATGGGTTCCAACGAGCACGTCGACGTCGTCGTCGTCGGGGCCGGGTTCTCCGGCCTGCACCTGCTGTACCGGCTGCGCCAGCGGGGTCTGTCCGCCGTCGCGCTCGAGTCGGCTGACGACGTGGGCGGGACGTGGTACTGGAACCGCTATCCCGGGGCCCGCTGCGACATCCCGACGACCGACTACACGTACTCCTTCGATCCCGAGCTGGAGTCGGAGTGGACGTGGTCGGAGAAGTACGCCACGCAGCCGGAGATCCTGCGCTACCTCCAGCACGTCGCCGACAAGCACGACCTGCGCAAGGACATCCGCTTCTCCACACGTGTCGCTTCGGCGAGCTGGGACGAGGGTGGGTCACGGTGGACGGTCACGACCGACGGCGACGACGAGATCTCCGCCCGTCACCTGGTGATGGCCTCAGGCTGCCTGTCGATGCCCAAGGAGCTCGACATCGAGGGCACGGATCGCTTCGCCGGGGCGACCTACTTCACGAGCCGCTGGCCGCACGAGGGCGTCGACTTCAGCGGCATGCGCGTCGGCGTCGTCGGCACCGGCTCGTCGGGCATCCAGTCGATCCCCGAGATCGCCAAGCAGGCCGGCGAGCTGGTCGTCTTCCAGCGCACGCCGAACTTCTCCATGCCTGCTCACAACGGCCCGGCGCCCGCCGACCGGCTGGCCCAGATCGCCGAGGACCGCGAGGCCTATCGCGAGGCGGCGCGCTGGACGGCGGCCGGCGTCACCGTGGAGATCCCGCTGGAGACCGTCGCCATGCTGCCCGAGGAGGAGCGCCAGGCGCGCTTCGACGCGGCGTGGGAGGAAGGCCATCTGCTGGCACTCGGCAGCCGGTTCTCCGACCTGATCATCAACCGCGCCGCCAACGACACCATTGGCAATCTCTTCCACGAGCGCATCCGATCGATCGTCAAGGACCCGGAGACGGCTGATGCGTTGTGCCCGAAGGATCACGCCATCGCCACCAAGCGGATGTGCCTCGACAGCGGGTACTACGAGACGTTCAACCTGCCCCACGTGCGCCTGGTCGACCTGCGCAAGCAGCCGATCACGACCGTGACGGAGAAGGGGATCGACACCACCGAGGAGTCGTTCGAGTTCGACGCCATCGTCTTCGCCACGGGCTTCGACGCCATGACCGGGGCCATCGTCGCCGTCGACATCACCGGTCGCGACGGCGTGACGCTGAAGCAGCGGTGGGCCGACGGCCCCGTCACCTACCTCGGGCTGACGGCCGTGGGGTTCCCGAACCTGTTCATGGTCACCGGGCCGGGGAGCCCGTCGGTGCTGTCGAACATGTCGGTGTCGATCGAGCAGCACGGCGACTGGATCGCCGACCGCCTGGCCTGGATGCGCGACAACGGCTTCGAGGTCATCGAGCCGACCCCGACCGCGGAAGCCGGCTGGGTCCAGCACGTCAACGACTGCGCCGACATCACGCTGTTCCCGACGGCGAACTCGTGGTACATGGGCGCCAACGTGCCCGGCAAGCCGCGGGTGTTCCTGCCGTACGTCGGTGGCGTCGACAAGTACCGGGCGGCGTGCGACGAGGTCGTCGAGCGCGGGCTGCTCGGCTTCCGCCTCACCGGTCCGGCCGGCGAGCAGTGCAACGACGGCGTGATCCGCCGGCTGCAGCCCGACGTGGCGCTGGTGCTGGAGATGATGGTCGAGATGGGTCTGCCGCCCATCGAGAGCATGTCGGCGGACGAGGCCAGGGCGTTCATCACGCAGATGAACGAGGTGCGGCCGCCGGGGCCGGAGGTCGCCGAGATCGTCGACGGTGTGCTGCCCGGTCCGGCCGGTGACCTCGCCTACCGGCTGTACCGGCCGGAGGGCAGCGGCCCCTTCCCGCTCGTCGTGTACTTCCACGGCGGCGGTTGGGTGCTCGGTGCTCACGACTCCGACGACCCGTTCTGCCGCGATCTGTGCGTGCGTTCGGAGGCGGTCGTCGTGTCGGTCGACTACCGCCATGCCCCCGAGGAGCGCTTCCCGGCCGCCGTCGACGATGCGTTCGCCGCGGTGCAGTGGATCGCCGAGCACACTGTCGAGCTCGGCGGGATCCCCGGGCAACTCGCCGTCGCTGGTTGGAGCGCGGGTGGCAACCTCGCCGCCATCGTCTGCCGTCTGGCGCGCGACGCGGGCGGGCCGGAGATCGCCGGCCAGCTGCTGCTCACGCCGGTCACCGACAGCGACATGACCCGGGAGTCGTACGTCGAGAACGCCGAGGGCTACATCCTGACGGCGGCGCTGATGGAGTGGTTCTGGGACTACTACGCCGATCCCGATCAGCGGTCGGACGACAAGGCGTCGCCACTGCGCGCCGCCGACCTGTCGGGCCTGCCACCGGCGTTCATCGTCACGTGCGAGTTCGACCCGCTGCGCGACGAGGGCCGCGCCTACGCCGACGCCCTCGCCGCTGCCGGCGTGCCGGTCGACGGGTTCACCGCCCGCGGCCACACGCACACGTCGCTGACGATGGTCGACGTCGTCATCTCCGGCGCCGACGCCCGCGCCGAGATGGCCACCGCCCTACGCGGCTTCTTCGACCCAGATCGGGTTCTAAACGGATTTGTGCCCGCTCAGCGGGAACAAGTCGGCTGAGAACCGGCTCGCCGTGATGAAGGTCATCGACACGCTTCGCTCGGTCCTCCACTTCCGGAAGGTCGAGCTCGACTCGACCAAGCGTCGGTTGGCGACGGCGGCGTCGGTGGAGGACCTCCGGCGGATCGCCAAGCGGCGGATGCCCCACGGCGTCTTCGACTACATCGACGGAGGCGCCGAGGACGAGCGTTCGCTGCGCAACAACAGCGAGGCGTTCGCCCGCATGGAGTTCCGGCCGCGGGTGCTGCGATCGGTCGGCAACGTCGACCCGTCGACGACGTTGCTCGGCAAGCCGCTCCCGTACCCGCTCGTGCTGGCGCCGACGGGCTTCACGCGCATCGCCGACCCCGAGGGCGAGCTCGCCGTCGCCCGCGCCGCCGAGCGGGCGGGGCTGCCGTACACGCTGTCGACGCTGTCGACCCGCTCGATCGAGGAGGTGGCCGCGGTCAGCGACGGCCGGCTGTGGTTCCAGGTCTACGCGTGGCGCGACAAGGGCTTGGTCAAGGAGATGGTCGACCGCTGCCGCGAGTCGGGCTACGAGGCGCTCGTGCTGACGGTGGACACCGCCATGCTCGGGCGGCGCGAGCGTGACGTGCGCCGGGGATTCTCGCTGCCGCCGAAGCTCGGCGTCGGCACGTTGCTCGACGGCGCTGTGCACCCCGGTTGGACGTGGGCGTTCGTCCGGGGCGACCCGATCGTGTTCGCCAACATCGCCGGGCGAGGGAGCGGCGACGGGCCGGCCGACGGCACCGACGCGGTGACCCTGTCGGACTACGTCAACGCCCAGTTCGATCCCGACCTGTCGTGGGACGACGTCGACTGGCTGCGGTCGGTGTGGGACGGCCCCATCGTCGTCAAGGGGATCCAGTGCGTCGACGACGCCGTGCTCGCAGCGGAGCGTGGCGTCGACGCCATCGCTCTCTCCAACCACGGCGGGCGCCAGCTGGACACGGCGCCGGCGCCGATCGACCTGGTCGCCCCGGTGGCGGACGCCGTCGGCGGGCGCACGGAGATCATCTGCGACGGCGGGGTCCGGCGGGGGAGCGACATCGTCAAGGCCGTCGCCCTCGGCGCCACTGCCTGCATGGCCGGCCGGGCGTACCTGTACGCGCTCGGCGCGGCCGGCGAGCGCGGCGTCGACCACGTCCTCACCCTCCTCGCCACCGACGTCCGCCGCACGATGACCCTCGTCGGCGCCCCCACCATCGCCGACCTCAAGCCGGAGCTGGTCCGGTTCTAAACGTCGTTGTGCCCGCTGAGCGGGAACAACTCGACAACGAATCGCGATTTCCCTTCCTGGTCGGTCGCGACACCCATGGCGGGTGTGATGAACCGTCCCGAGGTCCTCGCCCTGTTCGCTCGTCAGCACTGGGTGGCGGGCAGCCGGCAGCTGGCCGAGCTCGGCGTCTCCTCCTCCGCGATCGACCGCGCCCGCGCCCGCGGCCAGGTCGTTCGCCTCGCTCGAGGCGTGCTTGCCGTTGCCGGCACCGAGCTGGCGTTCGAGGGGCGGGCGATGGCGTTGCAGCTTGCAGCGGGCGACACCGCCTTCGTCAGCGGCCCCACCGCCGGCGTGCTGTACGGGCTGCGCCAGATGCCGAGGCAGCGCCTGGAGGTCACGATCGATCAGCGGCGGTGTGCGTCGGTGCCCAAGCCGCACCGGCTCGTCGTGACGTCGTGGCTCGACGAGGCGCGCGATGTCGTGACGCGTGCCGACGGGCTGCGCGTTGCGTCGCCACTGCGGATGCTGTTCGGGCTCGCCGAGCAGTTCAACCAACATCGGTTCCGTCGAGCTGCCGAGGATGCCTGGCAGCTCGGAATCATCACACCTGACGCAGCCGGTGACTACCTCGCCGCCATCCGTCGCTCGGGTCGCACAGGTGTCATCCAGCTGGAAGCGTGGCTGGAGAGTCTGAGCTTCATCGAGCGGCCGGCACAGACGGGTTTGGAGCTCGACTTCGTCGACATGATCGAGCGCGTCGGCCTCCCGACACCGGTCCGCCAGTACCCGCTCCGCCTCGCCAACGGCGAGCTCATCCACCTCGACCTGGCGTGGCCGGCGGCACGGTTGGCGGTCGAGCCGGGTCACTCTCGGTGGCACGTCGATGTGGCCAAGGATCAAGCGCGTGATCGAGCGTGCTCCGTCGTCGGGTGGCAGGTCGAGCGCTACGACCAGGATGCGAGGAACGACAAGCGTGGCACCGCACGGGAGATCCTGGCGATCTATCACCGCCGCATCGCCGATCTCGGCGGTTCCTTGTCGAGTTCTTCCCGCTGAGCGGGCAGAAATGCGTTTAGAACCGGGAGGGGTCAGGCGAGGGCGGAGGTGACGAGGGTGGTGAAGTGCGTGGCGGCCGTCGGGGCGGAGGTGGATGTTGTCGGCGTAGAAGCAGTTGCCGGGGCACTGCTCGTTGGCCCAGTCGATGAGGACGACGTCCGGGTAGCGCTCCGGCAGGGCGCGCAGCAGGTCGTTGTTCGGCGGGACCCACCAGCGGTCGGCGCGCACCGTCATCACGATGATCCGCGAGACGCCGGCGAGTTCGGCCATCATCCGGTCGAGGTCGCCCGGGTCGATGGGTCCGTTCGTGCCCAGCGACATCACGACGGTGCTGCCGAGCCGTGCCTCGGCGTGCAGGCGGACCACCTGCTCGAGACCGTGGACGAAGGCTCGGGAGACGACGGCGTCGACGCAGAACCCGGCGCCGGCGAGGTTGGGGGCGGCGCCGAGCATCACGGAGTCACCGAGCGCGTACCGCTCGATCGGTGTACCGAGGCAGGGATCCGCCGGCGGCGCAGGAGCCGGTGTCGTGGTCGTTGTCGTGGTCGTGGGCGGCGCCGTCGTCGTTGTCGTGGGTACAACGGCGACGAGGACCGGCGACGGCGCCGCGGCGATCGTGGTCGTGGTCGTGGTCGGTCGTGGTCGTCGGAGTTGGTCGCGGCGCCCGGCGCGGCACCGTGCGGGCGGCGATCGGCGCGGCCGCGGCGAAGGGATCGCCGACCGATCTCCTGGCCTCCCGCTGGGCGACCTCGATCTCGTTCGGTCGGACCTCGGCGGTGGCCAGGCTGGCGCCGGCGACGACGACGAGGGCGACCGCCATGGCGCTGACGCCGGCGAACGCCCGCCGCACGTTGACCGGCCGCAGCCGCTGCAGCCGGCGCCATCCCCGGCGGAAGGTGCCTCGGCGGATTGGCGTCTCGATGATCCGGAAGGAGATCTCCGTGACGACCGCCGAGATCGCCAGCGCGGCGACGAACTCGGCGACCGACAGCGGCCGCCCCGACACCTCGCGGATGATCTGGTAGATCGGCCAGTGGTACAGGTACAGGCCGTACGAACGTGTCCCGATCCACAACAACACGCCGGCGCCCAACACCCGACTGGCCGCCGTACGGCGATGGGTCACCGCAGCGATCAGCAGCAACGACGCCACGCCGCACAGCAAGAACCCGGCAGGCGCGCCGATGCGCGACAACCAGCACAGCGCCACCAATCCGCCCAACCCGACCAGCGCCCCGACGTCCAGCAGGCGGGCGCGGTTGCGCATCGGCCCGCGCATCAGCGCTCCCGGTCGCCACACCATCGCCAGCGCCGCGCCGAGCAGCAGCCCGGTGAGCCGGGTCGGTGTCGACAGGTACAAGAAGTCGACCTTGGAGATGCACCGCCCACCGATCTCCCAGTAGGCGTCGGGCGTGACCTCGCACGTGCCCACCGGACCGGTGGGGGCGATCGCCGCGGTGATGGCGGTGATGGCGATGGCGGCAGCGACCAGCCACACGCTCATCGACGGCAACCGGCGCCGACCCAGACGGATCAACCCGATCATCACCAACGGCCACAACAGATAGAACTGCTCCTCCACCGCCAAGCTCCACAAATGCCGCAACGGAGCAAAATCACCAGCCGCCGTGTACCCCTGCCCCACCCAGATCTGATACCAGTTCGACACGTACCCCAACGCCGCCAACACATCGCCCCGCAACAACCCCAACGCATCACGACGAAACACCGCCGTGTACACCGTCACCCCCACCAACACGGCGAACAACGCCGGCAACAACCGCCGCGCCCGACGCAGATAGAACCGCCCCAGACTCACCGTCCCGGAGCGCTCGTGCTCACCGATCAACAACAACGTGATCAGATAGCCACTGATCACGAAGAACACCTCGACACCCAAGAACCCGCCCGGCAACCACGCCGGGTTGGCGTGATACACCATCACCGCCAACACCGCCAACGCCCGCATCCCATCCAGACCAGGCAGATACGGCACGGTGCTGATCGCCGGGCGCGTCAGTTCGGTGGTCGTCACGGTGCGCAAAGTCTCGACAGGGTAGCGGTGGCCCTCTCGGCAGTAGCGTGCGCGTCTCATGTCGTTGCCGCGCGTGCTGGCCGTGCCGGCGGCACTGGTCGTGGTCCTCACGATCGTCGGCGCGTGGGTCGAGGGCTCACGGACGGACTCGGGCGGCACAGCAAACCTGGCAACGTCGACGTCGGTGGGCGCGACCACCGTCGCCCCGGCCACCCCGAGGACGTCGTGCACGTCGGTCGTCCACGTCGGTGACTCGACGTCGGTCAGCCTGATCGACGCCGGCCTCGACGCGCAGTACCGCCGGGTCGGCGTCACCGATCCGCGCCTGGAGATCTCGGGCGGCCGTTCGATCGTCGAGACGCTCAGCGGCCAGACCAACGCTGCCGAGGTCGCCGCCGGCCTCAAGGCAGCCGGCTACGAGGGCTGCTGGGTCCTCGCCCTCGGCACGACCGACACCGCCAACGTGGCCGTCGGCGGGAGCGTGAGCCGTGCCGAGCGGATCGATCGGATGCTCGCAGCCATCGGTGACGACCCGATCCTGTGGGTCAACGCCAAGACGCTCGAGCCCGAAGGAGCGTGGTCGAACGAGCAGATGCTGCTGTGGAACCAGGCACTCGTGGATGCCGCGGCGCGCTACCCCAACATCACGATCTACGACTGGGCTGCGGTCGTCCAGGACGCCTGGTTCGGTGAGGACCACATCCACTACACGCCCACCGGCTCGACCGAGCGTGCCCGACTGATCGCCGACGCCCTGCTGGCGGCGTATCCGTCATGACTCGGGCTCGTGCTTGCCAACCGGCGGGCTGACTGTCACACCCCCTCGGTACTCTGAACTCATCGCCGATCACACTGTGCTCGAGCAGTTCTCGCCCGCCGTGCGGGCCTGGTTCGCGACGTCTTTTCCCGAGCCGACGCCAGCCCAGCAGCAGGGCTGGCCACCGATCTCGGCCGGCGAGCACACGCTCATCTGCGCGCCGACCGGGAGTGGCAAGACGCTCGCCGCATTCCTGTCGGCGATCGACTCGCTGGTCACCACGCCGCCACCCGAGGATCGCACCCGCCGCACACGGGTGCTCTACATCTCGCCGCTGCGCGCCCTGGCGTTCGACGTCGAGAAGAACCTGCGCGCTCCGCTGTCGGGAATCGGGCTGGCTGCCGAGCGACTCGGCCAGACGGTCGTCGTGCCAGAGGTCGCCATGCGCACGGGCGACACACCGGCACGCGACCGTCAGCGCCTCGTCCGGCGGCCGCCGGACCTGCTGATCACGACACCGGAGAGCCTGTACCTCATGCTCACGTCCAGCGCGGCAGAGACGCTGGTCGGCGTCGAGACGGTCATCGTCGACGAGATCCACGCCCTCGCCGCCACCAAGCGCGGCGCCCACCTCGCCGTCTCCCTCGAGCGCCTCGAGGAGCTGACCGCCCGGCCGCCCCAGCGAGTCGGGCTGTCGGCCACGCAGCGGCCACTCGACGAGATCGCCCGCTTCCTCGGCGGCTACGCCGAGCCGGGCCGGCAACGCCCCGTGACCATCGTCGACGCCGGGATCAGCAAGCCGCTGGACGTCGAGGTCGTCATCCCCATCGAGGACATGGGCGACCTCGCCCGCGAGACCGGGCCGCAGCGCTCCAGCATCTGGCCGAGCATCTACCCGCGCATCCTCGACCAGGTGCTCGAACACCGCTCGACGATCATCTTCTGCAACGCTCGCCGGCAGGCCGAACGCCTGGCGGCCAAGCTCAACGAGCTCGCCGGCGAGCGGGGCATCGAGGGCGAGCTGGTCAAGGCGCACCACGGCTCGCTGGCGCGCGAGCAGCGCATCGTCGTCGAGGACGACCTCAAGCGGGGCACGCTGCGCGGCATCGTCGCCACCAGCAGCCTCGAGCTGGGCATCGACATGGGCGCGGTCGACCTCGTCATCCAGGTCGAGTCGCCGGGTGCGGTGAGCCGCGGGCTGCAGCGGATCGGTCGCGCCGGCCACCAGGTCGGCGAGCCCAGTCGCGGTTCGATCTATCCAAAGCACCGCGGCGACCTGCTGGAAGCGGCCGTCGTCACGCGCCGCATGCTCGACGGTGCCATCGAGTCCACTCGGTACCTGCGCAACCCGCTCGACGTCCTCGCCCAGCAGCTCGTCGCCCACGTCGCCGCGCGCGGTGAGACACCCGTCGCCGAGCTGGCCGCGCTCGTGCGTCGCACGGCGACGTTCGCCGAGCTGTCCGACGAGCAGCTCGCCAACACGCTCGACCTGCTCGCCGGGCGCTATCCCAGCGAGGAGTTCTCCGAGCTGCGTCCACGCGTGGTGTGGAACCGGGTGACCGACACGGTGCGCGCCCGCGACGGCTCGAAGCGGCTCGCCGTCACGTCCGGTGGGACGATCCCCGACCGCGGCCTGTTCGGGGTCTTCCTGCCCGACGGCAAGCGGGTCGGCGAGCTCGACGAGGAGATGGTCTACGAGAGCCGTCCGGGGGAGACGTTCGTGCTGGGCGCGTCGACGTGGCGCATCGAGGACATCTCCTTCCAGAAGGTCACCGTCACGCCCGCGCCGGGGGAGCAGGGGAAGATGCCGTTCTGGCACGGCGACCGCCCGGGCCGGCCGCTCGAGCTCGGCCGCGCCCTCGGCGCCTTCGTCCGCGAGCTCCGTGAGCTGCCGCAGGCCAAGGCCACGGCGAAGCTGCGCGACGAGTACGCCCTCGACGAGCTCGCGGCGACGAACCTGCGGCAGTACCTCGACGAGCAGGCCGAGGCGACCGGCGTCGTGCCCGACGACCGCACGATCGTCGTCGAGCGGTTCCGCGACGAGATCGGCGACTGGCGCGTCTGCCTGCTCAGCCCGTTCGGCACACCGGTGCACGCGCCATGGGCCATGGCCATCGAGCGCCGGCTCGCCGATCGCTTCGATCTGCCGGTCGAGTCGATGTGGGGTGACGACGGCATCGTCCTGCGCCTGCCGGAGGCCGCCGACGAGCTGCCGGTCGACGCCCTGCTCATCGAACCAGAGGACATCGAGGAACTGGTCGTCTCGACGCTTCCGCAGACGGCACTGTTCTCGTCCCGGTTCCGCGAGTGCGCTGCCCGGGCGCTGCTGCTGCCGCGCCGCCGCCCCGACCAGCGCACGCCGCTGTGGCAGCAGCGCCAGCGTGCCGCCGACCTCCTCGCGGTGGCGGCGAAGTACCCGACGTTCCCGATCCTGCTGGAGGCGTCACGCGAGTGCCTGCAGGACGTGTTCGACGTGCCGGCGCTGCGCGACGTGCTCGGCCAGCTGCGCAGCCGCAGCATCCGTGTCGTCACCGTCGACACCACCAAGCCGAGCCCGATGGCCCAGAGCCTCCTGTTCAACTGGATCGCCGCCTACATGTACGAGGGCGATGCGCCGCTCGCCGAGCGACGGGCGGCGGCACTGGCCCTCGACCGCGACCTCCTGCGCGACCTCCTCGGCGCCGAGGAGCTGCGCGAGCTGCTCGACCCCGGCGTGCTCGCCGATGTCGAGCTCGACCTCCAGCGCCTGTCCGACGGTCGACGTGCACGCAGCGCCGACGAGCTGCACGACGTGCTCCGCCGCGTCGGCGACCTGACGGCGACCGAGATGGAGCTGCGCAGCGAGCTCCCGAGCGCCGGCTGGCTGGCCGAGCTGGTCGACGAGAAGCGGGCGATCGAGGTGAGCGTCGCCGGCGAGGTGCGCTACGTGGCCGCCGAGGACGCTGCCCGTTACCGCGACGGGCTCGGGTGCGCCCTGCCGCTCGGGCTGCCGGTTGCCTTCACCGACCCCGTGCCGCGACCGATCGAGGACCTCGTCGCCCGCTACGCCCGCACGCACGGACCGTTCACCGAGCGCGAGGCGGCCGACCGGCTCGGCATCCCCGAGTCGCGCGTGCTCGGAGCGCTCGCCGCCCTCGAGGCCGACGATCGCGTCGTGCGCGGCGAGTTCCGTCCCGAGGGCGTCCGCCGGGAGTGGTGCGACAGCGAGGTGCTGCGCCAGCTGCGCCGGCGATCGTTGGCCACGCTGCGCCGAGAGGTCGAGCCGGTCGAGCCGGAGGCGCTGGCCCGCTTCCTGCCGGCCTGGCACGGTGTGCCACCGCAGCGCCGGGGCGTCGACGCGGTCGTCGAGGCACTCGGTCTGCTCGCCGGCGCGCCGATCGTGGCGTCGACGCTGGAGAGCGATGTGCTGTCAGCCCGGGTCGACGACTACCGGCCGGCGCAGCTCGACGAGCTGTGCACGTCTGGCGATGTGCTGTGGGTCGGGGCCGGGGCGATCGGCTCGAACGACGGTCGGGTCCGGCTGTGCTTCGCCGACCAGCTCGTCCTCCTGGCGCCTGGCTGGGAGGCTCAGGAGCGACCCGGCGGCGTCGTGCACGACGCCATCCGCGTCGCCCTCGGCGAGCGCGGCGCCAGCTTCTGGGGTCAGCTCCGCGCGGCGGCGCCGGGCACGCCGGAGGACGAGCTGCTCACGGCGCTCTGGGACCTCGTGTGGGCGGGTGAGGTCACCAACGACTCGCTCGCCCCGCTGCGGGCGATCACACGTGCTGGTGGCGGGCGCGCGGTCCGGCGGGACAGCCGGTCCCGCCCGCGTCCCGGACGCCTGACGCGCATCGGGCCACCCGCCGCGGCCGGCCGCTGGAGCCTCGTCGCCCCGCTGCTCGAGCCGGCGCCGGCGACGACCGAGGCCGCCCACGCGATGGCGATGCAGCTCGTCGAGCGCCACGGCGTGCTCACCCGCGAGGCGGTGCTGGCCGAGGGCGTCGTCGGCGGGTACGCCTCGGTGTACGGCGTGCTCAAGGTGCTCGAGGAGCGCGGCCGCGTGCGCCGCGGCTACTTCGTCAGCGGTCTCGGCGCGGCCCAGTTCGCCCTACCCGGAGCGGTCGATCGGCTCCGCCAGGTCCGCGAGCGCGCCGGCGATGGCATCGGCGACGCCGGGGCGATCGCCGCACCGGTCGTGCTCGCCGCCACCGATCCGGCCCAGCCCTACGGCGGCACGCTCTCGTGGCCGGACTCGCCGGGGCGCCCGGCGCGCACAGCGGCCGCCCTGGTGGTGCTCCGTGATGGGTTGCCGATGGCCTGGTACGACCGCCGGTCGCACCATCTCGTCACGTTCCCCCACACCCACGACGACCGGTCGTGGGCCGAAGCGCTCGCCGATCAGGTGCGCGCCGGGCGCCTGCGCAAGGTCGAGGTGCGCAAGGTCGACGGGGAGCCCCTGGCATCGTCGCCGGTGCGCGACGAGGTCAGCGCCGCGGCGACGGCATCAGGGTTCGTCGACGGCTATCGCGGTCTGACGTTCAGCGGGCGGTAGCCGCGGCGCTCAGGGCTTGTACGTCGTGCCGGCGGCGCCGCTGCGGCGGCCCGGCTCGTCGTCGACGGCCTTCTTGAGGAAGATCATCGGCAGGATGATGCCGGCGAGCAGGCCACCGAGCCAGACGATGATCGTGGCCAGGATCCACGTGGTGGCGCCGACGATGTTCAAGCCGTCGGACACGAGGTCGGTCACGAGCAGCCCGACGAACGTGGCGATGAGCGCCACGCTGCCGCGCAGGGCCGGCACGCTCCCGAGGGCGATCTTCGTCAGCAGCGGCTCGGCGAGCACCTCGACGAGGGTGAAGATGGCGACGGCCATGATGAAGGCCGACCATTCGATGTGCAGATCATCGAGGATGAGGTCGGCGAGCCACAGAGCGATCGCATTCGCACCGAGGTGGATCGCGACGGAGATCAACCACCGGATCATGGCCGCACCCTAGACGGCAGCGTCAGGCTCGCCGGTGGATGCCGCGCAGGCCGGCCCAGGCGAGCTCGGCGACCTGGCTGGCGAGCTCGTCGGGGTCGAAGTCGTCGCCGAGGTCGACGAGACGGCGACTGGCTCCCTCGGCCAGGCCGACGATCGCATGGGCGAGGGTCAGGCGGTGCTCGGTGTCGATGTCGGCGGCGATCAGTGGGGCGATCGTCTGGGCGATCCCGGCCGTCACCCGGCGCACGGCCTTGCTGAACTCCTCGTCCCGGCGCGACCCGCCACCGAAGAGGAGGCGGAACGATGCCTGGTCCTGGGCGACCCAGCGGAAGTAGGCGGCGAACCCGGCCTCGGTCTGGGCGCGACCGCCGGGGGCGTCCGACGTCGCCGCCACGACCGCCGCCAGCATCCGGGCACCGACCTCCTCGAGCAGGGCGCGGTACATCTCGCGCTTGGAGTCGAAGTGCTGGTAGAGCACCGGCTTGGTGACGCCGGCCGCCTCGGCGACGTCGTTCATCGACGTCTCGTGATACCCCGCCCGGGCGAACACCTCGAGGGCGACGTCGAGGAGCTGCTCCCGTCGGGCGGTGGCAGTGAGGCGGGAGGACATGGTTACCGGATGGTAACTGGGACGGTCACAGGCCGCGCTCTCGATCGTCGCGCTCAGCCGCTTTGACGGCGTAGCCGAGCACGATCGACGGCGCCAGCAGCACGCACGCGGCGACCAGCACGACGATCACCAGTGTCGCCATCGTCGCTGAGAAGCCGAGCATCAGTGCGGCGAAGAACAGTGCAACGGCGACGGCGAGCAGCACGTACCCGATGCGGTTGGCGAGCAACGTCCATCGGGCGACCTGCGCCCGCCGCCGCCGGATCGGATCGTCGTTGGTCATAGCGTGGGCGCATGGTACGGGTGGCGTGGGACGGCGACGAGGGTGACCGTGTCCTCGTCGTCACGCTCGACCGTCCCGAGCGTCGCAACGCCGTCGACCACGCCACGTTGCTCGCCCTGCTCGACGCTCAGCGCGTCGCCGCCGACGCCCGTGTGCTCGTGCTGACGGGCGCTCCGCCGGCGTTCAGCGCCGGCGCTGACCTGATGGGCGTCGAGGAGGGCGAGTTCGCCCACACGCTCGGCCGCGTGCTGCGCGGGTTCACCGAGCTGCCCATCCCGACCATCGCCGCCATCGACGGTCCAGCCCTCGGCGCCGGCACCCAGCTCGCCGTGGCCTGCGACGTTCGCGTGGCGACGCCGACGAGCCGGTTCGGCATTCCTGCCGCCCGGCTCGGTCTCGTCGTCGACCACTGGACGGTCGAGCGCCTCGCCCGCGAGCTCGGCTGGCCCGTCGCCCGGGCGATGCTCGTCGCCGCGATGGAGTATCCGGCCACTGACCTCCACGCCGCCGGCAGCGTGCATCGCCTCGGCGATCTCGATGCCGCTCTGGCATGGGCGCACGAGCTCGCCGCGCTGGCACCGCTGACGATGGCCGCGCACAAGCTGGGGCTCGAGCGCTCCGGTCCGCCGCCGGATGTCGACACATCGTTCGAAGCGGCCCGCCTCGCTGCGTGGCGCAGCGCCGATGCCGTCGAGGGACGCCAGGCGTTCCTCGAGAAGCGCCGGCCGCGGTTCACAGGCAGCTGACAGCTCACGTCACGCCGCATGGGCGATGCCATCGAGCTGTCCCGGCGATCCTCGACCTCCCCGAACCACACCTCGCCTGAGCGACGATGGGCGAACCGGCGATACGTTCGACGGTCCGGAGCGCACATCGAGGGGGTACGCAATGGCGAAACGAAAGGGAGAACGGCCACCGACGCTGACAGAGCAGACGCGGCGCGTCGCCGTGGCCGGTCAGACACTCGTGTTCTTGTTCGGGGCGTCGGGGATCATCTGCGGCATCCTCATCGCCTTCGAGGCGCCGGCCCCTGGGTTTGCCATCGCGCTCGGCGCGCTGTTGTGGGCGCTGCCCGTGTATGCGGTGATGATGTTCATCGAGTGGCGAGTCACCCGCCCTTCGGGGTCACCTCCACCAGGTCCGCCCGTTCAATCCTGACCGGGGTGCCCGCCGAGTGCCGCTTCGAGCGCACTCGGGCCTATCCTGCGCCGCCAGTCGGCCACGGGGTCGGCGTGAGAAGGGCGGGCGAGCGAGTGGCGGACGATCAGTGGCAACCGGCTCCACGTGTCGCGTCCGGCGACCTGGAGACCCAGGTCGCCGAACTCCGGGCCGAGCTCGCCGCGTTGCGGGCGGAGCTGACGGCTGAGATCCGTACTCGCCGACTCGTCATCGTCGATGAGGCTGGCGACGAACGGATCACGACACGGATCGACGCCGACTCGACGGCGCTGAGGCTTGCGTCGGCACCCCTGCCCGACCTCGGGACCGCAGCCGACCTCGATCGGCATGCCATCGTCGAAGTGTGGGCCGCCCGACGTGATGACGAGCTCACTGCGGAGGCGCAGGTCACGTGTTCGACCGGTGAGTCCTACGCCGTGCTCGCTCAACGGCAGATGATGGCGGCAAATGGGTTCGGCGTCGTCGAGGTCGGTGAGGTCGAAGTCGAACAGCAGCAATGGTGTTGGGGGCCGGACGGTGAGATGCACGTGGCCAAGCACTCGACGATCAGAGTCGACGGGAACGGGCTCACGCAGTGCGGGTAGCCCAGGCTTCGCAGCGCCCCGCCGACCGCTCGTCCAGCGGTGCGCGAATGGCGTGGGATCGCGAACACGGGTTATCCCTGGTGGAGTCGTTCGCGTTTCGCCTTCAGACTCGGTTCATGACGTCGACGAATGGCGCTCCCGGGCGATTGAGGCGGTTTCGATTCTCGGTCGCCAGCCTGGGCGTCCGGCGCGCTGCTGTGGAGCTGCTGCCGCGACACCGCCCGTATGAGCCGGCAGCCGACCGAACCTTCGACGACCGGCACAGTACGGACACGGGAGGCGCCGTCGAACCGGATCGATTGGGCATCGACGACGGTGCGTTGCGAGAGGCCGCCATCCTCTACCTGCCTTCCCCTCCACGGGTCACGCAGTGGATGCTCGACCGAGTCGGCGTTCAGCCGGAGACAACCACCTTCGTGGACCTTGGCTGCGGCAAGGGCAGAGTCATGCTGCTCGCCGCCCAGCGACCGTTCCGACGAGTTGTCGGCATCGAGATCTCGTCCGAGCTCGCCGCCACCGCCCGCGCCAACGTCGAGCGCTACTGCTCGCCGCCCGATCTGCTGGCTCCCATCGACGTCGTCAATGCCGACGTGACGACGGTCGAGTTGCCTGAAGGTGACATCCTCGTGCACCTCTATCACCCGTTCGAGACACCGGTGACGGAGGCAGTGCTGCGTCGACTCGAGGCGTCCCAGGACCGCTCCGCTCGCCGCATCACCATCGCCTACCTCGCGTACACCGAGGCTGTTGGACGCGTGCGTCGCCTGCTCGGAGAGTTCACCTGGTTGCAGGAGGTGCGCTACGAGCAGTCGGTTCGCGGCCACTACAACTGGCTCCTCTACACGAACTCACCGAGCACTCACCGCTGACCGGAACACGCCCTACAGCGCCGCCGGGAGCAGTCGATTGACGTTCTGGAAGAAGAAGTAGAGGCAGACGACGAACGGGACGATGCCGACGATGGCGCCGACCCAGTTGCGCCCGACCGCCCGGCTGAGCAACCACGACCCGATGCCGATGGCGGTCAGGGCGAACCCCCACAGGGCGACCTGGGGGAAGGCAGCGTCGTCGGAGAACCACCCGTGGGCGAAGGCGTCGGCGACCTCCTCGGTCACGTCCGCGGCCGGTGTCGTCGTGACCGGCGCGGTCGTCGGCACGGTCGTCGGCACGGTCGATGGCGCCGAGGACGGTGTGGTCGAGACGGTCGCGTCGGTGGCGGGTGTGGTCGGTGGTGGTCGTCGTCGTCGTCTCCTGCTCCTCGACGATCGGTGCCTGCGGTGCCGCCGATGCGGCCTCGTCGAGCTCGGCGCTGACGATGAGCCGCCTCGTCGCCGAGTACCGCGGGTGGCACGTCGTCAACGTCAGCCGGGCGACGTTGGGATCGGTGGTGGCGACGACGTCGGAGCGGTCGGCGTCGACGACCTCACTGGCTGTCGCCCGGTAGACGAACCGACCCTGCACGGTCGTCACGACGATCTCGTCGCCGGGCTTCAGCTCGTCGAGCCGGTAGAACGGCTGGCCGTACGTCGTGCGGTGGCCGGCGATCGCCGAGTTGCCGAACTGCCCGGGCATCGGTGTGTCGGGATAGTGCCCGGGACCCTGCTTGAGGTCGTCGGGTGCCACGCCGGAGACGACCTTGGTGTCGAGGTCGATGGTGGGGATCTCGAGGTGGGCCATGACGTCGCCGGCGGCGAAGTCGGGCACCGTCGGCGGGGGAGCGACAGTGGTGCTCGTCGTGCTCGTCGTGCTCGTCGTCGAGTCGTCCACCGTCGGCGGAGGTGCGACCGTGGTCGGTGGCGTCGTCGTCGTCGTCGTCGTGGTCGAGCCGATGAGCTCGTCGAACTCCTCGTCGAGGCGGTCCTGCGCCCTGGCGTACTCGAGCCCGGTGCCCCAGAGCTGATAGCCGACGAATGCGAACATCAACAGTCCGGTGGCGATGAGCACCTTGCCGATCGTGCCGACGACCCACCGCCAGTCGTGCGGCGGTGGCTCCCTCTTCACGGCGGCCGAGGGTACCGGTGCGCCGGATCACTACCCTCGGCCGACGATGGAGGGCACGACCGTCGTCGACCTCGACGGTGTGGTTGCCGTGCTCGGTGGCTACCCGGCGCTGGCCGGCGTGACGCTGACGATCGCTGCCGGCGAGATCGTCCTGCTGCGCGGCCCCAACGGGGCCGGCAAGACGACGCTGCTGCGCGTCTGTGCCGGGCTGCTGCCGATCGCCCGCGGCACGGGCACCGTGCTCGGCTGCGACCTGGCCGGCGAGCGCGACGAGGTCCGCCGGCGCGTCGGGCTGCTCGGTCACCGCAATGGTCTCTACCTCGACCTCACGGTCAGCCGAGAACGTCCGCTTCTGGGGGGCGACGATCGGGGCGACACCGGCCGAGATCGACGCGGCGATGCAACGCCTCGGTCTCTCGGGCAGGCTGGCTGACCTACCGGTCCGCCGCCTCTCCGCGGGCCAGCAGCGGCGCACGGCCCTGGCATGCCTCGTCGCCCGGCGGGCCCGGCTGTGGCTGCTCGACGAGCCGCACGCCGGCCTCGACGCCGATGGTCGCGACGAGCTCGACGCCACGCTGCGCCAGGCTGCGGCGTCCGGCGCGACCGTGGTCGTGGCCAGCCACGAGCTCGAACGGGCCGGGTCGCTGGCCACCCGCTGCATCGACGTCGCCGGCGGCCAGGTCGTCGAGACGTGAGCGATCGCTGCGTTCCCGCGGCGCACGCAGGCCGTTGCTCGGCTCGCTTCCTCGCTGGCGCTCGGTCGCGCGCACCGGAGAGATGCGCCAGTGACCGCCGTTCCGCACAGCGCTGCTCGTCGCCGGCAAGGACCTGCGCGTCGAGTGGCGCAGCCGCGTCGCGCTCAACCAGGTCCTCCCGTTCGCCGCCATCGTCATGGTGATGTTCGCCTTTGCCCTCGACCGCCTTCCAGCCGTCGCCGGCAGCACCGGGTCGCTGCTCGAATCGGTGGCCCCCGGGCTCGTCTGGCTGGCCACCCTGTTCAGCCTGCTCCTGCTCGTCCAGCGCACGTTCGCCGTGGAGAACGAGGACGGCGCCCTCGACGCGCTGCGCGCCGCCGGCGTCGACGCCGCGGCGATGTTCTGGGGCAAGACCCTCGCCCTGGCCGTCCAGCTGGCCGTGCTCGAGGCGCTGCTCCTGCTCACCGCTGTGCTGCTCTACGGCAGCGAGGTGCGCTGGTCGGGCGTCGTGCTGCTCCTGGCGACGTGGCTCACCGCGACCGTCGGCCTGGCTTCGGTCGGTACGCTCTACGGCGGCCTCGCTGCCGGCGCACGGGGGCGGGAGACCCTGCTCCCGTTGCTCTTGCTCCCGGTGGTGGCGCCCGTTCTGATCGGAGCAACCCGAGCGGTCGAAGCAGCGCTCGGCACCGGTGGGACGGCGGTCGCGGACGGCTGGCCCTGGGTCGGCGTGGTCGCGGTGTTCGCCGTCGCCTTCGGTGCCGGGGGAACGCTGGCCTTCGGACCGCTCATCGACGAGTAGGAGGCGCGTTGGAGACGGTGAGGCCGGCCACGACGTCGACGCGGGCGACGCGCCTGCTCGGCGCGGCCGCCCTGGTCGGCGTCGCCTGGCTGGTCGCCTTCGGCCTCGGCTTCTCGCCGGCCGACGTCAACCAGCGCGAGTCCGTGCGAATCCTCTACGTCCACGTGCCCTCGGCGTGGCTCGCCTACCTCGCCTTCGTCGTCACCGCCGTCTCGTCGGGGGTCTACCTGTTCGGCAAGCGCCACTCGCTCGGCTGGGACCGCCTCGCCGGTGCCAGCGCCGAGGTCGGCGTGCTGTTCATGGGCATCACGCTCGTCACGGGGATGCTCTGGGGCCGCCTCACCTGGGGCGTGTTCTGGGAGTGGGATGCCCGGCTGACCACGACGGCGTTCTTGTTCGTCACGTACGTCGGGTACCTCGCCGTGCGCCGCCTCGGCGGGTCCCACGAGCAGCGGGCGCGGCGCAGCGCCGTGCTCGCCCTGCTCGCCGTGTTGGAGATCCCGCTCGTGCACTGGAGTGTGCGTCTCTGGCGCAGCCTGCACCAGGAGTCGACGGTGCTGCGACCGGACGGCGACGTCAAGCTCGACGGGTTGATGTTGTTCACCCTGCTCCTCGGCATCGTCGCCTTCACCCTGCTGTACGTCTGGCTGGTGATCCACCGCCAGCGGACGATGGCTGCCGAGGACGCCCTCGACGACGTCGGCCTCGACCTGGCCATCGAGGCCCGCCGCGCGGAGGTCTCGTAGTGGAGGACGCCGGGTTCATCTTCGGCTGCTACGTCGTCACGTTCGGGTCGATCGCCGTGTACGCGTGGTCGGTGCTGCGCCGCGCCCGGCGGGTGACGTCCCGGTTGCCCGACGAGGCCAAGCCCTGGCTGTGAGCGAGCTCGACCTCAGCCCGCGCAGCGAACCTGCGCCATCGTCGCGCCCAGGTCGCCGCCGCTGGGCGCCGATCGTCGTGCTCGCCCTCGTGCTCGTCGCCGGCGGCGTGATCGTCACCCAGTTCCTGCGCTCGGCGGTCGACTACTACTGCAACGTCGACGAGATCGGCCAGCGCGACGGCTGCGAGCCGGGCCGGCGCCTGCGAGTGCAGGGCACCGTCGACCGGGGCACGGTCGACACGGTCGACGGCGTCACGACGTTCACCATCTCCTTCGAGGGCGCCACGATGCCCGTGCGCTACCAGGGGCAGCCCGGCGGGATCTTCGAGGAGTGCCAGCCGGTCGTCGTGCACGGCGAGCTCGTCGGCGCCACGTTCGAGGGAGACCGCGTCGAGGTCAAGCACTCCAACGAGTACGAGGCCGAGAACGCCGATCGCATCGACCGCGCCGTGACGGAGTCCGACACGTGCTCGCCGCCAGCCTGAACTCGGCGCTCGGCCGGGCCGGGCTGATGCTCACGTTGGCCGCGGCGACGTGCGGGGCGATGGCGACGATCCACGGCATCCGCCGCGGCGACCGCCGCATCCTGCGGATGGCGCCGACGTACGCCTGGCTCTGCGCCGGTGGCGCTGCCCTCGCTGTGGCCATGATGCAGCGGGCGCTGATCACGCGCGACTTCTCCTTGTTGTACGTGCAACAAGTCGGCTCGCACAGCACGCCTGCGCTCTACAACGTCGCGGCCATGTGGTCGGCGCTCGAGGGGTCGATCCTGCTGTGGGTCGTGATCCTCGCCGGGTTTACCGCGGCCGTCGGGTGGCGCTTCCGCCGGCGCACCGACGACCCGCTCGTCGGCTGGGCGCTCGTCGTGATGTTCGTGGTGATGGCGTTCTTCGCCCTGCTCAGCTTCGGCCCGGCCGACGCCTTCCAGACGGCCGTCCCGATCGCCGACGGTCCCGGGCCGAACCCGCTGCTGCAGAACCACGTGCTCGTGCTGTTCCACCCGCCGATCCTCTACCTCGGCTACGTCGGTTTCACCGTGCCATTCGCCTTCGCCATCGCCGCCCTCGTCACCGGACGAGTCGGCGAGGGGTGGTTGATGGAGACACGTCGGTGGGCGTTGTTCTCGTGGGCGCTGCTGACGATCGGCATCCTGCTCGGCGGCTGGTGGAGCTACGAGGTGCTCGGCTGGAGCGGCGTCTGGGCGTGGGACCCGGTCGAGAACGCCAGCTTCCTGCCATGGCTCACGGGCACCGCCTACATCCACTCGGTGCTCGTCCAGGAGCGGCGCGGGATGCTGCGCGTCTGGAACCTCAGCCTCCTCGTGGCCACGTTCGCGCTGACCATCCTCGGCACGTTCCTCACCCGGTCCGGCGTGCTGTCGAGCGTCCACGCCTTCGGCGACGGGCCCATCGGGACCTACCTGCTGGTGTTCTTCGGTGCCGTCGTCGCCGTCTCGCTCGCTCTCATCGGGTGGCGCGGCGATCGGCTGCGCTCGCCGGGCGCCATCGACTCGCCGATCTCGCGGGAGGGGGCGTTCCTCGCCAACAACGTGCTGTTCACGGTGTTCGCCTTCGTCGTCCTGCTGGGCACGGTGTTCCCGCTGCTCGTCGAGGCGCTGCAGGACCGCCGCACGGTCGTCGGGGCGCCGTACTTCGACCGCCTCTCGACGCCGATCGGGCTCGCCCTGCTGTTCCTGATGGCCGTGGCCCCGGTGCTGCCGTGGCGCAAGGCGAGCATGGAGCTGCTCCGCGACCGGCTGTTCTGGCCGGCGTGGTGCGGTGCGGGCGCGCTGGTCGTGGCGCTCGCCGTCGGAGCGAGCGGCCTGGCGCCGCTGGTCGCCTTCGGGCTGGCCGGCTGCGCCGCTGGATCCGCCGCCCGCCAGCTCGTGCTGGCGACCCGACGCCAGGGCTGGCGCGGGCTCGTCGGGCGGGCCAACGGCGGGATGGTCGTGCACATCGGTGTGATCATGATCGCCGTTGCCCTCGTGGCCTCGAACAGCTACACCCGCTCGGCCGCGCTCGCCCTCGAGGTCGGCGAGGAGCGGTCGTGGGGTGGGCACACGTTCGAACTGCAGGAGGTCCGCGAGACGGTCGACGAGCGCGCCCGTGTCGTGACGGCGGACGTGCTCGTCGACGGCGACCGTGTGTACGGCCCGGCCACGACGAAGTACCTCCGCCAAGGCATCGACATCGGCACACCGAGCGTGCGCACCGGTCCGGCCAACGACGTCTACCTCACACTCGAGCGCGGCGCCGTCCCGGGCGCGGCGCGAGGCGACGATCCGCGTGTTCGTCAAGCCGCTGATCCTGTGGCTGTGGATCGGCGGCGCAGTGATGGCGATCGGCACGTTGCTCGCGGCGTTCCCTGGCGCCCGTCGCCGCCGTCCGACCGATGCGGTATCCGCTCCGGTGCCCGAGCTGGTGGAGGTCGGGTGAGCCGCAAGCGGCTGGCGCCGTTCGTCGCTCTCGCCGTGGCCATCGTCGTCGCCGGGCTGTTCGTCGTGCTCGCCGGCGCCGACGCGACGACGAACGAGACCGCGGAGACGACGCTGATGGACCAGGCGGCTCCAGAGGCAGTCGGCCAGCTCGCCGACGGCACGGCGTTCGACCTGGCTCGCCGCAAGGGTGACTGGGTGGTGCTCAACTTCTTCCAGTCGAGCTGTGTGCCGTGCCAGCAGGAGCACCCCGAGCTGGTGCGCTTCGCCGAGCAGCAGGCGGCGCTGGCCGACGGCGCCCGCCTGTACACGGTCGTCTACGACGACGATCGCGACAACGTCGAGGCCTTCTTCGACGCCGAAGGTGGCGAGTGGCCGATCGTGTACGACGATGACGGCTCGATCGCCGTCGCCTTCGGCGTCTCCAAGGTGCCCGAGACGTGGATCATCGACCCGAGCGGCGTCGTGCGCGGGCGGATCATCTCCCGCGTCAGCGCCGACTCCCTCGGCGCCAGTGTGCAGTCGCTGCGGGAGCAGCTGTCGTGAAGCGCTGGCCCGGGTGGGTGCTGCTCGTGCTCGTCGTCGTCGGGGCCCTCGCGGTCGGGGCGAGCCGCGCCGACGGTCCGAGCACGCCGGCCGAGCGGGCAGAGGCCATCGAACAGCGCATCGCCTGCCCGGTCTGCGACGGGGAGAGCGTCTTCGAGTCGCGGAACACGGCATCGGAGAACATCCGCACCGCCATTCGCTCCTACGTCGACGCCGGCGAGCTGAGCGACGACGAGATCGTCGGGGTCGTCGAGTCGAGGTTCGGTGGCCAGGTCCTGCTCATCCCCAAGGCGTCCGGCTTCGACGCCCTCGTGTGGGCGTTGCCGGTGGCGGCGCTGGTGTGCGCCATCGCCGGCCTTGCCGTGACGTTCCGACGCTGGCGTCGCGAGGCCGCCGAGCAGCGCGAGCCGACCGACGAGGACCGGGCGCTGGTGGCCGCCGCGCTGAGCGAGGACGATGAACCATCGCTGCGTTCCCCGGCCACGCAGGCCGTTGCTGGCCGCTCGCTCGCTGGCGCTCCCTCGCTCGCAGAGCGCGACAACGCCGATGAACCCTGATCGCCTGGCTGAGCTCGAGGACGAGCGGCGCTTCCTGCTGCGGTCGCTGCGCGATCTGGATGCCGAACTGGACGCCGGCGACGTCGACATCGACGACTACGCGACCCTGCGCGACGGCTACACCAAGCGGGCGGCCGACGTGCTGCGTGACATCGTCGAAGGCCAAGGCCGCGCTGCCCGCCCGGCCGCCGGTGCGCTGGTCGAGGCGGCTGGCCATCGCCGGGGTCGTGTTGCTGGTCGCCCTCGGCGCCGGTTGGCTCGTCGCCCGCTCGTCGGGGCAGCGCCTGGGCGACGACGACAGCGTGACGGCTGGCGGCCCGGACGACGTCGCTGTCGTGCTCGCCCAGGCACGGGCGCTGATCGCCGCCGATCCGGTGCGTGCGCAGAGCCTGTACGCACAGGTCCTGGAAGAGCGGCCGGATCATCCCGAAGCGCTGGCCTACTCCGGGTTCCTCCTGTTCGACGCGTCGGCCGGCGCCAGCGAGGAGCTGCGCCAGACAGCGGTGTCGGCAGCGCGCGAGCAACTGGCCAGAGCCGTCGAGGTCGACCCGCAGTACGCCGACCCGCACTGCTTCCTGGCCGTGATCGCCGCAGACGCCGGCGAGCTCGAGACGGCCCAACTCGAGCGCGACCAGTGCCTCGCTCTCGACCCCCCAGCTCAACTGCGTGCGCTGGTGACCCGGTTCTGACGACGATGAGGACCGCTGCACGATCCTCAGCCGACAAGGAATCTCGGTTGGTCAGCTCACCGGCGGCTCGACCCTCGCGGTGACGATGCGGCCGTCGGCATCGGGCGTGTCGAGGACCCAGATCGCCGCCTTGCGCCAGTCGGGCGGTGTCGTCAGCTCGGTGCCGCGGCGGACGAGCGCTCCGATCAGCTCGGGGATGACGTCACCGTGGCTGCAGTGCACGGCACCGTCGCCGGCTTCGGCGAGCAGCTCGAGCGTCGACTCGAACGGTGCCTCCTCGGCGAGCCGCTCGTCGGCGACGACCTCGAGCCCGAGCAGCGCGCCGAGCGGCTCGAGGCTGTCGATGCAGCGCACAGAGGGGCTCGAGTACAGCCCGGTCACTCGTTCCCGTCGCAGGCGCTCGGTGATGTCGGCGGCCTGCTGCCGGCCCCTCGCCGAGAGCGGGCGGTGGCGGTCGTCGCCGTCCCACTTGTCCCGGCTGCCCGCCTTGGCGTGACGGACCACGAAGATGCTCACGGCGCGGTGAACCTACACCGGGTCCCGATCGCGGCCGGTGCCAAGCTGGTCGGATGAAGGCGGACGGGCTCGACTTGCGGCAGGCGGTCGAGGGCGACGTCGACCAGATCGCCGACCTCCTGGAGGCCCGC
Organism: uncultured Acidimicrobiia bacterium; assembly: GCA_963822875.1. Classification (GTDB taxonomy): domain Bacteria; phylum Actinomycetota; class Acidimicrobiia; order Acidimicrobiales; family Ilumatobacteraceae; genus JALZMG01. Next base: position 139,053 of record CAWGJK010000008.1, on the reverse strand, counting down.
GGCGAGTCGTCGGATGCCGTCGACCTGCGGCTGATGGTCGGCGACATCGGGCTCGACGGCGTCGCCGTCGTCGTCGACGGCGCGCGTGTCGTGTCCACCGCCTCGCTGCTCGACGAGACGCTGCGCCTGCGCCATCCCGGCGGCCGGCTCGAACTGGCCGCCGGCCAGGTCGAGCTGGTGGCGACGGACACGGAGTACGAGGGCCGGGGACTGGTCCGTGCCCTGATGGCGTGGGCGCACGAGCGGTCGGCAGATCGCGGCCACGACCTCCAGATCATGATCGGGATCCCGTACTTCTACCGGCTGTTCGGTTACGAGTACGCCATCGACATCGCCCCGGCGCGGCGCGTCACCGGGCTGCCGGCGCCCGACGATGCGGTGACCGTGCGCGCCGCCTGCGCCGACGACGTGGCGGCGATCGATCGTCTGCAGGACGGCGCTCAGGCGTCCGCCGATGTGACGATGCCGCGGTCGGCCGCGGAGTGGAGGTGGGTGCTCGGCGCCGACTCGTCGACGACCTGGGTGGCAGAGCGCGACGGGTCGGTGGTCGCCACGTGCCGGGCGTCCGGAGACGACGACCTCGTGCTGACCGAGGTGGCGGCAGTGGACCGGGCGTCGGCCGACGCGTTGCTGGCTCGTCTGCGCCCGAGCACGGTCGCCGTTCGCCCGTCGGTCGCCGCGATGTGGGACGACGTGCTGGAGCCCTACGACGGCGTCGCCGAGCAGTACTACCTGCGGCTACCGGACGTCCGTGCCGTGCTCGAACGGTGGCGGCCGGCGTTCACCGCTCGTCTACGCGCGGCGGGCATCGACCGCGATGGTCGCGATGCCGTCATCTCCACGTTCGGCCGGCACTACCGGATGGCGATCACGAGCGAGGGAGTCGGCCCCGTGCGGGTGGGTGGGCCGATGCAGGCACCTGGCGCCGCCGGTGGGTGTGGCGTGGCGCCGGATGCGCTGGCGGCGTTGCTCACCGGCCCGCTCGGCATGCACGGGCTGTCGCGCCGGCGCGCCGACGTGTACCCAGCCGGCGATGCCGAGCTCTACGAGACCCTCTTCCCGCCGCAGACCGCCGACCTGCTGACCTGGTACCTCCCGTACTGAGCAGCCGAGTGCTTCGGGTCACGCCCAGCCGAGGTCGTGGAGGCGGTCGTCGTCGATGCCCGCGGCGTGGGCGAGCTCGTGGATGACGGTGACGTAGACCTCCTCGGCGAGGTCGTCCTCGTCGTCGCACAGCTCGCACAGCGCCAGCCGGTAGATGCTGACGACGTCGGGGCCTTCGTTGCCCGTGCGCTCGGTGTGCGGCACGCCGTCGTACAGCCCGAGCAGCTCGGGGTCGTCCGGATGGCGGTCTTCGACCTGCACGACGACGTTGTCGAGCACGCCGGCCAGCTCGTCGGGGAGGTCGTCGAGGGCGTCGGCGACGAGCCGCTCGAAGCGGTACCGCGGCACCGGATCGATCAGACCACCTTCAGTTCGGGGCTGAACACCTTCCGCGGGCGGAGCTCGACGGCGATCCGCTCGGCGAGCGTGTGGAACGCCCGCCCGGTCTCACTGTCGGGGTCGACGGCGGCGATCGGCCGGCCCTCGTCGCCGCCGGCGCGCAGTGCGGGCACGAGCGGCAGCTGGGCGAGCAGCGGCACCTCCAGCTCGGCCGCCAGCTCGGCGCCACCGCCGGCACCGAACAGCTCGTAGCGCTTGCCGTCGTCGCCGGTGAACCACGACATGTTCTCGATCACGCCACGCACGGGCAGGTTGACCTTGGCGGCCATCGCCGCCGACAACCGGGCGACCTTCTGCGCCGCCGGCTGTGGCGTCGTGACCACGAACACCTCGCCGCGCGGCAGGTACTGGCTGAGCGAGATGGCGATGTCGCCGGTGCCCGGAGGCATGTCGACGATCAAGAACTCCGGCTCGTCCCAGTAGACGTCGGTGAGGAACTGCTCGAGCGCCTTGTGCAGCATCGGGCCGCGCCAGATGACCGCCTGGCCGTCGGGCACGAAGTAGCCGATCGAGATGCACCGCACACCCCACGCCTCGGGCGGCACGAGCATCTGGTCGATCACGACGGGCTCGCGTTCGGCCCCGAGCATGCGGGGGATGGAGAAGCCGTAGATGTCGGCGTCGACGATGCCGACCGAGTGGCCCTGCGCCGCCAAGGCGACAGCCAGGTTGGTCGTCACGCTCGACTTGCCGACGCCGCCCTTGCCGGACGAGATCAGCAGCGGCCGCGTGCGCGACCCCGGTTGGGCGAATGGGATCGCCCGCCCCTCGGCGTGGCCCTGCGGCTGGCCGTGCACGTGCCCGCCGCCGTCGCCCTGGAGGCGGTGGCGCAGCGCCTCGCGGTCGGCGTCGCTCATCACCGTGAAGTCGACGCTGACGGCGGTGATCCCGTCGAGCGGGGCGACGGCGCTCTCGACCCGGTTGCGGATCTCCGACTTCAGCGGGCATCCGGGCACGGTGAGGGCGACGAGGATGGCCACGCTGCCGTCACCGGCGGGTGTGATCTCGCGGACCATGCCGAGGTCGACGATCGAGCGGTGCAGCTCGGGATCCTCGACCGGCCGGAGGGCCTCGATGATCTGGTCGTGGCTGACTGGCGTCACGGGCATGGGCTTCCCTTCGGGAATTTGCACTACGGCGATAGGTAGAATACCGGCATGGCTGCGCCGACCGCCGACGCCCAGGGCCCGGCGTTCACCGCCGCGGTGTCGGCGATCACCGACGCCTTCGGCGATCCGACCCGCCGGCGGATCTACCTGTACACACGCGATCGCGGCGGCGCCGAGGGCGTCACCGCATCGGCGGTCGCCGCCGAGGTCGGCGTGCATCCCAACGTCGCCCGCCACCACCTCGACAAGCTCGCCGCCGGCGGCTACGTCGGGGTCGTGTCGCCCTCCGGGACCGGCGAGCGCCGCGCCGGGCGACCCTCGAAGCGCTACGTCGCCGTGGCCACCACGGCGTTCGACGCCGGAGTCCACGTGCGCAGCGATGACCTCGTCCTGGCCCTGCTCGGCCGGGCGCTCGATCGCCTGCCGGACGACGACGCCGAGGCGATGGCCGAGGAGGTCGGGGCGACGTACGGCCGGGCGATGGCTGCTGGGCTCACCGGGGACGCCCTCGTCACCGGGCAGCGTTCGCTGCGCTCGGCGATGCAGGCCGTCGCCGACGCGCTCACGGCGCACGGCTTCGCCGCCCACATGGACTCCGCCGGTGTCGCCGAGCAGCGCGGAACCGGGCTGCGCATCATCAACGAGCACTGCCCCTTCGGCACCGTCGCCACCGACCACCCGGTGATCTGCGCCGTCGACCGCGGCATGGTGCGCGGGATGCTCAGTGCGCTCTACGGGTCAGGCGTCGACGTCGAGGTCGCCACCGAAGCCAGCAAGGCCCGCGGCGACACGTTCTGCGCCACCGCCGTCTGACCCGTCCCATCCGAGTGTTGCGTCGATCCGAGTGTTGGTGCGCGGCGTCCGTCACCGCGACACTCGAGGGCCCCGAACACTCGGACTGGTCAGGACCGGGAGGCGGCGTATTCGATGAGGCGGGGGATGACGTCGGGGCCGGCCTTGTCGACGGAGCCGGCGTCGAACGGCGGCTGTGGGTCGTACTCGATGCTCAATTGGGCGGCTTCGGCGGCGGTGCGGTCGACGAGCAGTTCGACGAGCCGCAGGGCCATGTCGATGCCGCTGGAGACACCGGCCGCGGTGATGATCCGGCGGTCGAGATGCTCGACCACGCGCTGACTGGTGGGCACGGCGCCGTACTTCGCCAGCGCGTCCATCACCGTCCAGTGCGTCGTCGCCGTCAGCCCGTCGAGCAGGCCGGCTGCGGCGAGCACGAGCGAGCCGGTGCACACGGACGTCGTGAACGTCGACCTCTCGTGTGCCCGGCGCACCCAGTCGAGCACGACGTCGTCGTGGACCACGTCGCGGGTGCCGACGCCGCCGGGGAACACGACGACGTCCGGTGCCGGCAGATCGTCGTACGTGGCGTCGATCTCGATGCCGAGGAAGCCGTTGTCCGACCGCACGACGCCGCGCTCACGCCCGATGAACGTGATCTCGTGGCCGGGGATCCGCTGCAGCACCTCGTACGGGCCGATGCCGTCGAGGGCGGTGAAGCGAGGGAACAGGGGGATGGCGATGGTCGTCATGATTCCTTCCGTTGGTGCGAGAAGCGGCGGCGGTAGTCGTCCGGTGGCGTGCCGAGTTGGCGAACGAACGTGCGGCGCATCGACTCGGCGGTCCCGAAGCCGACGCGTGTAGCGATCGCGGCGACGGTCTCGTCGGAGTCCTCGAGCCTGGCGGCGCGCCGCCTCCAACCGGCTGGCGGCGACGTAGCGCGCCGGTGTCACGCCGAGCTCGGCGCTGAAGCGTCGCAGGAGATGCCGCTCACTCATCGCCACCCGTGACGCCAGCACCGGCAGCCGGTGATCCCCGGCCGGGTCGGCGTCGATGAGGTCCTGCGCCCGGCGCACCGGCTCGTGGCGTGCCCGTCGTCGCCACACCGGCGCGGCGAACTGGCTCTGGTTGCCGGGCCGGCGCAGGAACACGACCAGCCAGCGGGCGACCGTCTCGGCCACGTCCACGCCGTGGTCGTCCTCGACGAGCGCCAGCGCCAGGTCGATGCCGGCGGTGACACCGGCCGACGTCCACACGTCGCCGTCGCGAACCCAGATCGGGTCGGCGTCGACCTCGACCGCTGGGTGCTCGGCCGCGAGCCGCCTGGCCCGGGCCCAGTGGGTCGTCGCCCGCCGGCCGTCGAGCAGGCCGGCCGAGGCGAGCAGGAAGGCGCCGCTGCAGACTCCGACGACCCGCCTTGCTCGAGGCGCCATCGTTGCAATCGCATCGACCACGCGTGTGTCGTCAGCAGCGCGACGCACACCCGATCCACCCGGGACGATCAGGGTGTCGACGTCCGTCACCTCGTCGAGCCGCCCGGCCACCAGCTGCAGGCCACTCTCGGAGCGCACCGCGCCGGCGTTCGCGGCGACCACCTCGACGATGTACGGCGCCGGCTCACCGAGCACGCCGTTGGCGCCGGCGAAGACCTCGTGGGGGCCGGTGACGTCGAGTGCCTGGACACCCTCGAAGGCGACGATCACGATCCGTCGAGGAGCCGCGGTGGACATGGTGCGATGGTGGGCCGCCTGGCTCGTGGCGTCAAGGACACGGTGCCCACGATTCCCGCCACACTCCATCCAGCCTCCCTGCCGGTACCGTGGCGCCGTGGACCTACGGATCGGCGTCACCCAGGCACCTCGCGAGCTGACGGTGGAGATGCCCGACGACGAGCGCGACGACACCGTGAAGCAGGTCGAGGCGGCCCTCTCCGGCGCCGTCGACGTGCTGTGGCTGACCGACAAGCGCGGTCGTCGCATCGGTGTACCGGCGGCGAAGATCGCCTACATCGAGCTCGGCGCCAACGACGGCGATCGCCGGATCGGCTTCGGGGGCTGACACTGGAGGGCGATCTGCTCGATCGCCGCCTGCTGTTCGTCACCGGGAAGGGTGGCGTCGGCAAGACGTCGGTCGCCGCCGCACTGGCCGACCTCGGCGCCCGCGCCGGCAAGCGGACGCTGGTCTGCGAGATGGACGCCAAGGGTGCCCTCGCCGCCACGCTCGACACGACACCCCTCGCCTTCGAGCCTCGCCGTATCGCGCCCGGACTCGACGCCATGGCGATGAACACCGAGGACTCCCTGCGCGAGTACCTGCGGACGTTCGTCAAGGTGCCCCTCGTCGGCAGGATCGGGCCGCTCGCCCACACGTTCGACTTCGTCGCCGACGCCGCGCCGGGCGTCAAGGAGATCCTCGCCGTCGGCAAGCTCGTCTACGAGGTGCGCCAGCGCCGTTACGACCTCGTCGTCGTGGACGCCGAGGCGAGCGGACACATCGTCGCCCAGATCGCTGCGCCGCGTGTGATCGGCGAGCTGGTCAAGGTCGGGCTCGTCCGCGAGCAGACGAGGTGGATGAGCAGCATCCTCGAGGATCCCGCCGTGACCGGTCTCGTGGTCGTGACGACACCGGAGGAGATGCCCGTCGCCGAGACCATCGAGCTGCTCGACCGCCTCGATCGGGAGACTCACGTGACCCCGGCGGCCGTCGTCGCCAACCGGGTGCTGCCGGCGCTGTTCGACCGGCGGCAGTCCGACGTGGTCGATCGACTCACCGAGGTCGAGCCGCTGCTCGTCGATGCCGCCGGCCCAGGAGTCGTCGAGGTGCTCGCCGCGGCGCGGGTCACCGAGGCCCGCCGGCGCACGGGCAACCGGCACCTCGAGCGGCTGCGCGACGGCCTGCCGTCAGCGCTGCCCGTCCTCTACGTACCCGAACTGTTCACCAAGGCCACCGGCCGCCGCGTCGTCGCCCTCGTCGCCAAGGCGTTGGCAGAGGAGATGGACGTCTCCTGATGGCGCGGCGACGGACACCGGTCGGTCTCGACGCGTTGCTGGCGAGCAAGGAGATGGTGCTCGTGCTCGGTTCGGGCGGCGTCGGCAAGACGACGCTCGCCGCGGCGATCGGCATGGCCGCCGCCGTGGATCAGGGCGGGCGCGTGCTCGTCATCACCGTCGACCCGGCCAGGCGGCTGGCCGATGCCCTCGGCGTCGGCGCCCTCGGCAACGTCGCCTCGAAGGTCTCCGACGCCGCGTTCGAGGCGGCCGGCATCACCCCGCGCGGCGAGCTGTGGGCGGCGATGCTCGACACCAAGGCCGGCTGGGACGATCTCATCCGCCGCCACGCGCCGGACATCAAGGTGCGCGACGCCGTGCTGTCCAACCCGCTCTACCAGAACATCACCAGCCGCTTCGTGCACAGCCACGACTACCTCGCCATGGAGCAGCTCCACGACGTCCACGCGTCGGGTGACTACGACCTGATCGTCGTCGACACGCCGCCGTCGCGCAACGCGCTGTCCGTGCTCGACGCGCCGTCGCGGATGATCGAGTTCTTCGGCAGCAGGCTGCTGCGCTGGCTCACGGTGCCGTATCGCTCGCGACTGTTCACGATGGCCTCCAAGCCCTTCTACCAGGTGGCCGACCGCGTGCTCGGTTCCGGCTTCCTGCAGGACATCGCCGACTTCTTCGTGCTGTTCCAGGCGATGGAGAAGGGCTTCGTCGCCCGAGCTCGGGAGGTCGAGGCGCTGCTCGGCGACGACCGCACGACGTTCCTCGTCGTGTCGACGCTGGAGACGGCACCTGCCCACGAAGCCGCCTTCCTCGCCCGCGAGCTGCTCGCACGCGACTACGACCTCGGCGCCGTCATCGCCAACAGGGTGCTGCCTCCCGCCCTCACGCGCCGGCAGGCGACGACGAGCGCGGTGCGACTCGCCGACGCCGTCGAGGACGGTGGGTTCGTCGCCGACGTGACCGCGTCGCTGTCACGTGGCGGGGCAGCGATCGACGAGCGGGTCGTCCACGACGTCCTCGCCGGCGTCGCCGCCAACTTCCACGACGTCGCCCTGGTTGCCACGCGCGAGGCCGAGCGCCGCGCCGAGCTCGCCGCGCTGGCCCCGCAGGTGCTCGATGTGCCGTCGTTGGAGTCGGACATCCACGACGTCGGCGGGCTGATGACGATCGCCCGTCACCTCCGGGACTGATGGGATCAGGCAGACTCGCAACGATGGCCTCGCTCGCCGCACTCGTCCGTGACAACACGACGCTCGACCGCGACCAGGTGTCGCATCTCAACCGCCTGACGTCCGAGTGGGGCATGCTCGCCGACTTCTGCTTCGCCGACCTCATGCTGTACGTGCCGACGAAGGACGACCGGTGGTTGATCATCGGGCAGGTGCGCCCGGCGACCGCCCAGACCGTCTACCACACCGACTGGGTCGGCGCCTTCGCCAACGCCAGTGAGCAGTCCGTCCTCTCGTCGGCGTTCAGGTCGGGCGAGATCACCGAGGGCGACGTCGAGGTGGAGGCGCTCCCGGACGCCGCGCGCATGCTCGCCATCCCCGTCCGCCACGACGGCAACTCGATCGCCGTGCTCACGCGCGAGTGGGTGCAGCGGGCGGGACGACCGCCCGGCGAGCTGGAGCGCACGTACGTGTCGATCTTCGATCGCTTCGCCGAGATGATCGCCGAGGGGTCGTTCCCCTACCCGTCGCGGGGCGCCGACTCCACCGCTGCGCCACGCGTCGGTGACGGCGTGATGAGCCTCGACGCTGATGGCCGGGTCACCTACCTGTCGCCGAACGCCAACTCGGCGTTGCACCGCGTCGGCATCCACGCCAACGCCGTCGGCACGACGCTGGCCGAGATCGGCTTTCACGACGACATGGTGCGCAAGGCGTTCGAGCAACGGGTGCCGGTCGTCGAGGAGTTCGAGCCGACCCCGGACATCGCCCTGCTGTGCCGGTGCCTGCCGACCCTCACCGGCGGCGAGATCGCCGGGGCGGTGCTGCTCGTGCGCGACGTCACGGACGTCCGCAAGCGCGACCGCTTGCTGATCAGCAAGGACGCGACGATCCGGGAGATCCACCACCGCGTCAAGAACAACCTGCAGACGATCTCCTCGCTGCTGCGGCTGCAAGCGCGCCGGTTGGAGAACCCGGAGGCCAAGGCGGCGGTCTCCGAGTCGGTCCGGCGGATCCGCACGATCGCCCTCGTCCACGAGTCGCTGTCGCGGGAGCCGGGCGACGACGTGACGTTCATCGAGATCGTCCGCCCGCTGCTGCGCCTGGCCGAGGAGAGCCTGCAGTCGCCGGATCGCCCGGTGCACTTCAGCCTGCTCGGCGACGGCGGGCGCATCCCGGCTCGCGTCGCCACACCGCTGTCGGTGGTCCTGACCGAGTTGATGCAGAACGCCGTCGATCACGGGTTTCCGGAAGGCAGCGGGGGCGGCAAGGTCGTCGTCAAGCTCGACAACGACCAGAAGCGGCTGCGCATCGAGGTCGTCGACGACGGACGCGGCCTCGAACCCGGCTTCGATCTCGACAGCGCCACCGGCCTCGGCCTGTCGATCGTGCGGACGCTGGTGACCACTGAGCTCAACGGGCAGATCTCGATGCGCCAGGCGACGACCAAGGACCTCACCGCCGCCGGACTCGACGAACACGGCGGCGACTACGGCACCGTCATCGAGCTCACGGTGCCCCTCGCTGAGTAATCGGGCTCCTCCGAAGACTCGTCGCCCGATTGTGTCTCGCTGGCCCTGGCGGGCCGACGCTCGACGCTGAGTGATCGACCTCCGACCCTGTTGCATTCGTCACGCGACTGCAATGTCGCGTGCTGGTCCCTCATACTGGTGGGCGTGCGGGACCTTGTCATCCTCCTCTGCCTGTTCATCGGCGCCGTCGTGGTCACGCGCGTTTCCGGGCTCGTGATGCGGCGTGCCGTGCGCCTCGCCGTGGCTTCCCGCACGCGGCTGGAGAGCCCTGACGTCACCGAACAGCGCCGCCGGCAGCGCACCACCGCCGCGGCGCGCATGCTCAACCACGTCGTGAGCCTCGTCGTCTGGACGGCGGTCACGATCGTCGTGTTCCACCTGTTCGACATCGACGCCGCCTTCTTCCTGTCCAGCGCCGGGTTCATCGGTGCAGCCGTGGCCATCGGCGGCCAGCACAAGGTCAACGACTACCTCACCGGCCTGTCGGTGCTGTTCGAGGACCGCTATGGCGTCGGCGACGAGCTGGTGGTCGAGGTGCCGGGGCGCGATCCGATCCACGCCGTGGTCGACAACATCGGCCTGGTCACGACGCGTCTTCGTGACGAGCAGAGCACGCTGCACGTGCCCAACGCCCAGCTCGTCGTCGTGCGCAACCTCAGCCAGGAAGCGGTCGCCTCGACGGTCCGGCTGCGCCTCCCCGGCGGGTCCGACACCGATCTCGAACGCAGTGCCGCGGAGGCGGTGCGCAGCCTCGCCGGGACCGACCAGCTCACCGATGTCGTCTTCGTCGGCGACCTGGCGGCACGGCGGACCCAGGACGGCAGCATCGACGTCGCCGTGCGCACTGGCCGCCCGCTCGACGAACGAGCCCGGTCCGTCCTCGCCGAACGCGCCGAGCAGGCGCTGCGGACGGGTAGCTGAAGGTCAGCCGGCGTTGCGGGTGCGGGCAGCGCGCTGGCGACGGATGACGCGCCGCTCCTCCTCGGACAGGCCGCCCCAGATCCCCGAGTCCTGGTTCGTCGTCAACGCGAAGTCGAGGCACTCGACCCGCACGGTGCACTCGTCGCACACCTTCCTGGCCCGCTCGATCTGGAGAAGTGCCGTGCCAGTCGTGCCGACCGGGAAGAACAGCTCGGGATCGGTGTCCCGGCACAGAGCGTGATCGCGCCAGGTGGGGTCGGCCGCGCCCAGGGCGAGGCTTGACGCAAGGATCGACACCGAAGTCCTCCTACGGGGGGCGCGGCACCTCCGCACCGACGGCGGGGAAAACTACGGCACGATTCCCGGAATGACAAGGGGACCGCAGAGACGGACGTGATTGCGCATCGTGGCGCGTCGCGCCTGGCGCCCGAGAACACGGTCGGCGCGTTCCGCCGGGCGGTCGAGGTCGGTGCCCACGGCGTCGAGCTGGACGTCAGGCGAACCGCCGACGGCGTGCTCGTCGTGCACCACGACGCCGCCCTGCCGGACGGGCGGGTGATCGTCGCCACGCCGTGGCGCGAGCTCCCCGCGCACGTGCCCACGCTCGGTTCCGCCCTCGACGCCTGCGAGGGGGCGTGGGTCGACATCGAGATCAAGAACAGCGCCAAGGATCCGGACTTCGACCCGGATGACCGCGTCGCCGTCGAGGTCCTCGCCGAGCTGGCCGAGCGCGGCGACGGTCGCTGGCTGATCTCGTCGTTCCGGCTGGAGACGATCGACCGCTGCCGGCTGGTCGATCCGGGTGTGCCGACGGCGTGGCTGACGGCGTCGATCGAGCCGGCGACGATCGAGTCGCTGGTGCAACGGGGCCACGTCGCGGTGCATCCGTGGGAGCCGACGATCACGGCCGCCCAGATCGCCGACTGCCACGATGCCGGCCTGCTCGTCAACGGCTGGACGTGCAACGACCCGGCGCGCTTCCGGGAGCTCGCCGGCTGGGGCATCGACGGCCTCTGCACCGACATCCCCGACGTCATGCTCGCCGCCCTCGCCTGACCCGGTCGAGTACGTGGTGGTGGCCTGGCCGGCACCACGATACTCGGATGGCACCACGATACTCGACTGGTCAGGACCTCGGCATGACCAGGCGGACGGCGTCGGGGACGTGGTCGAACTGGAGGCGATCGATCTCTCCGAGGTAGTCACCGTCGAGCTGGTAGGGGAATGGGGTGTCGTGCTCGATGACGACGTGCTCGAGGTCGATCTGCTCGTCGAGGTAGTCGGTGGGCTCGACACCCCCGCCCCGCAGCGCCCCGGCGAGCGAGCGCAGGATCGCCGTCGCCTTCATCGTGCGGAACGTGATCGCCACCAGCCCTCTGTCGAGCGTGGCGGCGTGGGACAGGTCGAGCGGCCGGTTGCCGAGGAACGTGTACGGGTTGGTGTTGAGCACGATGGCGAAGTACCCGTCGTCGACCACCCGGTCGTCGGTGACCACCCGGAAGTGCGGGCGCCGCCGGTCGTAGCCCCGTGCCCACGTCGTCAGACCAGCCGTGATGAACAGGGGGTGGCCCAGCCAGCGCTTCAGCTGCGCCCGCTTCTCGACCGTCTCCACGACCGCGGCGTCGAAGCCGACCCCCGTGTGGAAGCAGAAGAAGCGGCCGTTGACCCGGCCCAGACCGATCGGCTGCAGGTCGCCGGCGTCGATGCCGCCAGCGAGCAGCTCGACGGCGGCGACCGGATCGTTGGGCAGGCCGATGGTGCGGGCGAACACGTTGGTCGAGCCGCCGGGCAGGGCGCCGAGGGCGGTGTCGGTGCCGGCGACGCCCGTGGCGACCTCGTTCAGCGTGCCGTCGCCGCCGAATCCGACGACCACGTCGAGACCCCGGCGGGCGGCGTCGTGGGCGAAGCGCGTCGCGTGGCCGCGCCGGTTCGTCTCGACGATCTCGACCTCGTGGTCCCGCGACAGCCGGCGGTGCACGACGACCGTGTTGCGCGCCGTGACCGACGACGCGAACGTGTTCACCACCAGCAGGATCCGCAAGCCGCTGAAGGTAGTTCCCGGACGCGTCGTTCAGAGGTGGATGACCCGATTCGGCACGGCCGGCGCTCCAGCGCCTTGGCCGGCCGCGTTCTGGACGGTAACAATTGGCGGCCTATGAACGTCATCGTCTGCGTCAAGCAGATCCCCGACCCGGCGCAGGTCGGCGAGCTGGATCCTTCGGACAACACGCTGAAGCGAGACGGCAAGCTGATCCTCGACGAATCCGACAGCTACGGCGTGGAGATGGCGTTGCAGCTCGTCGGCACCGCCGGCGACGGTGAGGTCAGCCTGGTGTCGATGGCGCCCAACGGCGAGGTCTCCGGCCTGCGCACGGCGCTGGCGATGGGCGCGGCGAAGGCCGTGCTCGTGTCCGACCCCGAGCTCGCCGGGTCCGATGCCCTGACGACCGCCAAGGTCCTCGCCGCGGCGAGCAAGCGCCTCGGTGACGCCGACCTGATCATCGCCGGCACGGAGTCGAGCGATGGCTACACGGGCACGGTGCCCGAGCAGATCGCCGAGGTGCTCGGCCTGCCGTCGGTGACCTTCGCCAAGCACGTCGAGGTCGACGGGTCCACGCTGAAGGTGAACCGCCAGACGGAGAACGGCTACGACGAGGTGACCTGCCCGTTGCCCGCCGTGGTCAGCGTGACGGCCGGCGTCGTCGAGCCGCGCTACCCGAGCTTCAAGGGGATCATGGCCGCCAAGTCCAAGCCGGTCGAGACGGTGACGGCGGCCGACCTCGGCGTCACGCCCGTCGGCTGGGCGGGAGCCGGCCAGGAGATCATCGAGGTCGCCTCCGCCCCCGAGCGCCAGGCCGGTGAGGTCGTCGAGGACGACGGTGAGGGCTACGCCAAGATCGTCGAGTTCCTCGACAAGCTCAAGGTCATCTGAGGAGAGTGCCGTGACTGTTTCAACTGTATGGGTGTTCGCCCAGGGCGCCGAGGGCGCGCCGACGGCGACGACGCTCGAACTGCTGACCAAGGCCCGTGAGATCGGCGGCTCGGTGACCGCGTTCGTCGCCGGCGACGCCGGTGACATCGCCGCCACGCTCGGCGAGTACGGGGCGACGAAGGTCTACGCCACCGGCGACCTCGGCGGGCACCTGCCCGGCGTCGCCGGGGCCGCGGCGATGAAGGCCGTCATCGACGGCGGCGACTCGCCCGACCTGATCATGTTCCCGCAGAGCTACGAGGGCCGCGACGTGATGAGTCGTCTCTCCGTCAAGCTCGACAAGTCGCTGCTCACGAACAACACCGACATCGCCGTCCAGGGTGACGCTGTCGTCGTCACGACGCCGGTGTTCGGCGGCACCAAGCTGGTCAGCACGAAGTTCACCGGTGACGGCCCGTTCCTCGTCAACTTCCGGCCGAAGAGCTTCGCTGCCGAGGCGAGCGGCGGCGGCGCGCCCGAGGTCGTCAGCGCCTCCGTCCCCGACCTCGGCACGGCGGGCGGCGCCAAGGTCGAGGCCGTCCACGTCGAGGAGCACTCCGGGCCCAAGCTCGACGAGGCCAACATCGTCGTCTCCGGCGGCCGCGGGCTCGGCGAGGCCGGCAAGTTCGAGATGATCGAGGCGCTCGCCAAGGCGCTGAAGGGCGCGCCCGGTGCGTCGCGGGCGATCGTCGACGCCGGCTGGGTGCCCTACAGCTACCAGGTGGGCCAGACCGGCAAGGTCGTCAAGCCGACCGTCTACATCGCCGCTGGCATCTCCGGGGCGACGCAGCACATGGTCGGCATGAAGGGCTCGAAGAACATCGTCGCCATCAACAAGGACAAGGAGGCGCCGATCTTCGGTGTCGCCGACCTCGGCATCGTCGGCGACGTGCACAAGGTGCTCCCGAAGCTGATCGAGGCCCTGCAGGCGCGTTAGTCGGGGTGCCGCGCCAGATCTGGGTGCACCGGTGGGGTGCTGCGGATGCGTCCGAAGGCGTAGCCGGCGGCGGCCAGGGCCACGATGCCGAGCAGGGTGAGCGTGGCGAGGCGCTGAACGCTCCAGCCCTCGGCCGGCTCCGGCTTGGCGACGCTGCCCGATGCGGCCCCGCCCCGCGGCACGGTCGTCGCCGGCACGGTCGTCGTGACGGCTGCACCGGCCACGGTCGTGGTCGTCGCCGGGACTGCGGCGTCGACTGCCGCGGGCACCGTCGTGGTCGGTGTGCCGGTCGCTGATCCACCACTGGCCGCGGCGACGCCCGGCACGGCGAGCGCCAGGCCGGCGGTCAGGATCAGGGCGGCTCGGGACATTGGCGCAGGAGGTTAGAGGTTCGCCCTGGGCGTCAGGCGGCGTCCCGCGCGCTGATCGCCCAGGCGATGCCCTCGGCAGGCGCCTCGACCGCGAGTTGCAGCTGCCAGCCGGTGGCCGGCTCATGGGCGTCCCACCAGCACCACCGCAGCTCGCCGGCGATGTCGTCGAGCTCGTCCAGCGGCAGCGGCCAGTCGTCCAGCGCGCCGCCGAGGGCGGCGAGCAGCCACAGCGCGCCGAACCGGCCGGCGGCGGCACCGCGGCGGCGACCGTAGGCACCGCCGCTCGCTCCTGCCCACGCCAGCCACGCGAGCGCCGCCGCGGCGTCGAGGTCGGCCTGCCGGGCCGCCGTCACGCCGAGCGCACGCAGGGCCGTTGCGGCGTCGCCCTCCACGGCGACGACCTCGGCATGACCATCGGAGCTGGCCGTCCACGGCTCGACGAGCTGACGCACAGCCAACTCAACGGTGGGATCGTCGAGCACGACCACGTCGTTGCCCGGCAGCGCGAGGTCGGCCCGCGCCGCTGGGCATCGGCGGCGCCGGGAACTCGGCGCCGGCGTCGTGGTACACGGCCAGCGGGTACTCGGGCTCCCAGCTGGCGATGCGGTAGGGCAGGTCGAGGACGTCGGGGAGCTCGGCGACGGACTCGCTGTCGATGTGCTCACCGCGCAACGCTCGCTCGTGGGCGACCATGGCTGCGCGCGGTCCGGGCTCGAGCAGCGGAGCGAGCTCGGCCCACGTGTGGTGCTGGGCGACGACCTCGGTCAGCGGACCGATCGTGAAGCGCCCCGATCCCTCGTCGAGCACGCCCGTGGCCCACTCGGCCGGAGCCAGCAGCGCCAGCCGGTACTCGGCGAGCGTCGCCGCCGGCCACAGCTGCCGGCCGGTTCCGACAGCGTGGCGGGCACGGTCGCGCAGCCGGCGCAACCGCTGCCAGTCGCTGCTCGCGCAGCAGTCGTCGACCAGCCGCACGAGACCATCGAGGTCGGCGCGGTGGATGAGCCCGTCGAGCTGATCGTCGGGCTCCATCACACCCCCCACATCACACCAGAGGCCAGGGATAGCGACCGCCGCTGTCGTCGCCGGGGAGCACGCCGTGCTCGGCGAGCCAACCAGCGCGGCGGCGCAGCGCCTCGACCTCGATCGGCGTGATCATCTCGGCGACGCCCGGCGGCGCGCACTCGGCGAGCTCGGTCACCGCGGCGAGCTGGCGGGCGGTGAGCTCCTCCCCGGCGAACTCCCAGATCACCGTGCGCAGCTTGAAGTCGGGGGCGAAGCACAGCCCGTTGTCGATCGCCCACACGCGGTCGCCGGCGAGCAGGCAGTGCCCGCTCTTGCGGTCGGTGTTGTTGGCGACGACGTCGAACACGGCGACGGCGCGCAGTTGGTCGTGCAGCTCGGGCCGCTGCTCGGCGATCGTGAAGTAGTGCTCGCGGTGGTCGGCCTCGACGAACCACTGCACAGAACCTTCCCCGAGCGGTCCGTCCTCGCGGAGGACGGTCGGCGGCACGACGCCGAGGGCCATCGCCTCGCTCAGCCGGTATGCAGCGATCTCGCGGCGGTACAAGCCCGGCTCGAAGTCCCACAGTGGCCGCTCGCCACGCACCGGCTTGTAGATGCCCTTGGCGCCGGACTCGCCGAGGTGCACGAGGAAGGTCGCGTTGCTCGCCCAGGGCATGCGCCCCTCGAGCACGATCTCGGCCGTCGCCAGCGTCACCAGGGCGTCGGCCGGCAGATCCGGCGGGATCAGTTCATCCGCGGGCACGGGTGACCGTCGGGATCGATCGGGTTGCCGCACCACTGGCACGACGGGCGGCCGGCGGCGACGAGCTCGTCGGCGTGCTCGCAGAAGGCGGCTGCCTGGCTGCGGGTCATGTACAGGCGGATGTGACCGCGGTCGGCGGACTCGTCGTCCTCGTCGTCGTCCTCCGTGGCGATCATCTCCTCGAGTTGGACGAGGACGCGATCGTTGCTGCGGTCGTATCCGAGGCCGATCGGGCCGAGCACGAACGCCTGCTCGTCGTGCAGCTCGACGGCACCGGTCATCGGGCGGTCTTCCGGCGGGGGGAGGTCGTTGAGCACGCGGCGCAGGTACTGGGTGATCGCCGTCACCTGCTGCTTCTCGCACTTCACCGTGACCCGCTCCTCGCCGGCGCGGGCATGCAGGTAGAACACGCGCGAGCCGGGCTGGCCGACCGCCGCGGCGGTGAACGTGTCGACCTCCTCGAACTCGAAGTAGATGCTCACGAAGGTTGGAGGTCCTTCAGCGAGCCGCCGGTCGAGTTGACGGCGAGCACGGTGGGTCCGCCGCCGTGCCACGCGACGACGCTGATCGCGCACGTGCTGATGACGATGCGCTGGAACAGGTCGAGGTGCGTGCCGAGGGCGTGGGCCAGCGCCGCCTTGATCGGATCGGCGTGGGACACGCACACGATCGTCCCGCCGGGATGGTCGTCACGCAGCCGGTCGAGCGTGGTGACGATGCGGTGCTGCATGTCCGAGAAGCTCTCGCCGCCGGGAAACCGGAACGTGGACGGCGCCCGCTGGACCGTCTGCCACGACGGGTCCTTCATCAGCGTCGCCAGCTCGCCACCGGTCCAGTCACCGAAGTCGCACTCGACGAGGCCGCGCTCGACCTTCGGTCGCACGCCCGTGGTGACGCCGATCGGCGCGGCCGTCTCGCGGGCACGTTCGAGCGGTGACGTGTAGATGGCATCGACGCGGTCGAGCTCGCCGATGCGCTCGGCGGCCCTCGTCGCCTGCGCCGCGACCGGTGTCGGCGAGATGCAGCCCGCGCGCGCGGCCCGGCAGGATCTTCCCCGTCGACGGCGTCTGGCCGTGGCGGACGAGCAGGATCGTGGTCGGCGCGGGGGGCTTCTTCCGAGTCGCCATGGATGGATGCTCAACCTAACGTCGGAGGGCGTGGTTCGTCCCGGCGTCGTGCGTGACGCGCTCGCCGCCATCGAGCAGGAGGTCATCGACTGCCGGCGCTGTCCGCGGCTGGTCGAGTGGCGCGAGCAGGTCGCTGTCGAGAAGCGGGCGGCGTTCCGCGACGAGTGCTACTGGGGGCGACCGGTTCCGGGGTTCGGCGACCCGCAGGCGCGCATCGTCGTGCTCGGCCTGGCACCGGCGGCGCACGGCGCCAACCGCACCGGCCGGGTCTTCACCGGCGACCGCAGCGGCGACTTCCTGTTCGCCGCGATGCACCGGGTGGGTCTGGCGAACCAGCCGACGTCCGTGCACGCCGGCGACGGGCTGCGCCTCCACGGTGTGTGGGTCACGGCGAGCGTGAAGTGCGCCCCGCCGGCGAACGCACCAACACCGAGCGAACGCGACGCGTGCGCGCCGTTCCTCCGGCGTGAGCTCGATGCGCTCGCGCCGGCGGTGGTCGTGTGCCTCGGCGCGTTCGGCTACGACGCGGCGTGCCGGCACTACGGCATCCAGCCCCGACCACGGTTCGGCCACGGCGTCGAGGTGCCGGGCGAGCCGACGCTGCTGGCATCGTTCCACCCGAGCCAGCAGAACACGTTCACCGGCCGGCTGACCGGCGACATGCTCGACGCCGTGCTGACCCGGTCGATCGAGCTAGCCGGTTGACGCTGCCGCGGTGAACGCCGTGTGCACGGCCTCGGCGGCGAACGCCTGCGTCGAGCGGGCGTCGTCGAGCACGCCGAACTTGGAGAAGAACCCGTGGATCTGCCCGTCGACGCGCAGGTGCGTCGTGGGCACGCCGGCGTCGGCGAGACGGGCGGCGTACTCAGTGCCTTCGTCACGGAGCGGGTCGTACTCGGCGGTGATGACGAGGGCCGACGGCGTCGTCGCCAACCGCTCGGAGTCCTCCAGCAGCGGTGAGACGCGAGCGTCCTCCGGCGATCCGTCGCCACCTGACAGGTAGTGGTCGTAGAACCAGCGCAGCGCCTTCTCGGTGAGGAAGTAGCCGTCGGCGTTCTCCTCGATGGACGGGTGCGCTCCCATGCGCGCATCGGTTGCCGGGTAGACGAGGAGCTGGAAGCAGAGTGGGTTCGGCGGGCGGTTGGCGACGACCGCGGCGAGGTTGCCGCCCGCCGAGTCGCCGCCGATGGCGATCATCTGCTCGCAGCCGAGCTCGATGGCGTGATCCCAAGCCCAGCGAGTGGCGGCGACGGCGTCGTCGAGCGCTGCTGGGAAGGGATGCTCGGGCGCCAGCCGGTAGCCGACGCTGAGCACGCAGAACCCGCCACGGTTGGCGAGCGAGCGGCACGAGTCGTCCTGGCTGTCGAGGTCGCCGAGCACCCAGCCGCCACCGTGCAACCACACGAGCAGGCCGGCCGATCGCGTCACCGCGGGACGGTAGAAGCGCGCCGGCACGCCGGCGGCGTCGATGTCACGGCACTCGGCGATCGGCTCCGGGCTCGGCCGCAGCATCGCCGCCCGCTGCGCTCGCGCCTCCTCGGGCGTCATCTCCTCGACGGGCGGGAGCTCCAGCGAGTCGAGCATCTGCAACAGCTGGGCCGTCTGATGGTGCAGCGCCACCGCGCGACGGTAACAGCAGGATCGCGCCGCCAGCGATGAGCACCACGGCGGCGACGACGGACGGCACGCGGAACGTGCCGGTGGCGTCGGCGAGCCAGCCGCCCACCGCCGGGCCGATCATCTGGCCGACGGCGAAGGCGACGGTCATCACGGCGATCGCCCGCGTCGGGTCGAGGTCGTGCAGCCGCCGGGCCAGGTCGACGCCGACGCCGACGATGCCGACGAACGTGGCGCCGAACAGGGCGCCGCCGGCGAGCACGCCGAGTGTGCCGGGGACGAACGCCGTCGTCATCACACCGGCCGCGAGGACGCCGTGAGCGGCGACGAGTGCCGGTCGTTCGCCACGCCGGCCGGCGACGCGGTTCCACAGCGACGGCGAGCAGGCGGCGAACGCGCCGACGACGCACCACGTGACGAACTCGAGCGTCTGGCCGAGGTCGGAGTCGCGCACGATGAGCACGAGGTACGTCGCCGTGATGACGTACCCGAAGCCGGCGCAGGCGTAGGCGACGACGAGCAGGCGCACGTCCGGCGACAGCGGTGGACGCTGGCGCCGAGCGGGCTGGGGAGGTGGCGACCCGTCCACCCGACCGAGCAGGCGGTCGGCGACGAGTCCTCCAGCGGCCGCGACGGCGCCGAGGGCCAGCCACATCGGCGCTGGCTGATCGGAGCCTGCGGCGCACACGGCGATGACCAGCGTGGAGACCACGATGCCGGCGCCCACGCCCGAGAACATCACGTTGGACGTCCGCCGCCGGTTGGGCGCGACGCCGGCGAGCACGAGCGACGTGACGGCGATCATCGCCCACGCGCTGGCGATGCCGCCGAGCAGCCGCAGCGCGGCCCACACGACAGGCGTCGACGTCGCCGCCATCGCCGCCGTCGTGACGACGCTGATGGCGAGGCCGACTCGAACGGTCATCCGTAGGCCGGCGGCGCGGGCGAGCGGGTTGGCCGAGCCGGCGCCGAGGAGGTAGCCGAGGTAGTTGGCGGAGGCGATCCATCCGGCGGCGGACGTCGACAGGCCGTCGGAGTCGCGCATGAACGGCAGCACCGGCGTGTAGGCGAAGCGACCGAAGCTCATCGCCACGGCGAGGGCCACGGCACCGCCCAGGGCCGCGCCGGCGCGCCGACGGCTCATGCCGGGAGTCTGCCAGGCGCCGGTAGCCTCACTGACTCGTGAACCGCAGGTCGACCGTCGCCGCGCTCGCCGTGGCGGTCGTTGCCGTGCTCGGCGGGTGCACGAGCCAACCGCAGCGCCAAGGCGGTGGCCGAGGACATCGTCGAGAACCTCGACGGCCTGACCGACGATCAGCGGGCGTGCATGCTCGAGAAGCTCGACGGCGTACAGCTCCGACGAGCTGCAACAGATCGGCGAGAACAACGAGGGCATCAGCGCCACGTCGCCAGGCGATGCCGACCTGCAGAAGTTCGAGTCCGACCTGAACTCCTGCATGACCGAGGGCTGACCTCCCCCATCTGGGCGGGATCCGTCTCTGGGCGCGATTGCGTCCCGGATTCCGCAGACGATCTCGCCCAGATCGTGGGGATCAGGCCGGTGCCGGGCCGGTGCGGCGTGGCGGTCTTCTTCTTGGGGGGTGGGACGCCGATGGCGGGGGCTGGGTCGGCGTTGGTGGGCCAGCGGCGGCGGGAGACGATCGACAGGGTGCGTAACAGTTTCATCGCCTTGTCGTCCTCTTGGGCGGGGCGGGCGATGATGGTGCCGTCGGCGATCATCCGGCCGATGACTTCTTCGCCGAGCTCGGTGCGCACGATGGTCAGTGTCCAGTCGTTGTCCTCACCGATGCCGCCGGTGGAGATGTCGGCGTGCTCGGCGGCGAAGTCGGGGCAGCTCTTGCAGCCTTGACGGGTCCATTGGTGGCATTCCTTGAGGTCGATCTCGTGGTAGGAGCCGTCGCGCATCCAGATCTGGAACACCCCTTTGATGTTCATCTTCACCATGTCCGCCTTGGCCAGCCCGTACTTGGCTTCGAACAGTTCGGGGAAGATGGCGTCGTCGAACGTCTTGGAACACAACAGCCCGATGTTGAACAGGAACGGCTTGGACACCTTGCCCGCCTTGCGGTCCCACATGATCGGCGGCGAACTGGTCTGACAACCCATCCCCACCAACGCCAACCGCGACAGACCCTGCGCTTTGGCGTCACGCAACGCCAACGGGTTGGCACAGTACGTGTACCGCGACCCGGCCGTGGCCAACACCTCGGCCGGGTTGTGAGCCAGCACCGGGCTTGGCTTTCCAGGCGTCGTCGTCCTCCACCCCTGACACCATCGCCGCCTCGATGTAGTCATGGTCCATCAGCCACACCAACATCGCCGACACGAACCCGCCGTCCTGGCCCCCGGCATGCAGGGTGTCATCGGCCGCCCTGGTCAACAGCAACTGACGCCAGATGCCGGCCATCTCGTCAGGCTCACGCACCCGCCCGAACAGATGCATGTCCGCCGCCGGCTCCCACGCCCGAAACCGCGGACACGCCCGCGTACACGTCGTGCAGCCCTTCTCACCATGGATGCAGTTGTCCGCCCCCAGCTCCTCCTCCAAATGGAACGGGAGATACTTGCCTTCCTCATGCTCATAACCGATCACATCATGCGGACACGTCACCACACACCCAGCACACCCCGTACACAACCCCGTCGTGACGACCTCGGCGTACAACTCCTTCCACTGCGCCGTCCACCGTGCCGGAGTCTCGGTCGGCGCCACTGAGTCGTGCTCATCGGCTGCATCCTGTCACCGATGCGAGCGACCGAGCGCCAGCGAGGGAGCGTCCAGCAACGGCCTGCGTGGCCGGGGAACGCAGTGAAGGGGACGTTCCCGGGTCACGATCGATCGTGACCCGGGAACTGCCCCTACCCCGCCGCGGCGACGAGTCGCCGGGGCGGTCGCGTCAGGGTCTCGAGGGGGGACGAGCCCTGGCGGTCCATGCGTCCACCGTACGCAGCGACCCGTTTCCGGGCGGTTGGAGGCCCGTGAACGGCGTGTTACAGCGCGGCCGACACGACGTCGCGAGCCTCGGATTGGACCTCGGCGAGGTGCTCGGGACCGAGGAAGGACTCGGCGTAGATCTTGTAGACGTCCTCCGTGCCCGAAGGTCGGGCGGCGAACCACGCCGACGCCGTCACCACCTTGAGCCCGCCGATCGACGCGCCGTTGCTCGGAGCGCTGGTGAGCTTGGCCGTGATCGGCTCGCCGGCGAGGTCGGTCGCCGTCACGTCCTCGGGGGACAGGCGGCCGAGAGCGGCCTTCTCCTCCCGCGTCGCCGGCGCATCGACGCGGGCGTACGCCGGGGCACCGTGACGCTCCGTCAGCTCGGCGTAGTGCGCGGAGGGCGAACGTCCCGTCGTCGCCAGGATCTCCGACGCCAGCAGGGCCAGCAGGATGCCGTCCTTGTCGGTGGTCCAGACCGTGCCGTCGCGGCGCAAGAACGAGGCGCCGGCCGACTCCTCGCCGCCGAAGCCGACGGAGCCGTCGAGCAGACCCGGCACGAACCACTTGAACCCGACGGGGACCTCGTCGAGCCGCCGGCCGAGCGCCGCGGCCACGCGGTCGATCATCGACGACGAGACGAGCGTCTTGCCGACGGCAGCCGCCGGCGACCAGCCGTCGCGGTTGGCGAACAGGTAGGCGATGGCGACCGCCAGGAAGTGGTTGGGGTTCATCAGCCCGCCGTCCGGGGTGACGATGCCGTGGCGGTCGGCGTCGGCGTCGTTGCCGGTGGCGACCTGGAACTCGCTGCGGCGCCCGATGAGCGAGGCCATGGCGTCGGGCGACGAGCAGTCCATGCGGATGCGGCCGTCCCAGTCGAGCGTCATGAACCGCCACGTCGGGTCGACGACGGGGTTGACGACGGTGAGGTCGAGGCGGTGGTGCTCGGCGATCGCCGCCCAGTAGTCGACGCTCGCCCCGCCGAGCGGATCGGCACCGACGTGCACGCCGGCGGAGCGGATGGCGTCGATGTCGACGACGGCAGGGAGGTCGGCGACGTACGTGCCGACGAAGTCGTACGGCGTGGCCGCCTGGCGGGCCGTGGCGAGCGGTGTCCGCCGGACGCCGACCAGGCCGGCGGCGAGCAGCTCGTTGGCCCGCCGGGCGATCCATCCGGTGGCGTCGGTGTCGGCTGGTCCGCCGTGCGGCGGGTTGTACTTGAACCCGCCGTCGGAGGGTGGGTTGTGCGATGGCGTGACGACGATGCCGTCGGCCAGGCCGGAGCCCGTGACGCGGCCGCGATTGGCCCGGAGGATGGCGTGGGAGACGGCGGGCGTCGGCGTGTAGCGGTCGGCGGCGTCGACGAGCACGGTGACGTCGTTGGCGGCGAGCACCTCCAGCGCGCTCGCCCACGCCGGCTCGGACAGGGCGTGGGTGTCGCGCCCGAGGAACAGCGGCCCGTCGACGCCTTGCGCCGACCGGTACTCGCAGATCGCCTGTGTCGTGGCGACGATGTGGTCCTCGTTGAACGACGACGTCAGGCTCGAACCGCGGTGCCCTGACGTGCCGAAGGCGACCTGCTGGGCGGGCTCGGCCGGATCGGGGTGGTCCGTGTAATAGGCCGTGACGAGATGGGCGACGTCGACGAGGTCGTCGAGCTGCGCCGGCTGCCCGGCTCGTGGGTCACGCACGTGTGGAATCCTTGCCCACGGACGGCCAACATGTGGTCATGGATCTGACCTATCCCCCGGAGACCGAGACCGTTCCGCAAGGAGGTCAGGGGCTGGCTGGAGGACAACCTGCCCGCTGGCTGGTTCGACGAGGGCTTCGAGATGTCCGACGAGGAGCGCGCCCGCTTCAACGAGGAGTGGCCGCACAAGCTGCACGCCGGCGGGTGGATCTGCGCCACGTGGCCCAAGGAGTACGGCGGCAAGGGCCTGTCGACGATGGAGGGCGTCGTGCTCGCCGAGGAGTTCGCCCGGGCGAAGGCGCCGATGCGCGCCGACTTCTTCGGCGACACGCTGGTCGGCCCGACGATCCTGCAGTGGGGGACCGAGGAGCAGAAGCAGGAGTTCCTGCCGAAGATCCTCGGCGGCGAGATGCGCTGGTGCCAGGGCTTCAGCGAGCCCAACTCGGGATCCGACCTGGCCAGCCTGAAGACGTCGGCCGTGCTCGACGGCGACGAGTGGGTGATCAACGGGCAGAAGGTGTGGACGACCGGGGGTCACCACGCCGACTACTGCTTCCTGCTCACCCGCACGGACCCCGACGCGCCGAAGCACAAGGGCATCTCCTACCTCCTCGTGCCGATGCGCCAGGCCGGCGTCGAGGTCCGCGGGATCACCCAGCCCGACGGCACGGCCGAGTTCTGCGAGGTGTTCTTCGACGATGCCCGCTGTCCCAAGGAGAACGTCGTCGGCGGCGTCAACAACGGGTGGAAGGTGGCCAACTCGACGCTGGCGTTCGAGCGTGGGCAGTCGGCGACGACGGGCTACCGCCGCTTCGCCGAGGAGTACCGCCAGATGATCGAGGCGGCAACGGCGAACGGGGCGATCGAGGACCCGATCATCCGCCAGCGACTGGTGCGCTACTGGACGAAGATCCAGATCCTCCGCTTCAACGGGCTGCGCTCGTTGACCGCGACGGTGCGCAATCTCAAGGATCCCGGGGTCATGGCGCTCGGGGTGACCAACAAGATGTTCTGGTCGGAGATGCACAAAGAGGCGATGGAGCTGGCGCTGGACATCTTCGGCGCCGAGTCGATGCTCGTCGACACCGGGCCGGCGGCCGGGTCGTGGCCAGGAGCGCTGCGCGACAAGCGCCGCGGCGGCTACCCGGTGAGCCCGATGATGTCGTCGTTCTTCTTCTCCCGCTCGGAGACGATCTGGGGCGGCACCAGCCAGATCCAGCGCAACATCACCGGCGAGCGAGTGCTCGGCCTGCCCAAAGAACCGCGACCCGAGTAGCCGTCCCATCGGAGTGTTGGAGGCGCCGGCGTCCGCACGCTGCAGCACTCCGATCGGCGCCGCAACACTCGGATGGGGCGGGTGTGAATGTTGTCGCATTGGTGAATGCGAGCGCGGTTCGGATGGTTGCAGCCTGCAACATGTCTGACGTGCCCGCGCCCCGCCTGCTGACCAAGCCGTTCATCGCGGTGACCGCGGCGACGGGCGCGTTCTTCATCTACGTCGGCATGCTCGTGCCGCTGCTGCCCCGGTTCATCGAGGACGAGCTCGGCGCCGGTGAGCTGGGCGTCGGGCTCAGCGTGTCGGCCTTCGCCATCGCCGCCATCTGCGCCCGCCCGCTGATCGGCCGGCTCGTCCAGCGCTACGGCCGCCGCCTGATGATGGTGTCGGGTGCGCTGATCGCCGGGCTCGCCGGCCTGCTCTGCGCCACCGTCGACAACCTGCCGACGCTCCTCGTCTTTCGCGGCGTCGCCGGCATCGGCGAGGCCGCCCTGTTCGTCGGCGCGGCGACGCTCGTCGCCGACCTCGCCCCGCCCGACCGGCGCGCCGAGGCGGCGAGCTACTTCTCCGTCGCCGTGTTCACGGGCATCGGCCTCGGCCCGGTGATCGGCGAGACCGTCCTCGGCGAGGACCGCTTCGGCGCCGCCTTCATCGTCGCCGCCGCGTTCACCGTGCTCGCCGCCGTGATGTCGCTCGCCGTGCCCGACCACGTGCTCCCCGTCGACGACGGCGACCACCTCCCTGCGCTCGCGCAGCGTCGCGGGTTCCAGCGGTTCATCCACCCCGCAGCGCTCGGCCCTGGTCTCGTCCTGGCATCGGGGATCGCCGCCTTCGCCGCCTTCTCGGCGTTCCTCCCCGAGCACGCTCGCGACGTCGGGCTGTCCGGGTCGGCCGGCCTGTTCGCCACCTACAGCGTGGTCTGTCTCGTCCTGCGCATCGCCGGCGCGCGGCTGCCCGAGCGTCTCGGCGCCCGTCGCTCGGTGACGATCGCCTTCGTGTCGCTGGCGACGGCGCTCATCGGCCTGGCGCTGTTCGCCGAGGTGTGGGCGCTGTGGGCGGCCGCCGCAGTGATCGGCGTCGGCATGGCGTTCATGTACCCGTCGTTGATGGCCCTGACGGTCAACCGCGTCGACGACCGGGAGCGGCCGATGGCGATCAGCTCGTTCACCATGTTCTTCGAGATCGGCACCGTCTCGGGCGGCATCCTGCTCGGCACCGTCGCCGAGCTGGCCGGCAAGCGGGCCTGCTTCGCCGCCGCCGTGGTGATCTGCATCGCCGGCCTCTGGCTGCTGCGCACCCGGGTCGCCCCGGCCACACAGGTTCTGACGACGATGGGGACCGCTCAGCGATCCCAACTCGACACGGAATCGGGTGTGCCAGCCGCCATCATGGGTGGGTGATCGACCTCGAGCTGGCCGTCCGCCAGCCGTTCGCCGCCGACCACCTCGTCGCCTTCCTGGCCGCCCGGGCGGTCCCCGGCATCGAGGCGTGGGACGGCTCGGCCTTCCATCGGGCGCTCGATCTCCCTCACGGCCATGGCGTCGCCGTGATCACGCCGACGGCGACGAGCGTCCACCTGCAGCTGCGCCTCGCCGACGCACGCGATCGCGACGCCGCGGTGCGCAGGATCCGCCGGCTGCTCGACCTCGACGCCGATCCTGACGCCGTCGACGAGTCGCTCGCCGGCGACGACGTGCTCGGCCCGATGGTGCGATCGCTTCCCGGGCTCCGCGTGCCCGGCAGCGTCGACCCGTTCGAGACCGCCGTGCGGGCAGTCGTCGGTCAGCAGATCTCCGTCGCCGGGGCGCGCACCGTCGCCGGCAGGATCGTCGCCGCAGCCGGCGCGCCGCTGACGATCGAGGGCGGCCCACTCACCCACGTCTTCCCGACGCCCGACGCCCTCGCGGCCGTCGATCCCACGACCCTGCCGATGCCGCGCAGCCGCGGGCGCACGATCGTCGAGCTCGCCCGCCGCACGGCGCGCGGCGAGCTGGCGCTCGACGCGAACAGCGATCGCGACGTCGCCGAGGCGACGCTGCTCACCGTTCCGGGCATCGGCCCGTGGACTGCCGGCTACGTGCGCATGCGCGGGTTCGGCGATCCCGACGTGTTTCTCCCGACAGACCTCGGCGTGCGCGCCGGTCTTGCCGCCATCGGCGCGTCCGCCGAGCACGCCAGCCGATGGAGTCCGTGGCGCTCGTACGCCCTGCACCACCTGTGGGCGGTGGCGTGAGCACGCTGGCGCGCACGACGATCGACACGCCGATCGGCGTGCTCACCCTCGTCGCCTCGCCGGCCGGGCTGCGCGAGGTGTGGTTCCCCAACAAGGGCGAGCAGTCCAGGCGCAATGGCGAGCAGGACGACCCGTCGCACCCGGCCCTCGCCGCCGCCGCCGTCCAGCTCGGTGAGTACTTCGACGGCACCCGGCAGCGCTTCGACCTCGGCCTCGACCCGCAGGGCACGCCGTTCCAGCTCGCCGCGTGGCGCGGGCTGACGACGATCCCGTACGGCGAGACCGTCAGCTACGGCGAACAGGCGGCGCGCATCGGGCTGGCCGGCAAGGCCAGGGCGATCGGCGCCGCCAACGGGCAGAACCCGCTGCCGATCGTCGTGCCGTGCCACCGCGTCGTCGGCAGCAACGGCGCACTCGTCGGCTTCGGCGGCGGGCTGGAGACGAAGGCCTGGCTCCTGCACCACGAACGCCAGGTGCTCGGCCTCGAGCTCCCGCTCTGATCTGAGGACGCGATTCAGGTCCGGCCGCGCGCCTTGGCAGACTGCTCGCGGCGGATGCGAGCATCCTCCTGCTTCTTGCGCTTGTGCTCCTGGCGGCGGGCCTTGATCGCCTCGCGCTCGGGATCGTCGGCGGCCGGGGTGATCACGACGGGCGGGACAGGCTCGGCGGGCGGCAGCTTGACCAGCTCGTCGTTCTTCAGCAGGTCGCGGATCACGGCCGACGCGTTGGCCTCCCCGGCCAGCGTGGACGCCAGCATCAGGCGGGTCGGGCCGAGCTGGTGGCGCTCGACGATGCCGGGCAGCACGGCGCGCAGCTGGTCGCTGGTCGGGTTGTCGGCGTGGTCGCCGAGTTGCTCGATGCAGTCGGCGAGGACGGCGTCGGTGAGCACGAGGACGATGCTCTCCATCGTCCCGTCGAGGCGACCCTTGGTCGCCGCCTCGCGCAGGTGTTGCGGCGACGTCTCGCCGCCGGCCAGTCGTTCGAGCCCCTCGCGGTGATCGTCGCCGAGCCCCTCGACGATGGCCGTCAGCTCGTCGTCGCTCGTCGCCCGCAGGGCGCGGTCGAGCAACCCGAGTGACTGCAAGCGGGTCTTCATCTGGTTCACGCGCCGAGACGATACCGGCGCCCTCGCGTCCCGAACTAGCTTGTGGCGATGGCGACAGTCACGCTCGACGGTGTCAACAAGGTCTACGAGAACGGCTATCACGCCATCCACGACCTCAGCCTCGACATCGAGGACGGCGAGTTCCTCGTCCTCGTCGGCCCGTCCGGGTGTGGCAAGTCGACGGCGCTGCGGATGATCGCCGGGCTCGAGTCGATCTCCGGTGGCGAGATGAAGATCGGCGACCGTGTGGTCAACGACGTCGAACCGAAGGACCGGGACATCGCCATGGTCTTCCAGAACTACGCCCTGTACCCGCACATGACGGTGTTCGACAACATCGGCTTCGCCCTCAAGCTGGCCCGGGTGCCCAAGGACGAGATCGACACCCGGGTCCGCAAGGCGGCGTCCATCCTCGAGCTCGAGCCGTACCTCGACCGCAAGC
This sequence comes from uncultured Acidimicrobiia bacterium, assembly GCA_963822875.1. Lineage (GTDB taxonomy): Bacteria > Actinomycetota > Acidimicrobiia > Acidimicrobiales > Ilumatobacteraceae > JALZMG01. Next base: position 110,532 of record CAWGJK010000008.1, on the reverse strand, counting down.
CGGGCCAGCTGTCGGGCGGTCAGCGCCAGCGCGTGGCGATGGGCCGGGCGATCGTGCGCCAGCCGGCGTGCTTCTTGATGGACGAGCCGCTGTCCAACCTCGACGCCAAGCTGCGCGTGCAGATGCGCGCCGAGATCGCCCGCCTGCAGCGCGACCTCGGTGTGACGACGTTCTACGTCACCCACGACCAGGTCGAGGCGATGACCATGGGCGATCGCGTCGCCGTCATCAAGGACGGCTATCTGCAGCAGGTGGACACGCCGCAGAACCTCTACGACCAGCCGGTGAACGTGTTCGTCGCCGCCTTCATCGGTTCACCGTCGATGAACCTCTACGACGGTGTCATGCATGTTGGCGAGGGCGGGGCCTCGGTCGAGTTCGGGTCGCAGTCCGTCGTCGTCCCCGAAGCCGTGCTGGAGAAGCGTCCCGCCCTGCGCACCTACGACGGCAAGCGCGTCGTTCTCGGCATCCGCCCGGAGGACTTCGAGGACGCGGCCGTCGTCAGCAACCCGGCCGAGGACCGCCGCATCAAGGCCAACGTCAAGCTCGTCGAGGCGCTCGGCTCGGAGCTGATGGTGCACATGGCCATCGACGCCAAGCGCGTCGACTCCGGCGATCCCGATGCCCCCGAGGAGCTGCCCGGCGAGGGCTACGCCAACGTCGTCGCCCGGTTCAGCCCGCGGTCACGCGTGCGTGTCGACGAGGACGTCGACATCGTCGTCAACGCCGAGGCCATGCACTTCTTCGACGGGCAGAACTTCCAGGCGATCTGGAGCTGATCAGCTCCGCTGCCGATCAGGGCAGCGGGGCGTGGTCGAGGCGGGGGAGGACCATGGTGCCGAACCGCTCGCACTCGGCTTGGTGGGTGTAGCCGGAGAGGATGAACGCCGAGATGCCGGCGTCCTCGTAGGCGCGCAGCTTGGCCACGACCTGGTCGGGATCGCCGACGATCGCTGCCCCGGCGCCACTGCGCGCCCGGCCGACCCCGGTCCACAGCGCCTCCTCGACGAAGCCATCGTCGGTCGCGGCCTCACGGAGCGCCGCCTGGCGCTGGACGCCGACGGACGCAGCGTCGAGTGACTTCCCGCGGATCGCCGCGCCGGTGTCGTCGTCGAGCTTGGACACCAGCCGCTGCGCTGCCGCCTTGGCCTCGGCCTCGGTGTCGCGCACGATCACATGTGCCCGCAGGCCGTACGCCAGCTCACGCCCGTACGCCGCTGACCGCTCACGCATCTCCTCGACCGTGGTGGCGACCGAGGCAACCGTGTCCGGCCAGGTGAGGAACACGTCCGCTTCCGCAGCGGCGACGTCCTTGGCGTCGTCGGAGAACCCGCCGAAGTACATCGGCGGGCAGGTGCCGGCGACCGTCCGCGCCCGCGGCGGGTCGACGTGCAGGCGAACGAACTCTCCGTCAGCGTCGAGGCGCTCGCCGTTGAGCAACGTGCGCAACCCGGCCATCAGCTCGCGGGTCCGCTGGTAGCGCGGCGCCGACGCCAGCTCCTCGCCCGGCATCTCCGAGGAGATGATGTTGATGTTCAGCCGGCCACCCGCCATCTGGTCGATCGTCGCCAGCTGGCGGGCGAGCTGGGGCAGCCACATCTCGCCCATGCGCACGGCGAGCAGCAGTTTGATGCGCTCGGTGTGGGTGGCGATGGCGGCGGCGAAGGCGGTCGAGTCGATGCCGAGCGTGTAGCCCGACGGCAGCAGCACGTTGTCGAAGCCGAGCCGGTCGGCCGTCTGCACGATGTCGCGGCAGTGCGGCCACGAGCTGGCGAGTGCCGGGTCGGGGACACCGAGGAACTCGTAGTCGTCGTCGCACAGGGCACCGAACCAGGCGATCTCACTCACGGGAGGGGGACTCCTTCGGAGGCTTGGATGATCGAGTACACGTCAGCGCGATCGAGCCCGACCCGCAGCGCGGCGAGCGAGGCGGTGATGCGCTCGGGTCGCTGCGTGCCGATGATCGCCACCGGCCGCGACGGGTGGGCGAGGGCGAACGCCAGGGCGACGGTGGCGCGGTCGACGCCCTCGCGCTCGGCGAGCCCGTCGAGCACGGCGAGCAGTTCCGGCCGGACGCCGTCGCCACTGGCCAGCCGTCCGCCGGCCAGCGGGCTCCACACCAGCGGGACGACGCCGTCGCGCATGCACGCGTCGAACGTGCCGTCGCGCAGCGGGTCGAGGTGCACGGCGGAGTACTCCGGCTGGTTGCTGACGAGCGGGAACGGCAGGTGGGCGCGCAGCGCGTCGACCTGGGCCGGCGTGTGGTTGGAGACGCCGACCTCGCGGATCTTGCCCTCGTCGCGCAGCGCGGCCAGCGTCGCCGCGACGTCGGCCGGGTGGGTGAGCAGGTCCGCGCGGTGGATCTGGTAGAGGTCGATGACGTCGACGCCGAGGCGGCGCAGCGATGCCTCACACGCCGCACGCAACCCCTCCGGGCTGGAGTCGTACGGCGTCGGGGGAGCGATGCCGCCCTTCGTCGCCAGCACCATCCGCTGGCGCAACGACGGGGCGACGGCGAGGACCTCGCCGAGCAGCCCCTCGCACGGCGCCGAACCCGGCGCCTCCCCAGTCGAGGCCGTACACGTCGGCCGTGTCGACGAGGTTGACGCCGGCGTCGAGGGCGACCTCGACGAGCGCCTGGGCGGAGGCGATGTCACCGCCGGTGAAGCGCCACTGCCCGAGGGCGATCGGCCCGACCTCGCCGAGCGATCCGAGCCGGCGCGGTGACGGGTCGACGAGTGAGTCCGTCACCCCTTGACGCTGCCGGCGAGGATGCCGCGGACGAAGAAGCGTTGCAGGGCGAAGAACACGATGATCGGGACGAACGCCTGGACGAACGCGGCCGACGGCAGGACGAACTCGTTGCGGCCGAAGTCGCCGGCGAGGTTGGCGATGACGATCGTCATCGGGGCCTGGTCGGGGTTGTTGCCGATCATCGTGTTGGCGATCAGGTAGTCGTTCCACGTCCACAGGAACTGGAAGATGGCGAACGCTGCCAGCACAGGGACTGAAAGCGGCAGCACGAGCCGCCAGAAGATCGTGTAGTGGTCGGCGCCGTCGATGCGCGCCGCCTCGAACAGGTCCTTCGGCAGCTGCGAGATGTAGTTGTGCAGCAGGAAGATGGCGAACGGCATGGCGAAGCCGGCGTGGGTGAGCCACACCGCCGTCGTCGTCCCGGCCAGGTCGAGGTCGGGAACGAGCGTGATCGTCTTGTCGAGGACCGGGATCGTCAGGTGGGCGCCGCCGACGTACAGCTGGAGCAGTGGGATGAGGGCGACCTGGAGAGGGATCGCCAGCAGCGACACGGTGCCGATGAACAGCACCTTCCGGCCCTTGAAGTCGATCCAGGCGAAACCGTAAGCGGCGAAGGCGGCGATGGCGATCGGGATGATCGTCGCCGGGATGGCGATGGCGATCGAGTTCAGGAACGCCTCGCGCATCGACGCCGTGCCCTCGGACTCGAGGACGGTGCGGTAGTTGTCGAGCGTGAGTTGGTCGAAGTCGCCGAACGACCTCCCACCACCCGGTCGAGCGTTGCGCGTCCCGTGTGCGGAACGAGCTGACGAGCAGGCCGAGTGACGGCAGGCTCCAGATGACGACGAGGATCCAGAGGTACGAGGCCGGGATGGCCCGCATGAACCCGTAGACCCGGTCGCCCACACCACGTGTCGGCTGATGACCGCCCTCCAGGCTCGGTCGGCCCAGGATCGGTGAGGACTGGTGTCATCGTGCTCATCTCAGGACTCCCTCTGCATCCGGCGGATGTTGTAGATCATGACGGGCAGCACGGAGACGAACAGGATGATGGCCAACGCTGCCCCGCGGCCGGTGTTGCTGAACTGGAACGCCTGGTTGAACATGTCGTTGGCCAGCACCTGCGTGTCGAAGTTGCCGTTGGTCATGACCTTGACGATGTCGAAGACCTTCATGACGAGCACGATGAGGGTGGTGACGACGACGCCGATCGTCGTGGCGATCTGCGGCAGCGTCACGCGCCAGAAGATCTGCGACGTCGTCGCCCCGTCGACGCGCGCCGCCTCGATGATCTCGTCCGGCACCGCCTTGATCGCCGCCGAGAGGATGACCATGGCGAAGCCGGTCTGCATCCAGATCAGGATCACCATCAGCCACACGTTGTTGAACGGCGATTCCTGGATGAAGCTGACCGGGTTGGGCACGGTCTCGCCGTCCTCGGTGACGACGAACCCGCCGACGCCCGAGCCGATGTAGCGGATGAAGAACCAGCCGATGAGGATGGCGGCGAGCCCGGAGATCGTCACCTTGCCGTAGTTGCGCTGGACCAGCGCCCGGCCGACGCTCGCCACGGCGAGGGCGAGGGCGATGGCGGCGACCACACCGACGATGATGGTCGGGAGCCCGCTCCCGGTACTCAGCCGCCCGAGTCCGACCCAGAGGGCGTTGAGCAGTCCGGTCTGCTCGACGCTGGCATCGCGGGGCACGTACACGAACCGCCAGATCACCGAGGCGCCGACGAGCGAGAGGGCGAGCGGCATGAAGATCAACGACTTGGCGACCTTCTCGTGCTTCGCCCGGTCGGCGAGCACGGCGATCGCCAGGCCCAACGCTGTCGTCGTGAACACCACGGTGAGCACCCACCACAGGTTGTTGGGGATCGTGCCGCGGAACGCGGTGAACGCGGCGAAGGCCACGAAGAACCCTCCGGCGAGGAGAGGAGCGACGGTCGGGTTGCCGATCTCGATGGCTCGCCCGGTGTGCTTCTTGGCCACGTAGGCGGTGACGCACGAGATGCCGAGCATGACGAGGCCGATGAAGAACAGCCGGCTGGTGAACATGTTCGTCCAGTTCGACGGGTTCCACGTCGTCTTGTCGCTGAACGTCTCCTGATAGTTGTCGAGCCACACGACGGACTCGGAGTTCCCGTCGAGGAACGACAGGTAGAACGTCCGGATCGCTGGGATGACCAGCGTGACGACGATGAACAGCAGTGCCGGCCCGATGAAGATGACGGCCCGGGCCCGCTGGTCGATCCGCGCCCGGTCCTGTGCGTCGGGGTTGACCGTCATGCCGAAGCGGGCGGCGAGGAGCGTCGTCGGCACCGCCGAGGCGATGATCGCCTCGGCGACCGAACCCGATCCGAGGTCGGCGCTGCCCCAACCCCCGAGGAGGAAACCGATCGCGCCACCGGTCACGCACGCCGGTGATCGGGGGCTTCTTGCGGAGGGTGTCGATGACGCGCGCCGAGCGCGGCGACTCCCGCCGTCCACGCGACGAGTGGCACGATCTCCAGCGCTGGGCGGTACTGCTCGCGGATGAGCAAGCCGATCGCCACACCGATGCCGACACCACTGATCGCGGAGATGAGGAGTCGTTGACGCGGGTCGTTCACCTGCTCGAGGACGGTGCCGAGGACGGCGAACACGAGCGCCGCCACGACCGGCAACCAGATGAAGGCGAGGAACCCGCCACTCTCGGCGCTCGGCGATCCGATCGTCAGGCGGTTTCCGGACAGGATGGCGCCGAGCACGAAGCCAATGGCCGCGAAGACCATGGTGTTGAACAGCTGCCACCGACGCTTCGCCAGGTTGAAGATCAGGTTGGCGACGATCCAGATGCCCGCGCTGACGGCGACTGCGACGACCACCACCACCAGCGTCGAGAAGACCTTCCCCACGTCAAACCCCCATGTCGGTCATGTGCGCTTCACTCTGGCACAGCCCAGAACGGCGTCGGGGCACTGGCGACGTTGCGCCAGCGCCCCGACAGCAGATCCAGGAGGTGGACTACATCACGATGGCCATGATCCGTCGATGTTGGCGGCAGCCGCCGCGGCATCCTGGTCACCGTTGACCGCTGCCGTCCCCTCGGTCCAGAACGCGCCTGCACCGACGTCGGCCGGCATCAGGTCGGATCCGTCGAACCGTGACAGCTCGGAGCTGTTCAGGATCTCGAGGAACCCCTGCTCGAGCGGCTGGTAGACGGACGGGTCGCCGCCCTTGACCGCCGACAGGAAGCCTGACAGGCCGCCATCGAGCTCGGCGGTCTGCGTCGCCTGGCGCAGGTTGGCGTACTCCGGCGATCGACATGTAGGCGAGGACCGCCATCGTGGCCGGGTCGTCGTCGAAGGCAGCGGCGTACGTGCCGGCCGTGAGGACCGGGCGGTCACCGTTGATGTCCGGGAAGTAGAAGACGTCGATGGCGCCCTCGGACCCGTCGGCGAACGCCGTCCCGTCAGGGAAGAAGCCGCTGAAGAACGACGCCTGGCGGTGCATGTAGCACTGGTCGTCGAAGAGCGCCTGGGCGTTGTCGCCGAAGTTGGTGGCGGCGATGTTGCCGCCGCTGGCGAACACGTTCTCCTCGGTCCACAGGTCGAGCACCTGCTGCATCGCCTCGACGATCTGCGGATCGTCGAACGGGATCTCGTGGCTGACCCACTGGTCGTAGACGTCGCCGCCGTGCAGGCGCAGCACCATCTCCTCGACCCAGTCCGTGTACGGTCCAGCCGGTGGCGTTGCCCGACTCGATGCCGACGCAGAGCGGCTTGCGGCCGTCGCCCTCGGCCTTCATCTGCGTCGATCAGCGCGGTGAACTCCTCGAACGTCTCAGGGACCGCGAAGCCGGCTGCCTCGAACACGGCTGGCTTGTACCAGACGAGCGACTTGAGGTCGGTCTTCACCGGCACGCCGTACAGCACGTCGTCGACGACGGCGTAGTTGTAGTAGTCGGCATCCCAGTTCGTCTCGACGGCGGAGACGACCTCGTCGCTCAGCGGGACGATGAATTCCTGGCTGGCGAAGTCGGCGAGCTTGCCCGGCTGCGGGAAGATGCCGATGTTCGGCGGGTTGCCGCCCTCGACCTGGGTGTTGATGTTCGCTTCCCAGTCGGCGTCACCGGTGAAGGTGATCTCGATGCCGTTGGCCTCGCCGAACTCGGCGAGCGCCGTGTTGATCGCGATCACCGATGGATCGTCACGCTCCGATCCGGTGATCGTCACCTCCGCGCCACCGAAGTCGTCGGTCGCCCCGTCGCCCTCGGCAGTGGTGCCCTCGGCGGCGGTCCCTTCGGCAGTCGTGCCTTCGGCGGCGGTGTCCTCGGCAGTCGTGCCCTCGTCGGCGGTGGTGCCCTCTGCGCTGACGTGTCCGCCGCTGCCGGCGTCGTCGTCGTCGTCGTCGCCGCAGGCGACGGCGACCAAAGCGAGCGCCACCGGTAGTGCGGCGAGCCTGAGCCAGCGTTTCCTCATCGATTATCCCCCTTGCCATGGCCGGGCGGGGTCCCGCGCCGTGCAAACGGTTACATATCCAGGCCGGGAGGTCAAGCAGGGCCGAGGTCAGGCGGCCGCGTCGACGAGCGGACGACCAGCTCGGCGTCGCTGACGAGGTGGTCGATCGCCCGGATCGGCGGTCCCGACGCGCCGAGCCGGCGCAGCAGGGCGCGGGCGGCGAGGGCGCCGTGCTCGACCACGCGCTGGCGCACGGTCGTCAGGCCGAGCACCTCGGCGACCTCGTGGTCGTCGACGCCGACGAGCGACACGTCGTCGGGGATCGACAGGCCGAGGTCGCGCACGGCGATGACGGCGCCGAAGGCCATCTCGTCGGAGAGGGCGAAGATGGCCGTGGGGCGCTCGGGACGGGAGAGCAGCTCGACCCCGGCGTCGTGACCGCCCTCGACGGTGAACTCGCCCATGCCGACGAGCTGAGGATCGAGGTGCGAGCCGACGGCGGCGAGCGCTTCGGCGGCGCCGGCGATGCGCTGACCCGGCACGTCGAAGTACGCCGGCGCCTCCGCCTGTGCGCCGAGCACGCCGATCCGACGGTGACCGAGGGCGAGGAGGTGGTCGACGGCGATGCGGCCGATGGCCGCGTTGTCGACGCGAACGGACGGGAACGCGCTGGTCTCCTGGCCGATGGTGACCACGCCGAGCCTGCGGGCAGCGAGATCGGCGACATCGTCGGGTTCGAGGGCGACCTCGACGAAGATCAGCCCGTCGACGCGGCGGTCGAGGGCGGCGGCGGTGTCGACGGCCTGGCGCCGGGTGATGGCGTTCGGCGCCGTCAGCACGAGCAGGTCGTAGCCGACCTCGGCGCAGACCGCCTCGGCGCCGGCGACGACGTTGGAGAAGTACCACGAGTTGATCAGCGGGACGACGACGGCGATGGCGTGGCTGCGCCCCGCCGCCAGTCGCGATGCTGCCGGGTCGGGGCGGTACTTGAGCTCGCGAGCGGCCTCCTCCACCCTGGCGCGCGTCGAGACGGCGACGTTGGGCAGCCCGCGGAGGGCGCGGCTGACGGTGGCGACCGAGACGCCCGCCGCGTTGGCCACGTGCTCGATGGTCGACCGCTCGGACGCCGGCCCCGGGAGCGGACCCCCTGGCGGCATCGACGCCAACGTAGTCGTACCCGCGCGCTAGAAGGGGTGGATGGCAGTCGAGTACGCCCCGCCGACCCCGCGGCCGGCGATGCGCGGTGCGATGCACCGCGCCGCCGTGCCGGTCGCGGTCGTGCTGACGATCGTGCTGGCGGTCCGCGCCGAGAGCGGCGGCGATCTCGTCGCGGTGCTCGTCTACGGCGTGTGCGTCACGGCGATGCTGACGGTGAGCGGGATCTACCACTCGGCACGGCTCGCAGCTCGCGAGCGTCGCCTGCTGCGACGGCTCGATCACGCGATGATCCTCGTCGGCATCGCCGGCACGTACACAGCGGTGATCGTGCTGGCGCTCGACGGGACGACCCAGGCGGTGCTGCTGGCGATCGCGTGGGGCATCGCGATCGTCGGCATGGCCATCCGGATGCTGTGGCTCGACGCGCCATCCGGGTTGGTCGCCGCGGTGTACCTGGTCGCTGGATGGCAGATGATGCTCGACTTCCCCGCCTACGCCGCTGCCCTGAACGCGGCGGAGACCGCCCTGCTGGCGGTCGGCGGCGGCCTGTACACCGTCGGGGCGATCGTCTACGCCCTCAAGCGTCCGAACCCGTGGCCACGGGTGTTCGGCTACCACGAGGTGTTCCACACGTTCGTGGTCCTTGCCGCCCTCTGCCACTGGGTCGCCATCTTCCTGCTGACGGCGTGACGTGCTGCTCGACGCGCGCACGCTCGATGCCATCGCCGCCGGCTCGGTCACCCTCGCCGTCCGTCGATGGCGGCGGCCGACGGTGCGGGCCGGGGGCACCCTGACGACGAGGGTCGGTGTGCTCGCCATCGACGAGGTCGATGTCATCGACGTCGAGGCGATCACCGAGGACGACGTCGCACAGGCCGGGTACACCGACCGGGCGGCGCTGCTCGCCGCTCTCGGCAACCGTGACGGCCAGCTCTACCGCATCCGGTTCCACCTCGCCGGTCCCGACCCGCGCATCGCCCTGCGTCAGCGCGTCGCCATGGCGGCCGATGAGATGGCGGAGCTCGAGCGGCGCCTGGACCGTCTCGACGCCCATGGCCCGTGGACGGATCAGGTGCTCCGGTTGATCGCCGACCGGCCGGGTGTGCGCGCCGCAGATCTGGCGGCCGAGCTGGGCAGGGAGCGGCTGGCGTTCAAGTCCGACGTACGCAAGCTCAAGGCGCTCGGCCTGACCGAGAGCCTCGAGGTCGGCTACCGCCTCTCCCCGAGAGGCCGCGCCTACCTCGACCGCTGACCCCCATCTGGGCGCGATCCGTCTCTGGGCGCGATTCGTCTCGGATTCCGAGACGTTCTGCGCCCAGATTCAGGGACGGTGGGTCCGCAGGCGGGCGGCGCGGCGGTCCCACCGGCGGCTGGCGTCGAGCAGCCAGGCGACGGCGTCGGCCAGGCGCTCCGTGGTGGCGACGTAGCGGACCTCCCGGCCGTGGCGCTCCGGCACGACGAGGTCGGCGTCGGCGAGCACCTTGAGGTGCTTGACGATCGCCTGGCGTGTGGTGGGGAAGTGCTCGGCGAGCGCGGTTGCCGTCTGCGGACCGTCGTGGACGAGACGTTCGAGCACCGCCCGCCGGGTCGGGTCGGCGAGCACGGCGAACAACTCGTCGAGCGGGCGGCGATCCCCGCTCACACGCCGACGCGAAGCGCCAGCGACCCGAGCACGAGCGCCCGCACGTCCCAGCGGATCGCCGACGCGCAGTACGTCTCGGTGATCACGAGACGGCCGGGGATCACGACGAGCTCGACCGTGCTCGCCCGATCGGCCTGCCCCTGCGGCCACCACGTGAACGTCACCCGCTCGTGCGGATCGACGCGGTCGATGCGCACATCACGCGCCTCGTCGTCGTCGACCACCGTGCCGGTCGCATCGGGTTCGACGTCGATGTCGGCGTCGTCGACGAGCCACGCGGCCCAGCCGTCGCCGCCGGCGACGAGCGACCACAGCTCGTCGGGCGCGAGGTCGGTCTCGACGGTCCTCGTGATCCTGGTGTCGGCCATGCGACCAAGAGTAACGAGCAACGCATTGGTTGCACGATGCGATAGGTTGAGGTGCAACCACTGAGTTGCACAAGGAAGTGAGGCTGCCATGCTCGTCCCTACCGTCATCGAGTCGACCAACCGTGGCGAGCGGGCGTACGACATCTACTCCCGCCTGCTCGCCAACCGCATCGTGTTCCTCGGCACGGCGATCGACGACACCAGCGCCAACCTCGTCATCGCCCAGCTGCTGCACCTGGAGTCGGAGTCGACGAGCAAGGACATCTCGCTGTACGTCAACTCGCCGGGCGGCGACATGAACGCCCTGTTCGGCATCCACGACACGATGCAGTACGTCGCGCCCGACGTGGCGACCATCTGCGTCGGTCAGGCGGCCTCGGCGGCGGCGGTGCTCCTCGCTGCAGGAGCGCCCGGGAAGCGCTACGCCCTGCCCAACGCCCGCATCCTCATCCACCAGCCGCACGGCGGAGCCCAGGGCCAGTCGACCGATCTCGAGCTGCAGATCGCCGAGGTCGTCGAGATGCGCCGGCGGATGATCGACATCCTCGTCGCGGCGACCGGCAAGACGCCCGAGCGGATCACCGCCGACATCGACCGTGATTACATCGTGCGCGGAGCCGACGCCGTGGCCTACGGCCTCGTCGACCACATCATCGACCGCCGCGAGCTCGCCGACCGGGAGGCAGCCATCGCCGCCTGAGTTCCATGCGAGTGCTCGGCGACCGGACGCCGCACGCCCGACACTCGGATGGCCGCGAACACTCGGGTGGGTCAGGCGTCGAAGTCGGCCAGGAGGCGGCGGGGGGCGCGGGCGCGCCAGGAGTCGGTGATCACCTCGGTGAGCTCGTCGAGGTCGATGGCATCGAGGTGGACGAGGACCATCGGGTAGCCGTCGTAGTGCGGGGTCTCGAAGAACACGTCGGGCGACGAGGCGAGCAGCGCTTCCTTCTCGTCCATGTCGGCGACCCAGACGACGAGCGTGTCGGGCAGGTCGTGCATGCGGGCGAACAGACGATCCTTGACCCGGAACCCGGGCGTGCCGTAGCTCGGCCTCTCCGTCGTCTCCGGCAGGGACAAGGCGATGCGTCGGGCGTCGTCCTCGTTGGCCACGTCGCGATCATGTCGCGCGACCATCCGCGCGTGTGCGCGCGCGATGCGGGAGGATGAACCCGTGATCCGTGGCCTCATCGCCTTCATTGTCATCTTCCTTCTCGCCACGTTCCCGGCGACCTGGCTGCTGATGCTGTTCCTCGGCAACGCCGGCCTCACCGAAGTCGGCTACTGGGGCACGCTGCCGCTCGGCATCCTGGTGTCGGCGCTGCTGGGCGGGGTCTCCTCGCCCAAGCTCATGGTCTGACGCCGTTTCGCGGGGACAGCGCTGCGCGTCACGCCATGATCGCGCTGTGGACCAGCGTGCGGAGGCGGGAACGGATCGGCAGTGAGTCGCTCGGCAGGAGCTGGGTCATGAACAGCACGACGAGGTCGAGGACGGGATCGACCCAGTAGGCGGTGCTCGCCGCGCCGCCCCACCCGTGGTCGCCGATGCTGCTCGGCACCTTCGCGGCGACCGGGTCGAGCGCCACGCTGACGCCCAGGCCGAAGCCGACGCCGTCGAACGTCGTCTCGCTGAACAGCCGGCGCCCGAACTGCGTGAGGTCGGCGTTGCCGGGCAAGTGGTTGCTGGCCATGAACCGGACGGTCTCCGGGGACAGGATGCGCGCGCCGTCGAGCTCGCCGCGCCGGCGCAGCATCTCGGCGAAGCGGAGGTAGTCGGCAGCCGTCGAGCACAGCCCGCCACCACCGAGCGTGGCCTCCGGCGGGGTGCGGGCACCCGCGCCCATCGAGTCGAAGCGCACCGCCTTGCCGGTCCCAGGTGTCGGGACGTACAGCGCAGCGAGGCGGTCAGCGAGCTCGTCGGGCACGTGCCACATCGTCTCGCTCATCCCGAGTGGATCGAGGAGGCGCTGCTGGACGAGGTCGGCGAACGGCGCGCCGGATGCGACCTCGGCAACTCGCCCGAGCACATCCGTGCTCATGCCGTAGTTCCACTCCGTGCCGGGCTGGAAGACGAGGGGGAGCTCGGCGAGGCGGTCGCACACACCGGCGAGGTCGAGGCCAGGCGGCACGCCCCACTCGAACCCGGCCTGGCGGTACAGGGCGTCGACGGGGTGCGCCTGCATGAACCCGTAGGTCAGCCCGCTCGTGTGCGTGAAGAGGTGCCAGATGCGCATCTCCTCGATGACCGGCTCGGTGTCCGGGCGCACCGACGAGCCACCGCGCCACACACGCAGGTCCTTGAACGACGGGATGTACCAGCGCACCGGATCGTTGAGCTCGAAGGCGCCCTCCTCCCACAGCGTCAGGGCGACGACCGCGGTGAGCGGTTTGGTCATCGAGTAGATCCGCCAGATCGTGTCCGTCTCCACGGGCAGCCCGGCCTCGATGTCCCGTTGGCCGTACGTGCCGACGTGGGCGAGCTGGCCGTGCCGCGACACCGTGACGAGCGAGCCGGGCATCCGTCCGTCGTCGACGTACGTGCGCAGGTGGCGGTCGAGCCGGGCGAGGCGCTCGGCGTCGAGGCCGACGTCGGCGGGGTCGATCTCGGGCTTCAGGGTCGCCATCGCGTCAGTTTGTCGGCTTCGACACCGCCTGGGCGACCTCGCCCCAGGCGCCGAGCGTCGACGGATCCGTACGGATCGCCTCGACGGCGGTGTACATGATCAGCCGGGTGGCGATGCCGTCGTAGCGCTCGATCAAGCGGTCGGCGAGCTCGTCCCAGCGACAGATGACGGCGAAGTGGTCGAGCATGTCGTCGGTGATCAGGTCGGCCATGCCGGCCATGTCGCCGGCCTTCAGGCGCTCGTTGAGCCGGGCCGAGGTACCGTCGAAGCCGAGGTCGTCGAACTGGAAGGCGTAGTTCTTCGTCGAGCCGTAGAAGGCGATCTGGGCCCGGCAGCGCTGGACCAGTGCCTCGCGGGCCTCGGGTGTGTCGCCGGGTGCGGCGAACACGGGGATCATCAGCTCGACGTCGTCCGTCGAGCGCCCGGCCGCCGTCGTGCCCGTCGCCAGCGCCGGCAGCAGCTTGTCCTTCAGGTAGGGCGCCGAGTGCAGCGGGTGCACGTGGATGCCGTCGGCGACCTCACCCGCCGCGCGGACCATGGCGTCACCGACGGCGGCGATGTCGATCTTGACGTCCTCGTGGCCGTGGCGGCGCGGCCGGCCCATCGGCGGGAGCAGGCTGAGCCGGTAGAAGCGGCCCTCGTGGGCGAGTGGCGCTTCACCGCGGAACGCCGCCAGCGCGGCGCGCACGGCCAGCACGTAGTCGCGCATGCGGGCGACGGGTGGGTCGAACTCGACGCCGTAGCGCCGCTCGATGTGCGCCCGCACCTGGCTGCCGAGCCCGAGCCGGAAGCGACCGTCGGTCGCCTCGGCAAGCTCCCACGCTGTCTGCGCCGTGAGCATCGGGCTGCGCGGGAAGGCGACGGCGATGCCCGTCGCCAGGTGCAGGTCGGGTGCGGCCTGGTGGGCGGCAACGATCGACAGCCACGGCGGCTGGCGCATCTCCGTGAACACGATCCCGGAGAACCCGGCGCCGGCCACCTGGCCGGCGAGCTGCTGGACGTCCGCCAAGGCGGCCGGTTCGGTCATCACGTCGACGTGCACGCCCGCATCCTCGCGTGCGGACCCCGGCACCATGAGGTTCTAAACGGACTTGTTCCCGCTCAGCGGGAACAAGTGCGTTTAGAAAACTCACATGGAGTCGGCGGGGAGACCGAGGGCGACGCGGCCGGCGTGGAGGAGGGTCTGCTCGGGGCCGAACGGGTGGAACTTGGCGCCGCGGACGTCGCGGTAGCAGCGCTCGATCACCGACGTGCGGAAGTAGGCCCCGCCGCCGGCGACGTCCATCGCCGCATCGCAGACCTCGATGCCGCCGATGGCGGTCTCCCGCTTGGCGGCCATCACGTCGGCGACCGTCGTCATCGACGGCGTCGGGTCGTCACCGACCGTGCGCAGGGCGCCGTCGAGCGCCCACGACATCACCCGCAGGCGGTCCTCCATGAACCCGACCTGGCGCTGGATCGTCGGATCCTCGGCACGGGGCGTCCCGGCCACGGCGGCGACGGCGGCGTCGCGTGCGGCCTCCGCGACGCCGAGGTACACGGCGGTGATCACCGGCATGGCGATGCTGGCGATCACCTGCAGCGGCGGGTCGAGGACGCCCCACGGCCGCCTGGCGAGCACGCGCTCCTCGGGCACGAACACGTCCTCGATCGTCACGTCCTGGCTGCCCGTCCCGCGCATCCCGAGGGTGTCCCAGTTGTCGTGGATGGTCACGCCGTCGGACTTGACCGGAACGGCCATGTTCAGCACGGTCTTCGTGCCGTCGTCGTCGAGCACGAACATCGTCGAGAACACGTCGCCAACGGGCACCTGGCTGCAGAAGACCTTGCGTCCGGACACTCGGAACCCGCCGTCGACGGCCGTCGCCGTGCCGCGGGGCTGGGTGAAGTCGGCGCCACCGGTGGACACGAGGATGATGCCTTCGTTGGCGATCCGCTTCAGGGTCGCCTCGGCGCCCGGCAGCTCACGTCGGTAGCGCCAGGCCGTGAACAGACTGACGTGCATGTGCATCGACGACGCCAGGGCGGTCGAGCCGCAGGAGTGGGCGAGGGCGCGCTGGGCCATGGCGACCTCACGGATCGTCGCCCCGCGGCCGCCGAGCTCTTCCGGGACGGCGATCGCCAGGTAGCCCGACGAACGCAGGAGGTCGAAGGCCTCCGTGACGAAGGTGCCGTCCCGGTCGTGCTCGGCGGCGTACGGGGCGATCTCGGCGCCGAGCTGCGCTGCCCAGGCGACGAGGGACTCCTCCCGCGTGCCGTTGGTCATGTCTGGTTCGATCACATCTGTCCGCATGTCGACCATGGTGAGCCCCGGCTGCGACGCTGACTAGTGCACGAAATGGACCGGAGGGTCCCCGTGACGCGCGACGATGGGGCGATGCGTGAATACGGGCAGTACTGCCCCGTCGCGCTCGGCAGCGAAGTCCTCGCCGAGCGCTGGACGCCGCTGATCCTGCGCGAGATGGTCCTCGGCAGCACGCGGTTCAACGAGATCGAGCGCGGACTCCCCGGGATCTCCCGATCGCTCCTGCTCAAGCGGCTGAAGCAGCTCGAGCGGCGTGGCGTCGTCGAGATCGTCGAGGCGCCGGGCGGACGCGGCCACGAGTACCACCTCACCCCGGCGGGCCGGGACCTCGAGGAGGTGATCATGACGCTGGGGGAGTGGACGGTGCGCTGGCTGTTCAAGGAGCCGCTGCCGCGCGAGGTCGACCCGATCACGCTGACGTGGTGGATGCACCGTCGGGTCGACACCGAGGCGACACCGGACAGCCGTGTGGTCGTCCAGTTCGACTACCGCGACGCCAAGCCGCCGACGATCTGGCTCGTGCTCGATCGCGGCGAGCCGTCGGTGTGCATGAACCACCCCGGCTTCGACACCGACGTCCTCGTCACGACTGATCCGGTGTCGCTCATGCGCGTCTTCTCCGGCATCGACGCCCTGCGCGTCGCCAGGGACGCCGGGCGTGTGCGCATCGAAGGGCTGCCCTCCCTCGTCGGCCAGTTCGAGTCGTGGTTCCTGTGGAGCCCGTTCGCCCCGGCGGTCCGACAGCGGACGGGCTGAACCGCGCGACTACAAACAGCGTCGTGACGACGACGACGTTCGACCCCGACGCGCTGCGCGAGAAGTACCGCGCCGAGCGCGACAAGCGCCTCCGCCCCGACGGCAACGAGCAGTACCAGGAGGTCGTCGGCCGCTTCGCCCACTTCGTCGACGACCCGTACGTCGAGCCGATCGAACGTGAGCCGCGCACCGACCTCGTCGACGTCGTCGTCATCGGCGGCGGCTTCGGCGGCCTGCTCGCCGGGGCACGGCTGCGCCAGGCCGGCGTCGAGGACATCCGCCTGATCGAGAAGGGCGGCGAGTTCGGCGGCACGTGGTACTGGAACCGCTACCCCGGCGCGATGTGCGACGTCGAGTCGTACATCTACCTGCCGCTGCTCGAGGAGCTGGGCTACGTCCCGACCGAGAAGTACGTGCGGGCGCCGGAGATCCTGGCCCACAGCAGGGCGATCGGCGAGCACTTCGGGCTCACCGACGGGGCGCTGTTCCAGACGGAAGTGACGGGGTTGGAGTGGGACGACGAGCAGTCGCGCTGGATCGTGTCGACGAACCGCGGTGACGCCCTGCGTGCCCGCTTCGTGGTCATGGCCAACGGTCCGCTGCACCGGCCCAAGCTGCCGGCGATCCCCGGCATCGAGTCGTTCCGCGGGCACTCGTTCCACACCAGCCGCTGGGACTACGACTACACCGGTGGCGACTCCAACGGCAACCTCACCGGCCTCGCCGGCAAGCGAGTCGGCATCATCGGGACCGGGGCGACAGCGGTGCAGTGCGTGCCCCACCTGGGGGCGGCCGCCGAGCAGCTGCACGTGTTCCAGCGCACGCCGTCGTCGATCGACGTGCGCGCCAACCGGCCAACCGAACCCGAGTGGGCGTCCACCCTGGCGCCGGGCTGGCAGCGCCGGCGGATGGAGAACTTCAACAACCTGGTGTCGGGTGTGTTCGAGCCGGAGGACCTCGTCGACGACGGCTGGACCGACATCATCGGCAAGCTGCTGCT
The DNA here is from genome assembly GCA_963822875.1 of uncultured Acidimicrobiia bacterium. GTDB lineage: Bacteria > Actinomycetota > Acidimicrobiia > Acidimicrobiales > Ilumatobacteraceae > JALZMG01. The sequence continues at coordinate 93,484 of CAWGJK010000008.1, read as the reverse complement.
GAAGATGCGCGAGGCCAACGAGCTCGACTTCAGCCCGGACGGCCTCGCCCGCACCGTCGAGTTGGCCGACTTCGAGAAGATGGAGGAGATCCGCGCTCGTGTCGACGCCATCGTCGAGGACCCGTCGACGGCCGAGGCGCTGAAGCCGTACTACCGGCAGTTCTGCAAGCGGCCGTGCTTCCACGACGAGTACCTCGACGCCTTCAACCGGCCCAACGTCACGCTCGTCGACACCGACGGCCGCGGTGTCGACCAGATCACCGAGCGCGGCGTGGTCGTCGGCGACACCGAGTACGAGCTGGACTGCCTGATCTTCGCCACCGGCTTCGAGGTGGGCACCGACTACACCCGCCGCGCCGGCTACGAGGTCGTCGGCCGGGACGGTCTGACGCTGAGCGAGAAGTGGGCCGACGGCGCGTCCACGCTGCACGGCATGCACACTCGCGGTTTCCCGAACTGCTTCATCTTCAGCCTCACGCAGTCGGGCTTCACGGTGAACTTCCCGCACCTGCTCGACGAGCAGAGCACGCACCTCGCCTACATCCTCGGCCACGCCTTCGAGCACGGCGTCCGGGTCATCGAGGCGTCGGAGGAGGCCGAAGCGGCATGGGTCGACACGATCGTCGCCCTGTCCCAGGTCAACCTCGACTTCTTCGAGTCGTGCACGCCCGGCTACTACAACAACGAGGGCAAGCCCGGCGAGCGCAGCGCCCGCAACGGCTTCTACGGCGCCGGCCCGGTCGCCTTCTTCAAGGTCCTCGCCGACTGGCGTTCGCAGGGCGACCTGGCCGGCCTCGAGCTCACAACTTGAACAGGGCGCGGGCGTTGCCGCCGATGAACTTGGCGCGGTCGGGCTCGGGGAACGAGGCGACGAGGTCGTTGAGGTCGTGGACGTACTCCGGCGTGTGGTCGGCGTGGGGGAAGTCCGACGCCCACAGGAAGCGCTCGACGCCATAGCGCTCGGCGAGGGCAGGGATCATCCGCTCGTCAGGGTCGCAGCTGATCCAGATGCGCTCGCGGAAGTAGTCGCTGGGCTGATGCTGCAACGGCACCCGTTCGCCGATGAACGTGTGCGAGTACACGGCGTCGATGCGGTCGAGCCAGTAGCCGATCCACCCGCCGCCCGACTCCAGCACCAGGACCTTGAGATGCGGGAAGGCGTCGAACACGCCATAGTCGAACAGCGTCGTGAACTGGTGGCGGACGCCGTCGGAGGCCTGCACCGACGCCAGCAGGCGGAGCTGCTTGACGTGCTCCCACGTGCCCATGCGCGTGCCCTTGGTCCACTGCGGCTCGAACGTCGGGTGGATCGCCAGCGGCACGTCGAGGTCCTGGGCGGCGGCGAACACGCGATTGTTGTCGGGGTGGCCGAGCGGCCGGCCGTCGTGGGTGAACGGGGCGACGTACCCGCCCCTGGCGCCCTCACCGACGGCGCGCTCCAGCTCGGCTGCCGCGGCGACAGGGTCGGACAGCGACAGATGCGCCGTCGGGACGAGCCGCGGCTCGCCGGCGCAGAACTCGCAGATCCACCGGTTGTAGGCCTTGGTGTAGGCCTGCGACAGCGCCGGGTCCTCCACCTCGGCCTCCCACAGCAGCCCGACCGTCGTGTACAGGATCACCGTGTCGATGTGCTCGGCGTCGAGCAGCTCGATCCGCTCGGCGGGGTGCATCGAGCCGTACGGGGCCTCGTGCAGGTACGTCCGCTGCGGGTCCTTCATCATCGCGGCCAGGTCGGGCGCGCCCATCGCGCCCAGCGTCGACGGGAAACCGCGCCGGCTCATCTGCGAGCGTCGGCCGTCGATCTCCAGCTCCTCCAGGCCGTTCTCGTCGAGCACGATGCGCAGGGCGCGATCGCGGAAGGCCGGGTCGATGTAGGTCTCCCACAGGTCGGGCGGCTCGAGGATGTGGCCGTCGGCATCGACGGCGCCATCCGCGGCGACGGCGTGGGTCTCGTGGATCGGCTTGCGGGCGGCGAGTGCGACGGTCATCGATCGCGACGTTAGGTTCGCGCCGGTGACCGACCTCGAACCGTTCCCCACCGGCTGGAGCAAGGCGACGGTGATCGTCGCCCACCCCGACGACATCGAGTGGGGCGTCGCCTCGGCCGTCGCTGCCTGGACCGCCGCCGGCCGCACGGTCTCGTACGTGCTCGTGACGTCCGGCGAAGCGGGGATCGACACGCTGGATCCCGAATCGGCGGCGGCCGCCCGCCAGGAGGAGGAACGGGCCAGTGGGACGATCGTCGGGGTCGAGGACATCGAGTTCCTCGGCCACCCCGATGGCCGCATCGTCGAAGGCCTCGACCTGCGACGCGACCTCGCCGCGGCGATCCGCCGCCACCGGCCCGACGTCGTCGTTGCTCAGAACCACGCTGAGCGATGGGGCAGCGGACCGGGTGCCGGGTGGAACAGTGCCGACCACCGCGCGGTCGGCCGGGCGACGCTCGACGCCGTGTCCGACGCCGGCAACCGGTGGATCTTCCCCGAGCTCAGCGAGGAGCCCTGGTCCGGCGTGCAGTGGATCGCCGTGCCGCACGCGCCGGAGACGTCGCACGCCGTCGACGTCACCGACGCACTCGACAAGGGCATCGCCTCGCTGGTCGCCCACGAGCAGTACCTCCGCGGCATCGGTGTCGACGACCCCACCACCTTTGCCACCGAGCTGCTCGAGCGCTCGACGAGCGAGGTGGCCAAGCGCTTCGGCGGCCGGCCTGCCGTCGCCTTCGAACTGCTGCGCGGACCGGCGGCGCCCTGACGATCTACGCCTGGGCGAGGTCGGCCACGACCTCGGCGCCGTCGATCACCAGCAGCATCTCCGGCGGGCCGACGACCTTGGCGCTGCGGCTGCCGCCACCGACCACGATGCGCTGGCGCCGCATCACCCGCTCGTCGATCCACAGCGGCAGGTCGGGTGGCAGGGCGAACGGCGTGACGCCGCCGATCGTCATGCCGGTGAGCTCGGCGGTCACGTCGGCCGGGGCGAACGACGCCTTGCGCACGCCGAGCCGGGAGCGCACGACGCGGTTGACGTCGAGCCGGGTGGAGGCGAGCACGACGCAGACGGCGTACACCGGCGGCACGTCCGGGTTGCGCTGCCTGCCGATGACCACGATGGCATTCGCCGAGTCATCGAGCTCGTAGCCGTAGGCGGCGCAGAACTCGGCGGTGTCGGCGAGCGCCGGATCGATGTCGATCACCTCCACGCCGGGCATCCCGTCGACGGCCTCGCGGACCCGTTGCTCGATCTCCACGCCGTCGGTCACGGATCATGGAGACTAGGGGCCATGGCGAGTGAACTCACCGGTGCGACCGTCGAGCTGTTGCAGACGCTGATCCGCAACCGCTGCGTGAACGACGGCACGGCGGACTCGGGGTTCGAGACGCGCAACGCCGACGTCCTGCAGTCCTACGTCGAGCGGCCAGGGGTGACCGTCGAGCGGTGGGAGCCGACGCCGGGCCGGGCCTCGTTCGTGGCCAGGCTGGAAGGGCGCGACCCGAGCGCCCCGACGCTGTGCCTGATGGGGCACACCGATGTCGTGCCCGTGCACGTCGAGGGCTGGCACCGTGACCCGTTCGCCGGAGAGCTGGTGCGCAACGACGACGGCCTCGACGAGGTGTGGGGTCGTGGCGCGGTCGACATGCTCAACCTCACGGCGTCGATGGCCGTCGCCTTCCGTGACATCGCCGACCGCGGCGTGCGACCGCGCGGCGACCTGCTCTACTTCGCCGTCGCCGACGAGGAGGCGGGGAGCGCGCACGGCGCCCGCTGGGTGGCCGAGCACCATCCGGACGCCATCCGCTGCGACTACGTGCTCACCGAGAGCGGTGGGCTCCACGAGGGCACCCAGGACGCTCCGGTGATCGGCGTGACGGTCGGGGAGAAGGGGGTGGCCTGGCGCCGGCTGCGCGTCCACGGGACGCCGGGCCACGGGTCGATGCCGTTCCGCATCGACAACGCTCTGGTCAAGGCCGCCGCGGTGGTGCAGCGACTCGCCGAGTACCGGCCGGCCCCGCGCTTCCACGAGCTGTGGCCGGCGCGCGTCGAGTCGCTGCCGCTGCCCGACGACGTCAAGGCGGCGCTGCTCGACCCGCAGAGGATCGACGAAGTCCTGGACAACCTGCCCAGCGCCGCCGCAGCCGCCCACCTGCACGCCTGCACACACACCACGTTCTCGCCCAACCTCATCGACGGCGGCGTGATGAAGGCCAACGTGATCCCCGACTCGATCACGCTCGACGTCGACGTGCGCACGCTGCCGGGCGAGGGGACCGATGAGGTCACCGCCCACCTCCGCGCCGCCCTGGGTGATCTTGCCGACCACGTCGAGATCGAGATCCTGCTCGACGACCCGGCATCGATCAGCCGCACCGATACGCCGCTGTGGGACGCCCTGCAGCGCGCCGTCTCGGTGCCCTTCCCGGGAGCCCGTCTGGCGCCGCAGTTCACGGTCGGGTTCACCGACTCGCGGGTGTTCCGCGAGCTGGGAGCGATCTCCTACGGCGCCGGGCTGTTCAGCCCGACGATCGACGCCGCCGAGTTCGGCCGCCGCTTCCACGGCCACGACGAGCGCGTCGACGTGGAGTCCCTCGGCCTGACCGTCGAACTGTGGCAACGGGTGATCCAGGACCTTTGACGCGTTCAGACGCCGACGTCGATCGGCTCGGCGGGAGCGCCCATGGCGACGAGGTCGGCGAGCAGGGCCGGCAGCCGGCGGGGGGCGAACACGACGCTCTCGTCGACGGCGGCGAGCTCCTCGGGCGTCCACCAGCGCAGCTCGTGCACCCGCTCGGCGCGCAGCTGCTCCCACGTGAGGCTCGGCTGCGGCTCGAAGGCCGCAGCGTGGACCAGGTAGACGCGGTCGCGCTGGCCGTCCCAGTGGCCGCCGATGAACGGGATGACGTGGAGCCGGTTCCAGATGTGCGGACCGATGTCGGTGACGGCGAGGCCGAGCTCCTCGTGCAGCTCGCGTCGCAGGGTCGTCTCGTCGTCCTCACCTGGCTCCTGGCCGCCGCCCGGCGTCGCCCAGACCGTGACATCGGGGAACTCGAAGCGCACGAGCAGCACGCGCATGGCCGGATCGAACACCACGGCGCGCACGGACGAGCGGATCCGCAGCCCCTCCAGATCCCCCTCCACGGTGCTGCCGCCTACTCGGCGGGCTGGTCGGGCAAGTCGCCGTTGAAGGCGCGGTACATCTCGTAGATCGACTTGCACTGCTCGCACAGCGGGAGCTGCTTGGGATCGCGCGTCGGCACCCACACGTGACCGCAGAGCGCCTCGAGCGGCGTGCCGTAGATCCGTGCCTCGAGGACCTTGGCCGCCGCCGACTCGCCGGGCTCGACCTTGACGATGTGCGCCTGCGCCGGCTCGCCGGGTTCGACCAGCTCGTCACGGTCGGGCAGCAGCTCGACCGGTCGCGTCCGCATCGGTGCCAGGGCGGGTTCGGGCACGAGACAAAGTCAATCACGAACCGTCTTGGCATCGCGACCGAACATCCGTACACTGAACCCCGTGCTCGTCATGGCCATCAGCGCCGTCAGCGCCGTGCTCGCGGTCGTCGCCGTGACCAGCCGCCCGTCGAAGCTCGTGCCGATCCCCGCGCGTGCGTCGATCGTCGCCGCTGCGCTGAGTCAGCTCAGCGACGCCAGCTCGGCTGCCATGTTCGCCCGCGCCCGGGCATCCCACCGTCGCGCGGCCTCGGCCGTGCAGTACAGGCGCGGCCGGTCGAGGAACGCACGGAGGACGGCGGCACGCCCCGAGGCCCAGGCGGCGTCGTCGACGTGGGCATACTCGGCGCGCACGCCCGTGACGTACGCCTGGTAGGCGGACGGCTCGCTGCCGAGGACAGCGAGATCGGCGTCGATGAGCACCGCCGTGTCCGACTCGGCAGCGGTCTCGTGGCGTTCGGTGGCCCGGATGAGGGCGCCGACGGTTCGGGCCCGGCCGTCGTCCCAGCCGAGATCGGCGAGCACGCGGACGGCGAGCGAGGCGCTCTGCTGCTCGTTGTCCTCGGCGCGCGGGTCGTACACGGCATCGTGGAAGAACGCTGCCATCGTGACCGCACCGAGGTCACTGATGTCGACGGTCCCGGCGAGCTCGTGGACGTGGCGGACCACCCACGTGACGTGACGCACACCGTGATAGCGGCGGTGTGCCTCGCGGTGGCGACCGAGCACGTCGTCGAGTGCGGCGAGCGACGTGCTGCCGGTGCCGGCCACCTCGGTCCATGCCGCGTGCAGTTCCGTCTCGTCGCCGATGCCGGCCAGTCTTCCAAGTTCCGCCACGGCGACCAGAATGCGGTGGTGGCCGTGCTCGTCGACGAACCGCTGTGGTGGCACCGCGGGCGCCGTTGGTGCCACATGGTGAGCGACGAGTCGCTGGACGAGCTGCACGACTTCGCCGCGGCAGCCGGCATCCCGCGGCGGGGCTTTCAGGGCGACCACTACGACATCCCCGAAGAGCACCGCCCGGCGATGGTGGCAGCGGGGGCGATCGAGGTGAGCAGCCGCGAGCTGCTCGGTCGCCTGCGTGCGGCGGGGCTCCGCCTGACCCCGGCGCAGCGGCGGGCGCGGACGCGCTGACGATCACCATCGTGGCGCCTCCCCGAGCAGGTCGCGGGGACTCCACGTGCGGCCGCATCCATCGAGCACGAACCACTCGAGCAGCTCGACGCCGGCAGCCTCGGCCAGATCGCTGGCCTCCAGCCAGCGATCGTCGTCGTCGTCGACCGGCTGGCCGCCCGGTCGCACGGAAGCCACGACGAGCGCGCCGTCGTGACGTGCCGCGGCGATCGTCTCGGCGAGCGTCTCGACGACGTCGAGCACGGAGTCGGGTTCGACCGTGCCGTCGACCACGACGACCGTCCGCCCGGTGCGGTCGGCGTCGAGGACGAGGGCGACCGTCTCGTGGATGGCCGGCGAGTGGAGCGCCAGACGGATGATGGCGAGCGCGGCATCGGCGTCGTCGATCGGGTCGACGCCGGCGCGCGGGACGCGGTGAGCGCCGCAGAACCTGGACACGGATCCTCCCCCGGAGGGTTGGCGGGCGAGGGGGACGTCGGTGGAGGCGAGCGTAGGGAAGGGGTGTCAGACCGAGGGGCGGAGGACGCCAGATTCGATCGCCGGGCCGGGGTCCTTCCAGATCCCCATGGCCGTGTTCATCGGAAGGAAGCCGAGCTTGGCGTAGAAGCCCTCCGTCCCTGGGTTGGCGTAGAGGATGATCTTCTTGTGGCTCGCGCTGCGCTCGACGAGGTCGCGGATGATGGCCTGCCCGAGTCCCCGGCCCTGGTGATCCGGGTGCACGGCGACGTCGGCGATGTAGGAGCAGTCGAGTCCGTCCGCCAGCGCTCGTCCCGCCCCGGCGAGGGCGTCGTCGTCGTAGGCGAAGGAGATGAAGCGGCTGTTGCCGAACACGGTGCGCAAGGCATCCGGCGGCTTGTCGCCGAGCGGGGCGACCCGGTACAGCTCGGACAGCTCGTCCCAGTCCAGTTGCGCACTGTCGTGAAACCAGCGGTACTGCTCCATTGGCCCATCCTGCTCCGTCAGGTCGGGTCAGGTTCGAGCTCGCGGACGGCGACGCCGGGGAGGCGGCTCAACGCCACGGTCGTCGCGGCGAACCCAGCGACGACGACCATGGCGATGGCGACGGACGTCCGCTCGGCGATGATCCCCATCAGCGGCGATGCCAGGAGAAAGCCCAGGCGGGCGCCGGACGAGAAGGACGCCATGCCGCTGTGCGACCCGTGCGTCAGGTCGCTGGCCGCCCGGAACAGCAACGGGAAGAGCGACGACAGCCCGAGGCCGGCGACGAAGAGCCCGGCGCCGGCGAGCACGGCGTGGGGCGCAGTCGCCGCGATGAGCACACCAACCGCGGCCACGGCGGCACCGCCCCGGCGGGTCGGCTCGAGGCCGAGACGGTCGGTTGCGTGATCACCGACGACACGCCCGACGAACATGCCGACGGCGACGGCCACGTAGCCGAGGCCGGCCTGGCCGGGGGAGAGGTCGAAGCGGTCGGCCATCAACAGCGCCGACCAGTCGTTCGGCGGCAGCTCGGCGAGGGCGATGGCCATGCCGACCAGGAAGAGCACGAGGAGGAGCCGTCGCGTGGGAGCTACGTCCTCGACTTCATCGGCCACGACCGTTTCGTGGTGGCGATCGGGGAGAAGGAACCGCGAGGCGACGAGCGTCATCACGACGAGCACGGCGCCCGTGACCGCCAGTTGCGTCCGCAACGAGATGCCGGCGGCCGCGACCCGGCTCGCCGTGATGCCGCCGGTCACGGCGCCGAGCGACCACAGGGCGTGGAAGCGGGTGATGATCGAGCGTCCGACGCGTCGCTGCAACTCGACGGCCTGCGAGTTCATCGCCACATCGGTGAGACCGTCGAGCGCACCGAGCACGAGCAGGGAGGCGAACACCAGCACGGCGGTTGGTGCGATCCCGAGCAGCGGCAGGCACAGCGACATTGCCGCCGAGGTCGTCATCGTCATCGTCCGGCTGCCGCGACGATCGACGAGCCAGCCGCTGAAGAGACTGGAGATCAGCCCGCCGACGCCCATGCCGACGAGGGTGAGGCCGAGCGCGGCGTCGGAGATGCCGAGGTCGGCCTGCACCTCGGGCAGGCGCGGCGTCCAGGACGACAGTGTCGCCCCGTTGACGAAGAACACCGCGCCGATCGCCGCGGCGGCGACGCGGTTGGGGGGTGGGTGGCTGGCGGCCGTCGCAACGATCTAGCACACGTCCGGTCGAGTACGTGGTGCCGGCCAGCCCGTCAGCACGTACTCGACCGGCATCACGTACTCGACCGGAGCGATGGCGCCGAGCGGACCCGGAGGCGGCGGACGTCGAGGCGTTCACCCGTGAGCTCGTCGACGACCACCGGGCGCACCTCGGCGCCCGACTCGCGATCAGCGAGCACCACCGGCGGGCCGTCGTCGAACAGCCAGTCGCTGCCCCAGCGCCACATCGCTGCGAGGACATCCCAGAACGCCCGCCCCTTGTCCGTCAGCCGGTACTCGTAGCGCACCGGGTGGTCTTGGTACGGGACCGCAACCAGCAGACCGTCGGCGCACAGGCGTTTCAGCCGGGCGGTGAGCACGGCGCGAGGTACGCCGAGTGACTCGCTGAGCTCTTCGAAGCGACGCTTGCCGCGAGAACGCCTCGCGCAGCACCAATGGCGTCCACCAGTCGCCGATGAGGTCCGTCGTGCGGGCGATCGGGCACGGCCAGTCGTCGAAGCGCGTGCGACGCATCAGACCGCCACCTCGACGCGCTCGATGGTCGCCCGCACGTGCTTGTGGTGCGGCGTGCCGGCGAAGTGGTCGCGGTCGTCGGTGGAGGTCAGCTCGTTCGGCGCCACCCCGACGACATCGCTCGACGAGCCGAGGCCGAACCCGTTGGGCAACGACACGTGCCCTGGCGACATCGTGTCGGTGACCTCGACGACGGCGACGGCCGTCCCCCGGCGCGTGCGCACCCTCGCCCGGTCGCCATCTGCCAGACCGAGCGAGTCGGCGTCCGATGGGGCGATCCGCAGCGCGCCCTGGGTGTCCTTCTTGCGCCATGCGGGGTCGCGGTAGATCGTGTTCGCCGTCGACGAGCGGCGCTCGCCGGCGGACAGCACGAACGGGAAGTCGGCATCCGCCGCCAGCGGGGCGGGCTCGTCGGCGAGCGATCCGAGCTCGTCGAGCAGCATCGGGATGGCCAGCGAGATGCGACCGTCCGCCGTTTCCAGGCGTCGCCACGTCTCGTCGTAGTCGTCGACGGTGAAGGTGACGCCCGACGGGCTCGCCAGGATGGCGTCGAACAGCGCCTCGCCCAGCTCGACGCCGTCGCCCTCGATGCCGGCGCGGCGGATCGAGTCCGGGTAGGCGAGGGCGCACCGGTGGGCGAGGCCCCAGATCGCCGCCGCTTGCGCCGCCGGGACGCCGTCGGGCGTGGACAGCGTCGGGCCGAGCGTCTCGTACAGCAGCACCGGCAGCAGCTTGGCGAGGTCGGGGCGCGTGGCACCGAGGCCGAGGAAGGCGTCGAGGAACGCCCGCCGGCCCTGCTGAGCGGCAGCGGCGAGCGGTGCGAGATCGTCGTCGGTGTAGGCGCCGAGGGCGCGACACAGGCGGGCGTGGATCTCGCTCTCTGGCAGCGTGCCCGGCATCGGCTCGAACACTGGCCGGCGGAGGTGGAACACGTTGCGCGGGAACTCGAGGTTGAAGAACGTGCACTCCCACTTCTCCAACTGCGACGCGGCCGGCAGCACGTAGTCGGCTTCGCGCGCGGTCTCGGTGAAGGCGACGTCGATGACGACGACGAGGTCGAGGGCGCGCAGCGCCTCGCGCATGCGGACGCTGTCGGCGAGGGAGTGCACCGGGTTGGCCGACTCGACGAGGAGGGCGCGGAAGCGATCCGGGTGGTCGGTGAGGATCTCGTCGGGGATGACGTTGCACGGCACCAGCCCGGTGACGAGGCGGTGCGACCCGGTCGGCGTCATCGGCTCGCCACCGCCGGCGGACCGATCGCCGCCGGGCGCCAGCGAGGCGAACCGTGAGTGCAGGTTCATCCCGCCCGGCACACCGAAGTTGCCGGTCAGCAGCACGACGAGCTTCTCCAGGTAGCTGTTCAGCGTCGAGTGTGGGGCTTGCTGGATGCCGAGGTCCTCGAAGATCGACACGCCGCCGGTCGCCTCACCGATCACGCGTGCGGTGTGGCGGACGTCCTCCTCGGGCACGCCGGCCTTGGCGCACGACGCGGCGATGTCGACGCCCCGGAGGTGGGCGACGACGTCGTCGAGGCCGTCGGCGTGCTCGGCGAGCCAGCGGTCGGCGAGGTGGCCGTCCTCGACGAGCACGGCGAGCAGGGCGGCGAGCAGATGGGCGTCGCCGCCGGGCACCGGCCGGAGGTGGATGTCGGCGAGGTCGGCTGACTCCGTGCGGCGCGGATCGACGACGACGAGCGTGCGCTGCGGATCGCCGGCGATTGCCTTCAGGTGGCGTCGGGCCTGCGGGAATCCGTGCGACTGCCACGGGTTCTTGCCCCAGAAGACAGCGACCTGGGCGTGCTCGTAGTCGCCGGTCGTGTGGCAGCGCGAGCGGCCGAAGAGCTGACCGTCGACCCAGAACTCACCGGTCTTCTCCTGAGCCAGGGCGTTGGAGCTGTAGCGGATGCCGAGGGCGTTGCGCGTCGCCCCGCCGTACCCGCCGCCGAGGTGGTTGCCCTGGCCGCCGCCGCCGTAGAACAGGATCGACGGCCCGCCGTGGGCGTCGATGACGTCACGGAAGCGGGCGGCGACCTCGGCGATGGCGGTGTCCCAGTCGATGGCCTCGAACGTGCCGTCGGGCCGCCGGCGCAGCGGCGTGGTCAGGCGGTGCGGGCCGTTCTGGTAGTGGTCGAGGCGCAGCGCCTTCTCACACGTGTACCCCTCGGATCCCGGGTGGGCCTTGTCGCCGCGCACCCGAGCGATCGTCGGACCATCGACGCGGACCTCGATGCCGCAGTTGATCGAGCAGAGGATGCACGCCGTCTGGTGCCAGCCGTTGCCTTCGTCCATCGCGCCTCCTGTCGTGAGTTCAACAAGTGAACGTACTTCATCCATCGGGCTGCGGGCGAGTCCGAAGGCGCTTGGTGTCGCTGCGCCGTTGCTTCTGCTCGCGCTGGCGCTGGCGAGCCGCCTTCGACGGCCTGGTCGGACGGCGCGGTGGTGGAGGTGGGGCGATGGCCGTGGCCACGAGGGCAGCGAGCCGGGTGCGAGCCTCGTCACGGTTGCGCAGCTGCGAGCGTCGCTCAGACGCGGTGACCGTGAGCCGGCCGTCGACGAGTGCTCCGGCGAGGCGGTGCAGTGCCCGCCCCCGTTGCGTCTCGTCGAGGGCGCTGGACGCCTCCAGGTCCCACGTCAGCTCGACGCGCGAGTCGGTCGTGTTGACGTGCTGGCCGCCGGCACCCGACGAGCGCGAGAAGCGCCACGTCAGCTCGGCCGCCGGGATGACGACGGTCGGCGTGACGCGGAGGGGCTCGTCCACTACGCCCGGGTCAAGCGCAGGTCGAACTCCAAGAGACCGTGGTCCTGGGTGGTGATGCCTGGAGCTTCCGGCTGCGGGATCCCGTAGTCGGCGAAGACGACGTCGGTGCTGCCGACGACTTGCATCGTGTCCCCGTTCTTCTGCGCCTGGACGTCGAGTGTCACCGGATTGGTGATCCCGCGGAGGGTGAGTTCGCCCGTCGCGGTCGCCGTCACCGGTGTGGCGTCGGCGGGAACCGAGCCGAGCTCGATCGGCGCGGTGAGCGTGAACGTCGCCGTCGGGAAGCTCTCCGTGTCCATCAGGCGCCCGCGGAACTGGTTGTCGCGCCGATTCTCGTCACTCTCGACGGTCGTCAGGTCGGCTTCGAACGACCCGTCCGTCACCTGCGTGCCTGCCAACGTCAGCTGGCCGGTGACCTGGTCCGTTCGTCCGACACCCTCGGTGTCCACGCCGAACAGCACCTCGACGACGCGGTAGCCCACGGCGCTGCCCTCGCCGATGGCCCACGTGCCATCGGTCGCCGCCGCCGCGGGCGCAGCCGCGGCCGTGGTCGCCGGCGCGACTGTCGTCGTCACCGCGTCCGGTGTGGTCGCTGCAGGCACCGACGTGTTCCCTGCAGCCGTCGTTTCGACGGAAGTCGCCGGGTCGACGAGGGCGAACGGATCGGGGGCGTCCTCCTTGATGAAGTTGATCCAGACGAGGAACCCGCCGACGACGAGCACGATCACGGTCGCGGCGGCGATCGCCCACTTCATCCACGTCTTCATGGGCGACCATTGTGCACGCAACGGATGCCCGGGTGGCGTCGGGTCAGCGTTGCAGCCAGCGCTGCAACCACGACGTGAGCGATGGCATCGCCACCCAGGTCAGCAGGGCCACGCTGACGATGTTGCCGATGACCCCGGCGAGCACCACGTTGGCATCGGGGAAGAACGTCAAACGCACGGCCGTGTACAGCAGGGTGATCGGGACGATCGCCATCAGCACGACGACCGCGGACTTCCACTTCTTGACCTGGCGGCCTCCGGGTGTGGGGAACCAACCGGCGAAGCCTCCGACGACGTTCAGCGTGCGGTCGCCCTCGGTGAACTGCTCCATGCGCTCGAGGATCTGGCGGCGATCCTCGGAGTGCAGCCAGTGGTCGAGGTTGGCCCGGGAGTCGAAGGCGAGGACGGTGACGGTGTCGTCCTGCACGTCCGTGACCGGTTCGAAGAGGTCGCAGCGGAGGAACCCGGGAGAGTCGGCGAGAGCGCGGAGGACCTCGGCATGGAGGGCGCGGAACTCCTCGACTGCCTCTGGCCGCACCCGGACCGAGCTGACCGCCGTGACGTGCTCCTGCTCGGGTGTCAGAGCGACGATCTGCTCGCGGGCCGCACCATCGACGAGGTCGTTGCCCGTCTCGATGAGCGCCGTGCGGGCGGGCGATCGCGTCCACGCCTCGAGCGAGCGGTAGTCCTCGAACGTGTACACGACGACCCACTCGCCTGGGTGCAGGGCGTTCGGCGGCTGCAGCTCGGTGTCGACGGCGCCGGGCGCATCGGCGGCGCGGGCGACGAGCCGGCGGATCCAGCGCTCGAACTCGCGCTCCCGGCCGGGTCGTGCCCGCCGGGCGACGATGACGGTGGGTTGGTGGCGGGTGGTCATCTTCTTCGGAAGATTCGGTGCCATCCGTGGCACCTGAAAACGCTTGAGAACCGAGTTTTCAGCGTGCCACGAAGTACTTGGCTTGGGGGTGGTGGAGGATGATCGCCGAGGTGGTCTGCTCGGGTTGGTACTGCCAGCCGGTCTCCTCGCCGACCTCGATGCCCAGGCGGTCGGCGCCGAGCAGGCGGGCGACGGTGGCGTTGTCCTCGAGGTCGGGGCAGGCGGGGTAGCCCCACGAGTAGCGACCGCCGCGGTACTGCTGGCGGAACAGGCCGGTCAGTGTCGGTCCGTCGTCGGCGACGAATCCCCACTCCTCGCGGATGCGGTGGTGCCAGCGCTCGGCGAGGGCTTCGGCCATCTCCACGCCGAGGCCGTGCAGCAGCAGGTACTGCTGGTACGCGTTGTCGGCGAACAGCTTCGCCGTCGCCTCGCTGACGGCCGCACCCATCGTGACGATGTGGAAGGCGACGTAGTCGAGCTCGTCCGATTCGATCGGCCGCACGAAGTCGGCGATGCACAGGTACGGCGCCACCTTCTGGCGCGGGTAGTGCAGGCGCGCCGCCTCCTCGGTGCGTGACTCGTCGGTCCACACGACGAGGTCGTTGCCGTCGCCGCTGGCGCAGAAGTAGCCGTACACGACCTGCGGCACCAGCACGCCGGACGCCTTGGCCGCGCCGAGCTGCTCGCGGAACGTGGCGCGGATGCGCGCCTTGAAGTCGTCGTCGCTCTCCGGAACTCCCGCGGCGTCCTTCTCCGGACGGAACTGCCACTGGTTGCGGTACAGCGCCGTCTCGTTGACGTACTCGGCGATCTCGTCGATGGGGATGCCCTTGACGACCCGAGTACCGAGGAACGGCGGCGTGAACACCACGTTGTCGGATCCGACGTCGGGCGAGCGGCGCGGCAGCTCGACCGCCGGTGCATCGGCGTCCGAGCGTGCCGGCAGCTCACGGCCGGTCGGGACGCGACCGAAGTCCGGGTCCCACTCGCCCGTTCGCTTCATCCCCATCAGGGCCTCGAGCGTCGACAACCCCTCGAAGGCGTCACGACCGTAGAACAGGCGGCCCTCGTAGATCTCGCGCAGGTCGCGCTCGACGTAGCGCCGGGTGAGGGCGGCACCGCCGAGCAGCACCGGCACGTCGGTGAGGCCGAGCGAGTTGAGCTCCTCGAGGTTGTCGCGCATGATCAGCGTCGACTTGACGAGCAGGCCGCTCATGCCGATGGCGTCGGCGTCGACCTCCTTGACCTTGGCGACCATCTCGCCGATCGGCACCTTGATGCCGAGGTTGTGCACCTCGTAGCCGTTGTTCGTGCAGATGATGTCGACGAGGTTCTTGCCGATGTCGTGGACGTCGCCCTTGACCGTGGCGATGACCAGCTTGCCCTTCGACGAGCTGCCGCCGACGCGCTCCATGTGCGGTTCGAGGTGGGCGACGGCGGCCTTCATCGTCTCCGCCGACTGCAACACGAACGGCAGCTGCATCTGCCCCGAGCCGAACAGCTCGCCGACCACCTTCATCCCGCCGAGCAGCACGTCGTTGACGATGTCGAGAGCGGGCATGCCCGACGCCAGCGCCTCGTCGAGGTCGTCGGTGAGGCCGTCGCGGTCGCCGTCGATGATGCGGTGGTGCAGGCGCTCCTGCACGGGGAGCCCGCTGCGGTCGGGCTTCTCGGTCTTCGTCGACTTGACGTCGGCGAACACCTCGAGCAGGCGCTGCAGCGGGTCGTAGTCGGGACGCCGGCGGTCCCACACGAGGTCGAGGCAGACCTCGCGCTGCTCGTCGGGCAGGCGGTTGAGCGGCACGATCTTGCCGGCGTGGACGATGGCCGAGTCGAGCCCGGCCTGCATGGCTTCGTGGAGGAACACGCTGTTGAGGGCGTGGCGGGCCGGCGGGTTGAGCCCGAAGCTGATGTTGGACACGCCGAGCGTCGTGTGCGCGCCGGGGATCTCTTCCTTGATCCGCCGGATCGCCTCGATCGAGTAGATCGCGTCGCGGCGCAGGTCGTCGTCGCCCGTCGACAGCGGGAACGTCAGCGTGTCGAAGATCAGGTCGCTCGCCGACAGGCCATAGCGCTCGGTGGCGATCTCGTGGATGCGGTGGGCGATCTCCATCTTCCACTCGACGTCGCGGGCCTGGCCGCGCTCGTCGATCAGCAGGCAGATCACCGCCGCCCCGTACTCCCGGGCGAGCGACATCACCCGGTCGAAGCGGCTGCCCGGCAGCTCACCGTCCTCGAGGTTGGCCGAGTTGAGGATCGCCCGGCCGCCGATGTGCTGCAGTCCGGCCTCCAGCACCGGTGTCTCGGTGGAGTCCATCACGAGCGGCACGCTGGCCTGGGTGGCGAAGCGCTTGGCGATCTCGTCCATGTCGGCAGCGCCGTCGCGGCCGACGTAGTCGACGCACACGTCGAGCACGTGGGCGCCCTCGCGGACCTGCTCGTTGGCCATCTTCGTGCACGTGTCCCAGTCGCCGGCGAGCATCGCCTCGCGGAACGCCTTGGAGCCGTTGGCGTTGGTGCGCTCGCCGATGATGAGGAAGCTGAGGTCCTGCTCGATCGTCACCGGGCTGTAGATCGACGAGACACTCGGCTCGAACGTCGGTTCGCGACGCGCCGGCTCCAGATCGCGGACGGCCTCGACGACCTGACGGAGGTGCTCGGGCGTCGTGCCGCAGCAGCCGCCGACGACGGTGATGCCGAGCTCGGCGACGTGGCGGCGGTGGAAGTCGGCGAGCTGCTCGGGAGTGAGGTCGTAGTGGGTGCGGCCGTCGACGATGCTCGGCAGGCCGGCGTTGGGCAGCACGCTGATCGGCAGCGGCGAGTGGTGGCTGAGGTAGCGCAGGTGCTCCTGCATCTCCGCCGGGCCGGTGGCGCAGTTGATGCCCAAGACGTCGGGCTTCATCGCAGCGATCGTGACGAGGGCGGCGCCGATCTCGCTGCCGACGAGCATGCGGCCCGTCGTCTCCATCGTCACCTGCACCTGCAGCGGCACCTGCCGCCCCGCCGACCGCATCGCCCGGCGGCAGGCGATCATCGCCGCCTTGACCTGCAGCAGGTCCATGCACGTCTCGACGAGGAACAGGTCGACGCCGCCTTCGAGGAGGCCGGCAGCCTGGACCTCGTAGGCGTCGCGCAGTTCGGGGAAGCCGATGTGACCGAGGCTGGGGAGTTTGGTGCCCGGCCCGATCGAGCCGGCGACGAAGCGAGGGCGGCTCGTCCGCGTAGCCATCGGCGACCTCGCGGGCGATGCGCGCGGCGGCGACGTTGAGATCGTGGGCGCGGTCGGCGATGTCGTACTCGGCGAGCACTGGGCCGAAGCTCCCGAAGCTGGCCGTCTCCACGGCGTCGACGCCGACGTCGAAGAAGGCGGCGTGCATCCCGGCGATGACGTCCGGCCGGGTGAGGCACAAGTTCTCGTTGCAGCCTTCGAGCGAGTGCCCGCCGAAGTCGTCGGCCGTCAGGTCGAGACCCTGCACGTAGGTGCCGAAGGCGCCGTCGAAGACGACCACGCGCTCGTTGACGACATCGAGGTAGGACGGCAGGCCCATTGGACGCAACACGCTACCGGTGCGGTCGCGACCGTGGGCTGGAGGATCAGAACAGCAGCAGGTCGGGCTCGTTGCCGGCGAGGATGGCCCCGGCCGTCGTCATCGTGTCTCGGCGCACGATGAAGTGCTGGGTGATGGCGTGGATGTCGCGCAGGCGGCGCTGCAGCGGGCTGTCGAGGTACAGGGCGGCTGCCACCGCCCGACCGGTAGGCGGTGTCGACGACGGCGGCGGCGCGAGCCGTCGCCCACACGCCTGCCGCGCGGACGCGCGCCCGCTCGTGCAGCGTCGGCTCGTCGCCGTCGAGAGCCATCGCCCACAACGACGCTGCGGCGTCGTGCACGAGCGCTCGCGCCGCGCGCAGCTCGGTGTCGGCCGTCGCCAGGTCGAGATGGAAGGTCGGGTTGGCGGCGAGCGGGGCGCGGTCGAGGAGCGGCACCTTGTGCGCGGCGAGCTCGACGATCTCGTCGAGCGCGCCCTGGGCCGTGCCGATGGCCACGCTCGCCACGACGCACGCGATCAGCGCCGGCGTCGGGATGTGCACGATGGTCTCGTCGATGCAGGGTTCGTGGGCGAGCACGTTGTAGGTCCAGTCGGCCGGGACGACGACGCCGTCGACGTGGAAGTGGTGGCTGCCGGTCCCGGCGAGCCCGGACACGTGCCAGGTGTCCTCGATGACCACCTGGTCGGACGAGAACACGGCGATGCGCAGCTGCGGCACGCCGTCGACGACGCCCTCGAAGCAGTCGCCGAAGATCCACCTGGCGTGCTGGCAGCCGCTGGCGAACGCCCACCGGCCGCTGACGCGGTAGCCGCCATCGACGGCCTCGATCGAGCCGCTCGGGTTGATCGCCCCTGCGGTGATGGCGTCGGGCCCGTCGGCGTACAGCGCGTCGAACGTCGCCCGCGGCAGGCCGGCGAGGTCGATCCACGAGCCTGCGCCGATCATCACCGTCCAGGCGGTGGACGCGTCGGCGGCGGCGAGCGCCTCGAGGGCGCGCATCGCGGGACGAGCTCGGCACCGACTCCTCCGTGGCTGGGCGGCAGGATCAGGCGGAACGCACCGGCCGTCCTTGAGCTCGTCCAGGAGGTCCGCGGGCAGCCGGCGAGCCGCTTCGATCTCGGCGGCCCGCGCCGAGATCGAAGGCGCCAGCGCCTGCACCGCCGCCAGCACGTCGGCGGCGGTCATCGTCCGTTCGTCCACCGCGCTCATCGCTGGGTCTCCCATGGCCGCAGCATCGGCGCCTCAGCGGCGTGCCGTGCCCGCAGGTCGGCGTCCCAGCCGCCGTTGCAGTAGACGACGGCCTCGGTGATCCGTCCGTCGCGGACCTCGCAGAGGATCAAGCGCCGGGCGATCTCCGTCGCGTGGACCTCCTCGTGCTCCGTGACGAACCCGGTGGCCGTCGGCACGACGCGCAGCGTCCGGACGACCGGCGGCACTCCCTCGGAGATCGCCCGCAACTGGTTCCCGACGGCCTCCGCGCCTTGTAGCTGGAACCGCCAGAACGGCGGGTGGAGGTCGAAGAAGGCGCCGTCGGCGAAGAGGCCATCAGGGGCCTCGAACGTCTCGAAGCAGCGGTTGAACTCCGTCGCCAGCTGCTCGACGGTTGGTGTGCTGGTCGTGGTTGGCATGGGTCGAACGTACGGAGCGGCCTGGTGGTGCCCGCATCGCCCGGATCTGCCATTCACCGCCCGCGTCCGGCGTGGTCCGTTCTGACCATCAGCCGATGAGGTGGTGCTCGTAGGCGTACGCCGTCGCCGCTGCCCGCGACGACAAGCCGAGCTTGAGGAAGATGTTCTGCAGGTGGCGGGCGACCGTGTGCGTGCTGATGACGAGGGTCTCGGCGATCTCGCGGTTCGTGCGCCCGGTGGCGACGAGGCGGAGCACCTCCACCTCGCGGTCGGTGAGGTCGCCGGTCGGTGCCGTGGCTGCGCCGTCGAGCCCGGCGAGGCGTTGGAGGTCTGGCGCCGCACCCAGCCGCTCGAACGTCGCGCGCGCCGCTTGCCGCTCGAGCTCGGCGCTGTCGTCGTCGCCGAGCGCCCGACGCGCGTCGGCGAGGGTGACGCGAGCGCGGGCGGTCTCGTAGGGCATCCCGAGTGCCTGCCACCCGGCGATCGCTCGGCGCAGCGCGGCGACGGCGGCGCCGGCATCTCCGCCGGCGAGGAGGAGCGCACCGAGCGCGCCATCGGCCATGGTCCGCAGCGCCGGAACGCCGGCCGCGTCGGCGATCGTCGCCAGCTCGTCGTGGGCGAGGCGGGCCTCGACGACGTCATCGGCGGCGAGGAAGATCTCGACCGCCGCCGCGAGCACCGCCGGGCGGACCCGGGGATCGCCGCCCTCGGCGAGCATGCGCCGGATGGCGATGGCTGCGTCGTCGACGCGGGCCTGGGCGAGGCGCAGCAAGGCGATTCCCGGACTCGGATCGCGCCCGAGCGTCCCGGCCTCGCGGTATGCGGCGTCCGCTTCGGCGAACTCCCCGCGGAGCCGGTGCAACTCGCCCTGCTGGTAGCGAGCTGTGCCGAGCGCGGGGTGCGGCGGCTCGGTGAGCCGCTCGGCGGCGAGGAGCGCCTCCGCCGTCGCGCCGATCCAGTCTCCGTGGGCGAGGAGCACTTGCGAGCGGTGCACCAAGCACTGCCCGCGGTAGGGCACGAGATCCGGCTCCGACGTGCACCACGCGTGGAGCGCGCCGGTCCACTCCGCCGCGCGGCGGATGTCGAAGGCGAACACGCACATCTCGATGACCGCGCAGTAGATGATGCCGGCGGGGATCGGAGTGACCTCGCCGGTCGACACCGCGACCATCGCCTCGTCGAGGTGACGCAGGCCGCCGGCGACGTCGCCGTGCGCGATCAGGGCCTGCCCGACGCACACCATCCCGAAGGAGAGGAGATCGGTGTCGGCGCACCGGCGGGCGATGTCGACGATCTCCGCCGACAGCGCGCTCGCCGCGTCTGCGTCGCCCGCCTCCAGTGCCCCGATGCAGGCCGGGACGAGCAGGTAGCCACGCGCCGCACATCGCGGCCCGACCTCGTCGGCGAGTCGTTCCGCTCTCGCCAGCCAGCCGGCGCTCGTGGCCATCTCACCGCGGAGCACGAGGGCGAGGCCGAGCCAGAACGCGCAGCGGGCGGCCCGCTCGCGGTCACCGGCGTCGAGGAACGCGAGGTGTGCCCGCTCCCACGCTCGGGCGCTGGCATCGTCCTCGCCGACGAGGTGGGCGGCGACGGCCAACCGCTCGAGGTCGTCTGCGCCAGGCGGTGCTGCCGCGTCCAGCAGTTCGTACGCCTCGCGCCACGAACGGCGGTCGAACGCCTCGCGCCCGAGCTCGACCCGGGAAGTCACAGCCACCAGTCTCGTCCTCTCGTCATGAGGCTGTCGCATGACATCCAGGCAGACTCTCGGACATGCCGAGCCCGACCCTCGCCACGTTCAACCCGACGCCGTCCATCGAGCGTGCCGCCACCGTCGCCGTGACGATTGCCCGCAGCGCCCCTGACGGCGCCGGCGCGCTCGGTGTGCCGGTCGGCGTGAAGGGCCCGGTGCCGCGCCAGGTCGGATTGGACCGCTCGACGCTCGCCGCGTCGGGCTTCGAGGGCAAGCTCGGCCAGACGCTCGTCGTGCCGCGCAAGGGCGGGCCGAGCGTGATCGCCGTCGGCATCGGCGATCCCGCCGAGCTGACGCCGGCCGGGCGGCGTGATGCCGCCGCCGCGTTCGCCCGGGCGGCGGCCAAGCACGACCGCTTGGCGACGACGCTCGCCGACGCCGGCGACGCCGAGGCGGCCGCCCAAGCCGTCGTCGAGGGCGTGTTGCTCGCTCGCTACCGCTACGCCGCGCTGAAGAAGGAGTCCAACGGCGCCGGGCTCGCCGAGCTCGTCCTGGTCACCCCGGGCGGCCGGGCGGCGGCGGCCGCGCGCGGCGCCGAGCGTGGGCGCATCCTTGCGGACGCCGCCCAACTCGCCCGCGATCTCGCCAACACGCCGCCGGGGCACCTCACGGCGAGCCGGATGGCCGACGTGGCCATCGCCGTCGCCGCGTCATCCGGGCTCGACGTCGAGATCTTCGACGGTGACGCCCTCGCCGCCCTCGGCTGCGGCGGACTGCTCGGCGTCAACGCCGGCAGCACCGAGCCGCCGCGCATGATCAAGCTCACGTACCGCCCGTCCAAGCCCGTCGGCCACCTGGCGATGGTCGGCAAGGGCGTGATGTACGACTCCGGCGGCATCAGCCTGAAGCCGACGGATCCGATGCACGCGGCGATGAAGATGGACATGTCCGGCGCCGCCGCGGTGCTCTCGGCGATGTCGGCACTCCAGGCGCTCGGCTGCCGCGCGGCGGTCACCGGCTTCATGCTGTGCACGGACAACATGCCGTCGGGCTCGGCGATGAAGCTCGGCGACGTGTTGACGATCCGTGGCGGGACGACGGTGGAGATCCACAACACCGACGCCGAGGGCCGGCTGCTGCTCGCCGACGGCCTCGCCCTCGCCGTCGAGGATCAGCCGGACGCCATCGTCGACATCGCCACGCTCACCGGGGCGTGCGTCGTCGCCCTCGGCCAGGCCGTCGCCGGCGTGTTCGGCAACGACCAGCCGTGGGTCGACCAGGTCAACGCGGCGTCCGATGTCACCGACGAGCCGGTGTGGCAGCTGCCGCTGGAGAAGCAGCGCTACCGCAAGCTGCTCGACTCGGACATCGCCGACCTGAAGAACGTCGGCGGGCCGTACGGCGGGTCGATCACCGCCGCCGTGTTCCTGTCCGAGTTCGTCGGCGACGTGCCGTGGGCGCACCTGGACATCGCCGGGCCGATGAAGGTCGACGCCGACGAGTCCTGGCGCTCCAAGGGGGCGACGGGCTTCGGCACCCGCCTGCTCGCCGAGCTGGCCGTCAACTTCAGAGCGGACAGGACTCACGGGGCGAGGGCTCAGCGCGTACCGAGCGACGTCGGTTCGCGCACCACGACGAGCAGAGAGTACGCGAACCACCGACACGAAGGCGCGCTGAGTCAGTTCCGCAGTGGGTCCTGTCCGCTCTGGGCGTCACGGAGCAGCTCGCACGCCTCGGCGGCCGCGGGCGGCGGCACGCCGACGGCGACGAGCTGCGGCTCGAGCACGCTGCGGTCGTCGCCGGCGGCGAGCATCGCCGTCGCCAGCGCGTGGGCGCGGGCCAGCGAGTCGATGTGGATCGTCGTGGTCGTCCACTGCTCGTGGGCCGTCTGCAGGTCCGGCGGGAGGCGCAGGAGATGGCGCTGGCTGATGAGTGGCAGCCGACGGCGCACCACCCACGTCCCGGTGAGCTGCTGGATGACGCCGAACATGTCGCAGCGATGCACGGCCTTGGCGAACGGCGAGGCGGTTCCCTTGGAGACGCTGAGACCGAGGGCGCGGGCGGTGGCGGAGACGTCGAGCTCGTAGCCGTCCGGCTGACGGTCGAGGCCGGCGACGAGCCGGCGCAACAGCCACGTGGCCGTCGGGCCGAGCACGGACAGCCAGAACTGCTCGACGTAGGCGGAGCGGGGGTCGTGACCGCGGCGGTCGACCAGCGGGTCGTCCCACGGAGAGACGTGGACGCGTGCGGGCAATGGGTCGCCGACGAGGTGGATGGGTGCGGGTGACATGGGACCTCCCTGGGCGGGCGGGACGGTGATGGGGGAGTCGGCACCCGCCATGGGTGTCGCGAGGACGGGGAAAGGGAAACGGCGAGACTGGAGTGATGGAGTTGCTCGACACCGTCAGGGGGTGGATGGCGGAGGCGCAGCGCGTCACCGTGCTCACCGGAGCCGGCATCTCGACGGACTCGGGCATTCCCGACTTCCGCGGTCCGCAGGGCGTGTGGACGAAGAACCCGGCCGCCGAGAAGACGTCGACGATCCAGCACTACCTCGCCGACCCGGATGTGCGCCGCCTGGCGTGGCGGAACCGGCTGGCGTCACCGGCGTGGACGGCCGAGCCCAACGCCGGTCACCTCGCCGTCGTCGAGTTGCAGCGACAGGGACGGTTGCACGCCGTCGTCACCCAGAACGTCGACGGCCTGCACCAGAAGGCGGGCGTCGCCGACGAGTCGGTCGTCGAGGTGCACGGGACGATGTGGTGGACGCGGTGCTGGGACTGCCAGGACCGCCGGCCGATGGGCGAGACGCTCGACCGCGTGCGAGCCGGCGAGGACGATCCGCCGTGCATGGTCTGCGGCGGGATCCTGAAGAGCGACACGATCTCCTTCGGCCAGTCGCTCGTTCCGGACGTCATCGACAGGGCGGCGACCGTGTGCGAGGAGTGCGACCTGCTGCTCGCCGTCGGGTCGACGCTGTCGGTCTATCCGGCGGCCGGCTGCGTCCCCCGGGCGAAGGCGATGGGTGCTCGTGTCGTCATCGTCAACGCCGGCCCGACCGAGATGGATCGCCTCGCCGACGCCGTCCTCAACGGCCCCATCGGCGAGCTGCTGCCGGCGATCGTCACGCCCTGATCCAGTCGAGTGCGTGCTGCCGTGCCAGCGCCGTCATCACGTACTCGTGCGGCAGCACGTACTCGACTGAATTGAATCCCGACCGGGGCGGTAGGCTTTCGGGTATGGCGAACTTCCGCGATCTGCTGGCGGCCGCCAAGGCCGAGATCACCGAGGTCGACACGGCCGGCGCCGCCGACGCGATCGAGGCGGGTGCGCGCGTGCTCGACGTGCGTGAGCCCGACGAGTACGACGCCGGCGCCCTGCCCGGCGCGCTCCACATCCCCCGTGGTCACCTCGAGTCGCAGATCGAGTCGAAGCTGACCGACAAGTCGTCGCCCGTCGTCGTGTACTGCGCCGGTGGCGTGCGCTCGGCGTTCGCCGCGCGCACGTTGCAGGAGCTCGGTTACACCGACGTCGTCTCGATGGACGGCGGGTTCGGCCGGTGGAAGGACGAGGGCCGGCCGTGGCAGCAGCCCGTCGTGCTCACCCCGGACCAGCGCAACCGCTACATGCGCCACCTGCTCCTGCCCGAGGTGGGCACCGAGGGCCAGGCCAAGCTGCTCGACTCCAAGGTCCTCCTGCTCGGCGCCGGCGGGCTCGGCTCACCTGCGGCGCTGTATCTCGCCGCCGCCGGTGTCGGCACGATCGGCATCGTCGACATGGACGAGGTCGATGCCTCCAACCTGCAGCGCCAGATCCTGCACAACCTCGATCGGGTCGGCGACCGCAAGGTCGACTCGGCGAAGAAGACGCTCGTGGCGCTCAACCCCGACGTCGACGTCGTCACCTACGACACGCGGCTGTCGGCCGACAACATCCTCGACATCCTCGAGGGCTACGACGTGGTGGTCGACGGCGCCGACAACTTCCCGTCGCGCTACCTGCTCAACGACGCCAGCGTGAAGCTCGGAATCCCCGTCGTGCACGGCTCGATCTTCCGCTTCGAGGGCATGGTCAGTGTGTTCCACCCGTTGGAGGGCCCGACCTACCGCGACATGGTGCCGGAGCCGCCGCCGGCCGAGCTGGCACCGAGTTGCGCCGAGGCGGGCGTGCTCGGCGTGCTGCCCGGCATCGTCGGATCGATCCAGGCGCTGGAGGCGATCAAGGTGCTGCTCGACCTCGGCGAGCCGCTGATCGGTCGCATCCTGACGATCGACACGACGGACATGACGTTCCGCACGTTCAACCTCAAGCCCGACCCGGCCAACGTCGTCACCTACGACAACCGCGAGCGCATCGAGATCCGCGAGCTCGACGGCCTCTGCGCCCCGTGGCTGGCCGACCACTGAGCTTCTGACGACGCTGCGGATCGCTCAGCGATCCTCAGCCGACGCGAAATCAGGTGGGGCGGCCGGGCCAGACGACGTCGACGACGAGCCCGGCGTGGTCGCTCGCCCGGACGCCGGTGAGAGGCGTGTCGAACGCCAGCGCCGCGGCGAGGACGCGGCCGGCGTCGTCCCGGCGCTGGAACGGGTCGCCGACGAAGACGTAGTCGATCCGCTTCCGCGGGACGTTCATCGAGGCGGCGATCGGGTTGTCGCGCCAGCCCTGCGTGTCCCCCGGACCGTCGCCGGCGACCCGCCACGCGTCCTGGTAGTAGGTGGTCCGCCCGTCGAGGGCCGTGAGCCCACACAGGAAGCGGATCTCGTCGCTCTCCGGCTCGGCGTTGAAGTCGCCGCAGAGGATCGCCGGCATCGCATCCCGCTTGGCGCCGATCGCCGGGTTGTCATCGAGGTCGCCCCGGGCGGCGCGGACGATCTCCTCGATCGTGGCGACCTGGAGCTGGCGGTGC
This sequence comes from uncultured Acidimicrobiia bacterium, assembly GCA_963822875.1. Taxonomy (GTDB): domain Bacteria; phylum Actinomycetota; class Acidimicrobiia; order Acidimicrobiales; family Ilumatobacteraceae; genus JALZMG01. The sequence goes on along the minus strand of CAWGJK010000008.1, from coordinate 68,053 downwards.
AGGCCGTGCGTCGGCGCCGGCGCCAGGTGGCAGGCGAACACGTCGAGGCCTGCCGTGCGCGCGTGCAGCAGCTCCCAGGGCACGCCGGCCAGGACCGGGCTGTCGTCGGGATGCGTCGGCAGGCGGTGGTACGCGTGGGCGTCGATCGGCCAGCGCGACAGCACGGCCGAGCCGAAGCGCATGCTGCTGGTCCGGCCAGAACTGCTCGCTGAACGGCGCCCCGCCGAACGCCCAGTGGTAGGCGAGGTCGGACGCCTCACCGACGATCCACCCGGCCGTGTTCTCGTTGTTCCCGTCCTCCCAGACCTCCTCGAGGCAGACGACGTCGGGTTGCAGCCGGCGCAGCCAGGCGACGATCTCGTGGCGGCGCTCGTCCCAGCGCGGCTCGATCAGCGACCCGACGTTGAGCTGGACGACGCGCAGCACCCCGTCTGACACGTTGCCGTTCTATCCGAAGCGGATCGGGTAGTCGCGTGGCATGAGCGACCCGAACCTGCCCCCGCCGATCGTGCCCGATCCCGACGTGCCGGCGAACCCGGACAACCCGCCGCCGACGATCCCCGATCCGCTGCCGACCGAGTGACCGTCAGCTGACGTAGCGATCGACGGCGGCCGGAGCCAGCACCTCGTCGATGACCAGCACGGCGGCGCCGACGACACCGGAGAGGTCGCCGGCGGCCGCCGGCACGATGCGCAGTTGCGCCGTGGCCAGCGGCAGCGAGCGGCGGTAGACGATCTCGCGCACCCCGGCGAGCAGCGGGTCGCCGGACTCGGCCACGGTCCCGCCGACGACGATGACGCTCGGGTTGAGCAGGCTGACCGCGCTCGCCAGCACCTCGCCGATCGTCCGTCCGGCCTCCCGCAGCAGGCGGTTGGCCAGCGCCGAGCCGCCGCGGGCGAGGGTCACGACGTCGTGGCTGGTCACGGCATCGACACCGGCGGCGCGCAGTCGACCGGCGATCGCCGGGCCGCTGGCGACGGCTTCGAGGCAGCCGACGTTGCCACACCGACAGACGGCGTCGACGTCATGGGGCACCTGGATGTGCCCGAGGTCGCCGGCGGCTCCCTGCGCCCCGCGCCGCAGCGCGCCGTCGCTGATGATGCCGCTGCCGATCCCCGTCGCCACCTTGACGAACATCAGGTGGTGGACGTCGGCGAAGCGCATGGCGTGCTCGCCGATGGCCATGATGTTGACGTCGTTGTCCACGACGACGGCGACCGGGCCGAGTGCGTCGAGCACGAAGCGGGGGACGTCGAAGCCGTCCCAACCGGGCATGATCGGCGGGTTCGTCGGTCGCCCGGTGGCGTGCTCGACCGGGCCGGGCACGCCGATGCCGACGCCGGCGAGGTCGCTCGGCGTGCGGCCCGTCGCGGTCACGAGGGCGCGGCCGTGCTCGATGACCCAGCCCAACACGGCATCGGGGCCGAGGGCGATGTCGAGGTCGACGGTCTCGTCGGCGAGCACCGTCGCCGCCAGGTCGGTGACGGCGAGACGGACGTGGGTCGCCCCGATGTCGACGGCGAGCACGACACGAGCCGCCGGGTTGAAGGCGAACTGCGTCGGCGGGCGACCACCCGTCGACGTCGCCTCGCCGGCACTGCCGACGAGTGCGCTCGCCAGCAGGACATCGACGCGTTGGGCGACCGTCGAGCGGCCGAGGCCGCTCGCCGCGGCCAGCTCACTGCGAGTCCGCGGGACGCCGTCTCGGAGGTATTGCAGCAGGGAGCCGGCGCCGTGCACGTTCATCAGTGAAACACAGCGCACCTTTTGCTTGACAACCGGCAGAAGTTGGTGTCAGGGTCGGAGGGACCAAGGGGGACTCCTGGACCAACCCAGGGGGAGGACGGCCGTCCAAACGGCCGAGCAAGGAGACCAGACGACCATGAGGACCAAGAGGGTCGGTGTCGCCATCGCGGCGCTTGCCGCGCTCACGTTGGCCGCCGCGTGCGGCGACGACGACGATGACGACGGCGCCGCCGAGACCGAGGCGCCAGCCGCCACCGACGCAGCGGCTGCCACCGACGCACCGGCTGCCACCGAGGCGCCCGCCGGGACCGAGGCGCCCGCGGGCACCGAGGCACCGACGGGCACGGGCGGCGGCGGTGAGGGCGACTACGTCATCGGTGTCAGCAACACCCTCGCCGGCAACGGCTGGCGGGAGGAGATGATCTGCGCGGTGAAGGCCGAGTCGCTCGCCAGCGGCCAGGTCAGCGAGGTCATCGCCATCTCCAAGAACGGCGGGCCGACCGATCAGATCACCGACCTGCAAAACCTCATCTCGCAGGGCGTCAACGCGATCATCGTCAACCCGTCCGACCGCGAGCAGCTCAACCCGGTCATCGAGGAGGCGATCGCCCAGGGCATCGTCGTCGTCGCCGTCGACCAGGCCGTGACGGCCGAGGGCGCCTACGTCGCCAGCAACGACCAGGTCGCCTACGGGCGCCTCGGCGCGGAGTGGCTTGCCGACGCCATCGGCGGCGAGGGCAGCGTGCTGTACATGCGTGGCATCGACGGTGTCCCCGCCGACGCCGACCGCGACACCGGCTTCCAAGAGGTGATGGCCGAGCACCCGGACATCGACATCAAGGAAGTGTTCACCAACTGGGACTTCACCGAGGGCGGCAACATCGCCGTGCAGGAGTTCACCGCCGCCGACTACGACGGCGTGTGGACGTCGGGCATCGACTACACCGTCGTCAACGCCTTCGAGACGGCCGGCAAGGAGCCGGTCCCGGTGGTCGGCGCCGACAACAACGGCTTCGTCAAGCAGCTGCTCGACGGCGCGCCCGGTGCGCTGGTGACCAACCCGGCCGTGATCGGTGGCGTGGGGACGAACATCGCCCTGCGCGTGCTCAACGGCGAAGAGGTCGACCAGACGACGCTGCTGACGCCGCAGGTCTGGGACCTGGAGAACAACCAGACCGAGCTCGAGGAGAACTACTTCGAGGACCGTGACGACACGTTCAGCTCCGCCGTCACCGTCGAGGGCTACACCACCTACGACCCGCAGCAGCTCCTCGACTGCAAGGGCCCCGGCGAGTAGTCACCCGAGTGTTCTGGTCCATCGGAGTGCTGGGTGTGCGGACGCCGCACACCCAGCACTCGGGTGACGTGAGATGACCACTCCACTTCTCGAGGCCACTGCGGTGGCCAAGGCGTTCGGGCCGGTCGTCGCCCTGCGCGCCGTCGACCTGACGGTGCTGCCGGGCGAGGCGCACGCGCTGCTCGGAGCCAACGGCGCCGGCAAGTCGACGATGGTGAAGATCCTCACCGGCGTGCTGCGCGCCGATGCCGGATCGATCGCCCTGCACGGACGGCCGACCGAGCTGCGCCGGCCGAGCGATGCCCAGGCCGCCGGGCTGGCACCGGTGTTCCAGGACCCGGCGCTGACGCCCGATCTGACCGTCGCCCAGAACCTGCGCCTGTCCGGCTCGGACATCGGCGCGGTGCGCGCCGAGCTGGCCGCCATGGATCTCGACGGTCTCGACCTCGACGAGCAGGTGCGCGACCTGCCGCTGCCGTTCCTGCGCATGCTCGACCTCGCCAGGGCGCTGGCGTTCGACCCGCAACTGCTGGTGCTCGACGAGATCACCGCGGCGCTGCCGCCCGATCTGTCCGACCGGGTCTTCGCCGTGATGCAGCGATGGAAGGAACGCAACCGCTCGGTGCTGTTCATCTCCCACCGCCTGGCGGAGGTGCGTGCCCACTGCGACATGTGCACCGTGCTGCGCGACGGACGCAACGTGGCGTCGTTCGTGCCCGGCGAGGGCGGCGAGGCGCAGATCGTGTCGGCGATGCTCGGCGAGGCGGCCACGGTCGTCCGTGACGAGGTGCGGACACGTGCCACGGCGATGGCCACGGACCAGCGGCCGGTCCTCGAAGCCGAGCACGTCGGGGCCGGACGGCAGCTCGACGACGTGTCGCTGGCCGTTTCGGCGGGAGAGGTGCTCGGGCTCGTCGCCCTCGAGGGTCAGGGGCAGGAGACCCTCTTCGACATCCTCGCCGGCAACCTCAAGCCCGACCGTGGACGGCTGCTCATCGACGGCGAGGCGGTCAAGGCGCACCACCCGTTCGATGTCATCCGCAGGGGCGTCGTGCTCGTGCCCGCCGACCGCCTCCACGCCCTGCTGCCGCAGCGCTCGATCCGCGAGAACATCGCCGCACCGCTGTTCAACCGCATCGCCAAGTGGGGACCGATCAGCGGCCGCGAGGAGCGGCGGCGGGTGCAGGAGGCCGTCGATCGGCTGTCCATCGACACCCGCGCGGCGAGCCAGGTGCGCCGGCTGTCGGGCGGTAACCAGCAGAAGGTGACGATCGCCCGCTGGCTCGCCCGTGGCCTGCGCGTGATGCTGCTGTTCGACCCGACGCGTGGCATCGACGTCGGCACCAAGCATCAGGTCTACGACCTCGTTCGCGCGCTCGCCGACGAGGGGGCGGCGATCCTGATGTTCACGAGCGAACTGCGCGAGGTGGCGATGGTGTGCGACCGCTCGGTCGTGCTGCACAACGGCCGCATCGTCGCCGAGCTGCCGCCCGACGCCGGTGAGAACGCCCTGCTCTCCGCCGCCCACGGTTTGGAGGTGGCGTCGTGATCACGTTGACGAAGCTGCCGGAGCCGTCGTCGACGTTCTCCCGGTTCGCACGGCGGCAGGGGTGGACGATCGGCGTGGCCGTGCTGCTCGTCGTGCTGCTGCTGTGGCGGGCGTCGCAGCTGCCCGACTTCGGCGGCTTCGAGATCCGCACGATCACCGCCGGCACGATGCCGCTCGCCTTCCTCGCCATGGCCCAGGGCGTGATCGTCATCGCCGGGGGCATCGACCTGTCCGTCGGGGCGATGATGGTCCTCGCCAACTGCCTGTCGGCGCTGTGGATGGAGGATCAGGGCCTCGGTGCCTGCCTCGCCCTCGGTGTCGTCGTGCTGGCCGTCACCGTCGCCCTGTCGACGCTGACCGGCGTCATCATCACGGCGTCGGGCGTGCCGGACATCATCGTCACCCTGGCCGCCAGCTTCTTCCTCGCCGGCCTCGCCCTGTTCATCGTCGGTGGGCCGGGCGGCGGCACGTCGCGCGACTTCCAGCGGCTGGTCGCCGGCGGCCTCTCCAACCCGTTGCCGTCGATCCTCTGGGTCGCCGGCGCGCTGCTCGTCGTGTGGCTGCCGTTGAAGCGCAGCCGGCTCGGTCTGGCCATCTACGCCGTGGGCAGCCACCGCACGTCGGCGTTCCTGTCCGGCGTGCGGATCGCCCGCACGCGGGTGCTCGCCTACTCGATCGGCGGGCTGTTCGCCGGCTTCGCCGGCCTCGTCATCACTGCGTCCACCGGCGCTGGCGAGCCGCGCGAGACGATCGGTGCCAACGCCACGCTGAACAGCGTCGCCGCCGTCGTCCTCGGTGGCATTGCGCTGACGGGCGGGGTCGGCGGACTCGTCGGGCCGGTCCTCGCCGCGGCGTGCCTCACGCTGATCCCGGCGATCATGCTCGGCCTCGGCTGGGACCCGAGCAACGCCGAGACGGCGCGCGGGGTGATCATCATCCTCGTCGTGCTCGTGGCCGGGTTGCTGCAGACCAGGAGACGGCCGTCATGACGTTCCCCGGCCACGCAGGCCGTTGTTGGCCGTTCGCTCGCTGGCGCTCGCTCACTCGCATCGGGTCGGAAGGTTCACCGTGACAGTCGATCGCGCCGAGGCCGTCGAGACCGTCACCGCGATCGCCAGGGAGGCGGCGCGGCCCGGATGGCGGGTGCGCCTGGCGGAGCAGCCGACGCTGGTGCTCGCCGGCGTCTTCGTCGTGCTGTACGCGATCACGGCGTGGCAGGACGACAGCCTGCTGCGCGTCGCCGGGATCCGCTCGATCCTCCTGCTCGCCTGCCCGCTGGCGATCTTCGCCGCCAGCCAGACGCTGTGCATGCTGACCGGCGGCGTCGACCTCTCGGTGGCGATGACCGCCAACCTGGCTGCCTACCTCGCCGCCACCGAGAGCGGGCGTGGCACCGTGCCGGCGCTGGCCATCGCCCTCGGCGTCGGCATCGCCGTCGGCCTCGTCAACGGGCTGGCCATCGGCGTGTTCCGGGTCAACCCGCTGATCATGACGCTGGGCATGGCCAGCATCCTGCTCGGCATCGTCACGGTCGGCCTGCGCGGCTTCCTCGTCGGATCGACCAACGTGCTGGAGCTCGTGCGCGAGGTCGGTTCCGGGACGCTGTGGGGCCCGCTGCCGAAGAACCTCGTCGTCTGGCTGGTCGTGTCGCTGCTGCTCGTGCTCGGCCTGCGCTCGTCGGGGCTCGGCCGGATGATCTACGCCGTCGGCGACAACTCGATCGCCTGCCGCCTGGCCGGGGTGCGCGTGTGGCAGGTGTTGCTCGCCGTGTACGTGCTGTCCGGGTTGTTCGCCGCGGTCGGAGGTCTGCTGTTCTCCGGGACCACGGGGTCGGTCGGCGTCGACCAGACCAACGCCTACCTCCTGCCCTCGGTCGCCGCCACCGTGATCGGCGGCACGTCGATCCTCGGCGGGACCGGCGGCTACAGCGGGACGATCCTCGGCGCGCTGATCCTCACCGTGCTCAACCGGCTGCTGCTGCGCCTCGACGTCAGCGAGGCGTTCAAGCAGATGCTCTACGGCGTCATCGTGCTCGCCCTCGCCTGGCTCTACGTGCGCCTCACCGGCCAGAAGTCGGGTGAGCGATGAGGTGCATTGCGTCTCCGGCCACGCAGCCGTTGCTGGCCGCTCCCTCGCTGGCGATCGATCGCTCGCACGGAGGCGACGTGACCGGCGTGGGGGTCATCGGCACCGGCTTCATGGGGATGGCGCACACCGAGGCGCTGCGCCGGCTCGGCCACGACGTCGTCGGCATCGTCGGCTCGTCGCCCGAGCGGGCGCGAGCGAAGGCGGCGGCGTCGGACGTCCCACTTCCGCCGGTGTTCGAGACGGTCGACGAGCTCGTGGCCGCAGTCGAGGTCGTCCACGTCACCAGCCCCAACCACGTCCACGCCGAGCACGTGCGCGCCGTGCTCGCCGCCGGCCGCCACGTGGTGTGCGAGAAGCCACTCGGCGTGTCGTCGGCAGAGACCGCCGAGCTCGCTCGCCCTCGCCGAGGCCGCCGGCGTCGTCCACGCCGTGTGCTTCAACATCCGCCACTACCCGCAGAACCAGCACGCCGCCGCCCTGGTCAGAGCGGGCGCGGTCGGTGAGCCGCGCTTCGTCACCGGCCGCTACCACCAGGACTGGCTGCTCCTCGACACCGACTGGAACTGGCGCCTCGACACCGCTCGTCAGGGTGGCCTGCGCGCGGTTGCCGACATCGGCTCGCACTGGCTCGACCTCACCCGCTTCGTCAGCGGCCGCCAGGTGGTCGAGGTGTTCGCCGACCTGCACACGTTCGTGACCGAGCGCAACCACCCGGTCGTCGACGTCGAGTCGTTCGCTGCGGTGGCCGTCGACGTCGAGCGTGTGCGCGAGCACATGGAGAGCGACGACGCCGCCAGCCTGCTGCTGCGCTTCGACGACGGGCTGCGCGGGGCGTGCACGATCAGCCAGGTGTCGGCCGGGCGCAGGAACACGATCGAGTGGGAGCTCGCCGGCTCGACGGATGCGCTGGCGTGGGCGTCGGAGGATCCCGAGCGACTGTGGACGGGCCATCGCCAGCGGCCCAACGAGATCGTCGAGAAGGACCCTGCGCTGATGGCCGCCGGCTACCCGCCGGGTCACGTCGAGGGGTACCCGGACACGTTCCGCGCCCTGTTCGCCGAGGTCTACCGCGACATCGCCACTGGCGTACCGTCGCAACAGCCGACCTATCCGACGTTCGCCGACGGCCACGACGCCGTGCTGGTGTGCGAGGCGATCAGCGCCTCGGCCCGCACGGGCACGTGGACGAAGGTGGAACGAACCTGAGAGGAGCACCGAAGTGAAGATTGGGCCTGTTGACCGCCGCCTTCCCCGACACGCCGCTGACCGAGGTCGCCGACTGGGCGTCGACCAACGGCTTCTCGATGCTGGAGGTCGCCTGCTGGCCACGCGCCGACGGTCCGGCGCGGCGCTACGCCGGGGTGTCGCACATCGACTGCGCCAACCTCTCCGACGATGCCGCCAAGGACCTCGTGGGCGATCTCGCCGAGCGGGGCATCGAGATCTCCGGGCTCGGCTACTACCCGAACCCGCTGCACCCCGACCTCGACCACCGCGCCGAGGTCATCGCCCACATCCGGCTCGTCGTCGAGGCGGCGGCCAAGCTCGGCGTGCCCGTGGTCAACACGTTCATCGGCAACGACAAGGACAGGCCGCTGAAGGAGAACTTCGCCGAGTTCACCAAGGTGTGGCCGGACATCGTCGCCCACGCCGCCGACCAGGGCGTGAAGATCGCCATCGAGAACTGCCCGATGATCTTCTCCGGCGACGAGTGGCCGGGCGGCAACAACCTGATGCACGCGCCGGCGACGTGGCGGGACGTGTTCGGCTATCTCGACGGCGACACGCTCGGGCTCAACCTCGACCCGTCACACCTCGTGTGGCAGATGATCGACCACGAGCGCGTCGTGCGCGAGTTCGGCTCGCGCCTGTACCACGTCCACGCCAAGGACATGGAGATCGACCGCGAGGGCCTCTACGACCACGGCGTGCTGTCGGCAGGCATCGGCTGGCAGATCCCGCGCCTGCCCGGTCTCGGCGAGATCCGGTGGGACCGCTTCGTCAGCGCGCTGTACAAGGCGGGCTACGACTACTGCGTCGTCGTCGAGCACGAGGACCGCCAGTTCGAGGGCACCGACGCCAAGGTCAAGGCCGGCTTCCTCATCGCCCGCAACGCCGTCGCGCCGTACATCCAGTGACGCCCCATCCGAGTGTTCGGCGCCGTCCGAGTGTCCGGTGTGCGGACGCCGGTCATCCAGCACTCGGATGGGTCGGAACACTCGGATGGGGCTCGACGGTGCGGTCGAGGAACTGGCCGGTGGTCGGGTCCTTGAGGATGAGCTTGCGGCGGCCGTCGGGGAGGTGTTCCTCCTTGATCACGACCAACCCGTCCTCTGAGCGCGCCGGCTTGGCGATGCGCGGCGTCGTGCCGTGGCGCCACTCCAGCTCGACCGGCTCCCACTGGCGGCTCGCCGACGAGCGGAAGCAGGCGTCCATCACGGCGTTGACGACGTAGCCGTCGTAGAACGTCTCCACCGGCTCGCGGCCCTGGTCGATGGCGTCGAACATGTCGGTGAACATGTCGACGTAGCCGAGCTCGCCGACCTCGTCGCCGACCGGGAACAGCCAGCCGCTCTCCGTCTCCGCCTTCTCGGCGACGTACCCGCCTCCCTCGCCGCTGGAGAACATCTCGAAGCCGGTGCGCAGGAAGTGGTTCGTCCAGATCGTCCCCTCGGTGCCGGCGACCTCGTCGCGCAGGTCCATCCCGCCGCGGAACGTCCAGCTGACCTCGAACTGTCCGACGGCGCCGCTCTCGAAGCGCACCAGGGCGATGGCGTTGTCCTCGGCATCGATGGGGTGGACGAGCGTGTCGCTCCAGCACATCACCTCGACCGGGCGGTTGCCCTTGCCGACATACGACCTGATGATCTCGATGCAGTGGCACCCGAGATCGACGATGCACCCGCCTCCCGCCTGGCCGGCGTCCCAGAACCACGCGCTGTGTGGTCCGGGGTGTGTCTCCCGGCTGCGCACCCACATGACGTCGCCGATCGCCCCGGCGCGCACCGACGCCAACGCCTTCAGCGTCTTGGGCGTGTACACCAGATCCTCGAGGTAGCCGGCGAACACACCCGCTGACTCGACGACGTCGAGGATCTCCTTGGCCTCCGCCGCCGATCGCCCCAACGGCTTCGTGCACAGCACCGGCTTGCCCGCCGCGGCCGCTGCGGCGATGGCGTCTGCGTGCATGTGGTTGGGCAGGCCGACGACGACGGTGTCGACACCGGGGTGCTCGACGGCCTCGGCGATGCTCGTCGTTGCGTGCGCAACGTCCCAGCGATCGCGGAACGCCTCGCCGCGCTCGACCGAACGCGAGTACACGACCTCGACGCGGTCGCGCCAGCGTCTGCCGTTCAACGTCATCGTGTAGAAGTCGCCGATCAACCCGGTGCCGAGCATCGCGACGCGGTGGCCGTCCATGCGTTGGATTCAAGCACAGGTGTTTCTGCGCCACAGGTGCCGGGTACGGGCGGCCGTGTCGATCTCCACGGTCGAGGGTCTCGAGCCCGAGACCGACCGGCAGCTCCGCAAGCGCAAGGTGTGGTACGGCACGACGACGCTGTTCCTCGTTGCCGTCATGGCGCTCGGCGTCGTCGACGCCTTCGGGTGGGCCGACACCTACGGCGTCGACAGCGCCCACGTCGGCGCCACCGGCGGCGGCTACGAGCTGTCGGTGTGGTACGGCACCGTGTCGCGGCCGGCGCTGGCGACGCCGTTCGAGATCACCGTGCGTCGCGAGGGCGGCTTCGACGCGCCGATCACGCTGGCGGTCGACAGCGACTACCTCGAGATGTGGGACGAGAACGGGCTCGTGCCGGCGCCGTCGGCTGAGACGACCCACGACGAGTGGGTCGAGTGGGAGTTCGACCCGCCGGAGGGTGATGTGCTGACCGTGTTCTACGACGCCCGCATCGAGCCGGCGGCACAGTCGGGCCGCGGCGGCAACGTCGCCGTGCTCGAGGACGGCGAACCCGTCGTGTCCGTCGAGTTCCACACGAGGGTGCTGCCGTAGTGGAGATCATCCTGCGCTCGACGGTGGTGTTCGGCTTCCTCTTCCTCCTCACCCGTGGGATGAAGCGGCGCACGCTCGGCGAGCTCGCACCCTTCGAGCTGCTCCTCCTCGTCACGATCGGCGACATCGTCCAGCAGGGCGTGACCCAGGAGGACTACTCGCTCACCGGCATGGTCCTCGCCACATCGACGTTCGGCTTCTGGATCTCGCTGCTGTCGTACGTCACGTGGCGGTCCCGTCGCATCGGGGCGCTCGTCGACGGTGTCCCGCTGGTGATCGTCAAGGACGGTCAGCCGATCGAGCGCACGCTCGCCGTCGAGCGGCTGCCCCTCGACGAGGTCCTCGAGGCGGCCCGCCAGCGCGGCATCGCCAGCCTCGACCGCGTCGCCCTGGCGGTGCTGGAACCGACGGGGCGCATCTCGTTCATCGAGCGCGACGACTGACGCACGGGGCCTCCGTCCGCCGTGGACCCCGTCGATGTTCTGATGCGAGCGATCGAGCGCCAGCGAGGGAGCGGCCAGCAACGGCCTGCGTGGCCGGGGAACGCAATGACGGTCATGACGGGTCCGGCGCCGCCAGTTCGGCGGCGAGCTCGTCGCGCTCTTGCAGCACGACGCCGGCGAGCACGAGGGCGATGCCGCCGAGGTCGAGCGGTGACGGATGCTGGTTCAACACGAGCCAGCCGAGGGCCACGGCGGTGACCGGCAGCAAGGCGAGCAGCACGGAGAACCGGCGCACGGGGATTCTGCGGAGCACGTGTTGGTCGATCCCGTAGCCGATGGCGTTGGAGAACACGCCGACGAGGAGACAGGCGGCGAGTAGGCGTGGTGACCCCCACACGTCGCCACTGCCGGGCGCGCCGAACGGGATGAGGGCGACGGCGCCGATCGCCAGGCGCGACGCCGAGACCGGACACGCCGGGTCGTTGCTGGGCGACGCGTGAGCCGACCACGATGTAGGCGGCCCAGCACGTCGAGGCGGCGAGGAGGTAGCCGATCCCGGCGGCGTTGCCGTCGAGCTCGACGCCGCCGAGCACCACCACGCCGAGCGCCGCCAGGGCGAGGGCGCCGGCGTTGCGTCTCGTCCGCGTCATCGCCGCAGCGACGGCGATCGGCCCGATGAACTCGATGGCCACGCTCTTGCCGAGGTCGGTGCGGTCGATCGCCAGGTAGAAGAACGTGTTCATCGCCGCGGTCGTGATGCCGAAGACGACCGCGGCGACCAGCTCGGGTCGCGTCCACTCGCGCCAGAAGCTGCCGGACACAGCGAGCACGGCGATGGCCGCCCCGCTCATGCGCAGCCAGGCCACCGTCTCCGGAGCGACCTCGTCGAACAGGAGCACGGCGATCGTCGCCCCGACGTACTGGGCGATCGCCGAGAGGGCGAACAGTGCCTCGGGGGACGCGGTGTCGAGAAACCGGCTGACCGGTCCCGCTGCGGCGGGCGCCGCCGGGCGCGCCCGCGCCGTGACGATTGGTCGGCTCGCCTTTCGGCTCGCCTCCTGCGTCACTCGAACAGTTCGGGATCGGTTCGGCAGATCTCCTGCCAGAGCGGCTGGAAGCTGAACCAGCCGGCGAGCGGGAAGCCGGTCTGCTGGAACGTGTAGGAGGCGAACTCGTCGGGGATCAGCTTGGGCTCGCCGGCCGCCATCGCCGCCAGCTGCGCCTGGCACGAGCGCTCCATCGTGACGAACCAGAACACCGCCTCGTCGACGGTCTCGCCGACGGTGAACAGGCCGTGGTTCTGGTGGATCGCCGCCTTGCCGCGGGGGAACTCGGCGGCCAGCTCGCGACCGGCTTCGACCTCGAAGACGACGGCGCCACCCTGGGCGCTGATCACGGTGTGGTCGCCGTAGAACGCGCAGGCGTCCTGGGTGATCGGGGCGAGCGGGATGCCGAGCGAGGAGAACGCCTTGCCGTACGGCGAGTGCGAGTGGGCGGCGGCGACGACGTCGGGCCGGGCCTGGTGGATCGCCGCGTGGATCACGAAGGCCGCCCGGTTCACGGGCTGGCTGCCGTAGACGACGGCGCCATCGTGGTTGACGAGGATGAGGTCGCTGACGCGCATGTGGCGGAAGCTGAGCCCGAACGGGTTGACCCAGAAGTGGTCGGGGAACTCCGGGTCGCGCACGGTGATGTGGCCGGCGACGCCCTCGCCGAAGCCGAAGCGGCCGAAGATGCGCAGCGCGCCGGCGAGCTTCTGCTTGCGGTGGAGGCGCTCCTCCTCGACGGTGGCGAACGTCGCCGGCCCTGGCAGCGTCACCTGCTTCGGCGTCAGCTCGACGCCGTCGATCGTCTTGGTGGGCTGCTCGATCACGGTCATGACAGAAAGGGTACCCCTCGACCGCAGACGGGAGAATGGCGGCATGAACCGGATCGTCTCGCCCAGCGCCATCGCCCCACCGGCTGCCCGCTACGCCCACGCCGTGCTCAGCGAGGGCGCGGGGCGGCTGCTGCACACGGCCGGCGTGGTGCCGGTCAGTGCCGACGGTTCGGTGCCCGACGACCTCGCCGGGCAGTCGACCGCCGTGTGGGAGAACATCGCGGCGATCCTCGCCGAAGCGGGGATGTCGATGACCGACATCGTGTCGATGACCACCTACGTCGTCGCCGGCCAGGACCTCGCACCGGTGATGGCTGCCCGCGACGAGGCGATGGGCGAGCACGTGGCCGCGTCGACCCTCGTGACCGTCCCGGCCCTCGCCCGCCCGGCGTGGTTGGTCGAGGTCGCCGTCGTCGCCGCGTCCTGAAATCCAGTCGAGTATCGAGCTGCCATTCGAGTGTCGTGGGTGCCGGCTACGCCCGCACTCTCGACACTCGGATCGACTGGAATACTCGGACGGGCGGAGCCTGCTAGGAACGGCGGTGTATGGACGAGTACACACCGACACCAGCGGACAAGTTCTCCTTCGGTCTGTGGACGGTCGGGTGGCAGGGGGTCGACGTGTTCGGCACGGCGGTGCGCCCGCCGCTCGAACCGACCGACGCCATCCTCCGCCTCGCCGACCTCGGCGCCTACGGCATCAGCTTCCACGACAACGACGTGTTCCCGTTCGGCTGCTCGGCGGACGAGCGCGAGGCGAACGTCAAGAAGCTCCGTCAGGCGCTCGCCGACACCGGCCTCATGCGTGCCGATGGTGACGACGAACCTCTTCTCCCACCCGGTGTTCCGCGACGGTGGGTTCACCAACAACGACCGCGATGTCCGCCGCTTCGCCATCCGCAAGGTCGCCGACAACATCGACCTCGCCGCCGAGCTCGGCGCCAGCACCTTCGTTGCGTGGGGCGGTCGCGAGGGCGCCGAGTCCGGAGCGGCGAAGGACGTGCGCACAGCCCTCGACCGCTACAAGGAAGCCTTCGACGTCCTCGGCCAGTACGTGATCGACCGCAGCTACCCGATCGTGTTCGCCCTCGAGCCGAAGCCGAACGAGCCACGTGGCGACATCCTCCTGCCGACCGATCGGTCACGCGCTGGCGTTCATCAACGAGCTCGAGCACCCCGAGCTGGTCGGCCTCAACCCGGAGGTCGGTCACGAGGAGATGGCCAGCCTCAACTTCGCCCACGGCCTGGCGCAGGCGCTGTGGCACGGCAAGCTCTTCCACGTCGACCTCAACGGTCAGCACGGGCCGCGCTACGACCAGGACCTCCGCTTCGGCGCCGGCAACGCACGCGGCGCGTTCTGGACGGTCGACATCCTCGAGTCCGGTGGCTACGACGGCCCCAGGCACTTCGACTTCAAGCCGCCGCGCACCGAGGACATCGAGGGCGTCTGGGCGTCAGCGGCTGCGTGCATGCGCAACTACCTCATCCTCAAGGCCAAGGCGGCGGCCTTCCGCAGCGACCCGGAGGTCGAGCAGGCGCTGCGCGACGCGCGCGTCGACCAGCTGGCCCTGCCCACGCTGGCCGACGGCGAGACGATCGCCACGCTGCGCGCGGAGGAGTTCGACCCGGATGAGGCAGCGCTGCGGGGGATGGCGTTCGAGCACCTCGACCAGCTGGCGCTCGAGCACCTCTACGGCACGCGTTGACTGCGTTCCCCGGCCACGCAGGCCGTTGCTGGCCGCTCGCTCGCTGGCGCTCGCTCACTCGCACGCTCGACAGGCTGCACCTATGACGCTCGTTGCCGGCGTCGACTCGTCGACGAGCGCGACCAAGGTCGAGATCCGCGACGTCGACGACGGTCGCGTCGTCGCCAGTGGATCTCGCCCGCACGTCCCGACGCAGCCGCCGCGGTCCGAGCAGGATCCGGCTGGTTGGTGGGAGGCCTTCGAAGGCGCCTGGTCCGACGCCGGCGCTCCCGACGTCGCGGCGATCGCCGTCGCCGGCCAGCAGCACGGCATGGTCGCCCTCGACGCCGACCGCCAGGTGATCCGGCCGGCGAAGTTGTGGAACGACACCGAGTCGGCCGCCGACGCGGCGTGGCTGCTCGAGCAGCTCGACGGGGGAGCGGCGGCATGGGCCGAGGCGTGCGGGTCGGTGCCCGTTGCTGCCTTCACGATCACCAAGCTGTCGTGGCTGCACCGCAAGGAGCCGGAATCGTGGGACCGCCTCGCCCACGTCGTGCTGCCGCACGACTGGCTGACGTCCCGGCTCACCGATCGTCTCGTCACCGATCGTGGCGACGCATCGGGCACGGGCTACTGGTCGCCGCACACGGGCACGTACCGCTGGGACCTGCTCGGCATCGTCGACGCCGAACGGGACTGGTCGTCGGTGGTGCCAGATGTGCTCGCTCCGTTGGAGCCGGCGGGGACCTGGCGCGGCGCGGTCGTGGCCCCCGGGA
This sequence comes from uncultured Acidimicrobiia bacterium, assembly GCA_963822875.1. Classification (GTDB taxonomy): domain Bacteria; phylum Actinomycetota; class Acidimicrobiia; order Acidimicrobiales; family Ilumatobacteraceae; genus JALZMG01. Next base: position 52,577 of record CAWGJK010000008.1, on the reverse strand, counting down.
CCGGCGACAACATGGCCGCCGCGCTCGGCGTCGGGCTGCGGCCGGGCGACGTCGCCATCTCCATCGGCACGTCGGGCACGGTGTACGCCGTCAGCGAGCGCCCGACGGCGGACCCGTCGGGCGCGGTCGCCGGGTTCGCCGACGCCTCCGGTCGCTTCCTCCCGCTGGTCTGCACGCTCAACGCGACGAAGGTCACCGAGGCCGTCCGCCGCCTGCTCGGCGTCGACCACGGCGCGTTCGACGACCTCGTGCTCGACTCGCCGCCGGGAGCACGGGGTCTCACCCTGCTGCCGTACCTCGACGGCGAGCGCACGCCGAACCGCCCGGACGCCACCGGCGTGCTCGCCGGGCTGCGCACGGATGTCGGGCGTGCCGACCTCGCCAGGGCAGCGGTCGAGGGCGTGGTGTGCGGGCTGCTCGACGGCCTCGACGCGCTGTCGGCGTTCGCCCCGTGCGACGGACGGCTCGTCGTCGTCGGTGGGGGTGCCCGCTCGGCCGGCTACCGGGCGGTGCTCGCCGACCTGGCTGGCCGCGAGGTTGTCGTGCCGCGCGCGGACGAGCACGTCGCCGCCGGCGCGTGCGTCCAAGCGGCCGCCGTGCTCACCGGCACCGAGCCTGCGGAGATCGCCGAGTCGTGGGGACTGCGCGCCGGCGAGGTCGTCGAACCCGGTCCCGGGAGCACCGACGCCGAACAGGTCCGTGCCTGCGTACGCGTCGGTACGCGACGCCTGACTACGTACACAGACGGGCGATGGGGACCACGACGGTGAGGGCCGTCCCCGCCGGGATGGCGGCACCGTTGGCGTAGGTGACGGTCGAGTCGGCAGAGTCGACGACGGCGGAGATGTACTCGCTGCCCACGCCGGCCGGGCGGCACGGGCGAGCAACGGCGGTGACGGGCAGGCCGGCGGAGCACAGCGCGTCGACGCCGCGGGACCAGTACTGCCCGACAGCGTTCCACCCGGACACGGGCGGGCCGGGCACCGTGCTGCTCGTGGTCGTCGTGGCGGCCGTGGTCGTCGTCGCACCCGGCGTGGTCGTCGTGGGCGTCGGTTCCGGAGGTACCGGTGGGCACGAGGGGATCTGGCCGATGCTGACACCGGTGCTCACCGAGGCGACGAACGAGCCGGGGACGGACGGGTCGGGGCGGGCGAGCCACGGCTCGAGGCTGCCGATCCGGACGCGGAACTCGGCCGGGACCCCGCTGACCGTGGCCGTGAAGTCGAACAGGCAGTTCCACTGCTCACCGCCGTTGGCCATGTCCACCCAGCGGCTGGCCACGACCGTGCCGGTGCCGATCTCCTGGTTGACCACCGGATCGAGGATGGCGACGGGCGCGCCGACGGCGAGGCCGGAGGTCGATCCGCCCTTGGAGTCGGCCCACCCGACGCACGTGCCGTCGCTCAGCCGCACGGCCTCGGAGAACGGGTCGGTCTGCGTGAACGGCGGACCGGCGGCCTCGACACCGCCGAGGGCGCCGGCGATGGCGCTCCCCGTCACGGTGCCGGGCGCCCCGGTCACCGTCGTCGACGTCGCCGCCACCGTCGTGGTGGTGGTCGGTCGTCGTCGTGGTCGTCGTGGCCGGCGAGGTCTCCTCGGTCGTCTCCGTGACGTCGGACGCCGACGGGGGCGTGGTCGCGTCGTCGTCGCCGGCGTCTCGGCTGCTCGAACAGGCGGTCAGCAGCACGAGCACGCCGGCGACGACTCGTCCTCCCCGTCTCATCGCCACGAGTGTCGCATGCCGTGACGAAGCGGCAGGTCAGGCGGTGACGAGGTCCTCGAGGCGGTCCATCGACACCTGCATCCCGCCCTCCATGCCGGACTGGATGTGGCCGTCGCGGTGCTCCTTGGTGACGTGGCGGACGAGCGTCGACATCGTCGTGACGCCGTCGACCTCGTCGAGCGTGACGGTGTTCAGCGACGCCACGTCGTCGGGGTCGTCCATCACGCCGAAGGCGGCGAGGCCCTCGAACGCCTCGGTGGAGACGATGCGGTGTGGCGCGTCGATCTCCTTGTACACGCCATGGAAGCCGACCTCGTTGTCGCCCTCCTTGATGACATAGCGCCACGAGCCGCCGACGCGCAGGTCGATCTCGCAGACCTCCCAGACCGACGAGTCGAAGCCCCACCAGCGCTTGACGAGCTCCGGGGTGGTGATCGCCTCGAAGACGGCCGACGCCGGGGCGTCGAACTGGCGGGTGATGAGGATCTCGGTGTCCGACGGCAGGGTGACGACGGCGGATCCGTGGCGGTTGCGGGTGGTGGTCATTGGGGTTGCTCCCTGTTGGTGTTGGTGGTGGTGAGCTCGGCGAGCAGGTCGTCGAGCCGGTCGAGACGGGTGTTCCAGGTGCGCTCGAAGGCGCGCACCCAGTCGTGGATCGGCTGCAGCACCGGACCGTTGACGCGGTACCAGCGATGCCGGCCGTCCTTGCGCACGAGCACGACGCCGACCTGCCGCAGCACGGCGAGGTGCTTGGACACCTGCGGCTGGCTGAGGCCGAGTCGTTCGACGAGCTCGTTCACCGTGACCTCCCCGGTGCCGATGGCATCGAGGATGTCGCGACGGCTCGCATCCGCGACGGCGTTGAACGCATCCGTCGTCGTCGGGGTGGGAGCCATGTCGACATCATATTCCGATATCGGAATATGTCAAGTCAGACGTGCGAACCCGCTCTGGATGAATGCGAGCGCGTCGGATCCCTCGCGGACCTCATGGCGTGGGAGCAGCGCCCCGAACGGCGCGTTCCAGTAGGGATCGTCTCGATCGAAGTGGGCGGCGTCGTGTGGCCCGACGTACACGTAGGGCGCATCGTGGCCGGCATCTCCGGGCGAGAAGCCGACGTTGACGCCGACACCGCCGGGCAGCTCGACGATGATCGCCAGATCGAAGTGCTCGGGCCACAACTGGGGCTCACCCAACGTGGCGAGGACCTCCTCGCCCAACGCCCACCAGTCGGCGAGCACTGCTGCTGCGTCGACATCGATCTCGAGGTGCCGGTCCGGCTCGAACGGCGGCAGGTCGTGGCCGACCGGGGGGTGTGCCGAGAGCGCGATGCCGACGAAGGCGGCGGCGGCGCGCACGGTCGTGATCGGTGTCGAGCGGTCCGGCTCGACGACCAGGCGGTCCGCTCGGACGACCACACGCGTCCCGTCGCCGAACTCGGGTGTGGCGAACCCATCGCCCGTCGAACGCAAGCCGATGTGCCCGTCCCAGGCATAGCGTGCCGGCCCGAGCACATAGCACGCCAGCGCCCGCCACGATTCCCGCGTCGTGACCATCCGAGTGTTGGAGTGCATCCGAGTGTCAGGAGACCGGCGTCTGCACGTTCAACACTCGGACACCCGTGAACACTCGGATGGTCAAGGCCAGACCTCCGTCGGCGACGGTTTGGGGGTGCTGCCGGCGCCGATGACGCCTTGGTCGATGTCGATGCAGGCGCCGGTGATCAGGCCGGACTCGTCGGACAGCAGGAAGCAGATCGTGCGGGCGACCTCCGCCGGATCGATCAATCGCCCGAGCGGCTGCTGCGCGGAGACCCGCGCCAGCCAGTCGTCGCCGCCACCGTGGTACCGGCGCTGGATGGCGTCCTCCGCAGGCGTGTCCATCCATCCCGGGTTGACGAGGTTGACGCGGATGCGATCGCGTAGGAGGGCGTAGGCGGCGTTGCGAGTGAGGGCGTGCAGCGCGCTCTTGGAGGCGGCGTAGGGGAGTAGGAACACCTCGCCGCCGTAGCCGGCGAGGCTGCCGACATTGACGATCGAGCCGGCGATGCCCTCGCGCTTCATGATCCGTGCCGCCGCCTGGGCGAGCAGCAGCGGGGCCCGCACGTTCACCGCCATCAGCCGGTCGACGAGCTCGGCGGTGGTGTCCCAGATGCTGCCCCGATCGGTCTCGGCGGCGGCGTTGACGAGCCCGTGGACGACGCCGAATCGCTCGTCGACCGCCGCCATCACCGTCGACGCGGCGTCGCGGTCGCCGAGGTCGACGGGGACGAAGACGGCGTCGGGCAGCGAGCCAGCGACGCTTTCGCCACGATCGGGGTCTCGACCGACGATGGCGACCGACGCCCCGCGTTCGGCGGCGAGTCGAGCCGTCGCCTCGCCGAGACCCTGGGTCCCGCCGGTGACGACGATCACCCTGCCCGTGAGATCGGAGAGATCGGTCACCAGCCGACCCGCTGCGATGACTTGCCGGCATCCATCGCCGCCCTGGCGTCGCGGATCGACGTGCGCTCGCTGATCTCGGGCACGCCGACCTCCCAGAAGGCGCCGCCCTCCGTCCAGTCGTGGGCCGACGTGCGGATGGCGATCACCGTGGTGCGGTCTGCCGCACGAGCCCGCCCGAACGCGGCCTCCAGCTCGGGGATCGTCGCCACGGTCTCGGCGATGCACCCCATCGACGCGGCGTGGGCGGCGAAGTCGACGGCGACGACCTCCGTCACCTTGGAGTCGACGAGCAGGTTGTTGAACGGCGCCCCGCCCTGGTTGACCTGCAGCCGGTTGATCACGGCGAACCCCCCGTTGTCGCACACGATCACGATCAGCTTGTGACCCGACAGCACCGAGCTGTACAGGTCGCTGTTCATCATCAGGTACGAGCCGTCGCCGACGAACACGATGACCTCGCGGTCGGGGAGCGCCATCTTCGACCCCCACCCGCCGGAGATCTCGTAGCCCATGCACGAGTAGCCGTACTCGGAGTCGAAGCTGTTCAACGCCTTCGCCCGCCAGCCGTTGTTGAGCTCGCCCGGGAACCCGCCGGCGGCCGAGACGGCGTAGTCGGCGGGCTCCGCCAGCCGGTCGATGGCGCCGATCACCTGGGCGTACGTCGGCCGCTCCTCCTGCGACGAGGTGTCGGGACTGGCGATCTTGTCGATGTAGCGGTGGTACTGCGCCGTCTCCGCGGCCGCTCGCTCGGCCCAGCCGTCCGATCCGCGCCAGCCGCGCAGGCTGGTCGACAGCTCGGCGAGGCCCTCGCAGGCGTCGGCGACGAGGGCGAGGGCGAGGTGCTTGACGGCGTCGTACCCGGCGGTGTTGAGGCCGATGAACCGCACGTGCTCGTCGCGGAACAGCGTCCACGAGCCGGTCGTGAAGTCCTGCAGGCGCGTGCCGACGGCGAGCACGACGTCGGCCTCGGCAGCGAGGGCGTTGGCCGACGTGCACCCGGTGACGCCGATCGGCCCGGCGTTCAACGGGTGCGTGGCGAGCAGGCTGGCCTTGCCGGCGACGGTCTCCACGACGGGGATGTTGTGCTGCTCGGCGAAGGCGGCCAGTGCCCCCTCGGCGAACGAGTAGTGCACGCCGCCGCCGGCGATGAGCAGCGGGCGCTCCGCCTCGGCGAGCGCCTGTGCGGCGCGCGCCAGCTGGCCGGCGTCGGGTCGCGGCCGGGCGATCTCGTGGACGGTCGTGCTCGAACAGCCGCTCGGGGAAGTCGTAGGCCTCGCCCTGCACGTCCTGCGGGAGGGCGAGGAACGCCGGCCCGCACGTCGCCGGGTCGAGCATCGTCGCCACGGCGTGGGGCAGCGAGTGGGCGACCTGCTCGGGACGCACGATGCGGTCCCAGAACCGGGTGACCGGCTTGAACGCGTCGTTCACCGTGACGGACGGGTCGCCGAACCCCTCGATCTGCTGCAGCACGGGGTCGGGGATGCGGCGAGGCGAACGTGTCGCCGGCGAGCAGCAGCACGGGCAGCGGTTGGCGTGGGCGACGGCGGCTGCCGTGATCATGTTCGTGGCGCCCGGCCCGATCGAACTGGTGGCGACCATGATCCGCCGGCGCCGGGACGCCTTGGCGAAGGCGACGGCCGCCAGCGCCATGCCCTGCTCGTTCTGGCCGCGCCAAGTCGGGAACACGTCGCGCACCTCCTCGAGCGCCGGTCCCAGGCACGTCACATTGCCGTGGCCGAAGATGGCGAAGGCGCCGGGGAAGAGCGGTTGCACTGAGCCGTCGATGTCGATCTGCTGGGCGATCAGGTAGCGCACGATCGCCTGCGCCGTCGTGTAGCGAATGGTTCTCACGGTTCGGCCTCCAGTGATGTCACGTCTTCCCAGCGCCCGCTCTCGCACGAACGCAGCCAGGCCGCCTGGAAGGCGACGTAGGCCAGCGCCTCGTCGAGGCCGGGTTGGTGCTGCTCGCCCCGCGCCACCGAGTCGAGGAACGCGTAGTCCTCGATCGTGACGACGTCCTCGAACCCGATGGCATTGCCGTCGCCGGGCACGAAGTGGCCGTGGAACGGATAGCGGTCGCCGCCGTACACGGTCGTGAAGCCACGCGGCGCGAGGTCGTCGTCGACGAGGTGGACGCGCAGCTCGTTGAGCTGCTCCAGGTTCCAGGCGAGCGCGCCCTTCGTTCCGTACACCTCGAACGCCATCTGGCTCTCCGGCCCGACCATCGACCGCGAGGACTCGAAGCTGCCGACGGCCCCGCCGGCGAAGCGGACGAGCGCCCCGCTGTAGTCCTCGTTGGTCACCTCACCGGTCGGATCGTCCGGGCTGCCGCGCGAGTAGTGCGTGCCTCCGGCGCTCGGCAGCGGGCGGCGGCGGATGAACGTCTCGCGCATCCCGACCACCTCGCTGATCGGGCCGACCAGGAGATGGGCGAGGTCGACAGCGTGGCTGAGGATGTCGCTCGACACGCCGTAGCCGCCCTCGTCCTGGAGGAAGCGCCAGGACAGCAGACCCATCGGGTCGTTGCCGTACATCGAGAAGAACCGCCCGCGGTAGTTCGTGATCTCGCCCAGCCGCCCGGACTCGATCAGCGTGCGGGCGTGCATCACGAGCGGCACGAAGCGGTAGTTGTACCCGACACCGGTGACGATGCCGGCCCGCCGGGTTGCCGCACCGATGCGCACCGTCTGCTCGGGTGTGCCGCCGACGGGCTTCTCGCAGAACAGGTGCTTGCCGGCCTCGGCGGCGGCGACGCACAGCTGCTCGTGGAGCATGTTCGGCGCCGTCACAGTGACAACCTCGACGTCGGGGTGCTCGATGATCCGCCGCCAGTCGTCGCCGGCCTCCTCGAAGCCGAACGACGACGTCGCCTCGTCGCAGCGTGCCGCCACGGTGTCGGCACAGGCGACCAGCCGCGGCTCGAACGTACGCTCGGGGAACAACGTCGGGATGCGCCGGTACGACCGGCTGTGGGCCTGGCCCATCCAGCCGAAGCCGATGACCCCGATCCCGATCGCCCGCCGCTCAGGCATGACTGATCGGGCAGCGCGGATCGGTGTCCATCTCGGCCCAGGACTCGCGGACCCAGTGATGGGCAGGGTCGTCGCAGAACGCCATCGATCGCTCGCCATCCGGACCGGCGAGGACGTTGAGGTAGTACATCGTGTGACCGGGCGCGGCGATGCACGGACCGTGGTAACCGCGTGGGATCAGGAACACGTCGCCATCGCGGACGATGACGGTGTCGTCGATCGTGCCATCCGATGTGTACAGCCGGTGCACACCGAAGCCATCGGCACCGTCGATGCGGAAGTAGTAGATCTCCTCGTTGTTCACCGGGCACTCCGGCGAGTCATCATGCCTGTGCGGGGGGTACGACGACCAGTTGCCGCCGGGTGTGAGCAACTCGACGGCCATCAGCCGGTCGGCGTGCGGCCACGACTGGGGGCTGAGGAAGTTGGTCACCTGGCGCGTGCAGACGCCCGCCCCGCGGACCTCGATCGGCACGTCCGCGGCCGGCCCGTAGCGCGGCGGCAGGCGCCGCTCGCAGCGCGCCGTCGGCACCGCCACTTCGCCGCCGCTGGTCGCGCGCAGCGTCACCGCGCTGTCGCGTCCGACGTACACGAAGTCGGACACCCGGGCGAACACGTCGGTGCGGCCGGCGAGCTCGAAGCGCTCGCCGTCGACGTCGACGATGAGTCCGGTGATCGACAACGGCAGGATCACCGCTTCGTCGGGGCCTGTCTCGATCGCGCGCGTCTCGCCGCCGGCGAGCCGCAGCACGCGCAGCCCGCTGCGTGCCCAGCCGGCTCGCTCCGGCGTCAGCACCACCGGGTCCGCCCGGGCAGACAGTGTCCCGTCCGGCCGATGGCGGTTCATGGCCGCACGATTCGGGCGGCGCGGGAAGTGGCCGCCGCCACGTCGCCGTCGGGCGGGTAGAGCAGCGCCCGGCCGACGACCAGTCCGCGCACGTTGGGCACGTCCATCGCCTGCTCCCACGAGGCGTACGTCGCCTCGGCGTCGGGACCCGGCGCACCCCCGAGGATCAGCGCCGGCAGCGTCGTCACGCCGAGCATCCGGGCGACATCGCGCCCGGCCGGGACCTTCAGCCACGTCGACGTCGACGTCGCTCCCAGGCCGGCGGCGACGGCGACGGCGCGCAGCACCTTGTCGTCGTCGTCGAGCAGCTGCGGCCGCCCGTTGTCGCTGACGTGGTAGGGGAGCGGTTCGACCATGATCGGCAGGCCGTGGCGGGCCAGCGCCGACACCGCCTCGGCGCACGCCTGCAGCGTCGGCGCAGTCCCGGCGTCGTCGTCGGCGATGCGCAGCAGCACCTTGCCGCCGTCGAGGCCGCGCTCGGCGATGGCGTCGGCGTCGTACGCCGTCATCCGGTCGTCGAGCTCCCAATGGGCACCCTGCAGCCCGCCCCGGTTCATCGTCCCGAACGCCAGCTTGGCGTCGAGCGCGCCGAGCAGCGCCAGCTCCTCGAGCACGTCGGCGCTGCCGAGCACGCCATCGACGCCGGGGTCGGCGAGGGCGACGAGCAGTCGCTCGAGCAGCCGGCGGCGGTCGGCCATGGCGAACGGATCGGCCCCGACGCCGAGCATCCCCCGTGCCGTGTGGTCGGCGGCGACGATGAAGAGGCGCCCGTCGCGCAGGAGCGGTCGCCGCTCGCGCTCGCGGAGCGCGGTGGCCGCCGCGAGCGGCTCCGTAGCGCGGCGCTCGAGCAGCTCCGTCCACAGGTCATCGGTCAGCGCCATCGTGCTCCATTCACCGCGGGCGGCTTCGCCGCCAGCTCGTCGATCTCGGCAAGCGTCGGCATGTCGTCGGCGCACATCAAGCGTCCGGCGACGATCGCTCCCGCCGCGTTGCCGTACCGGGCGCACTCGTGCAACGGCCAGCCGGCCAGCAGCCCGTGGCACACGGCGCCGCCGAACGCGTCGCCGGCCCCGAGGCCGCACACGACGTCGACCGGCACGGCGGGGACGCGCCGGCGATCGTCGGCAGTGGCCGCCAGTACGCCGTCACCGCCGAGCTTGACGACCACCCCGGTCATGCCGCGAGCGAGCAGCCGGTCGGCGGCCTCGTCGGGGTCGGACGTGCCGACGGCGACCTCGCACTCGGCGCGGTTGCCGATGGCGATCGTCGCGTTCGGGAGTGCCGCGTGCAGTTCGCGAGTCGCGCTCGCTGGCGCGTCCCAGAGCTGCGGTCGCCAGTCGAGGTCGACGATCGTCTCCGTGCGGCCGCCCCGCGCGCGGAGCAGCTCGTGCACGGTCGAGCGGCTCGGTTCGGCGGCGAGGGCGCCGGCCGAGACCCACAGGATCGGTACCGTCGCCGCCACATCGGCGTGGACGTCTCTTCGCTCGATGCTCAGGTCGGGCGCCGCCGGCTCGCGGTAGAAGATGATGCGCGGATCGTCCGGGGGGTCCATCTCGGCGAAGGCGAGCGGGGTGCGGAGGGTCGGGTGGACGCCGACGAAGCGGGTGTCGACGCCGAACGTGTCGGCCAGTGCCCAGCGGACGTAGTCGCCGAAGGCGTCGTCACCCACCTTTGTCACCACCGCGGCGCGATGGCCGAGGCGGGCCGCGGCGACCGCCACGTTGGTCGCCGTCCCGCCCACCGACTTGCGGAACGTTCGCACGTGGCGGATCGCCACGCCGAGCTGCTCGGCGTAGAGGTCGACGCTGACCCGTCCGATCGTCAGCAGCTCGAGCTGGACGGCGTCATCCATCGACCTGGACAGAACGGTCCCTGGCGAGTTGCGCCGACAGTTCGTGCTGCAGTTCCTTCAGCTCCGACCCGCCGGCCATCAGCCCGGTCAGCTCCTCCTGGCTGATCTCCTCCTTGGCGAAGTTGCCGAGCGAGTGGCCGCGGTTGAGGATCAGGAACCGGTCGCCGACGGGGTAGGCGTGGTGCGGGTTGTGGGTGATGAAGATCACGCCGAGGTTGCGTTGCGCCGCCTGGACGACGTACTTGAGGACGACGCCGGACTGCTTGACGCCGAGCGCGGACGTCGGCTCGTCGAGGATCAGCACCCGCGCCCCGCGGTAGGCGGCGCGAGCGATGGCGACGGACTGCCGCTCGCCGCCCGACAGCGTGCCGACCGGCTGCTCGGTGTCGCGGATGTCGATGCCCATCTTGCCCAGCTCTTCCTTGGCGATGCGTTTCGCCCGCGGGATGTCGATGCGCTTGAACGGTCCGAACCCCTTGCGCGGCTCGTCGCCGAGCCAGAAGTTGCGCCAGACCGACATCAGCGGCACCACGGCGAGGTCCTGGAAGACCGTGGCGATCCCGGCGTCGAGGGCGTCGCGAGGCGAGGTGAACTTGACCCGTTCGCCGTCGAGCAGGAGATCGCCGTCGCTCTGCTGGTGGACGCCGGAGAAGATCTTGATGAACGTCGACTTGCCGGCGCCGTTGTCGCCGAGCACGCACGTGACCTGCCCGGCGCGCACCGTGGTGGTGATGCCGTCGAGAGCGATGACGTTGCCGTAGTACTTGCAGAGGTTGCGCACCTCGAGCAGCGGCGTGTCGGTAGGGGTGGTGATGACGCTCATCTGGACTGTGCCGCCTTGTTGCGAACGAAGTTGTTGGCGATCACGGCGAGCAGCAGGATCACGCCGAGGAAGAGGAAGCGCCAGTTGGTGTTCCAGCCGGCGAACGGGATGCCCTGGGTGGACATCGACATGATCAGCGAGCCGATCGCCCCACCGGCCGCCGATCCGTAACCGCCGGTCAGCAGGTTGCCGCCGACGACGGCGGCGATGATGTACTCGAACTCCTCGCCGTCGCCGACGTTCGCCTGGACGGAGTTGAGGCGGAAGGCGATGAGCATGCCCGACAGCCACCCGGCGCCGGAGACGATCATGAACAGCGTCGTCTTCGTGCGCGACGCCGGCACGCCCTCGGCGCGGGCGGCCTCCTTGTTCCCGCCGACGGCGAAGATCCAGTTGCCGAACCTCGTGCGCACCAGCAGCCATGTGCCGAAGGCGGCGAAGAGGATGAACCACAGGATCGAGATGCGGTAGCGGATGACCCCGCTGGCGACGGCGTTCTCGGCCGCTGTCGTGTAGAGCATCTGGATCGCGGTGGCGACGACGATCAACACGACGCCGCCGATCGCCAGCCGCTGCCCCAACGTGTCGGCGGCCGCGTCGGTGGTCGTGCGCGCCTCGAACAGATAACCGAGCAGCGCCGAGCACACCAGGGCGAGGGCGACGAGCAGCAGCACCGTGAACAGCTCGGTGCGGAACTTCGGCGACGTCGACTCGGAGCGGATGAAGAACGCCAGGCCGGCCACCACGAACGCGGTGAGCAGCTCGACCACGAGGCCGGCCGATGCCGAGGTGTCCGCCGCCCTCACGCCGGCGACGAGCAGCATGATGACCCCGGCAACCGCCAGCCCGACGAAGATCACCGCCCGCGCACCCTGCCGCGTCATCAGGTATCCGACAGCGGGGATCGCGGCGACGATCATGCCGGCGAGCGGCGACCAGACGGGGACCTTGCCGGCGGCGACGAGGATGGCGAGCACACCGGTGAGGCCGAGCCCGATGGCCAGCAGCGCCCGGCCGAAGGCGTCGGAGACGAGCACGCCGACGGAGCTCGTGGAGTCGGCGTTCGTCAGGGCGGCGATGACGATGCCGACGGCGACCGTCAACAGGCCGAGCAGGGTCAGTCGACCGGTGCCGTTCTCGAACGTCACCTTGCCGCGGCGACCGAGCGGCGGGAATCGCCACATCGCCCAGCCGATCACGGCGACCAGGATGCCGGCGCCGAGGAGGACGCCGTTGACGATGTTCTTCTGAACGCCGTCGCTGTTGAGGAGGCCGTAGAACCCGGCGAAGGCGACCACCACTCCGACCGCCGCGGCGATCAGACCCTTGCCGTTGCGGTGCTCGGCGCGGCGGTAGCTCAGCTCGAGGACACCGATGGTGACCAGCGCCACACCGGCGACGAGCAGGATCGTCCACGCCACGTCGCGGTCCTCCCACAGGTGGTCGTTGCGGATCCACGAGGCGGCGAAGATCTTGCTCCAGAAGTTGTAGCCGTCGGACTCGTCCAACCCCTCGACGACGACCTGGCCGGCCAGCAGCCGGGAGAAGCCCGCCTTGGCGCCGATCAGGATGAAGAACGTGCCCAGCGTGACGATGAAGCTGGGGAGGCGGGTCTTGTCGACCATCGTCCCGTTGAACCAGCCGATCATCATGGCGAAGGCGAACGAGAGCGGGACGGCGATGAACAGGGTGAGCCCGGCACCGCCGAACTCACCGACCTCCTTGGACAGGAGGATCACGAGCATCGCGGTGGCACCGGTGATCGAGCCGGAGGACAAGTCGAACTCGCCGCCGATCATCAGCAGCGAGACGGCGACGGCCATGATCCCCAAGATGGCGGCCACGTCGAGGTAGTTGGCGGTGCCTGCCGCGGTGCCGAAGACCGGCGCGACGGCCCAGAAGAACACCCAGACCGCCGTCGTGCCGATGAGGGCGCCGATCTCCGGGCGCAGCAGCAGGCGCTGGATCGGCCCGCGGAACGCCAAACGCTCGTCGGCAGTTGGACGCACGGGCTCGGACGGCGGCGTCCTCACTTCGATGACGGTGGCCACGGTGTCCTCCGAGTGGTGATGCGGACCGCGGGCCAGTAGGCCCGCGGTCCGCGCATACCAGTTACCGGGTGCCGGCTTCCACCAGCTCCGCGACCTCCTGCACGTTCTCGGCGTCGACGAAGCCGGGACCGGTGAGGATGGGCAAGCCACCACCGGCCGTGTTGAGGTTGGTCGCCTGCAGGTACATGAGGACGATCGGCAGGTACCCCTGGAGGTACTGCTGCTGGTCGACGGTGAAGGCGACGTCGCCGGATTCGATCGCCCCGATCACGTCCGGCGAGATGTCGAAGCCGCCGATGATCAGCTCGCGGCCGGCGGACTCGCCCGCAGCGATCGCCCGCAGCGGGATGTTCGGGCCGGTGCCCATCACAGCGTCGATGGCGGGGTCGGACTGCAGGATGGCCGAGATCTGGTTCTCCTGCTCGGTCGGGTCGGCGTCGAGGCCGACGAACTCCGAGACGACCTCGCCCTCGAACGTCGTGGCGAGGCCCTCGCACCGCTCCTCGAGGGCGATGTTCGTCTGCTCCTGGCGGGCACACAGGATCTTCGTCGCCCCGAGCTCGTTGAAGCGCTCGCCGGCACCTTCGCCGGCGACCGTCTCGGTCTGGCCGATGTGGGTGATCGCGCCGAGCTCTTCGTAGTTGTTCAGTCCGGAGTTCAGCGTGTACAGCGGGATCCCGGCGTCGGTGACGGCTTGTGCCGCGGCGGCGACACCCTCGGGATCGGCGAGCGAGATGGCGATGCCGTCGGGGCCTTCGGCGATGGCGGCCTCGATCGCCTGTGACTGCCCTTCGGCGTCGTTGTTGGAGCCGAAGAACTTGACCTCGACGCCGAGGTCCTCGCCGGCCTGCTCGGCGCCCGTCTGCACGACCGACCAGAACACGCCGCCGTCACCGTGGGTGATCATGTGGAACAGCAGGTCCTGGCCTTGCACCACGTCGACGGTGTCGTCGGGCGAGGTCGTCGCCGCTCCACCGGTGGTGGCTGGGCCAGCGGTGCCTTCGGTGCCGCCGGTGGTCGCTTCCGGCTCGGTCGCCGCCGACGTGTCGTCACCGCCGGTCTCCTCGGGAGCCGAGGTGGTGTCGGCGTCGTCGTCGTCGCCCGTGCAGGCGACGAGCGTCAGCGACAGGGCGGCGGTTGCCGTCAGGACGCGGCGAAATGTGGTTCTCATGGATGGGTCCCCCTCTGATGATCGGTGGTTGGTGACGGACCGGTCGATGCGTCCCCGCCGCGCAACCTAGTGCTCAGGGCGGGCTCCAATGACCGGAGGTACGCGACGCTCCTGGCGACGTCGCGAACGGGGCCCTCACCGGCGGGCGGCTCGCCCCCGGTGATGGCGATGTCCTGCTCGAGCACGTACAGGCCGTCGTAGCCATGCCGCTCGAGGGCGAAGATGACCTCGGAGACGGGCACGTCGCCCTCACCGAGGGGGGCGAACAAGCCGGCCTGGACCGCGGCCATCAGCCCGAGATCGCCGGCACCGAGGCGGGCGGCGACGTCGAGGCGCACGTCCTTGAGGTGGACGAGACCGACTCGGTCCGCGTTGCGCTCGGCGATGTCGACGGGGTCAGCGCCGCCGAGCGTCAGGTGGCCGGTGTCCAGACAGATCGGGACGTTCGATGCGGCGAGGAAGCGCTCGAGCTCGCCGGCCGTCTCGATGAGCGTGGCCACGTGCGGATGCACGACCTGACGGAGCCCGTGATCGGCGGCGATGGCGTCGACCTCATCGATGACGTCGACCATGTGGTCCCACTGGGCGTCGGAAAGCGCTGGCCGCGACCAGTCGCCGGGGTCGTTCACGAGCGCGGTGACGAAGTGCTCGGCACCGACGGCCTCGAGCAGCGTCGCCATCTGCACCGCAGTGTTGATCGCCTCGTCGCGCCGCGCCGGGTCGTGGGCGACCAAGGGGACGAAGGCGCCGGTGGCGTGCATCTCGTGGGCGTCGAGCATCGACCGAAGTTCACCGGCGTCGGTCGGCAGCCACCCGATGGCCCCGAGCTCAGTGGCCGCCAGGCCCACGGCGCGCATCTCGGTCAGCACTCGATCGACCGGCAGCTGGAGGCCCCAGCCGGGGACCTCGCAGACTCCCCAGGAGATCGGTCCGCCGGCGACCCGATCGATCAGACTCACTGCAACGATCCCCCTGCTCCAACCGGGTCGAAGACCCTTGGCTTTGGAGCGCTCTAACTCTTATGCTCCGGCCGTCGCTCTGTCAAGGGTCGCGCTCCTCCGCCGTGGGGGCTGCGCGCCCACACCCCATCGCCACCCGGCGTGCTGGCGCACGCTCGGTTGGGGCGGCTCCGCCGCCATCCTGTCCGTCGTCGCCATCGGCTGCGCCGGAGCGGCGCCGGCGGACCCGGCGGCGTCGGTCGTGGCGATCACGGCGACCGGATGCCGGCCGAGCTCCAACGTGGCCCACGGCGTCGTGGTCGGTGATGACCTGGTTGCGACGGTGGCCCACGCCGTCGCCGGGGAGGACGAGATCCTCGTCGCTGGACGCCCCGCGGTCGTCGTCGCCGTCGACACGGTGCTCGACGCCGCAGTGCTGCGCGTCGAGAGCCTCGACGCCGAGGTGGCCGACCGTCGTGGCTACGTCGACGGTGAGGAGGTGTCGCTGTACACGGATCGTCAGCGGCCGGCTGCGGTCACGCGGCGGGCGACGATCCGCACCAGCGACATCTTTGGCGATGGCGAGCACGGCCGCCCGGCGCTCGACATCGTCGCCGACGTGCGCGCTGGCGACTCCGGGGCGCCGATCGTCCGGCGAGGACGGCAGCGTGCTGGCGCTCGTGTGGGCCACGAGCCGGCGCACCGACGACCGCGCCTGGGCCCTCCCGATCGAAGCCCTCGAACCACTCATCACCGCCGCCCAGTCGCGAGTGGAGCTCCCGCCGGTCGCGTGCGCCCGCTGAACCAGCTTCTCAAGCGCTTTCAGCGGTCACGGATGGCCGGGAATCTTCCAGAGAACTGTCCCGGACCGCGTCGCGCAGCGCACCCATCCCGACACGCTCGACGTCGGGACCGAGCATGGCGACGACGTCGACAGTGCGCAGCAGGTCGTACTCGGCGGTGCGGATGTGTGCCGTACCCGGCTCGATCACCTCGAGCTCACCGGGGGCGTTGGGGTGCAGGGCGAAGAACGTCAGTCCATCGGGGACGTCGGCGAACAGGGTGTGCGTCGCCGGCCGGTCCCACGGCGTCTCGCGGACCTCGTCGAAGATCGGCAGGCCGACCTCACGCGCCCGCTCGACGAACACGGCGTACTCGTCCTCGGTGACGCCGGTGAGGTGGTTGCTCGGCCCGTACCCCGTCAGCGTCGCGGTGAGCAGTATCGGCAGCCGGTGGTCGACGCCGAGCTGGAGGTAGATGGCGCAGAACTCCGGCGCCAGTGCCGTGCCCATGTGGGCGTCGAGGTGGGTGACGTCGATGCCCGCCGCGATGGCGGCCTCGACCTGCGCCCGCAGCTCCACCTCGACCGCCACGGGATCGGCATGTCGGCGCACCTCGGTCACCGACCGCCACATGTAGCCCGACGCATCGACCAGCCCGGCCGACGCCGGTGGGCCGGTGATCGGCCGCCACCGGTAGTGCGCCTTCTCCGATGTCAGCGTCAGGTGCACGCCGAGGTCCAGCGCGCGGTCGGCCGCGGCGATCTCGGCGATCTCCGAGAACCACGGGCACGGCACCATCACCGACCCACTCGTCACCGCGCCGGCACGGGACAGCTCGACGAACGCGACGTTGGCGCCGTGGCACATCCCGACGTCGTCTTGGTGGATGACGACCCGCGACGTCATGGTGCCACCGCCACGCGCCGGCCGGTGCGCGCCGCCTCGCTGACCGCGTGTCCGATGCTCGTCGCCCGCCCGCTCTCCGTCGCGCCAGGCACGTCCACGGCACCCACGCGGACCGCCGCGGCGAACGCCCGCGCCTGTTCGGCGACCCCGGCGCTCATCGCATCGTCAGCCGCCGAGCCCGGCACCTCGCGCACGCCCTCGCCGTCGCCGAGCCGCGCTCGGCCCGTCGGCAGCAGGTCGACGAACACTGCGCCGGATGATCCGAGCACCTCGGTGCGCACGTCGTCGGCGTAGCGGGCGTTGCGCGAGAGGTCGACCGTTGCCACCGCGCCGTCATCGAGCTCGAGCACGGCGACGAGGTTGTCGACGTCACCGGCCGAGCCGACGCCGGCGTCGACGATCGGCAGTGACCACGCCGCGACGCCGAGGACTCGGCGACCGGTCAGCCACTCGGCGAGGTCGTACTCGTGGACGCCGCAGTCGATCGCCAGCCCGCCGCTCACGGCCGGGTCGCAGAACGATGCCGGCGGCGCATCGGCGTCCCACTGGGCCAGCCGCACCAGGACCGGCGTACCGATGTCACCACGATCGATGACCTCCTTCGCCGCCCGCCACGGCGGCGCGAACCGGCGCCAGAAGCCGACCTGCAGCACGAGATCAAGGCTGCGCGCCAGCTCACCCAGTTGCGCCGACTCGGAGACGTCGAGCGCCAGTGGCTTCTCGCACAGCACGTGCAGGCCGGCGTTCAGCGCTGCCCCGACGACGGTCGGGTGGGTCGGCGTCGGGGTGGCGACGAGGCACGCCTCGACGCCTGGATGGGCGAGCGCGCTGGTCACGTCCGCGTACGGCGCGGCCGTGGAGTGCAGGGCGCGAGCGGCGGCCATTGAGTCGGCGGACGGTTCGGCCAGCGCGACGACATCGATCTCGGTGACGCCGGAGAGCGCGGCGAGATGGAAGCGGCCCATCCGGCCGAGGCCGATGACGGCGACGCGCACCGGCGGGGACACGGCGGGCGAGCGTACCGCGCGAGTCTGTCCGGCGATGGACGACGGAGAACCGGTTCGAGTCGGCGTGCTCGGCGTGGGACGCATCGGCCGGATGCACGCCGAGCTGCTCGCTCACCGCGTCGCCGGGACGACCCTCGGCATGGTCTACGACGCACACACGCCGAGCGCCGAGCAGGTCGCGGCGGCGCTCGACGTCCCGGTCGCCGCGTCGGCCGAGCAGCTCCTCGCCAACGACCACCTCGATGCCGTGGCCATTTGCACGAGCACGGACACGCACGTCGACCTGCTCGTCGCTGCGGCGGCGTCGGGAAAGGCGATCTTCTGCGAGAAGCCGATCTCGCTCGACCTCGCCGAGGTCGACCGGGCCCTCGCCTCGATCGACGAGGCCGGCGCCCGCCTGCAGATCGGCTTCAACCGCCGGTTCGACCCGGCTCATCAGTTCGTCCACGACGCCGTTGCCGCCGGAACGCTCGGCGCCGTCCACCTCGTTCGCATCTCCAGCCGCGACCCCGGCCCGCCGCCGATCGCCTACATCGCCGTGTCCGGCGGCATCTTCCTCGACATGACGTGCCACGACATCGACATGGCCCGGTACGTGACGGGCAGCGAGATCGTCGAGGTCTTCGCCAGTGGATCGGTGCGCGTGGACCCGGCGATCGGGGAGGCGGGCGACCTCGACACGGCGGCGATCACGCTTCGTCACGCCGACGGGTGCCTGACCGTGATCGACAACAGCAGACGAGCGACGTACGGCTACGACCAGCGCGTCGAGGCGTTCGGCGATGCCGGCATGGCGAGCTCGCAGAACCCGCCGGCGCACACGGCGACGCTGCTGACCGCCGACGGGATGCAAGGACCGCCGCTTGCGCACTTCTTCGTCGAGCGCTACTCCGCCAGCTACGTGCTGCAGTGGGAATCGTTCTGCCGCTACGCCCGCACCGGCGGGGCGTCGCCGGTGTCCGGCGCCGACGGGCGGGCGCCGCTCGCCGTCGGCCTGGCGGCATGGCGCTCGGTGCGCGAGGGCCGGCCCGTCGAGGTCTGATCGGGCTCGGCTCTCGACAGGTCGGCGACGAGCCGGCCGTCGACCGCGCTGACGGGATAGGTGCCGAGCGGGACCTTCACCGGCCGGCGCATCGGTTCGCCGGTACGCAGGTCGAAGCGGCCGTTGTGCTTCGGACACTCGATGCAGCCGTCGATCAGCAGGCCGCCGGCGAGGTGAGTCTGGCTGTGCGTGCACATGCCGTCGAGCAACACGTAGCCATCGTCGGGGCGGCACAGCACGAACGTGGCGGCGCCGACGTCGAGCCGGGTCAGCTCGCCTTGCGCAAGCAGGTCGACCGGTCCGAGATCGGTGATCCCGGCTGGGCAGTGGTCGGCGACGTGACCCGTGTCGGGGTCGACGAACGTGCTCGCCGCCGGACCGTCTGGGATGACCCGCCCGGGGATCTGCCAGTCGGGGTCGTGGCGTTGGTGGCGCAGGGCGTCGACGATCTCGCGGTAGGCGTCGACGACGGACGTGTTCGGCCGGGGGAGGTGCGAGGCAACCTCGCGGTGCAGGTCGGGGAGGGCGTGGTACGGCACCGTCGGGAAGAGGTGGTGCTCGAGGTGGTAGTTCATGTTCAGGTAGAGGAACCGCAGCACCGGGTTCATGTACACGGTGCGCGTGTTCAGCCGGTGGTCGAGGACGTCCTCGCGCAGGCCGGCGTGCTGGGTCGTGGCGAAGAACCACAGCATCCAGGCCCCGTAGAACGACGGCAGCCCGATGAACAGGAGGGGGACGATCGAGCCGATCGTCAGCGACCACACCACGACGCCGCCGAGGATGGCGAGGGACGCCCGCGCCTCCCACACGACGTGACCGAGCTCGTCGTCGGGGACGAAGTCGCGAGCGTCGTCGTCGATCGACCCGGCGGCGTGGCGGGCCATCCGCCAGAGCATCTTCGGGCCGTTGACGAGGTTGAGCAGGTTCGGCAGAACCGTGCTCCACTGGAACGGCCGCGTCAACAGGATCTCCGGGTCGCGCCCGACGATGATCGTGTCGGAGTGGTGGCGGACGTGCGACCAGCGCCACATCGTCGGCTCACGCAGGAGCATGAACGACGCGAGGTAGTAGACCGCATCGTTGGCCCACCGGGAGCGGAACGCCGTCCCGTGGCCGCACTCGTGCCAGCGTGAGTCCGACGACGACCCGTACAGGGTGCCGTAGACGAGGAACGCCGGGATCGCCCACCACGAGCCCAGGCTCCACCAGGCGAGCAGCCCGGCGATGGCCAGTACGGCGAGCCACAGCACGACGTCGCGGGCAGCGCGACCGTTGGAGCGCGCGGTCAGCTGCTTGAGGCGGCGCGAGTCGATCGGTGGCCGGTACCACTGGGCGTCGGCCAAGCCGAGCTCGATGGCCCGCCGCGAGTCTGCGCCCGTCAGGCCGTAGTCGCGTCGTGCGGGCGGCCGCTCGAGAACTGCCACGCCGCCAGTGTGCCATCTTGGAGCGCTCCATTGCCCGGTCCTCAGAAAGTTGCTTCACTGTGTGCGGGAGGCCCGGCACCGAGATGGACGGCGTGGTGCAAACGACCATGGAGGATGTCGCGCGGCGCGCGGGCGTCTCCCGATCGCTGGTCTCGCTCGTCATGCGCGACAGCCCGCATGTCAGTGCCGAGCGTCGCAAGCGAGTCCTCGCCGCGGCGGCCGAGTTGGGCTATTCGCCCAACGCCATGGCACGCGGTCTCGCCAGCCGGCAGTCGGGGATGGTCGCCGTCCTGCTCAACGACCTGCACAACCCGTTCTTCGTCGAGACCTTCGACGGGCTCCTGCACGCCAGCGAGTCAATGGGTTACCGGCTGTTGCTCGGTGCCGGAAGCGATCGGAGCCAGACCGAGCTGGCGACGATGCGCGGCTTCCTCGAGTACCGCCCGGACGGCATCGTGCTGGTCAGCCCTCGCCTTCCCTCAGGCGCCATCGCCGCCGCCGCCGCCTCTGTTCCCGTGGTCGTCATCGGCCGCAGCGTGCGCGCCGACGGGGTCGACAGCGTGATGACCGACGAGCGGGTGGGGGCGCGCCTCGCGGTCGATCACCTGACCGCGCTCGGTCACCGGTGCATCGTGCACATCGACGGTGGTCGCGGCGCCGGTGCCGCCCAGCGGCGGCAGGGGTATCGCCGGGCGATGGAGCACGCCGGACTAGGCCGACACAGCGAGGTGCTCAGAGGCGACTACACCGAACAGGCGGGGACAGAGGCGGGGGAGGCGATCGCCGCTCGCAGCCGTCCGCCGACCGCGGTGTTCGCCGCCAACGACCTGGTCGCCGTGGGCGCCATCGACGCCATCGAGCGCCGCGGCATCGGGGTGCCGGGTGACGTGTCCGTCATCGGCTACGACAACACGTTCTTCGCCCGCCTCCGGCACATCTCGTTGACGACGATCGATCAGCCGCGGGAGGAGATGGGGAGGATCGCCCTCGGCTTGCTCGCCGACCGGATCGGTGGAGTTCACCGGACGTCGGAACTGGTGCTGACGACCCCCACACTCGTGCCTCGAGACACGACGGGCCCACCACGCGCCAGCTGACGGGTGGGGGTGCTCCTTGCCCGGTGCGTCGTGAAGGGACTCGCATTGCGGTGCGCTCAGGCCCAGCGTGGGCGAGTGGCCTCGGCGCGGCGGGCACGGCGCGTGGCCCGCCACATCTTCGCCAGGTAGCCGAGCGACGGCGGGATCCAGCCGAGCTGCATCGCCGTGCCCTGGTCGTCGCGGTTGGCCCAGTGCTCGACGACGAGGCCGTCGCGGAGCCGGAACCAGTGGGTCTGCGTCGTGGCGAAGCGCTTGCCGGTCGGCGGCATCGCCTGCTCGACGTTGCCGTCGGCGCCGTAGATCGTGGCGACACCGGTGTGCCGGCCGGACATCGTGTTGTGGATGACCACGAGGTCGCCTTCCGCCACGACGTCGTGGACCTCGAAGGCGAGGTCGTCGAACCAGCTGCGCAGCCACAGTGCGGTGGCGTAGAACGCCGCCGGGCCGCGGCCGCGTGTCTCGGGCGGTTCGTCCTTGGCCTCGCGGTTGACCGCTTCGGGGTGGACGACGGCGACGAAGTCGTCGAGGTCGCCGTCGACCATGATCTGCATCGACCGCACGCACAACGCCTTGGCGGCAGGCGTCGGTGGTCATCTCGGGGCGCGACGTGGTCAGGCTCATGCGCCAACGATGCGCCGCCGCGGGCGCCGATCGCTTGGAGGCCGCCGGGAGATGCCGTGGAGATCGTCAGCCGCGGAAGTTGACGAAGTCGGGCGTCGTCCAGATGCGCTGGTTGAGGTAGTCCTGCACGGCGGCGATGTAGTCGACGGCCGGGCCGGTGTACCAGCGGCCGGAGAACCACCGGCCGATGCAGCCCCACGCGTCGCCCGCCGCGTACTGGCGGCCGCGGTCGACGTCGTTGAGCCAGGTCTCCCTGCCCTCGTAGCAGTTGCGCCAGACGGCCAGGGCGACGTCGAGGTTGTACGACGACGACAGCAGGGCGCCCTCGATGGAGTCACGGAAGTACGGCGTGCGCACCTGCATCATGCCGACTGACTCGGGGCACTGGCCCGCCCGGCCGTCGGCGCCGATCGGGTGGCGCGGCGCGCAGTCGGCCGGGTTGGAGGTCCAGTCGCCGAGGTTCGTCTGCGTCCACCACGACTCCTTGGCGACCTGGGCGCGCAGGGTGTCCTCGTCGAAACCCCACTTGCACGCCGCCCACTGGATGATCTGGTCGGTGGTGCCGGTGAAGCTCCCGGTCGAGCGGGGGAAGCTCGACGACCACGCGCCCCACGTCGTGGCGTTGTAGCCGGCGTTGCCCGGACGGATCTCCGCCGCGCCGCGCACCGCCGCGGCGCACGCGGCATCGTCGGGCAGGGCTCCGCCGACGCCGATCCAGCCGAAGTAGCCGGGAGCCGGAGTCGGCGCCGGAGCCGGGGCCGGAGCCGGGGCGGGTGCGGGAGCGGGGGCGCACTGGGCGGGGGCGCACTGGGCGACGAGCAGTGGGGCGGCGGCGATGGCCAGGAGCCGGTGCTTCACGCGCATGACGAAATGATGACAGAAATCGTCACCCGGCGGCATCCGGGCGAGCCCGGCTGGGGTTCACACGGCGGGCCTCGTCGGGCATCTTCGGGTACACGGGCGGCCACGGGGCGTCCGGGATGCCGCTGGCAAGGTCCTCGCGATAGCGGGCGACGAGCGGCTCGATCGTCTGCGGCTTGTCGTCGATCGCCGCCCACGGGTCGCCGCCGGCTGCGAGGCGAGGGGGCACCGTGGCCATGGTCAGGTGGTCCGGGTGGATCGCCGGCAACTCGTCCCAGCGGAACGGCGCCGACACCTGCGCGCCAGGGCGGGCGCGCACGCACCACGCGCCGAACACGGTCTTGTGCGGGGCGTTCTGGTTGAAGTCGATGAACACCCGGGCGCCGCGCTCCTCCTTCCACCACTTCCCGGTGATCAGGTCGGGGCGGCGCTCCTCCATCGCCCGGGCCACGCTGACCGCCGCCTGGCGCACGCCGTACGAGTCCCAGCCCGGCTCGACGCGCACGTAGACGTGCAGTCCACGGTTGCCGGTCGTCTTCGGGAAGCCGATGATGCCGTGCTCACCGAGGAACGTGCGCACCTCGGCGGCTGACTCGCGGACCATCTCGAACGTCGTGCCGGGCGACGGATCGAGGTCGATGCGCAGCTCGTCGGTGTCCTCGGGATGGGCGGCCCGGTACGGCCACGGATGGAACCCGAGGCAGCCCTGGTTCGCCGCCCACAGCACGTGAGCCACGTCGGCCATCACGATCGCCCGCGACTCGGTGCCGTTGACGGTGGCGACCGTCGTCGTCTGCAGCCAGTCGGGCGCGCTGTCGGGGATGCGCTTCTGGAAGAAGTTCGACCCGCCGACGCCGTTCGGCCAGCGCTGCAGCAGTGTCGGACGATCACGCACTGTGCGCATCAGTGGCTCGCCGACGGCGACGTAGTACTTGGCGAGGTCGAGCTTGGTCTCCCCGCGCTCGGGGAACATCACCTTGCCCGGGCTGCTGATCGTGACCGTCCGCCCGTCGACGTCGATGTCGACCGCCTCACCGTGGTCGGACTTGGCCATACGCGCCGACCGTACCGTCGACGCTGAGTCCGCAGTGAGTCCTCAGTCGCAGTGGAGGGCGGCGTTGAGGCCGCCCCATGAGCCGCTGTCGCTGGCGGGCGACGACGGCGCCGGTCTGGCTGTGGCGGATGAACATCATCCCGGTGATGCCCGACAGCTCCCTGGCCTTGACCACCTCGCCGTCGGGGAGCTGGACGAGCGTGCCGGCGGTGACGTAGAGGCCGGCCTCGACGACGCAGTCGTCGCCGAGGCTGATGCCGATGCCGGCGTTGGCGCCGAGCAGACAGCGCTCGCCGATCGTGACCTGCTCGGTCCCGCCACCCGACAGCGTGCCCATGATCGACGAGCCGCCACCGATGTCCGTGTCGGCGCCGACGACGACACCCTGGCTGATGCGACCCTCGACCATCGCCGTCCCCAGCGTGCCGGCGTTGAAGTTGCAGAAGCCCTCGTGCATGACCACCGTGCCGTCGGCGAGGTGGGCACCGAGGCGCACCCGTGTGGCGTCGGCGATGCGCACGCCGCTCGGGGTCACGTAGTCGGTCATCGGCGGGAACTTGTCGATGCCGCGCACGACGAGCGCCCGACCCTCGGCGCGCAACGCGAGACGCACGTCGTCGAGGTCGGCCGGGGAGACCGGACCGCGGTCGGTCCACGCCACGGTGGCCAGCTGACCGAAGATGCCGTCGAGGTTCAACGAGCGCGGTGCGGCCAGCCGGTGCGACAGCAGGTGCAGCCGCAGGTAGGCGTCGGCTGCCGAGGTCGGCGGGACATCGACGTCGACGGTCAGGCGGATCGGGCGGATCGTCACGCGACGGGACTCGTCGGTGCGGTCGCCACCGGCGAGGGCGACGTCGACCTCGTCCGGTGCCTCTTCGCCGAGCTCACCCCAACCGAGCCAGCGGAACCAGGCGTCGAGCGTGGTGCCGTCTCCTGCAACGGTGCTGAACCCCGCACCCCAAGCGACACGAGTCATGGCTGCACCTCATCCGATGAACGGTCAGTTGCTGGGCCCCTGCCTGCAATGAGTCCTGGCCGCTCTGGGCGAAGGGTCGGAAAGAGGATGACGTCACGGATCGACTCCACGCCGGCCAGCATCATCACCAGCCGGTCGACGCCGATTCCGAGCCCGCCGGTCGGCGGCATGCCGTACTCGAGGGCGCGCAGGTAGTCCTCGTCGATCGACCCTCGCTCGACATCGCCGGCGTCGCGCGCCCGTTGCTCGTCCTCGAAGCGTGCTCGCTGCTCGACCGGGTCGTTGAGCTCGCTGTAGCCGTTGGCCAGCTCACGCGAGTCGGCGAACAGCTCGAAGCGCTCGGTGAGGAACGGATCGGTGCGGTCGACCCTGGCGAGTGGCGAGATCTCGACGGGGTGACCGGTGACGAACACCGGCGCCACGATGCCCGGCTCGACCGTCGCCTCGAACAGCTCCTCGATCAGCTTCCCCGATCCCCACTGCGGTTCCCAGCGCACGCCGTGCCGCTCGGCGAGCGAGCGGACCTGCTCGACGGGCTGGGATGGGTGCACCTCGTCGCCGATGGCGTCGCCCACGAGATCGATCATCCGCCGCGTGGGGATCCCCGCGGCGAGGTCGCACGACTCGCCCCGTATCGCCACGACTGTGGTACCGAGGGAGTCGCGCGCGGCGCGGACGACGAGCTCCTCGGTCAGCGTCATCACGTCGGTGACGTCGGCGTACGCCTCGTACGACTCCATCATCGTGAACTCGGTGTTGTGCCGGCTGGACAGGCCCTCGTTGCGGAACACCCGCCCGATCTCGAACACGCGGTCCATGCCGCCGACGATGAGGCGCTTGAGGTGCAGCTCGAGGGCGATCCGCAGGTACAGCGGCATGTCCAGCACGTTGTAGTGGGTGACGAACGGGCGGGCGTGGGCGCCGCCCGCGTCGACGTGCAGCACCGGTGTCTCGACCTCGATGAAGCCGCGCTCGCGGAACGTCCGCCGGAAGCTGGAGATGACCTCGTGGCGCACGTCGAACGCCCGCCGCGCATCGGCGTTGACGGCGAGGTCGACGTAGCGCTGGCGGAACCGCGTGTCCGGGTCGGCCAGACCGTGCCACTTGTCGGGGAGCGGTCGCAGCGACTTGGCGAGCAGCTCGAGGCGGTCGACCTTCACCGACAGCTCGCCCGCCCGCGTCGTCATCACCGTGCCGTGCACGCCGACCCAGTCGCCCCGGTCGAGCTCCTTCACGGCGGCGAAGCCGTCGTCGCCGATCACCGCCTTGGACACGAACAGCTGGACCTCGGCACCGCGCTCGGCGATGGTTGCGAACACGAGCTTGCCGGTGTCCCGCTTGAGCATCACCCGCCCGGCGACGCTCACCTCGTCGCTGGTCTCGGCACCCGGCTCGAGCGCCGACCACGTGGCGCGAACGTCGGCGATGCTGTTGGTGCGGTCGAAGCGATAGGGGTACGGCTCGACACCTGCCTGGCGGAGATCGTCGACCTGTGCCTGCCGGCGGGTCCGCTCGGCGGCCAGCCCGCTCCCCGAGATCGGTGCGTCGGCGGGCTCGTCCACGGGACCAGCACGGTACCGTGGCCCGATGGCCACCCGGTTCGTGATCGTCGGTGGTGGACCGGCCGGCAACACGGCGGCCACGTACGCCGCCCGGCTCGGTGCCGAGGTGACGATGATCGAGCGCGACGTCGTCGGTGGCGCCGCCCACCTGTGGGACTGCATCCCGTCCAAGACGATGATCGCCACCGGCGGGGCGATGGCGTTCCTGAAGCGCTCGACCGGGATGGGGTTGGAGCAGGCCAACGCCGAGGTCGACACCGAGGCGCTGGCGGCGCGCATCGAGGGGATCAAGCAGCACCTCCAAGAGGGCGTCACCGGCCTGCTCTCGAGCCAGGGCGTGCGCATGGTCCGCGGGACTGCCCGCTTCGTGGGCCCGCACGAGGTCGAGGTCACCGGCGTCGAGGGCAGTGAGCGGTTCCACTTCGACTGCGCTCTCGTCGCCACCGGCTCGCGCCCGCGGATCCCCGAATGGTGCACAGCCCGACGGCGATCGCATCCTGACGACGCGTGACTGCTACCCGCCGAAGGTGTTCCCGGAATCGGTCACCGTGATCGGATCGGGCGTCACGGGCGTCGAGTTCGTGCACATGTTCTCGTCGTTCGGCGCCGCCGTCACGCTGGTCGTGTCACGCCAGCAGGTGCTGCCGGGCAAGGATCCCGAGGTCGCCGCGGCGCTGGAAGCCGACTTCCTCGGGCGCGGCGTCCGCCTCCTGAAGGGCGCCCGGGCGACGGCCATCGAACGTGACGGCGACACCGACGGCCACGGAGGATCAGGTTCGGTCGTGGTGCGCTGCGACGACGGGCGGGTGGTGCACTCGTCGCACGCCGTGCTGGCCATCGGGTCGGTCCCCAACAGCGACGGGCTCGACCTCGAGGCCGCCGGGATCGAGACCGATGACGGCGGGTACATCCCGATCGACCACAACTGCGTGACCAACGTGGCGCACATCTACGCCGCCGGCGACGTCAGCGGCAAGCTGCCGCTCTCGTCCGTCGCCGCGATGCAGGGTCGCAAGGTCGCCGAGCGATTGATGGGTCTGCACGCCCGCGAGCACCGCCACCTCGACTACGACAAGGCCGCCTCGGCGATCTTCACCGAGCCGGAGATCGCCGACGTCGGCCTCGCCGAGGCCGAGGCGTTCGCGTCTGGGCCGCAAGATCCGGGTGACCAAGGTGCCGTTCACGGCCAGCCCCAAGGCGTTGATCAACAACGACCCGCGTGGGTTCGTGAAGATCATCTCCGACCCGGCGACGGGTGTCGTGCTCGGTGGGTCGATCGTCGGCCGTCACGCCGCCGAGCTGATCTCCGTGATCGCCCTCGCCGTGACCGCCAACCTCAAGGTCACCGACATCGTCGAAAGCCTCCTCGTCCATCCGGCGCTGAGCGAGTCGCTGGCGGAGGCGGCGGAGTAGTCCTCGTCGAGTACGTGCTGCCGGTCGAGTACGTCGTGTCGGCTGGGCCGGCACCACGCACTCGGCTGTCCGCAAATACTCGACTGGGATCACTCGATCGTGGCGACGACGTCGCCGTGACCAACCGTGTCGCCGGGAGCGACCTTGATCTCCTTGATCGTGCCGGCCTTCTCGGCGGAGATCTGGTTCTCCATCTTCATCGCCTCGAGGACGACGATCGCCTGACCGACCTCGACCTCCTGGCCGACCTCGACGAGCACCTTGACGATCGTGCCCTGCATCGGCACGGTCACCTCACCGCTCCCGGCGGCGGCGCCGCTCCCACCGCCGGCGGCTCGACGGGGGGCACGCGCCTTCGCCGCAGGTGCAGCGGCGACGCTCGCCGTCTCGGGCACCCACAGGCTGACGTCGAAGCGCTTGCCGTTGACCTCGACCGTCGTCCGTCGGCGCACGAGCGGTTCGGCGTCCTCGTCGCTCGCGGGCGGCGCCGCCTCGGCGCCTGTCGATTGAACCCCGGAGAGATCGAGGACCTCCTCCACCCACTTCGTCGAATGGGTGACGGCGGCGAAGTCGTCGTGGCGCAGGATCGCCAGGTCGGCGGGGATCGTCGTCGCCACGCCGGCGATGCGCATCTCCTCCAGGGCCCTGATCGTCCTGGCGATGGCGGTCGGGCGGTCCTTGCCCCACACGACCAGCTTGCCGACCAGGTTGTCGTAGTACTGGCTGATCTCGTCGCCGGCGTGGTAGCCGCTGTCGAAGCGGATCCCGAAGCCGTCGGGCGCCATCAGCTCGGTGATCTTCCCCGGTGAAGGAAGGAACCGGCCGCCGGCGGGGTCCTCGGCGTTGATGCGCACCTCGATGCCGTGTCCCCGGCGGGCGGCCAGCACCTCGGCCTGGGTCATGGGCAGCGGTTCGCCCGAGGCCACACGGAGCTGCCACTCGACGAGGTCGATGCCCGTGATCACCTCGGTGACCGGGTGCTCGACCTGCAGGCGCGTGTTCATCTCCAGGAAGAAGAAGTCGCCGTCCTGGTAGATGAACTCGACGGTGCCGGCGTTGTGGTAGCCGACGGCCTTGGCGGCCTTGACGGCGGCTTCGCCCATGGCCTTCTCGACGCCGTCGGGAAGCCCGGGCGCTGGCGCCTCCTCGATCAGCTTCTGGTGTCGCCGCTGCGCCGAGCAGTCGCGTGTCGACACCCAGACGACGTCGCCGTGGGTGTCGCCGACGATCTGCACCTCGACGTGGCGGGGCCACGTGAGGTAGCGCTCGACGTAGACCTCGTCGCGACCGAAGAAGGCCTTCGCTTCGCGCTGGGCGCTGGCCATCGCATCGTCGACCTCGGCGGCGGACCCGACGACCTTCATCCCCCGGCCACCACCGCCGAAGGCCGCCTTGATCGCCACCGGCCAGCCGTGCTCTTCGCCGAACGCCCGGATCTCGTCGGCCGATTGGGCGAACTCGGTGGTGCCCGGCACGATCGGCGCGCCACCGCGCAGCGCCGCCTTGCGGCTGGACACCTTGTCGCCCATCTCCTCGATCGCTTCGGCGGATGGGCCGATGAACGTGACGCCCATCTCGGTGATCGCCCGGGCGAAGTCGGCGTTCTCGCTGAAGAAGCCGTAGCCGGGGTGGACGCCTTCGGCACCGCTGCGGCGGATGGCATCGAGGATCGCCTCGGTGTTGAGGTAGCTCTCGGCCGCCGTCTGCCCGCCGAGCGCGTAGGACTCGTCGGCGAGGCGGACGTGGAGGGCGTCCCGATCGAGCTCGGAGTAGACCGCGACGGTCGCGATGCCGAGCTCGCGGGCGGCCCGGATGACGCGGACGGCGATCTCGCCCCGGTTGGCGATCAGGATCTTCTGCAACACGGCCGCAAATGTATGGGTTGTGGAGTCGCGTCGGAGACTGCGAGCGAGTGAGCGCCAGCGAGCGAGTGGTTCCCAACGGCCTGCGTGGCCGGGGAACGCGATGATGGTGAGGTGAGCGCGTGGGCCGTAGAGGTGGTCGAGGAGACCGGTAGCACGAACGCCGATCTGCTGGCGACGGCGCTCGAACGACCGGACCGCAGCGTGCTCGTGGCGCGGCACCAGACGGCGGGCAAGGGGCGGCTCGACCGGCGATGGGACGCCCCGCCGGGCGCCAACCTGCTCGTCTCGTTCCTGTTCCGCGACGTGCCGTCCGATCCCGGGGAGCTGATGCGCCGGATCGCCCTCGCTGCCGTCGACGCGTGCGCGTCCGTCGCCGGGGTCGACGTCACGCTGAAGTGGCCGAATGACCTCATGGTCGGCGAGCGCAAGCTCGCCGGGATCCTCGCCGAGCGCCATCCGGAGGGTCCCGTCGTCGTCGGCCTCGGGCTCAACGTCGGGCTGGGCGCCCGATGGAGCCGCTCGCCTCGGTGAGGACGTCGTACCCCGCGACGTGCTCGACGCGCTGCTCGTCGCGTTCGACGCGCTGCCCGCCGAGATCGGACCGCGGTACCGCCAGGCGCTGTCGACGCTCGGGCGGACCGTGCGCGTCGAGCGCGTGGACGACGTGGTCGAAGGGGTCGCCATCGACATCGAGGCGGACGGCCGGCTGGTCGTGGTCGACGCGTGCGCCGTCACCCATCGCCTGGCCGCCGGCGACGTCGTCCACCTGCGGCCTGTGTGACCTGCGGCCCGCGTGGTCGGGGCATGCGAGCAAGCGAGCGCCAGCGAGCGAACGGCCAGCAACGGCCTGCGTGGCCGGGGAACGCAGTGCGAGGGTGCCAGGGTTCGGCGGTGACCCGCCGGTAGCGTGGTCGGCCATGTCCAGGACCCGGCGGCCTCCCGGCGCGCTCGCCCTCGGGCTCGCCGTGCTCGTCGGTGTCGCCGGAAGTGCCGGGGTGTTGGTGGCGGCGAAGGACACCAGCGAGGAGGTCACTCGGGTCTCTCCGGAGATCCAGGAGGTCCTGGAAGCGCCGTCGAACGACGCCCCTGCCCAGAACTTCCTGCTCGTCGGCTCGGACTCGCGGGAGAACGTCGACGAGTCCGACCCCAACGCGGGTGCGATCGGCGACGCCGAGGACGTCGTCAGCAAGCGCAGCGACACGATCATGGTGCTGCGCCGCGAGAAGGACGGCGCTGCCTCGCTGTTGAGCCTCCCCCGCGACCTGTGGGTGCCGATCGCCGGCACCGACCACTCGGGCAAGATCAACTCGGCGTACAACGAGGGCCCGCGCCGGCTCGTCGCCACCGTCACCGAGGCGCTGGGCATCCCGATCAACCACTACGTGGAGATCGACTTCGCCGGGTTCACGTCGCTCGTCGACGCCATCGGTGGTGTCGAGGTGTGCACGATGGTCGCCGCCCAGGACCTCAACTCCGGCCTCCGACTCGACCCCGGGTGCACCACTCTCGACGGTTCGATGGCGTTGGCGTACGCCCGCAGCCGGCACTACCAAGAGTGGATCGATGGCGATTGGGTCGAGGCACCGGGAGCGGACCTCGGCCGGATCCAGCGCCAGCAGCAGTTCATCCGCACGACGGTGACCAAGCTGTTGCAGCAGGTCGAGAGCAATCCCTTCGCCATCCACGACCTCATCGAGGCAGCGACGTCCGCCGTGGCGATCGACGAGGGCCTCGACGTGGTCAAGGCGGCCGACGCCCTGCGCGAAGCCGCTGAGGTCGGGCTGCAGACCTACACGCTTCCCGTCGACGATGTGATGAAGGGCGACCAGAGCGCTCTCGAACTGCTCGACGAGGCGCAACCGATCCTCGACTACTTCGGCGGCGTCGGCCCCGCCCCAGCACCGCAGACCACGGTGCCCGGCTGACGCCGGCCGTACACTCGCTGCCCGTGAAAGCGTTGATCCTCGCCGGTGGTGCCGGCACGCGGCTGCGGCCGATCACGCACACGCGCGCCAAGCAGTTGGTCCCGGTGGCCAACACGCCCATCCTCTTCTACGGCATCCGGGCGATGGTCGACGCGGGGATCACGGAGATCGGCGTGATCATCGGCGACACCGGGCCCGAGGTGCGTGAGGCGCTGGGCGACGGCAGCTCGTTCGGCGCCTCGATCACCTACCTGCCCCAGGATGCGCCGCTCGGACTCGCCCACTGCGTGCTCATCGCCGGCGATTTCCTCGGCGACGACGACTTCGTGATGTACCTCGGCGACAACCTGTTGGAGCAGGACCTCGGTGCGTTCGTCGCTGCGTTCGAGGCCGCCCGCGCCTCGGCCGACCCACCGGTCGCCCAGATCCTGCTCAAGCAGGTGCCCGATCCGCACCGGTTCGGCATCGCCACGCTCGACGAGCGCGGCCACGTCGTCGCCCTCGTGGAGAAGCCGGCCGATCCGCCGTCGGACCTCGCTCTCGTCGGTGTGTACTTGTTCGACCCGACGATCCACGAGGCCGTGCGGGCGATCTCGCCGTCGGCCCGCGGCGAGCTGGAGATCACCGACGCCATCCAGTGGTTGATCTCGTCCGGCCACCGGGTTCGCACCGAGCTGCTCACCGGGTGGTGGATCGACACCGGCAAGCTCACCCCCTTGCTCGAGGCCAACCGGCTGCTGCTGGAGAAGCTCGAACCGCGCATCGACGGCAAGGTCGACGACCTGTCGACGATCGACGGGCGCGTGCACATCGAGCAGGGTGCCGAGGTGACCAACTCCACGATCCGCGGCCCGGTCGCCATCGGCGCAGGCACACGGGTGGTCGACAGTTTCATCGGTCCGTTCAGCGCCGTCGGCGCCAACTGCGAGGTCGTCAACAGCGAGATCGAGCACTCCGTCGTGATGGACGACTCGCAGGTGCTCGACATCCCCCGTCTCGAGGACAGCCTCATCGGACGGGAGGCGATCGTGCGACGCTCTCAGTCACGTCCGCGCGCCCTGCGCCTGATGGTCGGCGACCACTGCCAGATCGACGTCGAATGATGCTTCTCAAGCGTTTCAGGGTCACGGATGGCCGGGAATCTTCCGAGAACGCGCGCGATGAAGCTCTTCGTCACCGGCGCGGCCGGGTTCATCGGGTCGAACTACGTGCGCCACGTCCTGGCGACGACCGACGACGAGGTGACGATCTTCGACGCCCTCACCTACGCCGGCAACCCGGAGAACATCCGCGACCTCGTCGACGACCGGCGCTGCCGGTTCGTGCACGCCGACATCTGCGACCAGGACGCGGTCGGCGAGCACCTCCCCGGCCACGACGCCGTCGTCCACTTCGCCGCCGAGAGCCACGTCGATCGCTCGATCAAGGACCCCTACGCCTTCGTGCGCACGAACTGCCACGGCACCAACGTGCTCTGCGACGTCGCCCGCCAGGCCGAGGTCGAGCGCTTCGTCCACGTGTCGACCGACGAGGTGTACGGGTCGATCGAGGTGGGTTCGTTCACCGAGGACGACCGCCTCGGGGCCAGGTCGCCGTACTCCGCCGCCAAGGCGGGCAGTGACCTCATCGCCCTCTCCTACTTCACGACCTACGGCCTGCCCGTGGTCGTCACCCGGTCGAGCAACCAGTTCGGGCCGTACCAGTTCCCGGAGAAGGTCATCCCGCTGTTCGTCACCAACCTCCTCGACGGCGAGAAGGTGCCGCTGTACGGCGACGGGATGAACGTGCGCGATTGGCTGTTCGTCGCGGACAACGTGCGCGGCGTCGACCTCGTGCTGCGCCGCGGCGAGGTCGGAGAGATCTACAACATCGGCGCTCACAACGAGCTGCCCAACGTCGAATTGACGCACAAGCTGCTGGCCCTGTGCGACCGCGACGAGAGCTTCATCCAGCCCGTCGAGGACCGCCTCGGCCACGACCGGCGCTACTCGATCACGACGGACAAGGTCGCCGCCCTCGGCTGGCGCACCGAGCACGACCTCGATGACGCGCTCGCCCGGACCGTCGAGTGGTACCGCGCCAACCGTGTGTGGTGGGAGCCGTTGAAGGCGCGCGCCGCCTTCTGATGGTTCGCCTCCTCGTCACCGGTGCGGGAGGCCAGCTCGGCCGCGACGTCGTGGCCGCGGCGACCGCAGCCGGCGACGAGGTGGTCGCAACCGACTCTCAGCGCCTCGACGTGACCGACCGCGACGCCGTTCTCGGGGCGATCACGTCGATCCGACCGCAGGCCGTCGTCAACTGCGCGGCCTGGACAGCCGTCGACGCGTGCGAGTCCGATCCCGACAGGGCGTTCCGCGCCAACGCCCTGTCGGTGCGCTGGCTCGCCGAGGCGTGTGCCCGCGTCGACGCCCACCTCGTGCACCTCTCGACCGACTACGTCTTCGACGGAACCCTCGACCGCCCGTACCGCGAGTGGGATCTGACGGCGCCGGCTTCGGTGTACGGCCAGTCGAAGCTGGCGGGCGAGATCGAAGCTGCCGCACTCGGCACCGATGCGACCGTGGTGCGGACCTCGTGGGTGTGCGGCGAGCACGGCTCGAACATCCTCGCCACGGTGTTGCGCCTGGCGCCCGAGCGCGACGGGCACGTGGGCGCGCTGGCATTCGTCGACGACCAGCGCGGCCACCCGACGTTCACCGCCGACCTCGCCCCGTTGCTGCGGCGCCTGGCGCTCGATCGCCGCTCCGGCGTCATGCACGCCACGAACCAGGGCGCAGTGTCGTGGTACGAGTTCGTCGGGGAAGTGCTCGTCGCGGCCGGCCACGACCGGGACATGGTCCGCCCGATCACGACCGCCGAGCTCGACCCTCCTCGGCCAGCACCCCGCCCGGCGAACAGCGTGCTCGACAATGCCGTGCTGCGCGCCGCCGGTGTGCCCCTGTTGCGCGACTTCCGCGAGCCGCTCGCCGAGCTCGTCGCCGCACTTCGTCGCTGACGATGGGCTTCACGCGCGCCGAGCTGGAAGCGTTTCGCGACGCCACGGTGCCCGACCTCGTCGGGCCCGGGTTGCGCCTGCTGTTCGTCGGCATCAACCCCGGACTGTGGACGGCGGCGACCTCCACGCACTTCGCCCACCCCGGCAACCGCTTCTACCCGGCGCTGCTGCGCGCCGGGGTGATCGATCGCCCGATCGACCGCGGCGTGGGCATGACCGACGAGGACCGCCGGGCTCTGGTCGCGCGCGGCATCGGGATCACGAACCTCGTCGCCAGAGCGACGCCGCGTGCCGCCGAGCTGTCAACCGTCGAGCTGCGTGAAGGTGCCGTGCGGCTCGCCGCGTTCGTCGCTGAGCACCGCCCCCTTGTCATCGCCGTCGCCGGCGTGACCGCCTACCGGGCGGCGTTCGATCGGCCCAAAGCGGTGCTCGGCCGGCAACCGGAATCACTGGAGGGCGCCCAGCTGTGGGCCGTCCCAAACCCGAGCGGACTCAACGCACACGAGACGATCGACACCCTCGCCGCCGCCTACCGCGCCCCCGCCGTCGCCGCCGGCCTCCTGGCCTGAATCCATCCGAGTGCTGGAGGCGTGGACGCCGCACGTCAGACACTCCGATGGCGCCGAACACTCGGGTGGGATCAGCTGGGTGGGCGTTCGGCTTCTTGGCGGTTGGCGAGGTACCAGTCGATGGTCGTGCGGAGGCCGTCCTCGAACGGCATCCTCGCCCGCCAGCCGAGCACGTGCTCGGCGCGGGTGGCGTCGACGCGGCGACGTGGCTGGCCGTCGGGCCGTGTCGGATCCCAGCGCAGTTCGCCTTCGAAGCCGACCAGGCGGGCGATCGTCTCGGCCGTCTCGCGGACCGTCACCTCGTGGTCGGTGCCGAGGTTGACCGGCTCCGGGACGGTGCCCGGCTCGACCTCGATGCCGGTTGCGATGACGATGGCCTCGGCGGCGTCGTCGACGTAGAGGTACTCGCGGCTCGCCCGTCCGGTGCCCCACACCTCGACCTTCTCCTCGTCGCGCTCGACCGCCTCGACGCACTTCTTGACCAGCGCCGGGATCACGTGCGACACGGCCGGGTGGAACTTGTCACCGGGGCCGTAGAGGTTCGTCGGGATGAGGTAGGCGAAGCGCTGGCCGTACTGCGCAGCGTTGACCTGGGCGTGCACGAGGTGGGCCTTCTTGGCCAGGCCGTAGGGCGCGTTGGTCTCCTCCGGGTAGCCGTCCCAGAGGCTCTCCTCGCGGAACGGCACCGGGGTGAACTTGGGGTACGAGCACACGGTCCCGAGCAGCACCGTCATCTCCACGCCGGGAACGTGACGCGCTGCCTCGATGACGTGCGTGCCCATCAGCAGGTTGGCGAGGTACAGCGACGCCGGCTCGGCCTGGTTGAAGCCGATGCCGCCGACGCGGGCGGCGAGGTGCACGATCGTGGCCGGGCGCAGGTCGGCGAGCATGTCCTCGGCGGCGCCGGCGACGGTGAGGTCGTACTCGCTGCTCCCTGGGGCGACGACGTCGACGCCGAGCTCGCCGAGCCGTGCCACGACGCGCCGGCCGAGGAATCCCGATCCTCCCGTCACCAGGACGCGGCCGTCGGAGATCGTTTCCGGCAAGCAGCGCATGCGGTCACCCTACGGGCCGAGCCGCCATCATGGGCGTCATGCGCGTCGCCTACACGCTCGAGCAGTGCTGGCACGACGCGCCCGGGGGGACGGCGGTGGCGGCGATCGAGGTCGCCCGCCGGCTGGCGCCACGCACTGATGTCACCCTCGTCGGAGTGGCCGGGCGACACCGGTCGGCACCGAAGCCGGATTGGCGGGCGCCGATCCCGGTCGCTCAGCTCCCGCTGCCTCGCCCGCTGCTCTACGAGTCGTGGCTGCGGTTGCGCCGCCCGCGTGTCGAGCAGGCGACCGGGCCGGTCGACGTCGCCCACGCCACCGGCTTGGTGCCGTGCGCGACCGACGCCCCGCTCGTCGTGACGATGCACGACGTGGCGTTCCTGGACGACACATCCAAGTTCAGCCGCCAAGGCCTGCGCGTGATGCGCCGCAGCCTCGACGTGGCGCGCGATCGCGCGGCGATGGTGATCACGTCGAGCGAGGCCAGCCGTCGTGACCTCGAGGCCAACGGCGTCGAGCCGGCGCGGATCCGCGTGGTGCCGCTCGGCGTCGACCACGCCCCGGCGTCCAGCGAAGCGATCGCCGCGGTGCGCCAGCGCCACAGCCTGCCGGAGCGGTTCGTGCTCTTCGTCGGCACGCTCGAGCCGCGCAAGAACCTGCGCCGTCTGGCAGCCGCCAACGAGCCGATGGTGATGCCGCTGGTCGTCGCCGGCCCTGCCGGTTGGGGTGATGCCACCGATGACCTCGCCGGCGACCTTCGATTCCTCGGCTTCGTGCCGCGGTCCGACCTGCCGGCGCTGTACGCGGCGGCGACGGTCTTCGCCTATCCCAGCGAGTCGGAGGGATTCGGCCTGCCGGTGCTGGAGGCGATGAACCAGGGTGCTCCCGTCGTGACGAGCACCGGCACCTCGACCGAGGAGGTCGCCGGCGGCGCCGCCGTCCTCGTCGACCCGTTCGATGTCGACTCGATCGCTGCCGGTCTCGCCGAGGCCGAGCGTCGCGCCGACGAGTTGTCGGCGGCCGGCCGCGCCAGAGCCGCCACGATGACGTGGGACGCGGCCGCGGAGCGAACGCTCGATGTGTATCGAGAGGTCCTCGGTGAGCGAACGAGCGCATGCGAGCGAGCGAGCGCCAGCGAGCGAGCGGCCAGCGACGGCCTGCGTGGCCGGGGAACGCAATGAACGTCGGTGTGAACCTGTTGTGGTGCTTGCCGGGCGCCGTCGGCGGGTCCGAGGAGTACGTCGCCCGCCAGCTCACCGGCCTCGGCGACGTGGCGCCCGACATCCACGCCACCGTGTTCGTCCTCCCGGGCTTCGCCGGCGCCCATCGCGACGTGGCCGCCCGTCACGACCTCGTCGTCGCCTCGCTCGACGCCCGCCGCCGCAGCCGGCGCGTGCTCACCGAGTCGACGTGGCTGCCGAGTCGATTGGCCGGTACCGACGTCGTGCACCACGCCGGTGGCACCGTGCCGGCCCGCTCGCCCGGACCGATCCTGCTGACGATCCACGACGTGCAGTACCGCACCTACCCCGAGTACGCGACGCTGCTCAAGCGGCAGTACCTCCGCCTCGCCGTGCCGCTCGCAGTGCGCCGGGCGGCGACGATCGCCGTGCCCAGCGAGTACGTCCGGCGCACCATCGTCGAGGGCTTCGGATGTGATCCCGAGCGCGTCGTCGTCGTGCCCCACGGCGTCGATCCGCCGAGCTCGCCGGTCGACGTCGACGAGGTGCGTCACCGCTACGGCCTCGCCGATCGGCGCTTCGTGGTGTACCCGGCGATCACCCACCCGCACAAGAACCACCGCTTCCTGCTCGAGCTGCTCGCCGGGCCGTGGAACGACCCCGACCTGGCGCTCGTCCTGCTCGGCGGCCGGGGACTGGCGGAGGACGACGTCGTCGCCACGATCGAGCGGCTCGGACTCGGCCCGCGCGTCGTCCGTCCGGGTCGCGTGCCGGCGGCCGACCGCGACGGCCTCATCGCCGCGGCCGAGGCCCTCGTGTTCCCGTCGGAGTACGAGGGCTTCGGTGCGCCCCTGCTCGAGGCGATGGTTGCGGGCACTCCGGTCGTGTGCAGCGACCAAGCGGCCGTGCCCGAGGTCGTCGGCGATGCCGGGCTCGTGCGGCCGATCGACCCGGACGCGTGGAAGGGCGCGCTCGACGACGTCGCCGCCGCTCGCGAAGACCTCGTCACCGCCGGGCGCCGCCGCGCCGAGCTGTTCACGACGGCGACGTCCGGCGCTGCGCTGGCCGCCGCCTACCGTGCGTGCGCGGCCACGTGACGCCGATGCGCATCGTCGTCATCGGCCCGCACTTCGCGCCGGACACGGCGCCGACCGGCCGGGTGCTGACGCGCATCGTCGACGAGCTGGCGGCGCGCGGTCACGAGTTGCACGTCGTCGCCGCCCTGCCCTGGTACCGCCGGCACGCGCTGGAGCCGGGCTGGGCCGGCCGCCTCGTGCGGCGTGAGGTGACGCCGTTCGGGACGGTCACGCGTGTGCACCCGTTCCCGGGACGCAACAAGCGCGACCTCGTCCGCCGTGCCGCCGGGTTCGCCGGCTTCTCCGCGCTGGCCGGTTGGACCGGCCTCGGCGCGGGCGGCTGGTTCCGCCGCGCCGATGCCGTCCTGGCCATGTCTCCGCCGCTGACGATGGGTGTCACCGGACGACTGGTGGCGTGGTCGCACAGGGCGCGGCTGGTGTTCAACATCCAGGACGTCTTCCCCGACGCGGCCGTCGAGACGGGTGCCATCACCAACCGCCACGTGATCGCCGCCGCCGCCCGGCTCGAGCGCCTCAGCTACCGCCTCGCCGATGCCGTGACCGTGCTCTCCGACGACCTCGGTGCCAACGTGTCGGCGAAGGCGCCGGGCGCGACCGTGGTCACGATCCCCAACTTCGTCGACACCGACGCGGTGCGGCCGGGTGACCGCATGACGCCGTACCGCGCCGAGCTCGGCATCGGGGACGAGCCGGTCGTGCTGTACGCCGGCAACGTCGGGCTGTCCCAGTCGCTCGAGCTGCTCGTCGAGGTGGCACGGCGGTGCCCGGACGTGACCGTCCTGATCAACGGCGACGGCGCCGCCCGCGCCGACCTCGAGCGGGCGTCCCGCGGGATCGCCAACATCCGCTTCGCCGGGTACGTGCCGGACTCGAGGCTGAGCGAGGTGCTGGCGACGGGCGACGTCCACACGGTGCCGCTGCGCTCGGGGCTCGGCCGGGTCAGCGTGCCGTCGAAGGTGTACTCGATCCTCGCCGCCGGTCGCCCGGCCGTCGCCACCATCGACGAGGGCACCGAGGTCCCCCGGCTGCTCGAGGCATCCGGTGCGGGGATCGCCGTGCCGCCCGGCGACGCGGACCGCTTCGTCGACGCCATCCGGCGCCTGGTCGACGATCCCACCCTCGCCGCCCGGATGGGCCGGCGTGGCCGGGACTGGGTGGTCAGCGCGGCCTCGCCGGCAGCCGTGGCGACCAGCTACGAGGCGTTGGTCGGGGCCCTCCGCGACGGGGCGGACCGAGGGCTCATCGGCACGACCCGCCGGTAGCATCGCACCCTCGTGGTTTCCTCATCGTCGACGAAGAAGGCCGCCAAGCTGGCCAAGAAGGGCAAGGGCAAGAAGGTCCGCTTCCAGGGCGGGACGCTGTTCCCGATGGTCATCCTGGGCATCCTCGTGTTCGGCCTGGCGACGATCGTCTACGCCCGCGCCAGCCAGCCGGAGGCCGATGCCTCGCCGCCGACGGTCCGCGACCACTGGCACATCGCCTACGGCTTCTCGCTCTGCGACGAACCGGAGATGGTCAAGCTGACCGGCGCTCTCGAGGAGGCCGACGCCAACGGCCAGCTGGTGAGCACCGACTACCTGCGCACCGGTGTGCACAGCCACGACGACGGTGTCATCCACTGGCATGCCTCGACGTCTGCGGCGGTCGGCACGAACGCCACGCTCGGGCTGTTCCTCGAGAACTACGGCGTCGAGCTCGACGACGACTCGCTGACGTTCCCGGAGAACCAGGGCGGCAAGGAGTACGTCGAGGGTGAGACGGAGTGCCCTGACGGCGACGATGGCGAGCTGACCGTGACGGTGTGGCAGAGCCCGGAGGACACCAGCGGTGGCCGGCGATACGTGTCCGACTTCGAGGACATCCGCATCGACAAGAACAGCCTCGTGATCACGATCGCCTTCCAGCCACGCGGCGCCGACATCGAGATGCCGCCGTGGGCCGCCGAGCTGGAGTCGCTCGGCGCGGCCGACATGGGCAGCGGAACCGACCGACAGCGTGCCCGACTCGGTCCCGGGTTCCGCGGTGGCCACCACCACGACCGTGGCTGGCGAGCCATCGGCGAACGAGGTGCCGGCGGGCACGAGCGAGGTCACGACCACCTCGGCCGTCACCACCACGACCAGCGGCTGATGCGCGCTGTCGTCCTCGTCGGCGGCTTCGGGACGCGGCTGCGCCCGCTGACCAACGTCGTGCCGAAGTCGATGCTGCCGGTGGCGCACGTCCCGCTGATCGTGCGCCTGATCGGACAACTCGAGCGTGGTGGCGTCGACCACGTCACGCTGGCACTCGGCTTCCTGCCGGAGCCGTTCGTCGCTGCCTTCCCCGATGGTCGCTGCGGTGGCGTCGAGCTCGACTACGCCATCGAGCCGGAGCCGCTCGACACAGCGGGGGCGATCCGCTTCGCCGCCGACCACGCCGGCATCGACGAGACGTTCGTCGTCGCCAACGGTGACGTGCTCACCGACCTGGCGATCGCTGATCTGGTCACCGTGCACCGGCGGGCGAAGGCCGAGGCCACGATCCACCTCACGCCGGTCGACGACCCATCGGCGTTCGGCGTCGCCGAGGTCGACGGGAGCGGCCGCATCGTCCGGTTCGTCGAGAAGCCGGCGCCGGGGACGGCTCCGAGCAACCTGATCAATGCCGGCACCTACGTGTTCGAGCCGACCGTGCTCGAGCGCATCGTGCCGGGGGGGAGGGTCTCGATCGAGCGTGACACCTTCCCGCGCGTCGCCGCCGACGGTCGCTTCCACGCCATGGCGACCGACGACTACTGGATCGACGCCGGGCGACCGGAGCTGTACCTCCAGGCGAACCTCGACCTCGTGTCCGGCCGGCGCGACGAGGTGTGCGCGGCCGTCGAGGCTGGCGCGCTGATCGACCCCGAGTCGACCGTCGTCGACACCGTCGTCGGTCGGGGCGCGTCGATCGGTGCCGGAGCCGTGGTCACCGGTTCGGTCCTCCTGCCCGGCGCTCTGGTCGGCGACGGCGCCACGGTGGAGTCGTCGATCGTCGCTGGATCGGTGGGCTCGCAGTCTCGGCTCGTTCGCACCGTGGTCGGCCCCGACGGCAAGATTGCCGACGGTGAGCAGTACGTCGACGCCCGCGTCCCCGCCGTTGAGTGAGGCGGCGCTGGTGCCCGACGCCACTGACGACCGCGCCGGCGGTGTGCTCGTCATCGGTGGCGCCGGATTCGTCGGTTCGCACCTCGTCGACCGCCTGATCGCCGAGGGCAGCGCGGTCGACGTCGTCGACGACCTGTCCACCGGTTCGCTCGCCAACCTCGCCGACGCCCGGACGGAGGCGGCTCGCCTCGACGCCAGCGAGCTGCACATCCACACCCTCGACGCGTGCAGCGGCGACCTGGCGACGATGATCGCCATGCGCCGGCCGCGTGAGATCTACCACTTGGCGCTGCTGCCGCGTCACGACGACTCGCCCGTCGTGCTCGGTCGCTCGTTCACGTCGATGCTCGCCGTGCTCGACGCGGCCAGGCGGTCGGGCGTGGCCAAGATCGTCGTCGCACTCCCGGCCACGGCCCTCTACGGTCACCCGTCGGGCCGTGAGCTCCCCGCCAAGGAGGGCGCGCTCACGCCTCGCGGGGTGCGTGGCGTGGTGGCCAAGGCGATCGTCGAGCTGCTCAGCGCCTACCGCGAAGAGTCGGGCATCGAGTTCACGGCGCTGGCCGTGGCGACTGTGTACGGGCCGCGACAGCGACCCGATGGCGGCGTGGTTGCTTCGATGGTCGCCGCCGCGGCGCAGCGACGGTCACCGCACGTGACCGGTGACGGGCGCCAGACCCGCGACTTCGTGTACGTCGACGACGCCGTCGACGCGCTCGTACGCGGTGGCCAGCGGGGGAGCGGACTCGTCGTCAACGTCGGGACCGGCGTCCAGACGTCGCTGCGCCACCTGTGGGCGCTCGTCTCGCCCGA
The DNA here is from genome assembly GCA_963822875.1 of uncultured Acidimicrobiia bacterium. Lineage (GTDB taxonomy): Bacteria > Actinomycetota > Acidimicrobiia > Acidimicrobiales > Ilumatobacteraceae > JALZMG01. The sequence continues at coordinate 10,332 of CAWGJK010000008.1, read as the reverse complement.
CGGCCCGGCGCCGACGTTCGACGCGGGGCGGGCCGACGAGCTCGACCGCTTCTCCCTCTCGCCGGTGCGCGCCCGCATCCACCTCGGGTGGTCGCCCTGGACCACCCTCGCCGAAGGCCTCGACGCGCTGCGCTGACAGCGCACCTCGGTGCAGCGATTCAGGTCAGCTCGTCGCGGAGCTCGGCGGCGATGATCCGCCCCGCCGCCCCGATCAGCGCGAGGTGCGAGAACGCCTGCGGGAAGTTCCCGAGGTGGTAGCCGGTCTCGACGTCGAACTCCTCGGCGTACAGCCCGAGGGGCGAGGCGATGCGCAGCAGCCGCTCCATCAGGTCACGGGCTCGCGCCTGCTCACCGACGATCGCCAGCGCCGAGACGAGCCAGAACGAGCAGATCAGGAACGTGCCCTCCTTGCCCGACAGCCCGTCATCCGTCTCGTCGGTGCGGTAGCGCAGCACGTACCCGTTCTCGGTCAGCTCCTCGGCGATCGCGAGCACGCTGCTGTGGGCACGCTCGTCGTCGCCGGGCAGGAACCCGAAGAGAGGGGCGAGCAAGGTCGACGCGTCGAGCGACTCGGTCGCATAGTGCTGACGCAGGACGCCGCGATCGCTCACGCCGTGCTTCTCGACGTCCACCCGGATCTCGTCGGCGATCGCCCGCCACTTCTCGTCGAGGTCGCCGGCGCCGCGGAGCCTGGCGAGCCTGGACGCTCGGTCGAGGGCCACCCAGCACATCAACTTCGACGAGACGTAGTGCTGCGGCGCGCCCCGCGCCTCCCAGATCCCCTGGTCGGGCTCGCGCCACACCATGCTGGCGCACTCTGCCTGCGCCTGGACGAGCGGCCACAGCCGCCGAGGGAGGCGCTGGCTGCGCCGCGTGTGAAGGAGGATCGAGTCGAGGGCGGCACCGAACACGTCGTTCTGGCGTTGATCGAAGGCGCCGTTGCCGACCCGTACCGGCCGGGCACCTGCGTATCCGCTCAGGTGCTCGAGTGTTCGCTCGGACAGGTCGCGCCGGCCGTCGATGCCGTACATGATCTGCAGCGCGCCGTCCTCGTTGACCTCGAGATCGGCGACGAACTGCATGAACTCGTCGGCCTCCCAGTCGAGGTTCAGCCAGTGCAGCGCCTGCAGGGTGAACGTCGAGTCGCGCATCCAGCTGTAGCGATAGTCCCAGTTGCGCTCACCGCCTGGTGTCTCGGGCAACGACGTGGTCAGCGCGGCGACGGTCGCCCCGGTCGGCATGTACGTGAGGCCCTTGATGGCCAGTGCCGAACGTTGGATCGTGCTGCGCCACCGGTGGTCAGGGATCCGCGCCGTGTCGAGCCAGTCGCGCCAGAACGCGGCGGTGACGTCGACCCGCCTCGTCGCATCGTCCACGTCCTCCGGCCCCGACATGTCGGCGGCCCACGACAGCGCGCAGAACGCCCGGTCGCCGTTGCGCAGTGTGTGGCGAGCGCGCACCCGCCCGCCCTCGATGCCGATGGACAGATCGGTGCTCAGCCGCATGGTCACCCCGGCGCCGTTGGCGTCAGCCGCGTGTCCGGCGCCGTCGACCATCGTCCAGGCGCTCGGGATCTCGCCATAGTCGAACACCGGCTCGCAGACGAGCTCGAGCTCGACCTGGCCGTCGATGCACTCGGCCGTGCGGACGAGGACGTGTTCGGCGTCATCGTCCGCCGGGGGCCGGGTGTGCGGCGTGACCATGTCCGGTCCGCGGCTCGGGCCCATCGTCAAGGCGTCCTTCACCACGACCCAACCCGATGGCGTCTTCCACGTCGTGACGAGCACGTTCGTCCCCGCCTCGTACACCCGTTGCGTCGGGACGTTGATCCCGAACGGTCCGAAGCGGAATGTGCCCGCCACGCGGTCGAGCAGGCTGCCGAACACGCTCGGCGAGTCGAAGCGTGGGACGCACAGCCAATCGACGCCACCGTCGGGAGCGACGAGCGCCCCGGTGTGGCAGTCGGAGAGGAAGCCGTAGTCGGCGATCGGTGTGAACGGCGACGACATCGCCGCGCTCTGACTCTGGGTGCTGTTCATCGCCACCTCCGCGCTGCTTCGGGATCCTCATTCTCGGCGCGTCCCCGGCGTCCCGCATCACCCAGACCGGACGATGACACAGGCATGCTGCCGCACCCAACATCGGGATGACCGGGGTCGCGGGCATCCCCGGCCGCATCCAGCGAGCCTGCGTGGGAGGATGTCGCCATGACCGACCGGTTGAGCCCGATGGAGGCCATCATGTGGCGCGTCGGCCAGGATGCCACGCTGCGGATGACCGTCGGAGCGCTGGCCATCCTCGACCGCGCCCCGACCGCCGAGGCGCTCACCGAGCGCCTTGCCTTCGCCGCCGACAACGCGCCGCGGCTGCGCCGCCGGCCCGACGATCCGACCGCCATGCGCGCCCGCCCGTCCTGGGTGGAGGACGACGATCCGAGTCCCGCTCGCCACCTGCGCTCGCTCGCGGTCGCCCCACCGGGATCGATGCGCCAGCTGCTCGACCTGATGGCACTGCTCGAGTCGATCCCGTTCGACCCCGATTGCTCACCGTGGGACGTGACGCTGATCGATGGCCTGGAGAACGGGCAAGCCGCGCTGTACCTGCGCGCACATCACGCGCTCACGGACGGTGTCGGTGGAGTCCGCCTCCTCGGCTTGCTCCTCGACGAGCCGACGTGGCCACGTGTCGACCGCACGACCCCGCCACGGCGAGCCCGAGCCGCGGTCGCGCCTGGCGAGAACGGCGACCGCAGGCTGGGCACGTTCACCGTCACGGTCGATGTCTCGGACACGGTGCGGCGCCTGATCAGCGGCGTCAACGCCGCCCGCGACGTGAGTCCGACGGACACGGCGATGCGCGGTGTCCAGCGCGTCCTCGGGGTGGCGAACTCGGTCTCCCGCCAGCTGATGGTGACCGGTGGGCCGTTGACGTCGAGACCTGGCTCGCGATCGCTGTTCAGCCGTTTCGAGCTGATCTCGGTCGACGGGGCGCGTGGCGCCTCGCTCGCCCTCGGCGGCAGTCGGAACGATCTCCTCGTGGCCGCCGCCGCTGCCGGCATCGGGCGCTATCACGGTGAGCTCGGACACCCGGCTGCCGAGCTGCGCCTGGCCACGCCGACGAGCCAGCGCCGCGGACACGAGGTGGGCGGCAACTGGTTCGCTCCTGCCCGCCTCGAGGTCCCGACCGCCGTCGGCCGGCCGGGACCGCAGTTCGGTGTCGTCGTCGAGCGGCTGGCGCAGGCGCGTCGCGAGCCGGCGCTGCAGGTCGCCTCCACCGTCGCCGCCACGCTCGGGCGCCTGCCCACCCGCCTGCTGCTCCCAGCCCTCCACGCCCAAGCCGACTCCGTCGACTTCGCCGCCACCGCCCTCCCCGGGTTGCGCGGCGCCCGCCACATCTGCGGATCGCTCATCGACGCGCTCTATCCGCTCGGTCCGCGTCTCGGCTGCCCGATGAACATCACCGCCCTCGGCAACGGCGATCGCCTCGACGTGGGCATCGCCCTCGACCACGCCGCGGTCGAACAGCCCGACCTGCTCGTCGAGTGCCTGACCGACGCGTTCGACAGCTACGTCACGACAGCGGCGGGCATCTCCCAAGAGGCCTGACGCGGTCATGCCTCCTGCCCACCGCGGTCGCCGCCGGCGGCAACGTCGGGGGATCCTCAACTCGCTGCTCGACGGGCGCGACCGAGATCGTCCAGTCGGTGGCCAACGAGGTCGCCCCGGGGGTCGTCGACGCGATCGACGTGGACGAGGTCGTCCAGCGGGTCGACGTCCAGACGATCGTCCAGAAGGTCGACGTTCAGTCGATCGTCGAGAGCGTCGACGTGCAGGCCGTCGTCGACAAGGTCGACATCGACGCGGTCATGGATCGGGTCGACCTGCAGGCGTTGCTCGCCCGCATCGACCTGAACGCGGTCCTCGACAAGCTCGACATCGACCTGCTGCTCGAGCGGATGGACATCAACCGCGTCCTCGCCCGGGTCGACATCGACGCCGTGCTGGCCTCGGCGAACCTCGACGAGCTGGTCGCCCGCGTCGACCTGCAGGCCGTGGTCGACCGGCTCGACCTCGATCAGGTCGTCGCCAAGATCGACCTCAACGCGGCGCTCGAACGGGTCGACATCGACGCCCTCGTCGAACGCACGGAGGTGGGCGCGCTGATGGCACGGTCGGGGTCGGCGGTGATGGCGCAGACCGTCGACATGCTGCGCAGCCAGGGCGTCGGGCTCGACTCGTTCCTGCACCGCTGGGTCGACCGCATCCTGCGGCGCGGACAGGTCGAACCCAGCCGCCCCCGACTGCTCGTCACTCCGCCGGGCGCTGCGACGTGACGACCAGCTATCTCGGCTCGGTGCGCAGCGGCAACCTCGAGGGCACGTACGCGGGTGCGGTCACGCGCTTCGTTGCCCTGGCCATCGATCTGTTCGCCATCGGACTGCTCTTCTCCCTCGGCGGGGCCGTGGCCGAGTACATCCTGTCGGTGCTGCTCCGTGAACCGGTTCGCTTCGCCGAGTCCTCCGTTGCCGCGAGGGTCGCGCTCGTCGTGTGGGCCTTCGTGTACATGGCATACCCGCTCGCTGCGGCCGGTCGTACCTTCGGCATGGCGATCGTCGGCGTGCGCGTGGTGCGAGCCGATGGCCGCGATCTCGATCGGCGGCACGCGATGGTGCGTGTCCTGGCGCTGCCGTTGAGCTTCCTGTTGTTCGGGCTGGGCTTCCTCCTGATCCTGCTGCGCCGCGATCGCCGTGCCCTTCACGACCTGATCGCCTCCACCGCGGTCGTGTACGCGTGGGACGCCAGAGCGGCCCGCCTGCGGTTCCTCCTCAAGCAGTGACGGCCGCGCCGGGTGTGGCCGCCGCGTCCTCCTCGCGGTAGCGCGCCAGCAAGCGCAACTCCTGCGCCGGCCGCGGGAAGAGGAAGAACACGATCGTCGCACCGAGGAGGATGGCGACGATCCCCGCCCCGTACGCCCAGTCGGCGCCGTCGAGGAACGACGAGGTGGCCCCGGCCGTGATCTGGTCGGCGTACTGGGGATACTGCTCGGCGATCTCCTCGGCCCCGGCGAAGGACTTCTGCAACTGTGACTGCACGCTGTCGGTGATCTCGTCGGCGTCGGGTGAGGCAGCGATCGCTGCACCGACAGCGGCCGCGTAGCCGGCCGTGAGCAGCGCACCGAGGATCGACTGCATGATGGCGCCGCCGAGATCGCGTTGGAGGTCAGCCGTGCCCGACGCCATGCCGGCGCGGGTGACCGGTACCGAACCGGTGAGTGAGTGCGACGCCGGGGTCCCGGCGAACCCGACACCCGCGCCGATCAGCGCGTAGCCGAGCCCGACGACCCAGTAGGCGGCCCCTTCGTCCCACAGCAGGAGCATGGTCACGAAGCCGAGCAGGCAGCAGGCATAGCCGACCAGCAGGGTCAACCGTGAGCCGCGCGCCTCCACGAGCTTGGCCGAGCGCGGTGCGATCAGCACCATCATCACCACCGCCGGGAGGATCGCTGCCCCGGCCTCGATCGTCGAGTAGTCGAGCACGTTCTGCAGGTACTGCTGGCCGATGAACATCGCCCCCATCAGGGTGCCGAACACGATCAGTCCGGCGCATGCGGCGACCCAGAACGTGCGCCGGCCGGCGATGTGCAGGTCGTAGAGGGGCGAGGCGGCTCGGCGCTGCCGCAGGACGAAGGCGATGCCGGCAGCGACGGCGATCGCCGCCAGTCCGGCGACCAGGGCACCCTCGTTCGGGACCGGTGCGAAGTTGATGGTCAGCACGACGCTGGCGACGAGGACGATCGACAGGATCCCGCCGAGATTGTCGACGGGATCGGCCGTTTCGTTGACGTGGCTCGGGACGAGGACGAGCGCCAGCACGAAGGCGACGACGGCGAGCGGGAGCGTGACGAGGAAGACGGAGCCCCACCAGAACTCCTCCAGCAGGGCGCCGGCGGTGAGCGGTCCGAGCGCCGAGATCCCTCCGCCGAGGGCCGACCAGAGGGCGATCGACTTCGTGCGTGCAGGGCCGGACCACAGCGCGGTGATCAGGGCCAGCGTGGTGGGGTACGCCATGCCGGCCGACAGCCCGCCGAGCAGACGAGCGCCGATCAACACCTCCGCCGAGGGCGCCCAGGCGGCGATCAGGCACGCCGGCACCGAGAGGATGAGGCCGATGAGCAGCATCATCTTGCGGCCGTACCGATCGCCGAGCGCGCCGAGGTACAGGACGGACGCGGCGAGGCCGAGTGAGTAGCTCACGGCCACCAGGTTGAGCTCGGTCTGCGACGCGTCGAACGCCTTGCCGATGTCGGGGAGGGCGACGTTGGCGACGGCGAGGTTGAGGTTGGCGACCGCGGCGACGAGGATCAGGGCGGTGAGCACGAGGCCCTGACGGCCGGGGCTCGTCGAGGGCTCGGCCGTCGTCATGGATGCGCCGTCTCCGTCGGCGCGCTCGGGAACGGCACCGGCTGGACGACCTCGCGCACCGACTCGGGCAAGCTGAGGTCACCGCCGGTGTGGGCGACGCTGAACTCGCGCTCGGCGCGCCCACGCCCGATCATCGAGCGCAGCCAGCGCAGCATCGTCGTGAACCGGTCGCCGAAGCCGGTGAGGAAGGCGAGGTGGACGAAGAACCACACGACCCAGCCGAGGAACCCGCTGAGGCGGATCCTGTGGACGCTGGCGATCGCGCGGAACCGACCGATCGTGGCGACGCTGCCCATGTCGCGGTACTTGAAGGCGACGGAGTCCTTGCCCTGCGTCCGCCGCCAGATGGTGTTGGCGGCGTGCAGGCCGCCCTGCATGGCGACCTCGGCGACGCCCGGGAGGTTGTTCACCGTCGCCATGTCCCCGACCGCGAACACCTCGGGATGGCCGGGCAACGACAGGTCTGGGAGCACGGCGATGCGGCCAGCCCGATCGGTCTCGGCGCCGCTGGCCTCGGCCAGCTTGGCGGCGAGGGGCGACGCCTGGACGCCGGCCGCCCAGATCGTCGTGTTGGCGTCGATCCGCGACTTGCCTCCATCGGCACCGAGGACGTCGACGCCGAAGGCGTCGACACCGACGACGCGGGCGTTCATCTGCAGCTCGACGCCGAGCCGTTGCAGCTGCGTGGTCGCCTTCCCGGAGAGCCGGTCACCGAACGTGGCGAGCGGCTCCTTGCCGCCGTCGAGCAGGAGCACGCGCATCGACGCCGGATCGAACGTGCGGAACTCGCCCTTCAGACAGCGCACCGCCAGCTCGCGCACCTGTCCCGCCAGCTCGACGCCGGTCGGACCGGCACCGACGATGACCACCGTCAGCCATCGCTCCTTCTCGGCGGGATCAGTGGCAACCGCGGCCATCTCGAAGGCACCGAAGATGCGCCGGCGCAGCTCCATCGCGTCGTCGATGGTCTTCATGCCGGGGGCATAGCGAGCCAGCTCGTCGTGGCCGAAGTACGACTGGTTGACGCCGGCGGCGACGATGAGGCTGTCGTACGGCAGCTCGAGCTCGTGCAGGTTGGCGGCGGAGGTGGCGTGGACGATCCGCCGCTCGAGGTCGAAGTCGGTCACCTCGGCCAGCTCGACGCGGATGTTCTTCCACCGCCGGACGACGTGGCGGATCGGCGGGGCGATCTGCCCCGGCGAGAGCATGCCCGTGGCCACCTGGTACAGCAGCGGCTGGAACAGGTGGTGGTTTCGGCGGTCGACCACGGTGACGTCGACCGGGCGATGGGCGAAGTAGCGGAGGGCCGGCAGTCCGCCGAACCCACCGCCGACGACGACCACCCGGTGCCGCGCCGACGCCTCAGCCACGGCGGGTGCCGCTCCGAGTTGTCTGGGCGGCATCGTTCCCGGATCACGGGACGATGTCCGACACAGATCCGAATGCCGTCCAGTTGTCGAAGCACTACAGGCCCGGGCTGGAGTGCATGATCCCGCCGTCGGCGAAGACGGTCGTCGCCGTGAGGTAGCTGGCGCCATCGCCGGCGAGGAAGGCGACCACGCTGCCGATCTCGTGGGGCGTGGCCATGCGCCCGAGCGGGATGGCGGCGTCGAGGGTCGCCATCTTGGCGGGGTCGTTCATCGTCGAGGTGTTGATCGGTGTGGCGACCGCGCCGGGGCCGACACCGACCACGCAGATCCCGTGTGGGCCGAGCTCGACGCCGGCCGTGCGGGTGAGCATCCGCATCCCGCCCTTGGACAGGCAGTACGGCGTGTTGCCCGGCATCGGCCAGTCCTCGTGTACCGACGTGATGTTGATGATCCGGCCACCGTCGCCCTGGGCGATCATCTGCTTGGCGGCGATCTGGGTCCCGAAGAAGGCGCTCTTCAGGTTGATCTCCATCACCTTCTCGTACTGTGCCTCGGTGGTGTCGAGGATCGACGTGCGCGTCTCGACGCCGGCGTTGTTGACCATGATGTCGAGTCGCCCGAAGGCGTCGACGGCTGACTTGACGAGCCGCTCCAGGTCGTCCACCTTGCTGACGTCCGCATCGACGCCGATCGACTGATCGCCGAGCGCGGCCACCTTCTTCTCCAGCTCCTCCGTGGCCTCCTCGTTGGCGACGTAGTCGATGACGATGTTGGCGCCGTGCTCGGCGAGGGCGAGCACGATGGCCTTGCCGATGCCACTGTTGCCGCCGGTGACGATGGCGACCTTGCCTGTGAGTGTGCTCATGGGATTCCTCCGAATGTCGTGAGCCGGGTGTTCGATCTGCGGATCAACCGAGGCGCTCGGCGAGGTGTTCGCCGACGCGGATGGCATTGGCCATCGCCGTCAGCGCCGGGTTCACCGCACCGATGCTGGGGAAGAAGCTGGTGTCGACGACGTAGAGGTTGTCGAGCTCGTGCGCCTTGCAGTTCGAGTCGAGCACCGACGTGGCCGGGTCATCGCCGAACCGGCACGTGCCGGCCTGGTGGGCGCAGCCGGCGACGGGGATGTCCATCTTCATGTAGAAGTTCTTGCGCAGGACGTGGTGGTCGGCCATCCCGACGTGGTTGAGGATCTTCTTCAGCTGGTGGTACAGCCCGGCCGCCTCCTCGTCGTTGTTCGACTTGTAGGCGAGGTGGACGTTGCCGTCACCGTCGACCGTGACCCGGTTGTCCGGGTCGGGGAGGTCCTCCGTGGTCAGCCAGAAGTCGACGGCGTGGGCGGCGACCTCGTCGAGGCTCCAGTGCGGGGCGAGCTTGGTCAGCGTGGGCTCCTCGCCCTTCATCGCATCGCCGTTGGACTTGCCGACCATCTGGATGTTGCCCAGTGGCCACCCGTCATCGGTGCCGCCGAGGTAGAAGTCGTTGATGCCGAGCGTCTTCTGGAACACCGTGTCGTTGCGCTCCTTGGCGAGCGCCACCACAGCCTTGGAGTTGTGGTACATGTAGTTGCGCCCGACCTGGTCGGAGCTGTTGGCGAGCCCGTTGGGGTGCTGGTCGTTGGCTGACTGGAGGAGGATCTTGGCGCTGTTCGACGCCCCGGCGGACAGCACGACGATGTCGGCTTCGTACGCTTCCTCCTTGCCGCCGCGCGCCACGACGACGCCGGTGACGCTGCCGCCGCCGGCATCCGTCTGCAGCTTGAGGACCTCCGCCTCGACGAGCAACGTGACGTTCGGCGCCGTCAGCAGCGGCCGCACGGCGATCGTCTCGGCGTCGGACTTGGCGTGGACCATGCACGGATAGCCGTCGCACCATGTGCAGCGGATGCACGTGCTGCGGGCGCGGTCAGCCTCGTCGAGCAGGATCCCGCACGGGGCCGAGAAGGGGTGGTAACCGGCCGCCGCCAGGTCGTCGGAGATCCCCTGGATGCGCGGTTCGTGGGAGACGGCCGGCCACGGGTACTGCTTCGACCAGTGGCCCTCGGTCGGGTCTTCACCGTGGTTGCCGTGCACCTGGTAGAGCCACTCCGCCTTCGTGTACCACGGCTCGAACTCGTCGTAGCCCACCGGCCAGGCCGGCGAGATCCCGTCGGCGTGCTTGATCTCCCCGAAGTCCTGCGGCCGCAGCCGGTACAGCGCGGCGCCGTAGAGCTTGGTCGCTCCGCCGACGAAGTAGTGGACCTGGGGCTGGAACGCAGTGCCATCGGCGTCGTACCAGGTGTCTGGCGAGATGTACCGGCCGTCGACGAAGACCGGCGCGGGCTCCCAGTTCTGCGTCTCCCGTGGCAGGAAGTTGCCACGCTCCAACAACAGGATCCGCTTGCCGGACGCCGCAAGCGTGTGGGCGAGGGTGCCGCCTCCGGCCCCTGTCCCGATGACGATGACGTCGTAGCGATCGGGCATCACCCACTCCTCGAGTTGCCTGCTGACGGTGTCGACGGTACGGAGATCGCCGTGGCGCGTCATCGTCCAGATTGGGTGA
>CAWGJK010000007.1:0-63744 GCA_963822875.1 uncultured Acidimicrobiia bacterium | reverse complement strand
CGCCTTCGAGCCCAACGGCTTCGGGTTGCACAACATGACCGGCAACGTGTGGGAGTGGTGCGTCGACTGGTACGACCCGGCGACCTACCGCCACAGTCCGGCACTGTGCCCGACCGGACCGGAGCGGGGAACCCATCGTGTGATGCGCGGGGGCTCGTACCTGTGCCACGCCTCCTACTGCCGGCGCTACCGTGCGTCCTGCGTGTAGCGCCAACTCGCCGGACAGCTCGACGGGCAACCTCGGGTTCCGCGTCGCTGTCCGGCGGAGCGTGACGATGGCATCGATCACCTGGGGCCGTGACGTGGCCGAGACCTACGACGCAGGCTCGCCGTCGATGTTCGCCCCGGCGATGCTCGACCCGACCGTGGACGTGCTGGCCGAGCTGGCAGCCAGGGACCGGCGCTCGAGCTGGCGATCGGCACTGGCCGGGTGGCGCTGGCGCTGAACGGACGCGGGATGGCCGTCAGCGGGATCGAGCTCTCGCCGCACATGGCCGAGCAGCTCCGGGCGAAGGCCTGGCAGCGATGCCATCGACGTGACGATCGGCGACATGGCGACGACGCGGGTCGACGGCACGTTCCCGCTCGTCTACCTCGTGTTCAACACGATCGGGAACCTACCACCCAGGACCAGCAGGTCGCGTGCTTCGCCAACGCCGCCGCCCACCTCGAGCCCGGCGGATGCTTCGTGGTCGAGGTGGCCGTGCCGACCTCGCCGCCCCCCCGGCGAGGACGTCGCGGTGTTCGCCCATCGCCCCACGACCACGTCGGCTTCGACCGTTCGACGACCTCGTCGCCCAGCAGGCCGTGGTCGCACCACTGGTCGCGATCGACGGGAGGCTGGTCGCGGACTCGGCGCCGTTCCGGTACGTGTGGCCGTCCGAGCTCGACCTGATGGCGCGGCTCGCCGGCCTGCGGCTGCGCGACCGGTGGGCGGGCTGGGACCGTCAGCCGTTCACCGCCGAGAGCACCAACCAGGTCGTCGTCTACTCGAAGCCGGGCTGAGGGTCACGCCTAATCGATTTCAGCGGTCACGGATGGCGCCGAATCTTCCGAAGAACCGCGGCACTGGCTCGCAGGCCAGTTCTCCGGAAGAAGCCCGGCCACGGATGACCGTGGAAATCGATTGAGAAGACGCGTCTGACGCACGAGTTCCGGCGCGGCCGCCACTGACCGTCACTCAGTCGAACGGCGGGGGTCCTCGGCCGCCGGCGGCGGCGTGGAGGAGGGGCCAGTGGCGACCCCGCAGGCGACGACGTCTGTTGGTGGTGCTGCTGTTGCGAGACGACCTCCTCGGCAGCCGCTCGGGCGACGGCGTACTGCTGCGCCGCGGCCTGCTGGGCGGCGAACTCTCGGGCGGCTGCTTCCTGGGCGGCGACCTGGGCGTCGTACTGCTGCGCCGAGTACGTGTGCGCCGCGGCGTCCGCCTGGTAGCGGGCGTTGGCGACGTCAGCCTCCTGGCGCCGCAGCCGCCGGGTGAGCCAGTGGACCACGTAGTCGACGAGCAGGGCGAGCACGAAGTAGCAGACGGCGGCGAACAGCAGCGACGTGTCGAGGACGGATGTCGCCACCGAGCTCGCGGGTGGGGAAGATCCCGTGGAACGGACGCATGGCCTGCTCGGCGTTGCGGTAGATCCACTCGACGAAGGCGGCGTCCGGGCTGGCGCCGAAGAGGCGCAGGAAGAACGCCAGCAGCAGGTTGATGGCGGTGAGCAGGACGATGGCGTAGACGATCCACACGACCACCCTGCGCCGCTTTCAGGATCCACGGCACCGGCGACCGCTCGGCTTCCTCGGCACGCTGCTCGTACTCAGCGACGGTGGACGGGGCGATGCTCATCACCGGATGATCGCGGACCGGCGTCGGCGCGCTGCGGTCAGGGCGGGAGCTGGAAGAAGCGGCGGAACCACTCCCATCTGTCGCGGCAGCACGCGCAGCACCGGGAGCGAGAACACGAACTGCGAGATGCTCCCGAAGCGCTCGTAGACGACGGCGTTGACCGCCATCGCCAGCACGATCGTGCGCCCGATGATGAAGAACCACCCGAGCGTCACGACCGTCGTGCCGATGGCGCCGTACAGCTCGGACGCCCGGTCGAAGCGTCCCGGCAGGTACAGCTGGCTGACCGCCTGCATTCCGGCGACGACGACGGCGACGATGGCCGAGCCAGGGAGCAGCGCCCCGGGATCGCGGTGGCTCGCGGAGCAGCATCGACAGCACGACCCACGCCACGAGGTAGATGCCGGCGGCGAGGAGGAACGAGAACCCGGCCACGGCGAGGCCGAGCTGAGCGCGCACCCGATTGATGATCGACGAGACCAGCCCGATCGAGAACAGCAGGCCGATGATCGCCCCGATCACCCGTGGTGACGCCTTGGCGCTCACCGGCTGCTTCCATGCCAGACAGCTCGCCGCGACGAGCACCTTGCTGAGGGTGCGACCAGCGAGGACCATGCCGAAGAGACCGGCGAGCGTGGCGATCCAACGAGTGCTGTTCGGTTGGCTGCAGGGCGGTGCTCATCTGCGACGCCAGACTCCCCGTGATCCCGGCGTCCTCGATCTCCTCGTCACCGACGATCGACGAGAGGAACCCCAAGACGCCGACGACGAAGAGCAACAGGGGGACGAAGAACAGGAACAGGCGGAAGGCGATGGCGCTGCCGACGACGGTGCCGGCGCTCTCGCGGTCGCGCTGGTAGATGCGCAGCCCGAGGTCGAGGACCGGGTGGCCCTGGTGGCGCTCGAGCAGCTGTTCGATGCGCTGCTGGCTCGCTGTCAGCCGCTGCCGGGCGCCGGCGGTCAGCGCCTTCATCCCGGTCGGAGGCGGGTCCGGTTCGTCGCTCAATGTGGCGCCCAGCGGTACATGATCCAGCCACCGTCGTCGCGGCGTGCGCCGAGTCGCTCGTAGAACTCGATCGCCGACTGGTTCCAGTCGAGCACGCTCCATTCGACGCGACCATCCGTCAGGCCGCGGAGGTGTCGCAACAGGGCCGCGCCGACGCCGCTGCCGCGGTGCTCGGGCCGGACGAAGAGGTCCTCCAGCCAGATGCCGGGCTGGCCGAGGAACGTCGAGAACGTGCGGAACCACAGCGCCATGCCGGCGGTCACCCCGTCGACCTCGGCGATCGTCACCGTGGCGGCGCGGTCGTCGCCGAACAGGTGCTCACGCATCGCCGCCGGCTCGAACACGACGGCGTCGGTCATGCGCTCGTACTCGGCCAGGCCGCGGATCATGTCGATGATGTCGTCGAGGTCGCCGGGCACGGCGTCTCGGATGGTCGTGGTCACCGCAGGGCAGAGTAGGTTCCCGACCATGATCAAGTTGAGCGTCATGTACCCGGCGGGCGACGACGGCACGTTCGACATGGACTACTACAAGGACAAGCACATGGAGATCCTCCACCGTGTGCTGAAGCCGACCCGGGTCGAGATCGACAAGGGCACCGACGGGCAGCCGTTCCTGGCCATCGGACACTTCTACTTCGAGTCGGCGGAGGCGCTGCGGGCGGGGATGAAGAACCCCGACGCCGCCGAGACGGTGGCCGACATCCCCAACTTCACCAACACCCGCCCGCAGATGCAGATCAGCGAGGTCGTCGAGTAGCAGGCTCGACACGCCCCGTCTGCGAGCGTGACTATGGTTCAGTCGTTGCGCGGGCAGATGGCAGCAGGCCTCGGTGCCTGCCGGGGCAACGGTGCTGACAGATGGCCGTGAAGCATCACATCCACCTGGAGGGAGTGTTCATGGCTGGAGTCGTGAAGAAGAGCTTCGAGTCACCTGATGAGCGTCGGACCCCGGACAAGACCGAGGTCGACGTCGTCGACCTCGGTTCGGTGAAAGCGGCGCGGATGACGTTGCAGCCGGGTTGGCGGTGGTCGGAGTGCATCAAGCCGATCGTCGGTACCGAGAGCTGTCAGATCCATCATGAGGGAATGCTCGCGGCGGGGCGGATGCATGTACGCCACGACGACGGGACGGAGGTCGAGATCGGACCCGGTGACGCCTACGTGATCGAGCCTGGTCACGACGCATGGGTGATCGGCTCGGAGGCCGTCGTTGGCTACGAGTTCGACAGCAAGGCGGCCGAGACCTTCGCTCGAAGCTGACCGCGCACAGCGGCACCGGGCAGCACGAGATCAGTCGTGGAGCGCGCCGCGGAGCGCGGCGCCGGCTTCGTCGACGGCGGCGTTGGCGGCGGGCACGATCGGGCCCATGCCGAAGAACCCGTGGATCAGGCCGTCGTAGCGACTCGCCTTGGCCGGCACGCCGGCCGCCTCCAGCTTGGCCGCGTAGGCCTCGCCCTCGTCGCGCAGCGGGTCGTACTCGGCGGTGATCACGAGCGCCGGCGCCACGCCGTCGTGGCTGTCGGCGAGCATCGGCAGCGCCCGCCAGTGCTTGCGGGCACCGTCGGGGAAGTAGTGGTCGGTGAACCACTCCATCGACTCCTGGTCGAGCATGTACCCGCTGGCGTTCTCGGCCCGTGACGGGATAGACGCCCTCGTCGTCGTCGACGGCCGGGTAGATCGAGCAGCTGGAACCTGAGCGGGATGCCGACGTCGCGGGCGTGCAGGGCGACACCGGCCGCGAGGTTGCCGCCGGCGGAGTCGCCGCCGACGGCGAAGCGCTCGACGTCGACGCCGAGCTCGGCGGCGTCGGCGACGATCGTCTCGAGCGCGGCTGCAGCATCGTCGGCGGCAGCCGGGAACGGGTGCTCCGGCGCCAGCCGGTAGTCGACGGCGATGACCTGGCACTGCCCGCGGTTGGCCAGGGCGCGGCAGTCGCGGTCGTGGGACATCAGGCCGCCGATCACGAACCCGCCGCCGTGGTAGAAGACGAGCGTCGGCGCCGAACCGTCAGCGAGGCCCTCCGGGCGGTAGATCGCGCACCGGGCAGCGACTGTCCGCCGGCCTCGATCGTGCGGTCCTCGACGGATGGCGACGTCCTCGCCCGGGCCCATCATCGCCACCATCGCGTCCATCGACGCCCTGGCCTCGGCGACCGACAAGCTGTGGACGGGCGGCGCTCCCATCGCCTCCATCTGGTCCAACATCGCCTTCAGGTTCGGGTCGAGCGGCATGCGGCGGCAGCGTAGGGACGCAGCGCCGCCCACGCACCGATCTGGGCGCGATTTGCTATGGATTCCGAGACGGACCGCGCCCAGATCGAGGATTGGCGAGATCGCGCCCAGATCGGGAAATGGCGGGATCCGCGCCCAGATGGAGGCGGCTCAGACGGTGAGACGGCGGCGGGAGGTGATCACGCCGGTGTCGAAGCCGGCGAGATGCAGGCCGCCGGCGAAGCGGGCGTGCTCGATCTTCAGGCAGCGGTTCATCACGACCGCCAGGCCGGCGCCGCCGGCGATCTCCGCGGCCTTCTCCGAGCGCAGCCCGAGCTGAGCCCAGAACGTGCTGATGCCGGGGATGGCGACGACCTCCTCGGCGACCGCCGGCAGGTCGTCGACCCGGCGGAACACGTCGACGAGGTCGGGCGCCCCAGGCAGCGACGTCCAGCGACGGGTAGACCTGCTGGCCGAGCGTCTCACCGCCCTTCGGGTTGACGAACCAGACGTGCTCGAACTCACAGCTCGACGACAGCAGGTACGTCGCCACGAAGTAGCTCGCCCGCGATGGGTCGGTCGACATGCCGATGATCGCCACGGACCGCGTCGCCCGCAGGATCTCCAGCCGCTCCTGGGCGGTGGGATCCTTCACGCGTTCGCCTTCGTCGCCGCGGCGAGGGCTTGGTCGAGATCCCACAAGATGTCCTCGGCGTCCTCGATCCCGACGGAGATGCGGATCAGGTCGGCGCGGCACGCCGGCGGCGGCGAGGGCGTTGTCGGAGAGCTGCTGGTGCGTCGTCGACCCGGGATGGATCACGAGCGTGCGCACGTCGCCGATGTTCGCCAGGTGGCTGCACAGCTCGACCGACTCGATGAACCGGCGACCCGCAGATCGTGCCGCCGCGCACACCGAACGCGAACACGGCACCCGGGCCGAGCGGGAGGTAGCGCTTGGCCAGCTCGTGATCGGGATGGTCGGGCAACCCGGCCCAACGCACCCATGACACGTCAGGGTGGCGGGCGAGGTGATCGGCGACAACGCGGGCGTTGGCCAGGTGGGCATCCATGCGCTGCGGCAACGTCTCGACCCCCTGCAACAGCAGGAAGGCGCTGAACGGCGACAGGGTCGGTCCGACGTCGCGCAGCTGCTCGGCGCGCAGGCGCGTGCAGAAGGCGTACTCGCCGAAGTTGTCCCACCACGTCAGCCCGCCGTAGGACGCAACCGGCTGGGTCATCTCGGGGAAGCTGCCCGTTGCCCCAGTCGAACCGGCCGGAGTCGACGACCACACCGCCGAGCGTCGTGCCGTGCCCGCCGAGGAACTTGGTGGCCGAGTGCACGACGATGTCGGCGCCGAACGACAGCGGCCGGCACAGATACGGCGTCGCCACCGTCGAGTCGACGACCAACGGGACACCGGCCTCGTGCGCGACGTCAGCCAGCGCGCTGACGTCGGCGATGGCCCCAGACGGGTTGGCGACGATCTCGGTGTACACCACCTTCGTCTCCGGCCGCACCGCCTCGGCATACGCCGCCGGGTCGTTCGTCGGCACGAACGTCGTCTCGATGCCGAAGCGGGCGAGCGTGCCCTCGAGCAGGGTGCGCGTGCCGCCGTAGAGCTGGGCCGATGCCACGACGTGGTCGCCTGCGCCGCACAGCGCGCCGAGCACGAGGAACTCCGCCGACTGCCCGCTCGCCGCGGCGACCGCACCGATCCCGCCCTCCAGACTGGCCATGCGCTCCTCGAAGGCGGCCACGGTCGGGTTGGCGATGCGCGAGTAGATGTTGCCGTACTTCTGCAGGGCGAACAGATCGGCGGCGTCGGCGGTGTCCTCGAACACGAAGCTCGTCGTCTGGAACACGGGCACGGCCCGCGCGCCTGTGACCGGCTCGGGCCGAGCGCCGGCGTGCACCGCCCGGGTGCGGAAGCCCCAGTTGCGATCAGCCGTCACGGGGGTCGCTGACGGTCACGAGGTCATCGTAGGTCCCGCGCCAAGAGGCCGGCGTCGGGTCGATAGCGCACGACGATCGGGTCACTGAGCTCGCCGGCGAACTCACCGTCGTCGCTGTCCTCGCCACCGTGGAAGCCGAGCAGCGACCACGTCCCGTTGCCGTCGGAGACGAGCCGCCCGGCGTAGAGCGTCGGATGGGCGAAGGGATCCTCGCCGCCGGGCACCGCCGCGTCGCCTACCTCGGTGGGCACCGCGACAGCTGGGCCACACGCCAACGGGTCAAGGGGTTCCGGGCGGCGTTGCGACGGGCGGGCATCAAGGCCGCCGACGCACCGGTCCTCGCCGGCAACTTCCGGTCCGACTCGGGCTACGAGCTGACACGGGAGGTGCTCCGCCGCCGCCCGCGGCCGACGGCGGTGGTGTGCGGCAACGACCTCATGGCCGTCGGCGCCTACTTCGCCCTCAAGGAACGGGGCCTGCGCATCCCCGACGACATGTCGGTCGTCGGCTACGACGACCAGGAGGACGTGGCGCCGTTCCTCCACCCGGCCCTGACGACCATCCGCCTCCCCTACTACGAGATGGGGGCGATCGCCGCCGAGGCGCTGCTCGACGACTCGACCCCGCTCGCCGCCCGGGTCGACGTGGCCTGCCCGCCGATCGTCCGCCGATCGGTGGCGGCGATCACTCGTCGCTGACGCTGGCGGCGAGGCGCGTCGCCGCGTCGACGTAGCCCTCGACGAGGTCGAACACGACCTGCGTCGCCGACTTCGGCTCGTTCATCTGCCCGACGGCCTGGCCGACGAAGTAGTTGATCAGTCGCTTGGCGCCGTCGTTCGACCCGGCCGTCCTGGCGATGCGCGCCTCGGCCTCGCCGACGAGGATCATCTGCAACGGCATCGGCAGCGGGTCCGGAGTTGGATGGGTCCTCCCACTCGTCGGTCCACGACGAGCGCAGCTGGCGCGCCGGCTTGCCCGTCTTCGCCCGCGAGCGCAACGTGTCCGCGGACGTGGCGGCGAGGAACTTCTCCTTGACGACCGGGTGCGTCTCGGCCTCCTCCGTCGTCAGCCACACCGATCCGCACCACACTCCTTGGGCGCCGAGTGCCAGCGCCGCGGCGACCTGGCGTCCGTCGGCGATGCCGCCGGCTGCGAGCACGGGGGTCGGCGTCACGGCGTCGACGACCTGGGGCACCAGCACCATCGTGCCGATCTCGCCGGTGTGGCCACCGGCCTCGGCGCCCTGGGCGATGACCAGGTCGACGCCGGCGGCACACTGGCGCTCGGCGTGGACGACCGTCCCGACGAGGCCGGCGACGAGGACGTCACGGTCGTGGGCCTCGGTCACCAGGTAGTCGGGCGCCGGACCGAGGGCGTTGGCGACGAGACGGACCTTCTCGTGCGCCCAGATGACGTCGAGCAGCGCCCGCCCGCTCTCGTGGGAGAACCCCATCAGCTCGTCGCCGCCACCGCGAGCATCCTGAGCTGGGAGCGGCTCGACGCCGTACCGGTCCAGCAGTTGGTCGAGGAACTCGCGGTGCTCGGCGGGGATCAGCTCGTCGACGGCTCGCCGCGTCAGGCCGCCCTGCTCGATGCCGACGTACTTGGCCGGCACGATGATGTCGACACCGTACGGGCGGTCGCCGACATGGTCGTCGATCCAGTCCAGCTCGACCTCGAGCTGGCTCGGGGTGAAGGCCACGGCGCCGAGGACCCCGAACCCGCCGGCCTTGCTGACCGCGGCCACGACGTCACGACAGTGACTGAAGGCGAAGATCGGGAACTCGATGTCGAGCCGGTCGCAGATCGGTGTGCGCATGGCGGCCTCCTCCACACGATGCGTAGCACCGTGCGCCGACCCGTGGAAAGCCGGGGACGCGCCGAACTCCGCGTCGTCTGAGGATCACTGTGCGATCCTCAGCATCGTCAGAACTCGTGCTCGGCGAGCACCACTGGGCCGGCGCCTACTCGCGCTCCCAGCGGGCGACGTCGTCGATCGCCCCCGTGTCGACGTCGTAGACGAACCCGGCGACCGTCCGCAACGGCCCGAGGTACGGGGTGGCCGTGAGGCGGTCGATGTCCTCGTGCAGCGCCACGGCGTGGTCGTCGAAGGCGAGGAAGCCGAGGTCGGCGCCAGTGACGGCGCGCAGCTTCTCCTCCGTGACCCCGGCAAGACCGCACTTGGTGTGCTGCATGACGATGACCGTCTCCACGCCGAGCAGGTGGATCGACACCGCCAGGCTGCGCAGCACGTCGCCGGTGACCCGGCCTCCCGCGTTGCGGATGACGTGAGCGTCGCCGAGGTGCAGACCGAGGGCGGCGTACACGTCGATGCGGTTGTCCATGCACGTGACCACCGCCAGGTGGCGGCCCGGTCGCGCCGAGCCGACCGTCGAGCGGGCCGCGACGTAGCCCTCGTTGGCACGGAGCAATCGGGAAACAGTGTCCTGCACCCGACCATCGTCGCGTGCAGGAGGAGGGTCACGCTGACTTGCGCTTGCGCGCCGGGCGGCGGTTGCCGCGCGCCTTCTCCACGCTGGCTTCCAGGGCGGCCATCAGGTCGACCACCTTGGCGGGTGTCGCCTCGGCCGGTTCCTCCTCGACGACCTCCTCGCCGGCGTCCTTGGCCTCGATGCGCCGGCGCAGTTCGTCGGTGAAGGTGTCCTTGTACTGCTTGGGGTTCCAGTCGGTCGCCAGCGCGTCGAGCAGTTGGGTGGCCATCTTCAGCGTCTTGGTGTCGGGCTTCGCCCGACGCGGGAGCCCGTCGATGTCGGCCTTGGGCACGACCTCGTCGGCGAAGCGCATCGTCGACATCGCCAGGGCAGCATCGAGCGGGCGGATCGCCGTGAGGTACTGCTTGTTGCGCATCACGACGGTGCCGATGGCCACCCGCTGGCGCTCCTCCATCGCCGCCAGCAACAACTGGTACGCCTTCTTGCCGGGATCGCCGTCAGGCACCAGCCAGTAGGTCCGCTCGTAGTAGATCGGGTCGATCTCGTCGAGGGCGACGAAGTCGGTGACCTCGATGGCGCGGGTCGACTCCGGCTTCAGATCGCGCAGCTCGTCCTGGTCGAACGTGACGTAGCGCCCCTTGGCGATCTCGAAGCCCATCTCGATGTCGTCGGTGTCGACCTCCCTGCCCGACTTCTCGGAGACCTTGCGGTTGCGGATGCGCGCCCCCGACTTCTTCTCCAGCTGGTGGAAGTGGACGTCGTGATCGCGCACGGCGGTGAACGCCTTCACCGGGACGTTGACGAGACCGAAGCTGATCGTGCCGGTCCAGACGGGTCGTGCCATGGGCGCGGATGTACCCCACCGCCGCCCGGCTCACGCCTCGATGCGGTCCAGTGCATTCGCCGCGCGCTCGGCGGCCTCGGCCGCCTTCTCACGCTTGCGCTGCGCTGCGCCCAGCTCCTTCTCCGCCTGCCGCAGCGCCTGTTCCGCCACCGTCACCTCAGCGTCGGCCTGCTCCAACGCCGCCGTCGCCGCGTCGTGCTTCTCGGTCGCCGCGGCGATGGCGGCGAGACGCCGGCTGATCGGCGGCGTCGTCCTGCTGGGAGCTTCGCCGGCTTCGGTCGCCGCGCGGGGCGGCCGCCGGCTCGAGGTCGGCGAAGACGTCGTCCGGCGCGGCGTCGCCGGAACCGAGGATCGCCGCCCGCAGCTGCGCCGCGGCCGGTCTCGCTGCCGGCGACCTCCGTCAGCCGGGCGTTGAGCTCGCCGGGTCCCGGCTGGCGGCCGACCCGCCCGAGCACATCGGTTGCCAGGGCGACCAGCTCGGCACTGCGATCGCGCAGCGTCTTCATCGCCTCGCGCACGTCGGGACCGTCGCGACCTTCGATCGCCGCGGCCTGCGCCTCGCGCACGTCACGGGCGGCGCCCGTGAAGGCGTCGACGGTCGGCGCGTGCTCGGTGGCGACGACGTTCAGCGCCCAGTCGTCCCAACCGGGCCGGCGCAGCGCGGCGACCGCCGTCGCCTCATCACGCCGCTTCTCCCGACGCAACGCCTTCACCAGCTCGTTCCGCGCGGCGACGAACTCGGTCGGCGGTGCGGTGAACAGCTGGCGGATGGCGTCCTCGTCCAGAGCCGCCGACCGTAACCGTCTCATCCACCGATGACGGCGCGCAGGACCGCCGGGCGAGTAGGCCGTGGGTCCCCGTCGCCGGGCTCGGCGGTGATCTCGACGAGAGGGAACAGCGTCGGGTCGACAGCCGCGGTCAGGCGGACGTCGGTGCGCCCGGACCGATCCGGGTGGAACGTGCCGGCGGAGATGCGGTTCGGTGTGGCCAGCGAGTCGCCAGGGCCGACGAACCACAGCTCGTACAGCTCGCCGGTCGGCAGGATCGGCAGCGCATCCGTGTCCAGCTCCACGACACGGCCGATGCCCGTGGCGACGATGCGCAGATCGGCAACCCGTTCGCCGTCGGGCCCGACCATCGACCCGGCGAACTCCACCGTCTCGCCTCCGTCGCCAGTGACCGCGCGCACGACGACGGCGCCGGCCAGCAGGGCGAGCACGGCGGCGGCGACGGCGAACCAGCGACCTGCTCGGCGCGTGCCCCTCCGGCTGGCCTCGGCACGAGCGCGCAGGGCGGCGATGCGCTCCGCCGAGGGGGCGGGCGGGGCGATGTCGAGGATGGCGACGAGCTGATCGACGAGCTCGTCGTCACTGAACACGGCGCACCTCCTCCATCTCCACCCGCAACCGCTGCAACGCCCTCGCCTGCGCCATGCGGATCGTCCCAGGCTGCTTGCCGAGGAGCCGGCCGACCTCCTCGGACGTCAGCCCTCCCTGCACTCGCAGTTCGAGGATCTCTCGATCCTCGTCGCTCAATCGGCAGAACGCCTCGCGCAGGCACCTGGTGTCGTCGGCGGCGATGGCGTGCTCCTCGGGCCCTCGTCCGGTTGCCGGGCACTCGTCGGTCACCGGGCCGGCGTTGCGCCAGCGGGACCGGGAGAGCTCGCGGACCACGTTGCGGACGATCCCGTACAGCCAGGCGTCGAAGCCGCCGCCCTGCCATGTGAAGCGGTCGATCCCGTCGAGCGCCCGCGCCATCGTCTCGCTCACCGCGTCCTCGGCCGCCTGGTCGTCGAAGAGCCGTCGGCGGGCGAACCCGAACAGCGGCCCGTACGACCGGCGGTACAACGACTCCCACGCATCGGGATCACCAGTGGCCGCCCGGTCCACGAGCCGCCGCAGCGTCACATCCACGGCAAGCCGTTCGCCGCCGGCCGGACAGCGGATGGCCCGGCCGGCGGCGAGCACTCACTGCTGAGCGGTGGGGATGGCGATGTCGACCACCGCCTGGCCGAAGTGGCCGACCTTGCTGGCCCGGCCGAGCAGCAGGTCGACGCCGTACAGCGTCGCCGACGAGCCGTCGGGTGCGGCCACCGAGAGGAGTGCCCGGTTGGCGACGGTCGTGCCGTAGCCGATCGTGCTGTAGATGTCGAAGCCGTTGGCGTTGCCGGCGTCGATGCCGAGCTTGCCGGTCGGGTTCAGCGACCCGGCGTTCGGCGGTGCCTGCACCGACACCTGGTCGTTCATCGAGTCGATGTCGAACAGCGTGGTCGCCGTGTTCGGGTCTGCGTCGTTGTTGGTGTACGCCGCACCGTTCACGCCGAGTGCCGGGTTGACCGGCGTGGCACCGGGGATGTTCAGCGTGCCGCCGGGGCTCACCGTCCCGTCGTCGACGTTCGCCGCCAGGTTCTGGCCGGTGTCGGAGACGATCCGCAGACGGTCGACGGTTGGGTTGAAGTCGACGCCGAACGAGGCGCCGGACAGTGCCGTGTTGAGCCGGCTGGCCAGCGTGGCGGCGCCGGTCTCGACGTCGATGGTGTAGACGCCGCCGACGTTGCCGAGGCCGTACAGGACGTTGTTCGCCGGGCGATAGTCGATGCCGACGAGGGACGAGTCCTGCTGGAGCCCGGTGACCCTGCCGATCGGCTCGGCCCGGTCGGGACGGTTGTCGCGGAAGCAGACGAGGGTCCCGTCGGCCACCAGACCGACGACCTGGAGGTTGCGCCCGCGGCTGACGCGTGCCGCACAGTCGTTGCGCTGGTTGCCGTGGTAGCCGGTGTCGGGCCGGTCGGCGGCCGCGGTCGAGGCGCCGAGGCCGACGAGCGCGGCGACGAGGCCGGAGAGGATGATGGTTCGACGCATGGGGGGTTGCCCTTTCGGTGAGTGGTTGACCCCTCCCTATGCACGGCGTCGCCATCGCGTCACAGTCGAGTACGTGCTGCCATCCGAGTGCGTGGTGCCGGCCAGGCCACCACCACGTACTCGACGGGCAGCACGTACTCGACTGGCTACGGCGCCAGCGCGGCGCCGAACGGAAGGTTGCGCACGACGGTGAAGGCGACGGCGAGCACGGCGAACGCCCAGAGCGCCAACGCCGGCATCGTGCGGCAGCGGTGCAGCCAGCGCAGCCACAGGACGGCGAGGACCGGCAGCGCGATGACAATCAGCACGTTCGACCCCACGGCGCCGAGCAGGTCACCGTGGGCGAGGGCGTGGATGCCGCGAAGCGAGCCACACCCAGGGCAGTGCAATCCCGTCAGGCGCCGGAACAGACACGGCGGGTAATGCCCCGGTTCGTTCGGGTCGACCGCCGCGACCAGGCCGACGACCGCGACGGCGACAGCAGCGACGGCAGCTGCGAGCAGGCCCGAGTGTTCCATCGCCGGCGTCCGCACATCAGACACTCGCATGGGCTCGAACACTCGGATGGGACGGGAAGGTCAGCCGCGTAGCGGCAGGCCGTCGACGTCGAGCGGGTAGCGCCACAGCGTGCCGTGGCGGGACTCGGTGACGTAGAGGTCGGTCCCGCCGAAGCAGCAGTTCGTCACCATCCCATCGCCGCACATGTAGCGGTCGACGATCGCGCCATCCTCGACCACCGACACGCAGTGCGCATACGTCGACGCTACGTACAGCCGACCGTCGGCGCCGACGCACAGCCCGTCGGGATGGTGCCGCTCGGGCAGCTCGATGACGAGCTCGGCGCGCCCGTCGACCATCGCCATCACACGGCGGCTGAACGACTCGGTCCACACGAGCGTTCCGTCGGCGAGGAAGGCGATGCCGTTCGGGAACACCGGCCCCAGCTCGACGACCAGCTCGCCGTCGCCGGTCGTCCGGGTCGACGGCGAAGATGCGCCCAGGTCGGTCGTTGGCCGCAGGATCGGCGTCGCCGCGCGGATCGGTGAACCACAGCCGGCCGTCGTCGCCGACGGCGAGGTCGTTGGGACCTTCGAGCGTCAACCCGGCGACCTCGGTCACCACCACGGTCACCTCGCCGTCGGTGCTGACGCGCTGGATGCCCGGCGTCGTCCGCGGGCCTCGACCCATCCCGCCGTTCTGGGTCACGTACAGCGTCCCATCGGCGGCCATCGCCGCCCCGTTGGGCCCGCCGCTCGTGGTGGCGAACGGCTCGACCTCACCGGCCGGCGTCCATCGCGACACGACGCCGCCCGTGATCTCGGTGAACAGCAACGTCCCGTCAACCCACACCGGGCCCTCGGGGAACGACAACCCGCTGGCGACGATCTCCCCGTCCACGCCCGTCACCAGCCCGCCGTCGTCAGGCGGTCGCGCGGGTAGTCGGCGTAGGACTCCTTGAACACGCCCTGGTGCAGCAGCACGATCGCCACCGCCTTGCCCGACCGTTGCTCGGTCACCGTCGTCTCGGTCCAGTACGACTCGGTTCGCCGGCTCTCGCCGAGCCCGACGATCTCGCGGTGCAGCTCGTACTCCTCGTCGACGAACACAGGGCCGGCGAGCATGCGCACCTCGAGATCGAGGAACAGGCCCAGCGCCGGCCCACGGACCGGCCACCGCTCGCCGGACTTGCCGGTCAGCACGCTGGCCATCTCGAACGGCACGATCGCCCGCCCCCACGGCGACGACGCCGCGCCCTCTGGCGTGTACCACGGGTGCGGTTCGGTGATCTTGGCGACCTTCTGGGCCAGCGAGAACGGGTACAGCCCGCCGTTCGACCCGTCCCACGTGATCGACGCCGTCACATCCTCCGCCGAGCGCATGCCGATCTCCAGCTGGTCGACGATGTACAGCGGGCCCGGCTCGCCCTGCCGGCCGCGGCGTGCGCCGAGCTCGGACTCGGGGTGGTCAGGGCCCACCGACGCGGTGCCGACCAGCACCGGCGTGCCGTCGGCCTTGTGCGCCTCGAGGATGGCCGCGTTGGCGCTCGCCGTCGTCATCGTCGCCTGCACCTGCTCGCCCTCGACGACCATGGTCTGGAAGTGGCAGCTGATGCAGCCGTGCTCGAACCAGGCGTCGCCCCACAGCGTGACGGCGAGGGGATCGAACTGGCTGAAGTGCGTCGGACCCTCGATCGGCGCGCCGGCGAGGCCGAGGGACGCGGCCGTCTCCTCGTCGTGGACGCTCGCGTGGCCGTCGTAGGTCTGCTCGTCGAGCATCTGCGCCGGCGAGCGCAGCGGACCGGAGAGCGTGATCGAGGTGTCGAAGTGCACGACAAGAACCTACGCGTCGAGCATCGCACCGACGATCTGGAACGATCGGCACCATGACCGACTGGAACTTCGCCGACGTCTACGAGGCCATTGCCGCGGCGGTGCCCGATCGCCCGTGCCAGGTGCACGGCGAGCGCACGGTGACGTGGGGTGAGTTCGACCGGCGGGCCGGTGCCTTCGCCGCCGATCTCGTCGACGCCGGCCTGGGCCGTCAGTCGAAGGTCGCCTGCTACCTCTACAACGGCGTCGAGTACCTCGAGGTCGTCGTCGGGGCGTTCAAGGTGGGGATGGTCCCCGTGAACACCAACTTCCGCTACGGACCCGACGAGATCCTCTACCTGTTCGACAACGCCGACGCCGAGGCGGTCGTCTTCCACGCCGCCTTCGGCGACCTGCTCGCCGGGATCCGCGAGCGCCTCCCTGGCGTTCGCCGGTGGTACGTCGTCGCCGACGCGACGGGTGCCGGCCCGGACTGGGCGGTGCCCTACGAAGCGGTGGTCGAGGCGGGTGCCCAGCCGCCGCCGATCGAGCGCTCGGGTGACGACCTGCTGCTGCTCTACACGGGCGGCACCACCGGCATCCCCAAGGGGGTGATGTGGCGCCAGCACGACCTGTTCAACGTGCTCGGCGCCGGCGGCAATCCCCTCGCCGGTACCGCCGCGGCAGACGACACCGCCGAGGTCGCAGCCCGGGCCGCCGGCGCGGACACTCCCCCCGTGATGGTCGTCGCCTGTCCGCTGATGCACGGCACGGGCCAGTTCTCGGCGTTCATCGCGATGACCGGCGGCGGCACGGTCGTGTCGCTCGCCAACCGCCACTTCGACGCCGCTGAGATGTTCGAGACGGTCGAGCGCCATCGAGCCACGAACATCGTGATCGTCGGCCAGGCGTTCGCCGGGCCGATGCTCGAGCACCTCGATGCGAACGCCGGCCGCTACGACCTGTCGAGCGTGGCGGTGATCTCCTCCTCCGGCGTGATGTGGAGCCACGAGAACAAGCAGGGCCTGCTGCGGCACATGCCCCAGGCGATCCTGTTCGACTCGTTCGGGTCGTCGGAAGCCGTCGGACTGGGTGCGTCGGTGTCGGCGGCGGGCGCCGCCGAGGCGACGGCGCGCTTCGCCATCACCGAGAACAACGCCGTGTTCACCGACTCCGGCCGGCGCGTCGAGCCGGGATCCGGGGAGATCGGCATGGTCGCCGTCGGCGGGTTCCTCCCCGTCGGCTACTACAAGGACGACGCCAAGTCGGCGGCCACGTTCCGCGACATCGACGGCCGTCGCTGGAGCATCCCCGGCGACTTCGCCACGGTCAACGCCGACGGCACGATCCAGCTCCTCGGCCGCGGCTCGGTGTGCATCAACACCGGTGGCGAGAAGGTCTTCCCCGAGGAGGTCGAGGAGGTCCTCAAGACGCACCCGGCCGTCCGTGACGCCGTCGTCGTCGGCGTGCCCGACGACCGTTTCGGCGAGGTGATCGTCGGCGTCGTCGAAGCCGCCGAGGGTGCCGCCGTCGCTGTCGACGACCTGCGCGTCCACGTCAGTGGCCGCCTCGCGCCGTACAAGGCGCCACGCCGCGTGCTCGTCGTCGACTCGATCGGCCGGGCGCCCAACGGCAAGGTCGACTACAAGCGGATCAAGGCCGAGGCCATCGCCGAGCTCGCTGGGCGATGAACGACGAGGTCCAGACCGAGGCGGATCGAGCCGTACACCGGCTGCTGCGATCGTTCCGCTCGGTCGACAGCTACGGCCTCGTCCTCGTGATGATCGTCATCACCTATGTGCTCGCCGTGGCGTTCCGCACCCATTGGGGGGCGACCATCGTCGTGCTCGTGCAGATCATCACCGTCCGCCTGGCGCTGCACACGTCGCAGGCGCACCGGCCGATCCGCGTCATCGCCGACGTGCTCGCCGTCCTCGCCGCCGCCAGCGCGGTCGTCAGCCTGTTCGGGGCGGGCGAGGAGCGCCTGCTGCGCTGGGTCTTCCTGGCCAGCAGCGCGCTCTACTTCGTCGCCCCGTTCTCGATCATCCGCCACGTCGTGTTCCGCCGCCAGGTCGACCGGGAGACGATGCTCGGGGCGCTGAGCGCCTACCTCCTGCTCGGCATGGCGTTCGCCTTCGCCTACCGCTTCCTCGGCGGTGTGCAGCGCAGCGACTTCTTCGGCGCCCAGGGCGACGGCAACATCGACGACGACCTGTTCTTCAGCTTCATCACGTTGACGACCACCGGCTACGGCAACCTCGTGCCGGCCGGCAACCCCGGCCAGAGCATGGCCGTGCTGGAAGCGCTCATCGGCCAGCTCTTCCTCGTCACCGCGGTCGCCAAGCTGGTCACCGCGTGGAAACCCAAGGCGTGGGCCGGCCCGCACTCGCCGGAGGAGGAGTGAGATGGACCATCTGCACCCGGACGTGACCGTCCTCGCCCCGCTGCTCGGCACATGGGCCGGCGACGGCGAAGGCCGGTACCCGACGATCGACGACTTCGCCTACCACGAGGAGGTCACGTTCGGCCACGTCGGCAAGCCGTTCCTCGCCTACGCCCAGCGCACCCGCGCGGCCGACGACGGGCGGCCGTTGCACGCCGAGCACGGCTACTTCCGGGCGCCGTCGCCGGGACGGATCGAGCTGGTGCTGGCCCACCCGTTCGGCATCACCGAGATCGCAGTGACGGCACCGTCGTCGGCGACGGCACCACGCTGGTCGTCGAGCTGGCGACGATCACCGTCGGCCGCACGCCGACCGCCAAGGAGGTGACGACGGTCGAGCGCTCGATCAGCGTCGACGGTGACCGCCTCAGCTACGAGGTGCGCATGGCGGCCGTCGGCCAACCCCTGCAGCACCACCTGTCGGCGGTGCTGCAGCGGCAGACCTGACCGTCGCGCCACCGCAGATCTGGGCGCGCACGTTCTCATCGCGGCTTCTGGGCGCGGACGTTCGCACATACGAGAACGTGCGCGCCCAGATGGAGGATGCCACGTCAGCGGCGGCGGTAGGGACGCAGGCCGTCGGCGGGGATGGTGCCGAGGCGGCCGGCGTTGAAGTCCTCGACGGCCTGGACGAGCTCGGCGCGGGTGTTCATCACGAACGGGCCGTAGGCGGCGACGGGCTCGCGGATGGGGCGGCCGCCGAGCAGCAGCACCTCGAGCGGGTCGCTGCCGGTGCCGTCGATGCACGAACGTGTCGCCGTCGCCGAACACGGTGAGCTGGCCGAGCGTCACGGGCCGGCGCTCACTGCCGACCGTGCCCGATCCGGCGAGCACGTAGGCGAGGGCGTTGAAGTCGGTGCGCCACGGGATCTCCAGCCGGGCGCCCGGCGCGATGGTGGCGTGGGCGAGGGCGATCGGCGTGTGCGTGCTCCCCGGCCCGGCGTGGCCGGCGACGTCGCCGGCGATCAGCCGCACCAGCGCCCCACCGTCCGGCGACGACAGCAGCGCGGACTGGTCGGCCTCGAGGTTCTGGTAGCGCGGCGCGACCATCTTGTCCGCCGACGGCAGGTTCACCCACAGCTGGATGCCGTGGAACAGCCCGCCGCTGACGACGAGCTCCTCCGGCGGCGTCTCGATGTGCAAGATGCCCGACCCGGCGGTCATCCACTGCGTGGCGCCGTTGGTGATCAGCCCGCCGCCACCGTGGGAGTCCTGGTGCTGGAACGTGCCGTCGATGATGTAGGTGACGGTCTCGAAGCCACGGTGCGGGTGCCAGTCGGTGCCCCTGGGCTCGTACGGCGGGTAGTCGACCTCACCCATCTGGTCCATGTGGATGAACGGATCGAGGTGGCGCAGGTCGACACCGGCGAAGGCGCGCCGGACGGGGAAGCCTTCGCCCTCGAACGACTGCGGGGCCGTGGTCACGGACACGATCGAGCGCGGGCGGGCCGTGACGTCGGGCGCCGGCAGCTTCGGCAGGGTGGTCGTGTCGGCGGTGACGGCGGGCATCTCGTTCCTCCAGAGATTGTTGCGATCGCAAGATTCAACCCTACACCCCCCGCGCGTATTCCCGCGCTGGTGCGAGGATGTGCGGCCATGGGTGATCGCCAGGTCGTCGTCGGGCTGGACAACGGTGGCACGTCGAACAACGCCACCGTGCTCGACACCTCCCGCCAGTTCCTCGTCGATGGGCTGCTGGAGACGCCGAGCCGGGTCAAGGAAGGCCCGGCGGCGGCGATCCCGGCGCTCGTCGACGCCTTCACCAACGCCTTGCAGGTCACCGACACGTCGCCGAGCGACGTGCTCGCCGTCGGCCTCGACACGCCGGGGCCGGCGAGCGCCGACGGGGTCATCTCCTCGAAGGGATCGACCAACTTCGGCCACCCGGGCTGGTCGCACTTCGACGTGCGTGGCGCCCTCGAGGACGCCCTCGGCATCCCGGTCGTCTACAACAACGACGCCAACGCCGCCGCCCTCTACGCCCACCACGTGCACTTCGGCACCGAGGCCGGGCGGCGCTCGTCGGTGTCGGCGATCGTCGGCACCGGCCTCGGCGGGGCGGTGATCGACGCGGGGCGGGTGCTGCGCGGGGCGGCCGGCATGGCCGGCGAGCTCGGTCACATCCCGATCCCGACAGCGCGACCTGCTGGAGGACGACCAGCCGATGCCCCGCTGCAACTGCGGCCTGACCGGCGACGTCGAGAGCTTCGCCTCGCTGACGGGGATCGAGCTCAACCTGCTCCCCTACTGGCTGACGCGCTACCCGGATCACGAGCTGGCATCGGTCGACCCCGTCGAGGGGGCGCGACGGGTGCGCGCGTTCGGCGAGCGCGGCGACGAGATGGCGCTGCACATCTTCAGGCAGCAGGCGATGGCACTGGGGTGGCTGTTCTCGATCGCCGCCAACTACAGCGACCCACACGCCTACTTCGTCGGCGGCGGGGTGCTGGAGACGGAACCGCACTTCCGCGACTGGTTCGTCGAGGAGATCAGCCAGCACACCCAGCTGCGCACCGAGCAGCAGCACGTGTCCGAGCTCGTCATCGTCCCCGCCCTCGACTCCGCCGGCGCCCGCGGCTCGGCCATCGCCGCCCTCGAGTCCCTCCTGACATCTGGGCGCTGATCGTCTCGGTTTCCGGACGAATCGCGCCCAGAGACGGATCGCGCCCAGATCGGGGTCAGCGTTCGGCGACGCGCTCGAGGCCGCGGTCGATGGCGGCGACGAGCTCGGGGCGGAGGTCGGCGGCCTTGATGATGCGGTGCACCGAGCCGACCTCGCGGGCGCGCTCGACGCTGTGCACGGCGTCGAACTCGGCGGCCACCTCGCCCAGCTTCTCCGTGCGCACGGCGTCGCGGACGCTCGCCAGCTCGGCCTGCCGCGCCCCGACCTCGTCGGGCGCGGCGGCGGCGACGGCGGCCTCGGCGGCGCGCACGCGCTCGTCGGCACGCGTCCGGTCGTCGACGTCACGGGTGAACACGACGGCGGCGGCCGGGGCGCCACCGATCACCGAGGCGAACGAGCCCTCGACGGCGAGCACCTCCATGTCGTCGTTCAACATCGCCGAGAACACGACGAAGGCACCGCCGTGGTAGCGCGAGACGACGCACAGCACGAACGGCCCCTCGAAGTTGACGATCGCCCGCCCGATCTCGGCGCCGTACTCGAGCTGCAGCCGGCGCAGTGACTCGGGCGAGCCGTCGAAGCCGGACAGGTTGGCGAGCACGACCACCGGCCGGCACCCGCTCGCCGCGTTGATCGCCCGGGCGACCTTCTTCGACGACAGCGGGAACAGCGTGCCCGCCGACCACTGCGCGCGGGCCGTCGGCGGGCGTCGTGCCGTGCCGCGGCAGCGGCCGCGACTCGATCCCGATCAGCGTCACGGCGTGGCCGCCGATGCGTGCCTCGAAGATGACCGCCGTCTCCGCCTCGGCCATCTCCGGCCATCGCTCGAGGGTGACCTGGTCGCGGTCGGCGACGGCGTGCATCACCGTGCGGATGTCGAACGGCTTCTTGCGATCGGGGTTGGCGGTGTCGGAGAACACGTCACCGACGGTCTCGAAGTCGACGCCCTCGACGGCCTGCGGCTCCGTGCGCACGTCGCGGTCGACGGGGTCTGCCGTCGCCGCCCGCCGCGGCCACCGCTCGCCCGGCGCTCGGTACGTCAGGTCGTAGTGCGTGGCCAGCAGGTCGGACGCCGCCGACAGCGTCGGCGCCCAGTACTGCGCCTCGCCGTTCGGGCCCATCACCCGGCCGTAGCCACCGATGCCGAAGTTGTCCTCCGCCGAGACGCCGCCGGAGTAGTCGATGGCCTGCTTGCCGGTCAGCACCATCGCGCTCTCCGGCGTCATGACGAGGATCCCCCGCGTGTGCATCAGCATCGTCGCCTCGGCGTTCCAGTACGGCTGGGCGCCGACGTTGATGCCGGCGACGACGACGTTGACCTCGCCGCCATCCTGGGTGTGCTCGACGAGGCGGCGCAGCACGCGGGCGACCCAGTCGAGGTTCTCGCTTCCCGAGTCCATGGCGATCCGCGCCCCGGCCGACAGGGCGAACCACTCGATCGGCACGTCCATCTCCGCGGCCAGGTCGATCGCCGCGAGGATCCGCCGGCACTCGCGCCTCGGTGATCGAGCCCATCGCCTTCGTCGGCGTCGCCGAGCACGGCGACGCGCGCCATCCCCTCCGGGTATCGGTCGGTCGGCGTGCGCACGACGCCGACCACGACGCCGGCGCGGTTCGCTCCCGGCGGCCGGTCGACCGGCGCCAGCCGGCCGTCCTCGTCGAGGTCGTGCTCGACGAACTCGCCGCCCGCCCGCGCCAGCATCGGGACGATCTCGTACGGGTACACGAGGCCGCGGCGGCGCGTCTGGATCAGCTTGCGGGCGTAGTCGTCGAGCGGCTGCATCGGTGCGGTCGGGGGTGGCGTGAGGCGCACCGTCATGCCGCGCCCGGCCTCGTAGCCGAGGCGCATCACCGTCTCGACCGGCTCGCCGTCTCCCCGGACAGGGAGCCGGGCGCTGACCACGACCTGCTCGAGCCCGAGCCCGTCGGTCAGCGGGAGCAAGCGCCTGGCGATGGCGTCGACCTCGTCGAGGGGGATGTCGAGCGGCGGCCAGACGTACAGCATGATGCGGTTCCACTCCAGCCGCTGCAGCGACGGCCGGCTGGTGCGCGCCTCACGGATGGCGTCGCAGCACCCCACGAGCAGCAACTCGACCTCGGGGAGGGCGACGGCACGGCCGTCCTCGTCGCGCACGGGGGTCAGGTCGCGCACCTCGGCGACGGCGACGAGGCGCTCGTCGCTCGGGTTGTCCCGGCCGACGCAGTCGAAGAGGTGCACCTCGCCCGTCGTCGGCAGCGGGCGGATCTCGAAGTTCTCCAGCCGCCACATCTGCACGCGCCTGGCGATCATCGGATGCAGGCGGCGGAACTTGACGTCCTCCTCGAACGTCGCCGCGTCGGACGGCGCGCCGTTGGCCATCCAGTACGGCCTGACACCCTCGTCGCCGGGACGCCGGAACGTGAGCACGTCGGTGGCGTCACCGGCATCGGTGCCGACGACGGCGACGCGGCGCACGCTGCCGGGCAGGTGGGCGGCGTCGAGCGCGGCGGCCAGCTCTGCGGACCAGGCATCGCCGTCACGCGCCCCGAGCGGCATGAACAGATCGACGACGGCGGTGTCCGGCGGTGCGACCGTCGACGTCGCCCGGGCGAGCGCGCGCGCAGCGCGTCGGCAAGACCGTCGTCCCTCGCCCGGGCGGCGAACACGTGGACGGCGCGATCGTGGCGCTCGTAGCTCGTGTGCAGCACGTCGTCGGCGCCGAGCGTCACCGGGCCGAGGTCGCGGATCTTGTAGTAGCGCCGGGTGAGCACCTCGAGCAGCGCGCCTGGCTCGTCGGTCCCGGAGAGCAGCTGGTCCTCGGCGAAGATCGGCACGAGCGGCAGCGGGCAGGCGACGAGTTCGTCGACCGCCGCCCGGTCGGCATCCTCGGGCTTGTGCCCGGCAACGGCCGCAGCGAGCTGACGCATCCTCGTCGACACCTCGGCTTGGGCGCGCTCGACGTACGGGCGATCGAAGCGGCGGTGGCGCACGGTCCGCGCCGCCGCGGCCACCGCCGGGAAACGCCGCCTGGTCGCCTCGATCAATCGGTCGAGCGTGTCGCGCAGCCGTGGATCACCGTCGGGCGCCTTCGCCGCCAGGTCGTCGAGCAGGGCGAGCACCACGGGAACCTGCTCGTCCTGGCGCTGCTGGGCGATGAACAGTCGCAGCAGGGCCGCTTCGAGTGGCGCGCCGGGCACCAGCTCCTCGACGCCGTAGTGGTTCACGGCGCGCCGCAGCCGGTCGGCGTACCAGCCCGGCAGGCCCTCGTACTCGACGTCGAGCGAGCGGAGGAACGTGTAGAAGTGCTCGCGCGGGCCGCGCCGCCTCGTCGCCCTCGGCGTCCGGAGCGCGCCGCTCGGGAAAGATGACCGCCACGTCGGCGAAGGCGTCGAGGATCTGCAGCTCGAGGTCGTCGGGCCCGGGGTCGTCGCGCACGACGGCCACGACTCCCTCGACGGTGGCAGCGTCGACGTCGAACCCGAGGATGAACGCCGACGATCGTCGCCAGGCGGTCACGTGGCGAGTCGGCGCCCGGGGCCGGACCGCAGCGCAGTCAGCTCGATCCGCGCGCCGGCCGGAGCGGTGTCGGCGGTCGGCTCGAGCGGCTCGATGCGGAACAGCGGCGCGCCGGCATCGACCTGCACGTTGCGGGCGACGAAGACGTCGCGGACCCGCCCGGCCACCGGGGCGGGAACGGCGATCTCCATCTTCATCGCCTCGACGACGCCGAGACGATCGCCGACCGCGACGACGTCGTCGGGCGCCACGTCGACGCCGACCACCAGCGCCGTCGCCGGCGCCCGCACGACGCCCGCGTCGTCGCGGGAGAAGCGGTGGAAGACGCCGTCGACCTCGACGAGGTGGTCGGTGCCCTGCGACGACGACACCACGACGTACCGCTGGCCGGCGATCGTCAGCAGGACGCGGTTGCGTCCGAGACGCTCGACATCGACGACGGCGACGACCCCGTCCAGCTCGACCTCGTGGCGCGACGGCGACATCTGGCGCAGCCCGATGTCGTAGGTCTGACCGCCGTGACGAAGCTCGATGCGCCGTCCGATGTCGACATCGGCTCGCGGTCGCCCCCGGCTGGCCCAACCGAGGAACGACGCCCGATCGAGCTCGGCGATGAGGTCGCCTGCATCCAGTGCCGCGGCGACGAGGGCGACGTCGGCGTGGCGCGCCGACAGGTGCTCGTCGGCGGCCGTGAGGCGATCGAGCCACGACGTGTCGATCGATCCGGCACGCACCTCCGGTCGCCCGAGCAGGTCGAGCAGGAAGG
This sequence comes from uncultured Acidimicrobiia bacterium, assembly GCA_963822875.1. Classification (GTDB taxonomy): domain Bacteria; phylum Actinomycetota; class Acidimicrobiia; order Acidimicrobiales; family Ilumatobacteraceae; genus JALZMG01. Next base: position 38,938 of record CAWGJK010000007.1, on the reverse strand, counting down.
ACTTGTTGGTCGTCCCGCCGCGCACGACGACCGTCGTCTGCGACAGCGCGCGGTGCAGCCGGCCGAGCGCCTCCTCCCGATCGCGGCCGTGGGCGATGACCTTGGCGATCATCGAGTCGTACTCGGGCGGGATCACGTCGCCCTCGGCGACGCCGGTGTCGACGCGGACGCCCGGCCCGGCCGGGAGCTGCAGCGTCTCGATCGTGCCGGGCGCCGGGGCGAAGGCGCGCTGGGGATCCTCGGCGTTGAGGCGTGCCTCGATGGCGTAGCCGGTGCTCGGCGGCGGGTCGCCGTCCAGCCGGCCGCCGGCGGCGACGTGCAGCTGCAGCTTGACGAGGTCGAGCCCGGTCGTCAGCTCGGTGACCGGGTGCTCGACCTGCAGCCGCGTGTTGACCTCGAGGAAGGCGAAGCGGCGCTCGCTCGGCTGGTAGAGGAACTCCACGGTGCCGGCGTTGTGGTAGCCGGCGATGCTCGCCAGGCGCACGGCTGCCGCCCGCAGGTCGGCGTCCTGCTCGGGGGTGAGGGCGATGCAGTGGGACTCCTCGATGACCTTCTGGTTGCGCCGCTGCATGCTGCAGTCGCGCACGCCCACCGCCCAGACGGTGCCGTGAGTGTCGGCGATCAGCTGGACCTCGACGTGGCGGGCGCCGGTGACCACACGCTCCATGAACACCGTCGGGTCACCGAACGCCTTGCCGCCCTCGGAACGGGCGCTCTCGAACGCCTCGGCGAGCTGCGACTCGTCGTCGACGCGCCGGATCCCGCGGCCGCCACCACCGGCGGTCGCCTTGATCATCAGCGGGTAGCCGATCGTCGAGGCGTGGATCCGCGCCTCCTCGACCGTGGCGACGGGCCCGCCGCTCCAGCCGGCGACCGGGACGTCGGCCTGCTCGGCGAGCAGCTTCGAACCGATCTTGTCGCCGAGGCGCCGCATCACAGCGGCGCTCGGACCGACGAACACGATCCCCAGTCGTTCGCACAGCTCGGCGAACTCGGGGCGCTCCGCCACGAACCCCCACCCGACCCACGCCGCCTCGGCCCCGCAGTCGACGAGCGCACGCTCGAGGGCGGCGAGGTCGAGGTACGGGCTCCCCGTTCCTGCGGTCCGGCCGGTGTCGATGCACACCGACTCGTCGGCCTCGCGGACGAACATCGCCGTGCGCTCGGCCTCGGTGTGCATGGCGATCGTGCGGAGGGCCTCCCCGCGTTCGATGCGCAGCTCGCGGACTGCGTTGATCACACGCATCGCCGCCTCACCGCGATTGACGACCGCGATGCGGCGGAACCCCCGATCCACGAGGGCGATGGTAGGCCCGGGCGTTCCTACACTGCGCCGGTGGCGCACGGGTCGGATCCGCACTTCCACGTACTGCACGTCGTGCGCATCCGTGGACGTGTCGCGACGCACCGCGTCGGGGAGATTGTCGGCGACCTCGCCGAGGTCGAAATGGTGCTCACGGAGGCGATGGAGCGGGGCCACGTCGTGCACCGCGAGGGCGCTGCACCGGGTTGGTCACTGACCCCCGAAGGCGCGCTGCACACGCCGAGATGCTGGCGCGACGAGCGCGCCGCGGCGGTGGTCGATCACCTCGTGGGTGCGTCGTACGAGCGCTTCCTCGCGCTCAACGACGAGCTCATCGCGGTGTGCACGCGGTGGCAGCTCCGTGCCGACGGCTCGCTCAACGACCACACCGACGCCGCCTACGACGCCGCCGTCATCGACGAGCTGGCGATGTTCGACGGGCGCGCCCAGCCGGTGTGCGCCGAGCTGGCGGCGACACTGCGCCGTTTCGGGTCGTACGGCCGGCGGCTGGCGACCGCAGTGCAACGTGTGCAGCGGGGCGAGGTGGAGTGGTTCACCAGCCCGGCGATGGACTCGTACCACACGGTGTGGTTCGAGCTGCACGAGGACCTGCTGCAGACGCTCGGCATCCCCCGCCGGGCGTGAGGGCGCGGCCACCGCGTCGCGCATGCTCCGGCGTTCGGCAATACTGCAACCGCGCCGAGGGGGTTCGGCGCACCGAGCGAGAGGATGCGACATGAGCGTCTACAAGGTCGTCGAGATCATCGGGACGAGCACCGAGTCCTGGGAGGACGCCGGCCTGACGGCGGTGAAGAAGGCCCGGGAGACGATCCGCCAGCTGCGCGTGGCCGAGGTCGTCGAGCAGGACCTCGACCTCGACGACAGCGGCAAGGCCACGTTCCGCACCAAGCTGCGCGTCTCGTTCAAGTACGACGAGTCCTAGCGTCCCCAGAGGTTGACCACGTTCGGCAGGTACCGTCGCCGAACATGGAGATGAAGCTGCGAGATGGTCGCCGTGCCCGTCACCGACGTCGACCGCGCCAAGGACTTCTACGTGCGCGTCGGGTTCAACGCCGATCAGGACCACACGGTCAGCGACGACATCCGCTTCGTGCAGCTCACGCCGCCCGGCTCGAGCTGCTCGATCGCCATCGGCAAAGGGTTGACCACGCTCGCGCCGGGCTCCCTGGACGACCTCCAGATGGTCGTCGCCGACGCCGACGAGGTCCGTGCCGAGCTCGCCGGGCGAGGGATCGAGGCCAGCGACGTCGACGAGCAGCCGTGGGGCCGCTTCGTCTACTTCGCCGATCCCGACGGCAACCGCTGGGCGCTGCAGCAGCTCCCCGACTGGTGACCCAAGGTTCCTTGTCGAGTTGGTCGCGCTGAGCGCGAACAAGTGACGATTAGAACCAGGTGTTGCACCAGGGGACGACGGGGCCGGCGAAGAGGTCGTCGGCGATGGTGACCGAGCCGGAGGTGTGCTCGTCGAGCCAGCCGGCGGCGTGCAACGTCGCCAGGCGCGGGCCGCCGAGCGACACGGCGCCGAGCGTGCCGGCCGGCATCGTCAGGTCGGGCGGCGTCCGACGTCGGGGTGCAGGTCGCCCCATCAGGCGACGCGTCGAGCGCGTACGTCCCGCTCGCCAGACCCTGCTCGTCGACGACCTCGAGACGACGCGCCCGGTCGCCGTGTACGTCCGCGCCGACAGCAGCGCTGGCACGTCGAGCGGGCGGACCCACAGGAAGTCGTTGCACGCCGTCTGCTTGGCCACGCGCCCGTCGACGAGCAGCCACGGCAGCAGCTCGTCGACCGGCCGATCCGGCGCCTTGACCGTGACCATCAGGTCGAGCTCGGCGAGGAACCTCCACAGCCGGGCCTCGGCGGCCGGCGACGTGGCGCACAGCTCGGACACCTCGACCGTCGAGTGCGGGCGGAAGTCGGCCCACTGGTCCTTCACCGTGTAGCAGGCGTAGCCCTGGGCGACGCCGTCGTCGTCGCGGCACAGCAGGCGGAACCCCTGCCACGGCTTGTCCTCCGGCCGGCGCCGCAGATCGGCCTTGACGTCCCAGTCGAAGTCGTCGCGCCCGATCATCCCGGGGCGGTGGCGGCGCACCTGCTCGAAGACCGCCGGCCCCTCCTTGCGGAACGTGTCGTTGTCGACGAACTCGACCGTGCCGCTCCCGGCGTGACGAACGTCGCCGCCTTGGAGTCCAGCTCCCACTCCGTGCGCGAGCGTCGCCGGGCCGTAGCCGAAGCGACCGTAGATCGGGTACTCGGCGGCGATCAGGATGTCGGCCGGCTCGCCGCGGTCGCGGCTCGACCGCAGGTCGTCGCCGATCATCTGCGTGAGCAGGCCCTGGCGACGATGCGTTGCCCGGCAGCTCACCGCGGTCAGCGCGCCGACGGTGACGCCGCCGCCACCGGGGAGCGTCAGCGTCGTCGGGAACGACTGCAACGTGGCGACGATCGAGCCGCGATCGAACGTGGCGAGGCAGCGGTCGAGCGGGTCGATCGGTCGCCGCCCCCACTCGACGTCGTCGACGGTCTCGGCGACGCCGAAGCCGGCGCACGTGGCGCGGCGGAAGTCGTTCGCCTCGTCGGCGCTGATCGATCGGACCTCCACCCTCGCCACGGTAGGGCGGCGCTCGCCCGTGGACGAGGGTGTTCGGCTCCGGACGATGCGACCTTCGACGACGGGACCGACCGGCGAGTCGCGGTGATGTACTCGATGGTGACCTCGAGCAGGCCGTCGCCCGGTTGCTACACGTCGTGCCGCCCAGACGCGGTGTAGCCGTCGCCACCCGTGAACATGAAGTCGTTGGTGACGATGCGCACGGTGTCCGTCGGCCCGATCGGCGTGAGCGGTCCGGCCGGGCCGCCGGCGCTCGGCCATCTCCGTGATCACGGGCGTCGTGCCATCGCAGTGGAACGTCAGCTTCAACCCGGCCACCTGCGGGAAGCGTCCCGTGGCGATCGCCGGGTTGCAGACCGGCGAGAAGCCGTTCTCGAGGGCCGCTCGCAGCTGCGCGCCGGTGAGGGTCATGATCACCGTGCGGTTGCCGAACGGCAGGACGGCGAACACCTCGCCCCAGGTGATCTCACCGGGCGCCTCGGCGGCGGACGGAGGTGTACGCGGATGTCCTGGCGCAACCCACCGGAGTTGGTCATCGCCGCGTCGATCCCGGGGTACTTGTCGAGCATCGCGTCGGCGACGAGGTTGCCCATCGCCGACTCCGTGAGACGCGCCGGGTCGCGAAGGATGTCGAACTTCTGCGTCCCGATGACCTGGTTGCGCAGCACGGCCGTCGCCGCGTTCGCCGCGTCGACGATCGCCTGCACCTCGGGATCGTTGGCGACGCCGAGGTTCTTGGCCACCCGCGTCGACGGGCTGGTCCAGACGACCTCGTTGTTGCGGACGACCATCTGGGCGACGGAGTAGCTGCCGCCCGCGTTGACGCCCTCGGCGATCGGGATGCGCCCGACGACGGCGTTGGCGATGCGATGGGTGTGGCCGGCGATGACGAGGTCGACCGTGGTCTCCTGGATCGCCTCGACGATCTGGATGATCGGTCCCTCCCACTGGGTCGCCGGTACCGCAGCCACGCGGTTGTTGCCGAGCACGGCGCCCTCGTGGATGACCACCACCTGCACCCGCACTCCGCGCCGCCGGAGCCGCTCGGACTCGGCGGCGATGCCCTCGGCCTCGGAGAGGAACGTCAGGCCCGCGGTGTTACCGGCGCTGACCAGCTCGGGCGTCGTACGCACCGTGGCACCGATGACGCCGACGCGCACGCCGTTGACGTTGAACACGGCAGAACGGTCCAGCCACGCCGGCGGCTGGCCGGTGGCCTTCTCGACGATGTTCGCCGACAAGAACGGGAAATCGGCGTTCTCGAGGTGTTCGAGGATGCGCGGGATGCCGAAGTCGAACTCGTGGTTGCCGTACGACGTGGCGTCCATGCCCCACGCGTTCTCGACGTCGATCGCCGGCCGGTCGTCGAGCAGCGCCGATTCGGGCGGCGAGGCCCCGACGTTGTCACCGGCGGCGAGCAGCAACGTCTCGCCCGGCAGCACGGCCGCTTCCTCGTCGAACATCGTGGCCAGGTCGGCCGCCCCACCGACCCGGATCGCCTGGCCGTCGATGGTCATCGCGGTGTCGGCGAGCTGGCCGTGGAAGTCGTTGAGCCCGATGATGTTGACCACCTTGTGCCCGCCGGCGTGCCGCAGCAGCGGCATGACCACCTGGCCCTGGCTGTGCTGGGGCACCGGGATGTCGAGCAGGAACGACGCCGTCGGGGCGACGTCGATGCTGCGCATGCCCTCGATGCCACCGCGGGCGATCGCCTGACCGTCGGCGAGGAACGTCGCCCGCATGTTCACGTTGGACGCCGGGTCGGCACCCTCGCCGATGTCGGGGACGTATCCGTGCTGGCCGAAGAACGCCGACCTGGCGATCAGCGTTCCGGGGGTCGCCGCGTCGAACTGGTACGGCGGCGAGGCGAACACGACGAGATCGCCGGTCCTGGTCGGGTGGGCCATGTCGGCCGTGCTGTCCGGTCCGTTGGGGATGTAGCGGGCCTCGGCCTTGGTGAAGGCCCGATCGATCACCGGCCAGCCCTCCGGCACGCCGTCGCCGGTCCAGTCGTTCGGATCCGTGACGGCCAGGAAGGCGGCCTCGATGGCGGCGACCGTCGCTGCCTCGTCCGCGGCGGCGATCTGCTCGGGGAACCTCGGGTTCACGGGATCGCGCCCGGCGAGGTTGAGGTAGATCTGCACCGTGCCACCGGCCCAGCAGGCCTTGGCCTTACCGATGGTCTCGCCCGTGGCCGGGCGGCAGTTGGACGTCTGCGGCCGTGACAGCAGGCCGAGGTCGACGAGCACCTTGCTGGCGTCGATGGCCGCGAACTGCGGGGCGAAGCCGTGGTCCGACGACACGAACGTCGTCAGGTCGCGGTCGTCCATCAGGTCCTGGGCCAGGCGCATCGTCGCGTCGGCGCGCTCGATAGGCGCGCTGGATGAAGCCCTCGCGCTCGACGACCCGGTCGTCCGGCGTGCCGTTGACCTGGACGTCGTCGAACGCCGGGTTGGCCGCGCCGTTGGGCAGCGTCTCGGTGACCAGGCCGAGGAACTGGTGCTGGAACTCGTCGGTGACCGGGTAGCCGACCAGCGCCAGGTCTGGCTGCGTAGGTCTCGAGCACGTACTCGATCAGCGGGTGGTAGCTCAGCTCCCAGTACAGCCCCTGCTCGACGTAGGTCTCCTCGCTCACGATGCCGGCCTCGAGGACGGCGAAGTCGCCGGCCTGGGAGGACGGGAACTCGGCGGCGACGTAGTCCTCGAACGTCCCGGTGAAGCCAGGCTCTCCGTGCCAGTTCGGCCACGTGGCGATGGCCCTCGTGACGGACGTGTGGAACAGGCGCACCTCGGACAGGTCCGGCGTCAGCCGCTCGACCTTGGTGAGGAACGCCGCCGTCTTGCCGGCGAGCGCGCCGCCCTGCACTGTGACCTTGACGTCGGCCCACTCGCCCTGCTCGAGGTCGCCGACGCTGTCGCTTCCGCTCTTGCTCGTCGACAGCAACACGCGGTCGTAGTTGGTGGCGCCGTCGTTGGTGCTGTCGTAGATGTAGGCGTTGAGGCCGTACTTGTCGATGCCGAAGTCGATGACGCGCATGCGCATCTCGTACGCCGGGCTGTACGACTGCGGGACGTCGTCCACTCGGTCGCCGCCGCCGGGCTCGCGGCGAGGAACGGCGCGTCCCGGCGAAGCCGTCCGGATGGTCGAACTGCAGGCCGAACGCTGCGGTGAACCCAGCGTCGTCGGTCGGGGCGATGTAGTTCGTCGCCACGCCACGGCCGGACAGGAACGTGCGGAAGTCGAGCGTCGGGCCGTCGGTCGCACCAATGCGCCCGCCTGCCCATTCGATCTGGGCGACCTTCAGCCCGCCTCGTTCGGCGGCCTGGGCGAGCGTCTCGGCCTGCAGGACGCCGGGGTCGAAGGCGGCGGTGCGGTTGCCGAACGGCTGGCCGTTGATGTGGAACGTGTTGTTCGTCGAGCCGGCCGCCCCGGGCCAGGCGCCGGTGCTCAGCGTGTTCCAGCCGGCGCCGGTGTTCGGCGGTGCCTGCGTGAGCAGACCGCCGTCGGTCGCCACCGCGCCATGGTGGATCAGGTCGCGAAAGCCGGGGACGATGTCGCGCTCGTCGGCGTACGCCTCGACGCGGTCCTGCACCAGGCCGTCGGCGGCGAAGAGCAGCAGCTCGGACTGGTCGTCGGCGGCCTGCTGGGCAGGACGATCCGCGACGTCTGCCGACACGTCGGGCGACGAGCCCCACGCCAGCAACGACATCGTGACGGCCGTGCCAGCGGCGAGGACGATCGCCCGCCGACGCGTCGAACGGATCGACGTGACCAAGCTGCCCATGCGCCCACCTTCCCCGGTCGGGCGGGACCCCGATGTCCCGACGCCGGACACCATACGCGAGGCCTCCGCGCCCGTGCGTCGCAACCGGTGGCTGGCATGGGCGAGGACCTGCGGTCGCGTAACCTCCAGCGTTGATGGGTGCCCGAGAAGAGCTGACCGACGCCTTCCTCAAGGGGATGAACCAGTTCCACCGAGTGTTGCTGTCCGTGTCCGGCGGACGGCTGGGAGCCAGCTTCTCCGGAATGACCTGGTCGAGCTGCACACGACCGGCCGCAAGTCGGGCCAGCGGCGATCCGTGATGCTGACCGCACCGGTCCGCGAACCCGGTCGGGTCGTGCTCGTCGCCTCGAAGGGCGGCGACGACCGCGACCCGGAGTGGTACCGGAACCTGGTCGCCGAACCCGACGTCGAGGTGACGATCGACGGGGCGACGCAGGCGATGCGCGCCCGCACGGCCACGGACGCCGAGCGCGCCGAACTGTGGCCGCGGATCGTCTCCGCCTACTCCGGCTACGGCGGCTACCAGAAGCGGACGACCCGCCAGATCCCGGTCGTCATCGTCGAGCCGCGCTGGACTGTCACACCCCTCGTTCATGCTCCCGAGCATGAACAGGTCTCTCCACCTCCCCGTCGAGCGCTCGCTGGCGACGGTCGACGTCGCCCGCCTCGCCGGCGTGCGCACGTTCAAGCGGGGCGTCGAGTACGCCGGCTCCGGCCGCGTGCTCGTCGCCGGCCGCACCGGCGGGATGCTGACCGCGTCCGTCCTCGGCTCGGACACCTACGAGGTGCGCATCGGCTTCGGCCCGGGCGGCCTGTTCCATCTCTGCACCTGCGCGGCCGCGGCCGACGGCGCGTTCTGCAAGCACCAGGTCGCCGCCGTCGTCGAGGCGACCACCGTCGACGACTGGGCGACCAGCCTGCACCGCCTCATCGACACGGCCGAGGGGCTCCTCGTCGACGGCGGGTCGGCCGACGTGATGACGTTCTGCGAGCGCGCCGCGGCGCACCTCGAGACCCACGCCAGCGACGCCGTCGACCGTGCTCGCGTGCAGATCCTGCGCTCCCGCCTCGACGACCTGCGGCGGCGGGCCGGCCGCCTTGCCCGGTGACCGCCCATCGGCGGGATCCTCGCCACCCGGGCTTCGGCGCGGATCTCGCCGCATCCGGCGAGATCCACGCCGAGGTTCACGTCGCCGCGGTGTCCTCGTCCTCGATCGCCCGGTCGGCGACCTGGCTGGCGTAGTGCTGCGACCAGCTCTCCCCGTCGGAGCGCAGCAGGGTCTCGACGAGCGACACGTGGTCGACGACGGCGTCGGGTCGCTCACGGGCGGCCGGCTGGCGTCGGCCAGCTTGAGCGAGGCGAGCGTCTCGGCGTACTGGCGCGAGTAGCGCTCGAAGCCGAAGGCGACCTCGTACGCCGACAGCGCCGTCGCCAGCGCGGCGAAGCCGGCGGAGCAGAACGCCCACATCCCGCGGCCTCCCGGCGCATCGGCGGTGGCCAGCGCACCGCAGATCGTGGCGGCGACGAAGAGCAGGGCGGCGATCGTCACCGCGCGGCGGAGCGCCCGCTCGTTGCGCTCGGCCTGGCGCTCGTAGTAGGCGACCTGGTCCTGGATGCGGTGGCGGACGTACAACCGCAGCACCTCGTCCGCCTCGTCGCTCACACGCACCCGGGCGCGCCCGACCCATCGCGCCGGCGCTCGCTCGCTCGCCCGGCCGTGGCTCGCTCCGCTCGCTCACGACGACACCCGGGGCTGCGCCCCGAACCCCATCGCCGTCCGGCTCGCTGCGCTCGCTCGCCCAGCCGTGGCTCGCTTCGCTCGCTCACGCCGACACCTTCCCGTACTGGATGTCGGCGACCTGGCGCTCCAGGTCGCCGGTCGCTCGTCGCCGCCGCCGTCGGCGTGAGCGGCCTGGGCGACGTGCTCGAAGTACAGCGAGCGCAGCCGCTCGGCCCGCAGCCGCGCCGACAGGAACTGCTGCAGCGAGCCCTGGCGACGAGCGACGGTCGTCAGCGCGCTGCTCGCCGCGCCGAGGCTGACCACGACCACGCCCGGCCACAGCGCCGACTGCAGCCACGCCTGCACCGCACCGAACACGCGTCGTGAAGAACCCGCCGGCGATCGCCAGCACGGTGAACCAGCGCCACCGGTTCTGCTCGCGCAGGGCCAGCTGATCGCACTCGACGAACGCCGGGAGCGACGTACCGGTCGGCCTCGTCGATGCGGTCGGCGAGCTGCGGGTACTCGCGGCGAGCCTCCTCCGGGAGCAGCGGCGCCGACGGCGGAGCGTGGAACCACAGCTTCGGGAACACGGCGAGCAGCACCGGCCCGCGACGGCGTCGCCCTGGTCGCCGGAGCCAGCGCCGCCGGCGGCCTAGGATGCCCTCGCAGCTCGGCCGCAGCGCCTCGGCGCCGGCCGACAGCGGCACGACCCGCACGTCGCCGTCGGCGAGCAGCGCGCCGAGCTCCTCGTCGTCGCGGCCGGCCGTCCGCCGGCGGCGACCTCGTCCGCCATCCGGCCGGACCCGCCGAGCACGACGATCGGGCGGCGCTGGCGGAGGTGCTCCTTGACCTCGACGCGCGTGCCGTCGCCCCCGCCGACGAGCAGCACGGCCGCTCGCCCGGGCACGGCGAGCTCGGTGACGACCCGCGACAGCATCGGCGTCTCGTCGCCCCACTGGTCGCCCTTGACGCGGACGAGCGCCGTCAGCCCGGGGTCGACGTCGACGCGGTCGGCGCTCGGCGGGCCGTCGTCGGCCGCGACGAGCCCGTCCGGTGCGACGCCGACGATCCCGGCCGGCGGCGACGAGGCGACGGCGAGCGCCAGCCTGACCAGGTGGAACACACCGGCGTCGGTGCCACCGGTGACGATCACGGCCCGGCTGCGGGCGACGACGTCGACGGCGGCGAGCACCGCCGGCAGCAGCTGGGCGTCGAGCTCGACGTCGAGATCGGTGGTCGTGCCGATGACGGCGAGGACCGGCGACGGCGAGGAGATCCCGAGGGCGTGCCGGCGAGGTGCCGCCTCACCGGGCGCGACGAGCAGCGACGGACGTCCCACGGACGAACGGTAGCGCCCACAACCTCCCCCGGCCTCCATGCGATCTTCAAGCGTCGTCGCGTCATGGTGGTCGAAGATGTGAGCGGGCGATGGAGACCAGCGATGAGCGAGCACAAGCGGATCCTGAACGAGGGCGATGTCATCGAGTTCACGCTGCGCGGCGAGCGCCGCACGGCGGAAGCGATGCTGGTGACCGCCGACGACATCGTCCTGCTCGACCTCTTCGACGGCGACCGCCCGGTGTGGGCGCGGCTCGGCCAGCTCGAAGACGTCGCCGTCTACCTCCCCGACAGCGCCGAGTTCGGCGCCGCCGCCTGACGAGCCGTCTGACCGCGCCCTACGCTCGGCGGCCATGGGTGAGGCCGTCCGCGTCAGCGACGACGGGGCGGTGCGCCGGCTGACGCTGTGCCGGCCGGCCGAGTACAACACGATCACGCCGCAGCTGCGCGACGAGCTCGGCGCCGCCCTCGACGCCGCCCAGGGCGACCGCTCGCGTCCGCGTGATCCTGCTCGACGCCGAAGGCCCGGCGTTCTGCGCCGGCTACGGGCTCGACTGGTCGACGGCGGCGCAGGCCGAGCGACGACGCGCGCGCCGAGCGGGCGTGGGACAGCGCCGCCGACCAGCACGTCATCGGCGCCTTCGCCGCGACGTGGGCCAAGCTGCACGACTCGTCGAAGCCGACCATCGCCGCCGTCTCCGGCTGGTGCATCGCCGGCGGCACGAACATCGTGTTCAACGCCCACCTGATCGTCGCCGGCGAGTCGGCCCGCTTCGGCTACCCGCCGTCGCGGGTCTGGGGCGTGCCCGGAGGCGCCGTGGACGTGGGTCGCCCGGATGGGCATGCAGCAGGCCCGCCGCTACATGCTGACCGGCGACGAGTTCACCGCCGCGCGAGGCGCTGGAGATGGGCGTCGTGCTCGAGGTCGTCCCCGACGACGAGCTGGCCGAGCGCTCGATGGCGCTGGCCCAGCGCATCGCCATGGTCCCGGCGAACCAGCTGGAGATGATCACGTGGGCGCTCAACGCCGTCGCCGACCACCAGTACGACCCGGCCGGCGTCGCGCCGGCTCGGCACGCTCTTCGACGGCGTCGCCCGGCACAGCCAGGAGGGCCTCGACTTCGTCGCCCGCTCGCAGGAGGTCGGCTTCCGCGAGGCGGTGCGCGAGCGCGACCGCCCGTTCGGCGACTACGGCGAACGCCGCAGGTAGCTGCCGCTGCCAGTCAGTCGTGACGTGTTCCTCGGCGACGCCGAGGCGGACCGTCGTCGTCGCCTCGAAGTCGACCTCGATGAGCACGGCGGGCTCGTCGCCGACCACCCAGGCGTCGTGGCCAGGCGCGACGTCGACCACCGCCGGGGCGGTGAGGTCGACGGCGCACCCGTCGGGGTACTCGAAGTGCACGCTGCCGTGGACGAGGAAGCCGGCGTGGGCGTGCATGCACCGGTCGGTGCCGACGAGCGGGCCGAGGTCGGTCGACCAGCGCATCCCCGCCGGGTAGATCGACCGCTTGATGCGGGCGTCGCCGACCTCGGCGATGTCGATCTCGACCGGCCCGAACGTCTGGTGGGTCGCTCCCGGCACCGGAGCGAAGAGCCGCTCGCTCATCGCTTCACCGTACTCGGCGAGCCGGTCGGCCCCGGTCGGTAGGGTCGGCCGGATGTTCGTGGTCCTGGTGCGTGCTCGCGGCGTGCTCGCCGTGGCGGCGGTCGTCGTCGCCCTCGTGAGCCGGTCGCGACTGGCCGCCCAACGCCGGCTGGTGGCCGAGCCGAGCAACGCGACGCGTGACCGCCGAGGGCGAGCGCGAGGCGACCGCGACGCCAGCTCGACGACGTCCGCCAGGAGCGCGACGCCGCCGCCACCCGTGCCGACGAGGCCGACGCACGGGCGGTCGGCGTCGATGCCGACGTGCTGTGGGCGCTCGAGCTGCTGCGCAGCGAGCGGACGTGGCGCCACAGCGTCGCGCCGGGACCGGACACGCCGTCGGTGCTCGGCGACGCGGCCGAGCCGCTGCGGGAGGCGCTGCAGATCGAGCTCGACGCGGCGCGCGAGGAGGTCGGCGTCGAGGTCGAGCTGGCGGCCGACCTGCCCGCCGAGCTCACGCCGGCCGGCTCGCTGCTCGCCCTCGCGCGTGGCCCAGGAGCTGCTGGCGCCGGCGGTCCGCCACGGTGAGCTGACGTCCGTGCAGCTCAGCGCCGATGGCACCGACCTGGTCATCGCGGTGCACTCCCTCGATCAGGACGACGAGCCCGTCGCCCTCGAGCCGCTGGCGATCCCGGCGTCGACCGACATCGAGGTGACGCCGCCGGCGTGCGCATCCGGCGGGCGATCCGCGCCGGGTGACGGCGATGCGCGTGACCCGATGGTTGTGGTTCGCCGGCGGCTGGGTCGCCGTCGGCGATCGGCTCGATCGGCATCGTCGTGCCCGGCCTGCCGACCACCGTGTTCTTCATCGTCGCCGCGGCCTGCTTCTCGCGATCGAGTCCGCGCTTCGAGCAGTGGGTGCTCTCGCGGCCGGGGATCGGGCCGATGGTGCGCGACTACCGCGCCGGGCTCGGGCATGCCCCGCCGCGCCAAGGTCGCCGCCATCGCCTCGATCGCCGTCGTGTGCGGGCTGAGCGCGTTCGTCGCCAGGAGCCGGCCGTGGCTGAGCCTCGTCATCGTCGCCGCCGGTGCCGTCGGCATCGGCTGGATCGCGTGGCGTGTTCCGACCAAGGCCGAGCCGCCGTGCTATGGATGCGGCGTGGACGCGCCGGCACCCGTCCGCTCCGGTGAGGAGCTCGACTGGACGGCCCTCGAGAGCCTACCTCCGGGCGCACCTGCCGTGGCTCGACGGGCCGTTCGAGGTGCTGCAGTTCCCGAACGGGGCGGCCAACCTGACCTACCTGCTGCGGTTCGGCGACACCGAGCTCGTCCTGCGTCGCCCGCCCTTCGGCGTCGTCGCGCCCGGTGCCCACGACATGAAGCGTGAGTTCCGTGTGCTGTCACAGCTCTGGAGGTCGTTCGACCGGGCGCCCCGCGCCCATCTGTTCTGCGACGACCACGAGCGTCGTCGGTGCCGACTTCGTGGTCATGGACCGGCGCTACGGCGAGGTCGTCCGCGACGCGGTCCCGGCGTCGATGGCCCACCACCCCGACGTCGGCAGGCGTGTCGGGATGGCCCTCGTCGACGCCATGGCCGACCTGCACCTGCTCGACCCGGACGCGGCCGGCGTCGGTGACCTCGGGCGCCCCGACGGCTTCACCGAGCGGCAGATCTCCGGGTGGGCGTCGAGGTGGGGCCTCGTCCGTCCCGACAACGGTCCGCCCGTGATGGACGAGCTGGCCGACCGGCTCGCCGCCACGATGCCGCCGCCGACGCGCGCCTCGATCGTGCACAACGACCTCAAGCTCGACAACTGCCAGTTCGACCCGGCCGACCCCGACCGCGTCCGCTCGATCTTCGACTGGGACATGACGACGCTCGGCGAGCCGCTCGTCGATCTCGGGACGCTGCTCAACTACTGGCCCGACCCGTCCGACGGCCCCGAAGATCCCCCGCGTGCGCAACGAGGGCTGGCGGCGATGGGGCTGCCGACCCGGCGCGAGATCACCGATCGCTACGCCGAGCGGACCGGGCTCGACGTCTCGTCGGCGGGTTGGTACGAGGCGTTCGCCCAGTGGAAGACCGGCGTCGTCGTGCAGCAGCTCTACCGCCGCTGGGAGCGCGGCGAGAGCACCGACCCGCGCATGGAGACGATCGCCGACCGCCTCCCGGTGCTCGCCGCGACCGCCTCGCAGCTCCTCGACCGGCTCTGACGCGCTACGTCGTGGCGGCCACGACGTTGCACGTGAACGGGGTGACGAGGCTGCCGTCGGGCTGGGTCCACGGCGCCATGATGCCGACGGCTCTCGTCGCGGAGTTGCTGGTACGCCTCGGCGCTGATGCGCTCGACGAGCGGCGTGCTCTCGACCTCCGTGCGCACGGCGGCGTCGACCGACGGCGCCGCGTAGGTGCCGGTCACCGAGCGTCCCACCGTCACCGTGAGTCCGGCCGAGGCGACGAGCGTCGGTGAGCTCGTCGAGGTCTCCGCACACGAAGTAGGCGCCGAGCAAGGACGTCGCCTCGGGACCGGCGATGCGCGCCGCCAGCTCGACGAACGGCTGGAACGCCGGCTGCTCGTCGAGCGCGCTGGGCACGAGCGACGGCGACCGTGCCGCCGTCGCCCACCACACGTGCCATCTCGCTGCAGGGCGCGACGTCGATCGGCGAAGAACATCAGCGCCATCTGGCACAGCACCACGTCGAACGAGCCGTCGGCGAACGGCAGCGCGGCCGAGTCGCCCTGCCGCCAGTCGATGTCCGGGCGCACGCGGCGGGCGACGGTGAGCATCGCCTCGTTGAGATCGAGGCCGACGACCGTTCCGCCGGCTCCGACGAGGTCGGCGGCGGTGCGGGCGACGATCCCCGTCCCGCACGCGACGTCGAGGACCGACTGCCCCGGCGACGACGCCGGCGGCGTCGCACAGGATCGGCGCCCACTGGGCGAAGAAGCCCGGCACGAAGGCGGACTCGTACAGCTCGGCCGCCTCGATCGGGATCTGGAACGACTCGGTGGTCATGCTCCGATCCTGCGGCGGCGCGCGCCAGGAGCATCGGGCAACTGCCCGATGCCGGTCGGCGCGGCCGGTCGCCCCGGGCGGCGTCGGCGGCGACCTCGGCGCGGTTGCGCAGGTTGAGCTTGCTGAGGATGCTGCTGACGTGATGCGCCGCCGTCTTGCGGCTGACGTGCAGCCGCTCGGCGATCTCCGGGTTCGACAGGCCGTGGCCGAGCAGGCGGAAGACCTCCTGCTCACGGGCCGTGAGCACGCCGACGCCCTTCGGCCCGGTGCGGGCGACGACGCCCATCGACCGCAGCAGGGCGGCGGCTCGATCGGCGTCGAGCGTCGCGCCGAGCTGCTCGAACGTCGCCAGCGCCGCGCGGGCGTGGTCGATCGCCAGGTCGCGGCTCGGTCGCGGCCAGAGCTCGGGCGAGGTCGAGCTCGGCGCGGGCGGCCTCGAACGGCATCTCCAGACGCGACCACGTGTCGACCGCCGTTCGAGCTCGACGACGGCGCCGTCCGCGTCGCCTCTGCGGCGCGTGCACTCGCCCGGCGGCCATGCCGCCATCGCCGCCAGCCGCTCGTCGTCGACGGTCGCGGCGATCTGCGTCAGGCGCTCGCTCGCCCTCGCCGCGGCGTCGACCCGCCCCGCCGCCAGATGGGCGTCGACGAGCAGGTCGAGCGCCGCGGCCCGGTCGACTGCTCGGCCGAGCGTGCGCCCCGTCGCTCGAGCAGGCGAGCTGCGGCCGCGCCGTCACCTCGAGCGAGGAGGAGCGCAGGCGTCCACCTCGATCGCCGCCCCGGCTCCGGCCGCGGACAGCAGCTCGTCGGCGTCCTCGAGCCGGCCCTGGCGGACGCGCAGCGCGGCCAGCCGGGTGAGCGCCACGGCGGTGCAGCGCCGGGCACGCACCCTCGGTGATCCGCAGGCCGGTCTGCAGCTCCCGATCGGCGTCGACCCACCGGCCGGTCGCGGTCAGCACGCTGCCGTAGTTGATGCGGCACTCGGCGTACAGGAACGGGCAGCCGTACGTGTCGACGAAGCCGTCGGCGACCTTGCACCACTCGACGGCCGCGCGCGACGTCGCCGCCAGCTCGCAGGCGTTGAGCATGTCGCAGCACGTGTAGGCGACGGTGACGAGGCTCATCCCCTCCCCTGCCAGCGCCCCGGCCATCGCCTCGTCGATGAGCGAGAACCCTTCGGCGACGTCGCCCTTGCCGACGAGGATCAGCCCGAGCTGGGACACCGCCGTCAGCTCGAGGTCGACGTCGCCGGCCTCCCTGGACACGCCGAGTGCCCGCCGGGTCAGCGCCTCGGCGGTGTCGAGGTCGGCCATCTTGTAGGCGCGAGTGAGCCACACGAAGGCGTGAGCCGGACCCTCCGGCTGACCTTCCAGCAGCCGTTCGGCGCGCCGCGTCCAACCGTTCGCCACGGCGGTGTTGGCGAAGTTGGCCTTGTACGTGATCGCCAGCGAGAGCGCGCACTCGACGGCGCGGAGCACGTCGCCCGACCGGCGGAACATGGCGTACGCCCGCGTGGCCTGCTCGACGCTGCCCCGATTGTCACCGAGCCACCACAGTGCGGTCGCCAGGCCGAAGCGGGCGTCGGCGCTGTCGTCGTCGGCGATCGCGCGCCTCGAACCGACCACGGGCGTCGTCCCACCTCCCGGCCTCCAGTGCCGCAGCGCCGGCGGCGACGAGGTCGTCGGTTCCCACCCGGCTACAACGGTAGGCATGACCGAGACGCGGACCTATCCCACCGGCGTGCCCTGCTGGATCGACATCGAGCCGCCCGACAAGGACGCCGCCTGCCACTTCTACGGCGCGTTGTTCGGCTGGACGTTCGAGGACGCGATGCCTCCCGAGGCGCCCGGCTACTACCTGATCGCCAAGCTCGACGGCCAGGACGTCGCCGGGATCGGCATGCCCGGATCGGACTCGGCGGCGACGTGGAACACCTACGTCGCCGTCGACGACGCCGACGCCGCCGCGCGTGCCGTGGAGGCGGCCGGCGGTCGAACGGTCACCCCTCCCGACGAGGGCGGACCTGGCGGCCGCGGTGCCGGCTTCGTCGACCCGACCGGTGCGCCGTTCCGGGTGTGGCAACCGCGGCGCCGGCTCGGCGCCCAGGTCGTCAACGCGCCCGGGTCGTGGAACTTCAGCGACCTGCACACGTCCGATCCGGCGAGGGCGACGGCGTTCTACGGCGAGGTCTTCGGCTGGGAGGCCGACGAGCTCGACTTCGGTGACGGCGAGGGAGCGACGATGTGGCGCCGGCCCGGGTACGGCGAGCACCTCGCGGCGACCGATCGATCCGGACATCCACGCTCGACAAGCCGGGATCTCCGCTCCGCCTGGGTTTGCCGACGCCGTCGCCTGGCTGGCGCCGCTCGGACCGGACGAGACGCCGAACTGGCACGTGACGTTCGCCGTCGCCGACCGCGACGAGATCGTGGCGGCGGCCGTCCGGTTGGGTGCGACCGACGTCAGCGGTCCCGTCGACACGGCGTGGACGAGGTCAGCGGTCGTGCGCGATCCGCACGGGGCGACGTTCACCCTGAGCCAGTTCGCGCCCGGCGGCTCCTGAGCACGGCACCGGCGAGGACGCCGAAGGCGACGTGGTCGGCGAGCTGGGGCACACGCGGGAGGGCGGCGATCGCCGGGAACCGGCGACGGGCGATGCCGAGGTCGAGCACGCCGATGCCCAGCCCGGCGACCGCGCCCCACACGGCCGGGCGGCGGGCGGGCAGGACCAGCGACAGCACCGTCGTCCACCCGCACGTGATGACGACGTGGGCGAGGATCCCGCGCGGCACGGTGGCTCGGCCGAGCAGCGTGCCGGCCGCACGCGTCGAGGCGAGCACCGATCGACCGGTCACGACGGCGTGCACGGTCGACGGCACGCCGCTGAGCACGCCGGCGACGACGGCGGCCTCGATCAGCGCCCTCGGACCGCGGTACCGTGGAAGGCTCGCGAGGTCAGGAGGCGTGATGGGCACCGAGCCGGCACTGCACTGGCGGGGGATCAACCACCTCGCCCTCGTCACGGCCGACATGGACGCCACCGTGCGCTTCTACCACGGCGTGCTCGGCGCCGAGCTCGTCGCCACGATCGGCACGCCCGGCGTTCCGCCACTACTTCTTCTCCTTCGGTGAGCAGACCACGGTCGCCTTCTTCGAGTACGCCGACGTCGAGATCGACTCGTTCGCCAAGGCGGCCGGCGTGCCCGACCCGCGGGCGATCCAGTTCGACCACCTGTCGTTCAACCTGCCCGACGAGGAGGCGCTGCTGAGCCTGCGCGACCGCCTCAAGGCAGGCCGGCTGCGAGGTCACCGACGTCGTCGACCACGGGTTCATCCGCTCGGTGTACTTCACCGATCCCAACGGCATCGCCCTCGAGGCGTCGTGGTGGACGCTCGACGCCACCGGCCGGCCCGCCGACTACGGCGACGACCGCCTGTTCGGCGATCCCGACCCGGTGCCGGCGGTCGACGAGCTGCGCGACCAGCGGCGAGCTGAGCAGCGTCCCGCAGACCCGGCTCGTCTGACGCGCGGGTGGCGGGGTGCTGACCACCGAGTCGCGCTTCGTCATCACCCACGCCGGCAGCCTGCCCCGCCCCGCCGCGCTGGCCGCGCTGCACGGCCGGCGCAGCCGCGGCGAAGCCGTCGACGCCGCCGAGCTGCGCGCGGCGGTCGAGGAGGCCACCGCCGACGTCATCGCCCGCCAGGTGGCCGCCGGCATCGACGTCGGCAACGACGGCGAGCAGGCGCGGGAGAGCTTCTTCACCTACGTCCGCCACCGCATGACCGGGTTCGGCGAGGCCAGCCGGCGGCCGGTGATGCGCGACCTGCTCGAGCACCCCGACTTCCTCGAGCTCGCCCGGCCGCGCCGCGAGCGCATGCAGGTCGACCTGATGCACGCCCCGGCGGCGATCGGCGACGTCGCGTACGGCGACACGGCCGAGCTCGACGCCGAGTGCGCGCTCGTCGCCGACGCGCCGTTCGCCGAGACGTTCATGACCGCGCCGTCGCCGGGCATCGTCGTCGCGGCGATGGAGAACCGCCACTACCCGTCGCGCGACGAGTACGTCCGCGCCGTCGCCGCGGCGCTGCGCACCGAGTACCGCGCGATCGTCGAGCGCGGCCTGCTGCTGCAGATCGACGCCCCCGACCTGGCGCTCGAGCGCCACGTGCTGTTCGCCGACCGCCCGCTCGGCGAGTTCCTCGGCTGGGTCGAGCTGGTCGTCGACGCCATCAACGGCGCGCTCGAGGGCATCGACCCGTCGCGGGTCCGCCTGCACGTGTGCTGGGGCAACTACGAGGGCCCGCACACCCACGACGTCGAGCTCGACGTGATCCAGCCGCTGCTGTACGAGGCGCACGTCGGGGCGCTGGTCGTGTCGATGGCCAACGCCCGCCACGCCCACGAGCACCGCTGCTTCGCCCGGCGCCCGCTGCCCGACGGGATGGTGCTCGTCAGCGGCGTGATCGACACGACGAGCAACTACGTCGAGCACCCCGAGGTCGTCGCCGAGCGGCTCGCCGCCGTCGCCGAGTCCGTCGGCGATCCCGCACCGCGTGATCGCCGGCACCGACTGCGGGTTCGACACCTCCGCCGGCATCGGCGACGTCGCCCCGTCGGTGGTGTGGGCGAAGCTCGCCGCGCTGCGCGCCGGCGCCGATCTCGCCTCCGAGCGGCTGCTGTGACGTCATGACCACGCACCGCCTCCTGCTGCTGCGCCACGCCAAGTCCAGCTGGGCGACGGCGACCTCGCCGACCACGACCGCCCGCTGTCGTCGCGCGGGCGCAGCGCCGCCGCGGCGGTCGTCGAGCACCTCACCGCCATGCGGCGCGATCCCCGACCTGGTGCTGTGCTCGTCGGCGCGGCGCACGGTCGAGACGCTCGAGCGCATCGGCGAGTGCCTGCGGCCGGACACGGCCGTCGAGGTCGATGACCGGCTCTACGGCGCGGGCTGCGGCACCCTGCTGGCGCGTGCGCGCCAGATCCCTGAGGCAGTCGGCACCGCCATGTTCATCGGACACAACCCGGGGATCGAAGACCTCGCTGCCCTGCTCGCCGGCGACGGTGACCCCGCGTCGTTGGAGGCGATGGGCACGAAGTTCCCGACCGCGGCGATCGCCCACCTGCGCATCGACGTCCCGTGGAGCGAGCTGGCTGCAGGAGGCGCCTTCCTCGAGCAGTTCTGGACGCCCCGGTAGCGCGCCCGCTCAGCCGATGATCAGCGGTGCGCCGCCGGCGATCGCCACGGCGACCCGGCGCGGTCCCGGAGCACCGGCGACGACACGAAGCGGCAGGTCGTGCGGTCCCAGCCATGACGCCAGCCGGTCCGGATCACCGCCGAGCTCGACCCACTCGATGCCCGACGGCAGCGACGCGGTGCTCGACGCGGGCGGCGCCCGGGTGGTCGGCGTCGTCGACGTGCCACTGGATGAAGAACGGCAGACCCTCGCCGAACGCCGCGTCGTGGGCCACGAGATGCCAGTCGAGCTGCACCCCGTCGGGCCGCGTGCGGCTCATCGCCAGCGGCTGGTGGCCGGTCCGCCGCGCGACGGCGTCGATGTCGTCGGTCCGGAGGCACAGCGCACCGGGACCCTCGCCGACCTCGGCGAGCCGTCGCTGCACCCACGAGCCGACCGGGCTGGTCGCCGCCTCGTCGCGATCGACGACGGCCATCAGCTCGATGTAGCTGCTGCCGAGCGGCACGATGCGGTTGCCCGTGCCGTGCCCGACGTGGCGGCCGCCGGCGACCGACGCCAGCCCGAGCTCGTCGTCGTAGCGACGGGCCGCCGTCTCGAGATCCTCGACGACGACGATCACATGGTCGACGGCCAGCACGCTCCTCAGTGAAGCAGGCTCAGCACGACGACCTCCGGCTCCGGGTCGACGGGCGGCGGCTGGCGAACTGGGCGTTCACGGCCACGAGTGAGAGGCCGCTTCGCGCCAGCGTCGTCGCCGTCTCGAACAGCGGGCTGGTGATCGTGTCGACGATCGTTCCCCTGGTGAGCCGCCAGTTCAGCAGCACGACGGCGATCTGGTTCTGACGCCGTCGGCGGCCGCCGTTCTGCAGCACGAACAGCACGGGGCCGACGAGCAGGATGCCGTCGCCTGTCGGCACGGTGGCACCGCCGAGGTCGATCTCGGCGCTGGCGCCGGTGCGCGCGTCGACGGTGTACAGCAGGCCCTTGGGGCTGTTGACGACGATCAGCGTGCGCCCGTCGAGCGTCGCCTCGATCCCGTTGAGGTTGAAGCCGGGACGAACTCTGCCGCCGGACCGCTGAGGGGGATGGTCTCCGGTTCACCGACCTCGCCCTGCCGGGACACCGGCACCCGGTAGATCACCGGCGTCAGGCTGTTGGTGAAGTACGCCGCGTCACGTGTCACGACCACGTCGTTGATGAACGACGGCGCGGTCGTGAGCTCGAGCGCCGTCGACGCCTTCGCCGGTGTCGAGGTCGTAGACCGCTGCCTTGGCCGGTTGCGGCGCCGGACACCCACAGCAGGTCGTGGCGCAGGTCGGCCTTGAGCCCGGTGGCCGCCGAGACCAGCGGCTCGGCGACGAACACCTCGCTCGTCCCCGCCCGGAGGTCGCCGCGTGCGATGCGTCCGTCGGTCCGGGAACCGGCGTAGAACGTCCCCGGTCGACCTGTCGCCACGCCCTCGCCGGCAAAGCCGGCGGGGAGGTCGATCGTCTCCGGGTGGTTCGCCGAAGCCGGGCTCCCGACGACCGGCGCGAGCAGGACGGCGGCCACGACCGACGCGGTCACCAGGCGCAACTTCATCAGCAGACCTCCACATCTGCCCGCTGCCCCATCTACGTGGCGGACACCCGCGTGGGTTTTCGCGATGTTCCGCCGAGCCATCAGCTCCCGACGATCGGTGGACCCGGCGACGGCGACGGTTTGGACACGTCGAAGCCGTTCTCGTCGAAGCCGAAGCGGTCGAAACGGGCGACGGACGGGTCGCCATCCGCGCCGAGCTGCAGGAGCCCACCTGGGCCGTCGTAGTCGATCTGCAGGCCGACCTGCTCGGTGCACGCGGCGAACGTCCGGCAGGGGACGCCGCCGTCGCTGATGTCGACGATCTCGGCACGCATGTCGGTGCCGTTGTCGCTGTTCGCGGCCACCGCGGCCAAGGCGATCAGGTTGACGCAGTCGTAGGCGTTCGTGGCGAAGGCGCCGGGGGCTCGCCCTCCACGGTGCCGTAGGCGAGCGGGGAGACCCCGGTGATCCGCTGGCGCACCTCCTCGGCCAGCTCCTGGATCAGCTGCGGCGACGGCGGGCGGCGGATGGCATCGTTGACGAGGATGGTCGGTGGCCGCTCGCCTGGCGTGATGCCGGTGGCCTCGCCGAGCTCGGAGAGCATGCGCGCGCCATGCTCGCCGTCACCGAGCACGATGACGACGTCGGCGTCGCTGCTGGTGATCGCCGTCGCCTCGTCGACCAAGAGGCTGTCATCCTCGGACGAGAACGGCAGATCGAGGAGGACCTCCAGGCCTCGCGAGCGGAGCGCGGTGATCGTCGCCCCTCCGAGCTGGCGGCCGTACGGATCGTCGACGTAGGTGACGGCCACCGAGCGGGCGCCCGTGTCCTCAGCGAGCTGGGCCAGCTCGACAGCCTGCAACGAGTCGCTCGGCGCGGTGCGGATGAACATCGACTCGGAGTCGGGCAGGTCGTCGAGCGCCAGGGCGGTCGCCGTCGGCGAGCAGGTGAGGATGCCCGCCGACAGGAGGTCATCGAGCACCGCCAAGGCGATCGTCGACGACGCCGGCCCGATCACCGCGTCGACGTCGGCATCGATCAGCCCGGCGATGGCGTCCCGGGCGCTCTCCGCGTCGTCGCCCTCGTCGAAGTCGGTGACCAACTCGATGGGCCGCTCGAGCACGCCGCCGGCGGCGTTCACTGCGTCCGTCGCGACGCGCGCGGCGTCGATGAGCGGCTGGCCGGTCGCCGCCGCCTCGCCGGACTTGGGCAGCAGCAGCCCGATGCGCAGGATGCCGTCCTCGTCGCTGGCGCGGACGGTGGTCGGCGGCACGGTCGCCTGAGGGACCGTCTCCTCGGCGCCCGGGTCGCTGTCATCGTCACAGGCTGCGACCAGCGCGATGCAGGCGACGCAGGCGATCACCCGGCTGAACACCCGGCCACGATACGGGCTCTCGTCGCCACGGCATCCGCAGCGGGGATCCCGTACCCTTCGCGGATGCCGTCTGCGGCCACCGCCCAACGGGACAAGCTGATCGGCGACCGCTCGCTCGGTGGCGGGGAGCTGTGCCGTGCGCTGTCCGACGCCACCGACGAGCTGCTGCGAGAGCTGTTCGCCGATGCCTCGTCGAGGATCGTGAAGCGGCGCCGCCGGGCGGCGGTCACGCTCGTCGCTGTCGGCGGGTACGGGCGCGGCGAGCTGGCACCGCAGAGCGACATCGACGTCCTGCTCCTCCACGACGGCCGGCCGGGTGGCATCGACGAGGTGGCCTCGGCGCTGTGGTATCCGCTGTGGGACGCCGGACTGAAGCTCGGCCACGCCGTCCGCTCGCTCGACGAGCAGCTCTCCCTCGCCGCCGACGACCTGGATACGGCGACGGCACTGCTCAGCGCCCGCACGCTCGCCGGCGACGACGAGCTCGGTACCCGCCTGGCGACGGAGGGATCGGCGCAGTACCGTCGTCACGGCCGCCGGTGGCTCGACGCCCTGCGCTCGCGGATGATCGAGCGACGAGCCACGGCGGGCGACGTCGCCTACCTCCTCGAACCCGATCTCAAGGACGGCCACGGAGGCCTTCGCGACATCCACACCCTGTGGTGGGCCGGCGAGGCCGACCTGCTCGTTCCGGCCGACGACCAGGGCGCGCTCGACGAGTGCGAGGAGACGCTCGTCGCCGCCCGGGTCGCCCTGCACCGCACGACGGGACGGCAGGGTGACGTGCTGCGCCTCGAGGACCAGGAACCTGTCGCCGCCTCGTGCGGTGTCGAGACCGCCGATGTGCTGATGGCCGACATCGCCGCCGCGGCGCGTCGGGTCGCGTGGATCGCCGAGGGTGCATGGCGCCACGCGTCACGGCACCAGGTCGGCCACGAGGAGCGCGTCGGCGACGGCCTCGTCGTCGTCGACCGGGAGATCGAGCTGGCCGGCCGGGCCGATCCAGTCGATGACCAGGTACTCGTGCTGCGTGCGGCGCGCGTGGCCGCGCAGCGGGAGGTCCGCCTCGCCCGCTCGACGCTCGACCGGCTGGCCGCCGGAGTCGACGTCGACACGTGGCAGGAGCGCTGGCCCGATGGGGCGGTCGACGAGCTGGTCGCCCTGCTCCGCCAGGGGCACCGGGCGATCGACGTGCTCGAGGCGCTCGATCAGCACGGCATCCTCGTGCGCCTGCTGCCGGAGTGGGCGCCTGTGCGCAGCCGTCCGCAGCGCAACGCCTACCACCGCTTCACCGTCGACCGCCACCTGTGGGAGGCGGCCGCCAACGCCGCCGCCCTCGCCGGCGGTGTCGATCGGCCCGATCTCCTCCTGCTCGGAGCGCTGTTCCACGACCTCGGCAAGGGCTCCCCCGGCGATCACACGCACGAGGGGATGGCGCTCGTCGCC
Source organism: uncultured Acidimicrobiia bacterium (assembly GCA_963822875.1). Classification (GTDB taxonomy): domain Bacteria; phylum Actinomycetota; class Acidimicrobiia; order Acidimicrobiales; family Ilumatobacteraceae; genus JALZMG01. The sequence continues at coordinate 13,979 of CAWGJK010000007.1, read as the reverse complement.
CGCATCGGCCCGCGGCTCGGGCTCCCGCCGAGCGACGTCGAGATCCTCGTGCGCCTCGTGCAGCACCACCTGCTCCTGCCGGACGTGGCCGTGCGGCGCGACCTGTCCGACCCGGCGACGATCCGCAAGGTCGCCGACGCCGTCGGCGACGTCGCCACGCTCGAGCTGCTGCACGCCCTCACCGAAGCCGATTCGCTGGCGACCGGCGTGTCGGCGTGGGGCTCGTGGAAGGAACAGCTCGTCGCCGACCTCGTCGACCGCACGCGTGCGGTGCTCGGTGGCGACGCCCCAGGGGCGACGGCGCCGCGGCGCTTCCCCGACGAGTGGGCGCTGGCGACGATGGTCGCGGGCCGGTTCGACGCGCGGACCGAGCGCTCGGAGGACGGCATCGACACGATCACGGTGGTGTGCGCCGACACGCCCGGCGCCTTCGCCCGCATCGCCGGCGTGCTGTCGCTCCGCGGCCTCGACGTGCTGACGGCCTGGGCGTACTCCGGCGAGCTCGGCGGGCCGGCGATGGCGGCGTCGCAGTTCCGGGTCGGTCCGCCGCCGGGCGGCATCGAGTGGCCGCGGCTGTACAGCGACCTCGGTCGCGCCCTGGCCGGCGAGCTGGCGATCGAGGCCCGGCTGGCCGAGCGGGCGCGCACGTATCGCCGTCGCCGGGCGACGCAGGCCGCACCGGCAAGCCCCCCATCGATCTCCTTCCACGACGACGAGTCGGCCACGTCGACGGTCATCGAGGTGCGTGCGCCGAACCGCGTCGGCGTGCTGCACGGGATCGCCAAGGCGCTGGTCGAGCTCGGTCTCGACATCCGCCACGCCACCGTGCAGACCCTCGGTGAGGACGTCGTCGACACGTTCTACGTCCGGCGCGGCGACGGGCGCCTCGTCGTCGACGCCTTCCACCGCGCCGAGATCGAGCGAGCGGTGCTGTACGCCGTTTCCTGACTACCGTGACCGATGTGGCTGACGAGGCGACACCGGGCGCGCTGTTCGCCCGCGACCTCGCCCGGTGGAGCGAGACGCTCGCCGCCATCGCCCGCACCGGGCTGGGGTTCACCGACAACCTGTACGAGCGCGAGCGCTTCGAGGAGGTGCTCAACGTCGCCGCCGACATCAAGGCGGCGGCAAACAGCGCGCTGGGCACGGGGATCGACGCCGCCGAGGCGATCGAGATCGCGCGCGAGCAGGACCACTTCGTGCAGGAGTGGCTGGAGTCGGTGGGCGTCGGCGTGCCCGGGTACGTCACGCCGAAGGTCGCCATCGGCGCCATCGTGGGCAACGACGACGGCGAGCTGTTGCTCGTCCAGCGTGCCGACTCGGGCATCTGGCTGTACCCGACCGGCTGGGCCGACGTCGGCTACTCGCCGGCGGAGGTGGCCGTCAAGGAGGTCGTCGAGGAGACCGGCATCGAGTGCGATGCCACGCGGGTGCTCGCCATCATCGACGGGCAGCGGATGGGCTTCTCCCGCTTCGGCATGTACATGCTCGTGTTCCACTGCGAGGCGACCGGGGGCGAGCTGCGCTGCCACCCGCTGGAGTGCGCCGACGTGGGGTGGTTCACCGAGGACGCCCTCCCGCCGGCGACCGCCGGCGCCGGGTGGTGGGCGCCGATGGCGTTCGCGGCGATCCGCGGCGAGGAGTTCCCGACCGTCTTCGACGCCGTCCGTTCGCCGATCTGGCGCCCGTAGGCGCGACTACTCCGGATCGCGGTCGCGGAGGTACTGCTCGACCTCGGCGACGAGCTCGTCGAGGTTCTCGGCATCGAGCGGCCGGCCGGCCGGTGTCTCGTCATCGCCATCGTCGAGCTCGTCGTCGAGGAACGACTCGAGACGGCTGACGTAGGCGACCAGGTCGTCGTCGTCGGCGATCAGCGCAGCGATCCGCGCGTCGTACTCGGCGGCCGCGCCGGTGAAGGCGTCGGCGGGTGCCGGGCTGCCGATGAGGCCGCACGCTCGCTCGACCAAGGCCAGCGCAGCCTTGGGCGATGGCACCTGGGCGGCGTACTGCGGCACGGCCGCCCAGAGCGAGGCGACCGGGATCCCTGCCGTGGCCATGGCGTCGTGGAGCACACCGACGATGCCAGTGGGACCCTCGTAGCGCGAGCGCTGGAGCTCGAAGCGATCCATCAACTCGGGATCGCTGGCCGTGCCGATGATCTGCACCGGCCGGGTGTGCGGCACGTCGGCGAGCAGGGCGCCGAGGCTGACGGACATCCGCGCGCCGAGTCGCTCGGCGACGCCGACGAGCTGGGCGCAGAACAGCTTCCAGCGCAGCGACGGCTCGGGTCCCAGCACGAGCAGCACGTCGCCGCCCGGACCCGATGCCGACCACAGCCCCACCGTCGGCCAGACGATCGAGCGGTGCCCGTCGTTGATCCGGACGTGCGGGCGGATGGTGGCGAAGTCGGTGAACGGCTCGGGGTCGATCTCGGCGATCGCCGTGGCGCCCCACCGCTCGACCAGCGCCCGAACGGCGGACGAGGCGGCGTCGCCGGCATCGTTCCACCCGGTGAACGCGTAGACCATCGTCGGTTCGCGCAGGCTCGGCTCGGCCAGCCACCGGACGTGCTCCATCGACGAGCACGCTACCCGCCCGGGTGGTTCAGCCGACCTCCCTCGCAGTGGCGCTGGCCAGGTCGTGCGGGCCCGATGGGGGGTAGCCCTTGGCATCGCGGATCGCCACGCCCCACGGAGCGAGGATGGCGATCAGCTCGTCGATGTCGTCGCCGAGGGCGTCGATCACCGGGGCGCACTGCAGGTCGGTGTCCGCCTCGATGCCCTCACGCAGCTCGCGCCCGGCCGGGGTGAAGGCGCCGTCGGCGATGAGGCCACGGGACTCGAGGCGCTCGGTCGCCGCGTCGAACTGCTCCGCCGTCCAGGCTCGTGTGCGAGCGTACGAGCGCAGCGGAAGTCCCCAGTACAGCTCGGTGAGCAGGCCGATCTCGGTGGCGTCGACGCCCGCCGACACCCACGCGGCGATGTGGCTGTCACCGCGGTACTCGCGCAGCATGTCGCCGCGGCGCCACAGCGCGGTCAGCGGTTCGTCGGGGATCCCCAGCGCACACAGCCCGGCGAACAGCGCCCGCCCCTCCGGTCGCAATGGCTCGACGGCGCGGGCGAGCAGTTCGTTGGCCCGATCGAGGCCGGCCGGCTCGTCGCCGAGGATCCGCCGCAGGTGGGCGATGGCGCCGTCGGTGCGGGCGGCGCAGATCGTCGCCGCGTCGGTGCGCTGCCAACCCAGCTCGACGCACGGCACGACGACCTCTGGATTGAACACACCGAACGCGGCGGCGACCACCGTGCCGTGGACCTGTCCGAGCAGGCTGCCGCGGCTCGTGAAGTAGGCCGGGCCGTCGGGCAGCGCCACACCGGCGGCCTCGCGGGCGCTGGCGTCGAAGCCGAGCGCCTCGTACGCGCCGTGGCACTCAGGAGCGAAGTACACCTGGGCGACGATCGGTTCGAGGATCGACCCGAGCTTGCGGGCGGGAGCAGTCATGGGCGGCACCGTAGGCCGACGCCGTCCGTCGGTACGATGCGGGACCCGTGAGCAGCGAGACGATCATCGAGATCGTCGACACCGTCACCGACGAGCTGGTCGACGCCTTCGACCGCCTCATCCCGCAGCTGTCGTCGTCGGCGCCATCGCCCGGGCGCGACGTGCTCCAGGCGATCGTCGGATCACCGGACTCGGAGCTGTTCGTCGCCCGCGTGGACGGGCGCATCGTCGGCAGCCTGACGCTCGCCACGTACATGATCCCGACCGGGTTGAAGGCGTGGATCGACGACGTCGTCGTCGACAGTGACGCACGGGGTCAGGGCATCGGCGAGGCGCTCAACCGGGCGGCGCTCGACGAGGCTCGGCGGCGCGGCGCCAAGGAGGTCGACCTCACCAGCCGCCCGTCACGGGAGGGCGCCAACCGCCTCTACCGCCGCCTCGGCTTCGAGGCCCGCGACACCAACGTCTACCGCTACCACCTCTCCTGACCATCCGAGTGTTCGGGTCCATCCGAGTGCTGGACGTGCGGACGCCGACCACCGGACACTCGGAAGGCGCCGAACACTCGGATGGGGCGGGTCAGGGGAGGATGTCTTCGGCGGCTTGGCGGACTTGCCAGTCGTGGTCGGAGCGGGCGCGTTCGAGGGCGGTGGCGACCTCTTCCGCCCGGGGGTGTGCCGGGTCGACGAACGGGGCCAGGGCGAGCACCGCCCGCCGGCGGATCGTCGGGCGGTCCGTGGTCGCTGCCAGGATGACGTCGAGTGCCCGCTCATCGCCGATCGCGCCGAGCGCGGCGACGGCTGCCTCGCGTACGAGCGGCTCGCCCGCACCCGTCGCCAACCCGATCAGCGTGTCGAGCAACTCCGGCGCCAGGACCTCGCGCTCGCCGCACGCCCACGCGGCCATCTCCACGACCATGGCGTCAGGATCGCCGAGCGCCGGCGAGAGGTCGACGGCGGGGTGCCGCGCCGCCAGCTCGACAGCGCGCCGGCGCACCGAGGCGTCGGCGTCGGCGAGGGCATCGACGAGCAGGCCGTCGTCGAGCACGCCGAGTCGTTCGAGGGCGCCGAGCGCCGCTTCGCGCACACCGGGATCGCCGGCGGTCAGGCCACGCCGCGCCGTCTCGGCATCGCCGGTGTGCCCGGCGACGGCGACCTCGCGGCGGTCCGTCACTGCTTGAGCAGGTCGGTGAGCGTGGTCACGATCCACGCCAGGCTGAACGCCGCCACGGTCGCCAGCACGGCGCCGATGACGAGCGCCAACCCGGAGCTGGCGACGACCGCCCACACCCGGCGCAGCGCCCCAGCCGGCTGGTACGGCGGAGCGACCGCTTCGCGCACCTGGTAGGGCACCCGGCGCGGGATTTCGGTGAGGCTGCGTGGTCGTTTCGGCTGCGCTCTGGCAGTCTTACGCCACCCGGCCAGCACGAGCGCCACCACGGCGAGGCCGGCCATCCAGGCCATCCGAACAGTGAGATCGTCGATCGACACGCAGGACGACACGCTAACCCCCACCCCCCCACCGTCCACGGGCATCGTCCGGGCGCCGCGCCCCGTCCACCGCTGGTGGGCGGTCCCGCTGATCGTGCTCGCCATGGCGACGTTGCTCGCCATCGGGCTGGCCACGCTGCTGCCGGCCAGCCGCGTCGCCAGCAAGACGGTGAGCGACCTCGACGACCCGTCGGTCACCGTCGAGGAGACGACCCCGTACGCGCGCACGCCCCGATCGGCGCAACCGGTCGCCGAGCGCGTGTCGTTCGGCCAGCTCGAGGGCTTCGCCGAGCTCGACGAGGACCGCCAGGGTGACGTCTTCTTCGTCACCATCTCCGAACCGAAGCAGTCGATCCTCTCGTGGTGGGCGGCCGGCGGCCGCACCTGCGGGCCGGCCGGCGCCTGCGACATCGAGCCGGAGATCGACTTCCTCACCCGCGTCGAGAAGTACGGCCGGGAGACACCCGCCCAGCAACGCCAGCTCAGCTTGCAGATGATGCGCACCTCGTCGCAGGAGGCGCAGTACGTCGCCCTGCGGGCACTGGGCTACGAGGACGTGAGCATCCGCCCGGGCGAGGTCGTCGTCGAGGCGCTCGTGTGCCTCGATCCGGGCACCGTCGAGTGTGACCGGTACGCCCCGCCGACGAGGTCCTCGATGTCGGTGACACCCTGCTGACCGCCGACGGTGTCGCCCTCGACACCGTCGACGACCTCGTCGCCCAGCTCGTCGACAAGGAGCCGGGCGACACCGTCGAGCTGGAGATCGACCGGCCCGGATCGGGACGCCAGACCGTCGAGGTCGAGCTGATCGCCTCACCCACAGAGCCCGACCGCACCATCGTCGGGATCATCCCGTTCGACACGGCCACGGTCGCGCTGCCGTTCGAGATCAACATCGACACGGGGCGCATCGGCGGTCCGTCCGCCGGGCTGGCCTTCACGCTGACGCTGATCGACGAGCTGTCGGAAGGCGACCTCACCGGAGGCGCCGACGTCGCCGTCACCGGAACGATCGCTCTCGACGGCACGGTCGGCCCGATCGGCGGCCTGGCCCAGAAGGTGTCGGCCGTCCGCCAGGTCGGCGTCGAGTACTTCATCGTGCCCACCGGCCAGGGTGACGAGCAGCTCCAGCGGGCCAGGGAGATCGCCGGCGACGACGTCGAGATCATCCCCGTGGCGACGCTCGACGAGGCACTCGCCGCGCTCGAGCGCATCGGCGGCGACCCGATCCCCTCCGCCGACTGATTGCCGCGAATCGGCGGCACGCCACGTTTACGCTCGCGGCGATGGCCATCTCCTTCTCGCGCCCGGACCCGTCCTCCCCGGCCGCCGTGGCCGACGCCGCGTTCGGCACGTCCAGGCGCGGGTTCGACCAGCAGGAGGTGCGTGACTTCCTGCGCATGGTCGCCGCCGAGCTGGCGCGGCTGCAAGAGCGCGAGCGCTTCCTCGAGCGCGAGCTGCGGGCGGCGCAGACGATCACCGTCGCCGACGGCGGTCCGATCATCGACGACGACACGGCCACCCGCCTGCTCGGCGAGGAGACGGCACGCATCCTGCAGGCGGCACGCGAGAGCGCCGCGGCGATCCGGGCAAAGGCCGAGGAGGGGACCGCACGATTGCTGCGCGAGGCCGGCGAGGAGGCTCAGCGCGTGCGCGAGGAGGCCGAGCTGGAAGCCAGCCGGCGCCGTGCCGATGCCACCGCCGATGCCGAGGCCGAGCTGACGATGGCCAAGCAGCAGGGTCGGGAGATGGTGGAGGAGGCGCGCGCCTACCGGGAACGGGTGCTCGCCGAGCTGTCCCGCCGGCGTGACCTCGCCCGCCAGCAGATCGAGCAGCTCATCGACGGTCGCGATCGCCTGCAGCAGGCGTTCGAGCGGGCCCGACTCGTCGCCGTCGAGGTCGTCTCCGAGCTGACCCCGCTCGGCGAGCCCGACGAGTACATCGATCTCAGCCCCACGACCGGTCCCGTGCCGATCACCGTGCCGGCCGCCCGCCTCGGTGATGTCTCGTCGATCGACGACGCCCTGCTGATCGGCCCGGCGACGGCGCCGGATGCCGACGTCGTCCCCTTCCCCACCGCGCCGGAGCCACCCGACGAGATCGAGGACGACGACGTCACAGCCGGCGATGTCGACGACCTCTTCTCCCGGTTGCGCGCCGGCCAGCCGGACCCGGCCGAGGAGAACGACCAGCCGGCCGACGACGCCGCCGCCCTCGACACGCCGGAGACGCCGTTCCAGCAGCGCGACGCCGCGCTCGTGCCGCTCATCGTCGCGGCCGCCCGCAAGCTCAAGCGCGTGCTCGCCGACGAGCAGAACGAGGTGCTCGACACGCTGCGCCGCAAGGAGCCGGTGGGCGACCTCGACGTCCTCGTGCCGTGGTCGTCGGAGCAGTCCGATCGCTACACGGCGTCCATCGCCGCCGAGCTGACCGGCGCCGTCGAGGCGGGGGCGACCTCCGTCGGCACGGCACCGGCCGACGCCGCCGCCGCGCTGGACCCGGTTCGCGAGCGCCTGTCCGCCGACCTCGTGGCTCCGCTCCGCGAGCGCCTCGAGCGGGCCGTCGCCGAGGGTGACGGCGACAACGAGGCCATCGCCAAGCGCGCGCGCGGCGTCTACCGCGAGTGGAAGACACAGCGCATCGACGAGCAGCTCGACGCTGTCTTCCGCCTCGCGTACTGCCGTGGTGCCCTCGGTGCCTTCCCATCGGGCGCGCCCGTCACCTGGCAGGTCGACCCCGACGGACCGCCGTCGCCCGACTGCGAGGACAACGCCTTGGCCGGCGCCGTCACGATCGGCGATCCGTTCCCGTCGGGGCACAGCGCGCCGCCGATGCACCCTGGTTGCCGCTGCCTGTTGGTCGCCGGCGACCGGTAGGTTCGCGCCGTGCGGCGCGACTCGGACCTCTCGGGTCGGCGGTCGAGGCGGAGGATCTCCGGACGCGCCGCCCTCATCACCGCCGGCGTCGTGTTCCTCGTGGTCGTCGTGTTCGGCCGCGCCATCGCCCGCTTCTACGTCGACTTCCTGTGGCACGACGGGCTCGGCCGGGGTGATGTGTTCTGGGGCGTGATCCGCGCCAAGGTGACGCTGTTCGGGATGTTCCTGGTCACCTTCGCCGTGCTCGCCGGTGTCAACCTCTTCGTCGCCGATCGCCTGTCGCCGAGTCGCTTCCCCGCCAACGTGCACCCGTACGTGGAGCGCTTCCACGAGCTGTTCGGGCACCGCCTGCGGCTGGTGCGCTACGCCGGCGCCGCCCTCCTCGCCGTGATGGTCGCCCTGCCGACGACGTCGCAATGGCAGTCGTGGCTGCTGTTCCGCAACAGCGAGTCGTTCGGTATCGCCGACGACCAGTTCGGCGCCGACGTCGGCTTCTACGTGTTCGAGCTGCCGTTCCTCGGCTTCGCCCTCGACTGGCTGTTCGTCGCCATGTTGCTCGTGCTGCTGCTGACGATCCTCGCCCACGTGCTCAACGGGGGGATCCTCTTCGCCTCTCCGATGCCGTCGGTGCGCCCGGCGACCAAGGGGCACATCGCCGTGCTCCTCGCCGTGCTCGCCACGCTGAAGGCGGCCGACTACTGGGTGAGCCGCTACGAGACGACCAACGAGCGGCGCGGGTTCGTGCAGGGCGCCACGTATGCCGTCGTCCACGCCCAGCTACCGGCACTGATGCTGTTGATGCTGATCGCCCTGCTGACGGCCGTGCTCTACCTGTTCACGTTGCGCAGCGGGTCGTGGCGGCTGCCGCTGATCGCCTCGGCGCTGTGGCTCGTCGTGCTCGTCGCCGGCGGTCTGGTGTACCCGGCGTTGGTCCAGTCGCTCGTCGTCAACCCCAACCAGCAGGACCGCGAGCTGCCGTACATCGAGCGCAACGTGGAGGCGACGCGCGAGGCGATGGGGATCAACACCGACGAGGTCGCCGTGCGCGACGTGACGTTCGATCGGTTGACGGCGGAGGCGATCGAGAGCGATCTTCCCCCGCTGCAGGACGTGCGCCTGCTCAACCCGAGCGAGATGCTGTCGCGCTTCCGCGTCGATCGCGGCACCGACGCCGGGTTGCTGATCGACGACCTCGACGTCGACCGCTACGACATCGACGGCCGCCTGCAGCAGGCGCTGATCGCCGCCCTGGAGCTCGACGTCGAGGGCAGCCCGAACCAGAGCTGGCAGGGTCGCCACCTCATCAACACCCGCGGGTGCGGACTCGTGATGGCACCCGTCGGCCGCGTGCTGGAGAACGACAGCCCCGACTACATGCCCGTCGAGCTGGTCCGCCCGGAGCTGTACTTCAGCCCCAGCCTCGGCGGCTACGCCGTCGCCGGGACGTCCGCCGCCGAGCGCGCCTGCCCCGGTGGCGAGACGGCGGGCTACGTCGGCACGCGGGGCGTGCGGATGTCCTCGTTCGTGCGGCGGGCGGCGTTCGCCCTCGCCTTCCTCGACTACAACGTGCTGGGTTCGGGTGCCATCGAGGACGACTCGCAGATGCTGTGGGTGCGCAACGTCCGCGACCGGTTGACGAAGCTGGCGCCGTTCCTCTCCTACGACGGTGACCCCTACCCGGTCGTCGTCGAGGGCCGGGTCAAGTGGGTCGTCGACGCCTACACGACGACGAGCCGGTATCCGTACGGCCAGCGCGTCGGCAACGAGGTCCAGCTCACCAACGACAGCGGGCTGCCGCGCGACGCCAACTACGTGCGCAACAGCGTGAAGGCGGTCGTCGACGCCTACGACGGCTCGGTCCGCTTCTACGTCACCGACGCCGAGGACCCGATCGTGCGCGCCTGGCAAGGCGCGTTCGGAGATCTGTTCACGCCGGCCACGGAGATGCCCGAAGAGCTGGCCCAGCACCTGCGCTACCCCGAGGATCTGTTCCGCGTGCAGACCGACGTCTACTCCAAGTACCAACTGCCGCCGGAGCGCTTCTTCGAGCGGGAAGGCGCGTGGTCGGTGGCCCAGGCGCCGAGCATCGATCCGCGGGAGTCGACGAGCGAGGACGCTCAGGCAACGCCGGCGACCGACGAGGCGGCGCCCTCCGAGCTGGCCTCGGAGTCGTCGACGAACCGCTTCATCCCCTACTACACGATGTTCGCCGAGACGACTGGCGAGGGGACCGAGTTCGTCCTGCTCCGCCCGTTCGTGCCGTTCTCCCGTGCCGACGAGCGCACCGAGCTGCAGGCGTACATGACGGCGTCGAGCGACCCCGACACGTACGGCGACCTGACGGCGTACGTCGTGCAGGAGCGCACACCCGGCCCGCGGGCCGTCTCCAACTCGATCGACTCGGAGCCGACGATCACCCAGCAGATCGCCCTCCAGACGGGTGGCGGCAACCGCGTCCGGTTCGGGGATCTGCAACTCGTTCGCGTCGACGACGGGTTGCTGTGGGTGCGACCGTTCTACGCGGCCGTCCCGCAGGGCTCGGACCGCAACACGACCGTGACGTCGTACCGCTTCGTGATCGTGTCCGACGGCTCCCGCGCGGCGTCGGGCGAGTCGCTCCGCGAGGCCATCGCCAAGCTGTATCCCGGCTTCGAGACCGATCTCGGCGACCGCGTCGGGGCGGACACGACAGCGCCCGACAGCGGGGATGAGACCCCGCCGTCCGGCACCACCGACGATCCGGCCGAGCTGCTGGTGCAGGCCGACCAGCTGCTCGCCGAGGCCGATGCGGCCCTCGACAACCGCGACCTCGGCGAGTACCAGGCCAAGGTCGAGGAGGCCAAGGTGCTCATCGACCAGGCCCTCGAGCTGATGGTGCCTCCGTCGGGGGGATGATCGTCAGCGGGTCCGCTTGAGGTCGCTGGCCAGGCGGGCGAGATCCTCGCGGAAGGCGATCTGGTAGCGGGCCTGCTCGTTGGCGAGGCGCACCTGGCCGTCGCGCAGCTCGCTCACCGCGACGGCGTCTGGCCCGTCGGGGCGGGCGTTCAGGCCGTCGATGTCGTTGCCCAGCTCGGTCAGCTGGTTGGCCAGCTCGGTCGACACCGAGGTGACCCGGGCATCGAGCGCGGCGATCTCGCCGGCGAGGTCGTCGAGACGTGTGCCGTACGGCGGGGTGGCGCTGTTGGCCTGCTCGACCGCTGCCCGCAGTTCGGCCAACTCGGCCTTGATGCGCTCGATCTCGGCGGGGTCGGTGGAGCGCCGGAACAGTCCCATGCGCCGGTCACGGTACACGTGGGCGCCGATAGCGTGCGCGGCCGTGACCGCGGCCTCCGTCAACGGCATGAGCATCGAGTACGACGTCCACGGCGACGATGACGGCGAGCCGCTGCTGCTCGTGATGGGTCTCGGCGGGCAGCTCATCGCCTGGCCACTCGAGTTCGTCGATCGGTTGGTCGCCAGGGGTTTCCGGGTGATCCGCTTCGACAACCGGGACATCGGCCTGTCCACCAAGATGCCCACGCCGCCGCCGACGCGCCGCCAGGTGGTGACCGCGACGATCGTCCCGAGCCGGGCGAAGTCCGACTACACGATCGACGACATGGCCGACGATGCAGCCGGCCTGCTCGACGCCCTCGGCATCAGCCGGGCGCACGTCGTCGGCATCTCGATGGGCGGCATGATCACCCAGGCGCTGGCCATCCGTCATCCCGACAAGGTCGCCAGCCTCACCTCGATCATGTCCCACACCGGCGACCACAAGCACGGTCGGGTGCTGAAGTCGCTGCTGCGCAAGCTGCCCCGGCTGATGGTGCGCACGCCCGACAACGCCGTCGACAACGGCGTCGAGGTGTTCCGGCTGATCGCCGGGCCGCACTTCGACGCCGACGAGGCGCGGCGGATGGGCGAGGAGGCGTTCCACCGCTCGTTCTGCCCGGAGGGATCGGCCCGCCAGACGATGGCGATCGCCGCCAGCCCCGATCGGACGTGGGACCTGCGTCGTGTGCGTGTGCCGGCCCTCGTCATCCACGGCATCCTCGATCCGCTCGTCACGCCGAGCGGTGGTGTGGCGACCGCGCGGGCGATCCCCGGTTCCAAGCTCGTGATGTTCCCGGACATGGCCCACGACCTGCCCAAGCCACGGTGGGACGACATCATCGACGAGATCGCCGCCAACGCCCGCCGCGCCGGTCCCACGTGACGGCACGGCCGACGCTCGTCGCCCTCGACGTCGAGGGCGTCCTGGTCCCGGAGATCTGGATCGCCGTCGCCGAGCGCACGGGCGTCGACGAGCTGCGCCTCACGACCCGGGACGAACCGGACTACGACGCGCTGATGGGCCGGCGCCTCGAGCTGCTCGATCGTCATGGCCTGACGATGAGCGTGATCACCGAGACGATCGCCGGGCTGGCGCCGCTGCCTGGTGCGCCGGCGTTCCTCGACCGCCTGCGCGCGCGTACGCCGGTGATCCTGCTCTCCGACACGTTCAGCCAGTTCGCCACCCCGCTCATGGCCCAGCTCGGCTGGCCGACCATCCTCTGCCACGACCTCGAGGTGGTCGACGACCGCATCGTCGGCTATCGCCTGCGCATGGCCGACCAGAAGCGCCATGCCGTGCTCGCCTTCCAGTCGCTCGGCTACCGGGTCCTCGCCGGCGGCGACTCGTACAACGACGTGTCGATGCTGCTCGCCGCCGACGTCGGATTCCTGTTCCGGGCACCGGAGCGTGTGCGCGCCGAGTTCCCCCAGCTGCGCGCGCTCGATGCCTACGACGAGCTCGCCGGGGCACTGGAGACCGCCTGACCGATCCTGCGAGGCCGCCGGACGGCGCGGGCATCCGTCCGGCGGCCCCACACGGCGGGGGGTCGTAACCCGAAGCCTGCATCCTTGGAGGTTGCAATAAGGTTGGTGCCTCCACGGGAGGCGAAGTGGATGCAGACCTCAGCGGTCGCCGGGCGGCGATCGACCGCGAGCGCGATGGCGTCGCGCGCGGATCGGTCTCCGACGCCATCCGCGCCTCGTGGGAACGCTGCCGCATGGTCATCGACACCGAACATGACAGCGCGCCGGTTGCCGACGACGGCATCGACGAGCAGTGGCATGCCTCGCCGATCCGGCGCGCCGCGCCCGAGCTCGTCGATCAACTGGCCGATGCCGGGCGTGATGCCGGGCTCCTGGCGATCGTGACCGATCCGGCCGGCCGTGTGCTGTGGGAGTCGGCGCCGTCGGAGCTGCGCCGCCACGCCGAAGGCGTCGGCCTCGTGCCCGGCGGGCGCTGGGACGAGACCGCTGCCGGCACGAACGGCATCGGGATGGCCCTCGTCACCGGACGCCCGGCCGCCGTCTTCGCGACGGAGCACTGGGTGTCACCGGTCCGTGAGTGGGTGTGCTACTCGGCGCCGGTCCGCACGCCCGACGGTGAGATGGCCGGGGTGATCGACCTGAGCACGACCTGGAACCGGGCCAACCCACTCGGCCTCGGCACGATCGCCGCCTTCGCCCGGCTGATCGAGGCCGAGCTGGCCAGATCGAACGTCGTCGCCGGCCAACGTGGGCTCGACCTGCGCGTGCTCGGGCGACCTCGCGCCACGCTCGATGGCCTCCCCGTCGGCCTCACCCCGCGCCAGCTCGAGCTCATCGTCGCCCTCGCCATCGTCGGTGCGGCGTCGCTCGACGAGCTGCACGCCCTGCTCTACGGCGACCGGCCGGTCAGCCGGGCGACGCTGCGGGCGGAGATCTCCCACACCCGCGACGCGCTCGGTGGTGCCATCGCCTCGCGCCCGTACCGGCTCACCGTGCCGGTCCGCGTCGACGCCATCGAGGTGCTCGACCAGCTGCGCGGCGGCGAGCTCGACGAGGCGGTCCAGCGATACCGCGGTCCGCTCCTCCCCGCCAGCGACGCGCCGCTCGTCGTCGAGCGTCGCTACCACCTCGACGTCGCCCTGCGCACCGCCCTGCTGCGCAGCGGTTCGACGGCGCAGCTCCTGCGCTTCGCCGGCGTGCACCCGTCCGATGTGGAGGTGCTCCAACGCGCCGTCGCCGTCGCCGTCGTGGACGATCCCGACCTGCCGGCCGCCGTCGCCGCCCTGGCCGTCGCCACCGCCGACCTCGCCCTGTA
>CAWGJK010000006.1:0-115631 GCA_963822875.1 uncultured Acidimicrobiia bacterium | reverse complement strand
GTGCGTCGCCTCGACGTCGTCCGTGGGCTCGGCCACGCCGAGGCTGTGGAACTCGGCCGCGGTGCCGGCGTACTCAGGCAGCAGTTCGATGAGCCCGTCATCGAGGGCGGGGCCGACGAACTCGCGGGGCCCGAGATCGAACTTGCGGTGGATCCGGAACCCGGCCTCCTCCAACGCTTGGCTGTAGACCTCGGCGAGGACGACGCTCTCGGTGAAGTTGAACGAACCGACCGTGATCACGTCATCGGTGAGGGCGGACGTGGTCACTGAGGAGGACCCCTCATCGGCACACGCCGAGAACGTCATCAGCGCAACAAGTGTGAGCGCCGCGGAGCCGGCGTGTTGCCGGATGCCGGCCCTGTCACCCCAGTGGATCGACGTCACCAGGTTGACCGCTCCGGCGATGGCGATGCCGAGGGCGGCGCCACAGATGACGTCCAGGGGGTTGTGCGCGCCGACGTACACCCGTCCGAACATGACGGCTGCGACGAGCACCCACGGCACGACCTTCCACCGGCCGGGGAGGTACGGCGTGATCACCCCGGCCAGACCGGCGACGAGCGCGGCGTGTCCGGAGACGAAGCTCTCACCGGTGAGGTGCACGTCGCCCCTCAGCTCGACGTCCGAGCCGATCGAGGTGGCCGGGCGCTCCCGGCTGACGGCGGCCTTGACGGCGCGCTCGCTGAGCAGCTTGAGCAGCGTGACGAGGCACGCGGCGATGGCCAGGCGGTACCTGCGCAGCAGCAGGGCGACGAGCGCCACGACCGGACCGAGCAGCAGCGCGCCGAGCTGCTGCAACGGCATCACCGCCGAGTACACCCACTCGGGCAGGTCGTTGGCGGCGCGGAACCAGGCCTCTTCGACGCCGGACACCGCTCCGTCGCGGACCGCGAGCATTCCGAGCGCGAGGACAGCCAGGCCAGCGACGATCGCCGTGACATTCCCGCGCGTGCCGGCACCCGCGGTTCCCTCAGCCATGGTGGCATCGTCCACGGCGACGCTGACGTCGTGCTGATGTCCGGTGCCCTCAGGGAGGCATCAGTGGACACGTGGAGGCTGCGGTCATGGACGCACCCGCCAAGCAGGAGTCCGAGCGACCCGCGCACCGGCCGACCGGTGCATCGCTCGTCGCCGTCATCGGGGTCGTCGTCGCCTTCGTCGGGGTCATGGTCATGCATGGCGTGCGATCGGATGTGGACCCCCTGCGCGAGGTGATGAGCCACTACGCCAACGGCTCCAACGGTCCCGTGATGAGCGTCGTCTTCTACGCGTTCGGCGCGGCCGCCCTGGGACTGGCGATCCGGCTGCGCACGGCGATCGACCAGCATGGGGTGACCCGCGCCTTTCCCGTGCTGCTCGGAGTGGCCGGGATCGCCCTGCTCGCCGCCGGCGTGTTCGAAGTCGACCGCCCGCTCGCCCCGCAGACCCTGCAGGAGGTCATCCACAGCAACTCGGCAGTTGCCGCGTTCGTCATGCTCATCGTCGCCATGCTGCTGTTCTCGCTGGCCTGTCGCGAGGACGAACGATGGTGGTCGGTGCGCTGGCCATCGTTGGGACTGGCCATCGCAGCAGCGCTGGCGGCCATCGGCACACAGGTCGCCGGCGGGTCGAGCTGGTCGGGCGCGGTGCAACGGGTCCTCGCAGGATCTGTGCTCGCCTGGTTCCTCCTCACGGCGATCCACGTCCGGCGCAAGGCGTTCGATTCTTCATGATCCTGTGTGTCGCGAGCGGCGTCCTGGTGTCGGCCGGGCTGGCGTGCGTGACGGCTCTGCACCTGGTACGACCGGACCTCTCGCCGATCGAGGATCGGCTCAGCGAATACGCCCTCGGACGTGGCTCACCCCTCATGTTCGTCGCCTTCCTGACCACCGGTGTCGGCATCCTGAGCCTTGCCTGGGCGCTGGCGGTCGCGGGGGGTCGAGGGTCGCGTGCGGCATGTGCGCTGCTCGCCGTCGCCGGGACCGGCATGGTCCTGTCGGGCATCTTCCCGACCGATCGCCTTCACTCCGGTGCGACGGCTGATGCGATCCACAGTCGGGCGTCGGCGCTGGCCACCATCGCCCTCATGGCCAGTGCGTTGACATGGTCGGTCCTACGCGTACCGCTCCGTCGCCTCGATGCCGCGCTGGCCGTCATCGCCGCCGGTCTCGGCGCAGTGAGCCCGGTGTTGCACCGCTCTTCGGTCAGTGGGATCAGCCAGCGGCTGCTCTGGTTGACACTGCTGCTCTGGTTGATCGTGACCGCATGTCGAACCTCACAGCCGCCGTCCGATCCGCCGGACGACAGACCTCACTCGCTGCGCAGCACCGCCGGCAACCACACGATGAGCACGTCGCCGGGGAACTCCAGCAGGTGAACTCGACGCAGGTCGGCAGCGTGTGCGAGATCGCCGCAGAACGCGGCCTTGACGATCTCCTCGTGTTGACGTTCGCCCCTCGTCGGCGCCGGCGCGTCGAGGTGGGTGACAAAGGGATGACCGTCAACAGCAACGGCCACTGCCAGGCCCACCCGGGCGAGCACGAAGCCTGGGTCGACGTTGAGCGCTCTTCGCAGCAGTGCCGATGCAAACGGAGCGCCGGCGATCAGCGTGGCGATGCCGTCGCGGTACAACGACAGCGCCAACGGCTGGCGGCTCGACAGCGGCGGCGACAGCCAGCCCGCTGACAAGTCCGGCTCAGTCTGCGCGTCACTCGTCGCCACGACCCTGCCTCCTCGCGCTGTCGGCGTCACCATCGACCATCGCGGGAGACCCTGATACTGCGCTGACACGGGTCGCTGTAGCGTGCTCGGCGGAAAGTGGTGAGATGGCAGTTGGCATCGAGGTGTCGTTGCTCGGCCCCCCCGAGGTGCGCACGGGCGACCAGACGGTGGCCATTGCCGGCGTCAAGCTGCAGTCGTTGCTCGGTCTGCTCGCCTTGGCCGTGCCCCACGGCGTCACCGATGACCGCCTGCTGGACGAACTGTGGGGCGACGACCCCCCGGCCAACCCTGCGAACGCTCTCCAGGCGCTCGTCTCGCACCTCCGTCGACTGCTCGGTCGCGAGACGATCGTCCGGCACGGCAACGGCTACGCGCTGCGCGTCGATCCGCAGGCGGTCGACGCGTTGCAGCTCGAGCAGCTCGTCCACGACGGATTGGCCATGTCGGCCGCCGGTGACCACAACGATGCGGCCAGGAGCTTCCGGGCTGCTGTCGACCTCGTTCGCGGACCTCCGCTCGCCGAGCTCGCCGACCAGTGGTTCGCCCGTGAGGCGATCGTCCGCCTCGAAGACCTGATCCTCACCGCCCACGAGCGGCTCATCGACAGCGAGTTGGCGATGGCTCGCCACGTGGACGTCCTGCCGTCGCTCGGCGATCTGGTCGCTCGCCATCCGGCGCGGGAGCGGTTCCGCGCCCAGCTGGTCATCGCCCTGTACCGGTGCGGCCGTCAGGTCGACGCCCTGCAGGCCTACCGCGACGCCCGCCGCTACCTGCTCGACGAGCTCGGGCTCGACCCCGGACCCGAGCTACGGCAGCTCGAGCGATCGGTGCTCGCCCACGACCCGGCGCTCGCCGCGCCGATCACCTTGCCGTCGGCCGTCGCTGCACGGGCTGAGGTTCCGGCGCCACTGACGTCGTTCGTCGGCCGGGAGGCCGAGCTCGTGGCGCTCGCGCGCGAGCTCGCGGCGTGTCGACTCGTGTCGGTCGTCGGCCCTGGCGGGGTGGGCAAGACCCGGCTCGCCGTCGAGATGGCGCGACGCGTCGCCGACCGGGACGAGGTCTGGTTCGTCGAGTTGGCGCCGCTGGCGCCGAGATCCGGCAGCGTCGCGGCCGCCGTGGCCACGGGCGTCGGCGCGCCCGATCGGGCGGGCATCTCGATCCCTCCGATGCAACGGGCACGCGACCGTCTCGGCCAGCGCCGTGCACTGCTGGTGCTCGACAACTGCGAGCACGTGCTCGACGACGTCGCATCCGTGATCGTCAGCCTCCTCGGCGGTTGCTCCGGTCTGCGGGTGCTGACGACCTCTCGTGCTCCCGTCGGCGTCGAGGGTGAGCGACAGGTCCCCCTGCGCCCGCTCGACCACGACGATGCCGTTGCCCTGTTCGTCGCCAGGGCTCGCGACGCGCAGCCGATGTTCGACGCTGGCGACGACGAGCTGACGGCGTTGCTCGATCACCTCGACCGCCTGCCGCTGGCGATCGAGTTGGCCGCGGCGCGAACGAAGTCGTTGCCAGTGGCTGAGATCGTCTCACGTCTCAGCGATCGTTTCCGGCTGCTGCGTCGCACGACCAGTGGCGGACTCGCTCGCCATCTGGGGCTCGAGGCGGCCATCGACTGGAGCTACGAGCTGCTCTTTGCCGACGAGCAAGAGACGTTCCAGCGTCTCGCGGTGTGTCCCGCAGGTGCGACGGCCGACGCTGTCGAGTGGCTGTGCGGACCAGACGGACTGGACCTCGCAACTCGCCTGGTCGACCGTTCCTTGCTGGTGGCCGACACGTCCGGGACTGCGGTGCGCTTCGGCATGCTCGAGTCGCTGCGCGCCTACGGCTGCAGCAGGCTGCAGTCGACCGGTCGTCTCGGCGAGGTCCGCAGTGAGCTGGTCGCCTGGTGCATCGAGCTTGCCGAGCTCGCTGCGGCAGGCAGCATCCGACGCGACCAACTGGCGTGGCTCGACCGCCTGGACGACGAGCACGACAACATCCGGGCGGCCCTCGGCCACGCCGTCGAGCACGATCCCGAGGCGGCGTTGCGTCTCCTCGGCCCACTGATCCGGCCGTGGTGGTTCCGTGGACGACGCCAGGAGATCAGGGAGTGGTCGGCGGCGGTCCTCGAGGCGGCCGGATCGCGCCACCCGTTGCTGCGGGCGAGGGTGATGGGCCAGGCAGCCTTGATGGCCGAGCCACGTCACGTCGGCGATGGCACGGCGACGACGGAGCTGAAGGACGAACTGGTCGACGCCGAGCGGGATCAGCGCGAAGCGATCGCCATCTATCGCCGGCACGGCGACGACCCGGTCGACCTCGCCTTGGCCCAGCTGCTCCTGCTGGCGACGTGGGCCCGCCGCGCGTCGATGGGTGAATCCGTGCGCCAGGGTGAGGCGTCGTCACTCGTCGCCGATGCGGCGGCGACGTTCGACGCGTCGCACTACGACTACGGCTCCGCGCTCATCCGCATGACCGATGCCATCCTGGCGATCGCCGAAGGTGACCTCGGACGGGCCGCAGCACAGGTTGACGCTGCCGCTCCGATCGTCCGTCGGCTCGGCGAGCGATTCACATCGGGCCGCCTCGAGTACATCCTCGGCATGCTCGACGACCTCGCGGGCAATCCACGTTCCGCCTACCGGCACGTGGAGCGGAGCCTGCGCCTCATGTCCGAGCTCGGCCTGCATCCGGCTGTCACGGCCCAGGCTCGCCTCCTCGTCCCGGTCGCCGAACGGTGCGGCGAGGCGGTGCTCGCCGAGCAGTGGCGCGCCTTCCTCGACGATCGCGAGACGGTGTGGACCAACTACGACGGCACCGTCATGGCAGCGGCGCGCAACCACACCGGCGTCGCCGCTCGTCATGCCGGCAATCTCGACGAGGCCGAGCTCGCCCATCGCTCGGCGCTGGAGTGGTATTCGCAGGCCGAGATGCACGCCGGTGTCGCCGTGTCGGAGACGTGCCTCGGTTTCGTCGCGGCAGGCAGAGGCGATGCTGGCGGCGCGACGAAGCACCGGGCAGCTGCGCTGGACGCCGCCCAGCGCGACGAAGACGCGGCCGCCCTGGCCACTGCGCTCGTCGGCGTCGCGGCCGGGTCGCTCGACGAGGATCCGCGACGCGCTGCCCAACTGCTCGGTGCGGCCCACGCCGCACGCGGCGCGAGCGCCTTCACTCCCGCCGGCATCGAGCGTGACATCGAGACGATCACGGGCGCGTTGCGCGACCGGCTCGGTGACGAGGCCCTGGATGCCGGGTTGGAGCTCGGACGCCGACTCGACCGACGAGCGGCAGTCATCCTCGCCTCAGCGTGACGATCTCTTCCGGTCAGCCGGTGTGGGGGATGCCGGTGAACGCTCTGCAGGCGGACGCCGCCGCGGGCGACGGCGGCGAGCAGGTCGTCGGTCGGCAGCGAGGCGTCCGACGGTCGTGACGACGCCGGCGGGTGCTTCGCCGGCGACGACGAGGTCGACGAAGGCGGCGGCGACGGCCGCGGCGGCTGTGGCGATCAGCTCGGCGATGCCGAAGACGAGGGCGGCGCGCCCACCGTGCTCGTCGTGGCCGCGCGCCTCGACGCGCAGCGCGCCGATGCCGCCCTCGCGGTGCGGCGGGCTGAGCATCGGCAGGCGGGCGGTGAAGCGGTCACGCCGGGTCGCCGACATGCGGGCGCTGATCCGCTCGACGCCCTCGAAGCTGCGGTGCAGCAGCCACGGATCGGGCATCTCGGCGCGGTAGCAGTCCCGGGCGCCGACCGGCTCGGGGAACCAGCACAGCTCGCGACCGCTGCCGGCCGGACGCTCGATCCAGCGGTCGTCCTGCCACCCGATCGCCCAGCCGCGCAGCGACCGGTGGTGCTCGCGGGCGCATGCCGGGCCGCCCGTCCCGTGCACGGCGACGTGCAGCTCGTCGACACCGGCGAGACGCCCGGCGAGATGGCGCGCCAGCAGGCCGCTCAGGCCCGGCGAGACGGCCGCGCCGACGACGGCCGTGGCGCCGGCGAGGCGGGCATCGTCGTCGAGGTCGAGCAGGGCGCGCACGTCGTCGATCGAGCCGGACGTGGACACGACGTGGATGCCGCGTCGCACGAGCGCGGACGTCGCGCCCACGTGGCTGCCGCCGCCGGCGAGGACGACGACGGGGGCGTCGACGTCGGGTCCGACGAGGCGGTAGCGGTCCTGGGTGATCCGGCGCAGGCGCTCGGCCACGACGCCGGCGCCGACGACGCCGATCGCCGGGACCGTCATCGCTCGGTGAGGTCGATCGGCTGCCAGCCGCCGTGCTGCGGCGGCGTCCCGCCGCGCCCGCGCACGCGCAGCGCACCGGCGATGAGGCCGGCGACCGAGAGGGCGACGAGCGCCTGACGCAACAGCTTCACGCCGACAACGTACCGGGAGGGGAGAGGCGAGCAGCTTGGCTGCGAGCCGATCCCGAGCACCTAGCGTCACCGTGGATGGCCAGATCGTCGCCGAGCGCGACCTCTCTGCTCCTGACGATCCTCGGCGAGCTCGTCCTGCCGCACGGCGGCGACGGTGTGGACCTCGACCGTCGTCGCCGCCCTCGGGACGCTCGGTGTGGAGGAGCGCAACGCCCGCCAGGCGCTGTTGCGCCTCGCCGAGCGCGGCACGATCACGTCCGAGAAGGAGGGCCGCAAGGCCCGCTGGCAGCTGACCGACGACGGTCGCCGGCTGCTCGCGACGGGCACGAAGCGGATCTACGAGTTCGGTGGTGACCACGACGACTGGGACGGCCGCTGGCTCGTCGTGCTGTGCTCGGTGCCCGAGGACCAGCGGGCCAAGCGCCACCAGCTGCGCAGCGGCCTCGGCTTCGCCGGCTTCGGGTTCCTCGCGCCGGGCGTCGCGGTCTGTCCGCACCTCGACCGCGAGGACGACGCCAACGCCGTCCTGCCGCGACCTCGGCCTCGTGCCCGGTGCGGTCGTGTTCCGCGCCGAGACCGGGAGCCTCGTCGAGCCGGACGAGCTGCTCGCCCGGGCGTGGGACCTCGACGCGCTGGCCGCCGAGTACACGGCGTTCGTCACCGCGTTCGATCGGCGCGCACCAAGGTCGGCCGACGCCACGTTCGCCGCGCTCGTCGAGCTCGTCCACGCCTGGCGCCGGTTCCCGTTGATCGACCCGGAGATCCCGGCACGGCTGCTCCCCGATCGCTGGCCGCTGGCGCGCGCCAAGGCAGCTGTTCGACGCTCGCCACGACGACTGGGCACCGCCGGCCAACGCCTGGTACGAGGAGCGCGGAATCTTCGACAA
Source organism: uncultured Acidimicrobiia bacterium (assembly GCA_963822875.1). GTDB lineage: Bacteria > Actinomycetota > Acidimicrobiia > Acidimicrobiales > Ilumatobacteraceae > JALZMG01. Next base: position 107,690 of record CAWGJK010000006.1, on the reverse strand, counting down.
CTCCTTGACGTAACGCTCGAAAGTTGTAGAATGCGACAGGTGACGGCGATCACGTTCGACGACTCAGCCGCGCGCCTACCGCCACTGGGAGCTGTCGATCGACGCCCCGGTGGCCACGTTGACGATGCGGGTCACGCCCGACGCCGGCCTGCGCGACGACTACGAGCTGAAGCTGAACAGCTACGACCTGAGCGTCGACATCGAGCTGTACGACGCCGTGCAGCGCCTGCGCTTCGAGCACCCCGAGGTCAAGGCGGTGGTCGTCACCGGCGGCATCGACAAGGTCTTCTGCGCCGGCGCCAACATCCAGATGCTCGCCGGCGTCGACGCACGGCCACAAGGTCGACTTCTGCAAGTTCACCAACGAGACGCGCAACGGCATCGAGGACGCCACCGCCGGCTCCGGGCAGACCTACATCGCCGCCGTCAACGGCACGGCGGCCGGCGGCGGCTACGAGCTGGCGCTGGCGTGCGACGAGATCGTCCTGCTCGACGATCGGGCGTCGTCGGTGTCGCTCCCCGAGGTCCCCCTGCTCGGCGTGCTGCCCGGGCACCGGCGGGCTGACCAGGGTCGTCGACAAGCGCTTCGTGCGCCGCGACCTCGCCGACGTCTTCGCCACGCGCACCGAGGGGATCAAGGGCCAGCAGGCGGTCGACTGGGGATTGGTCGACGCCATCGCCCCGCGCAGCCGCTTCGACGAGGTCGTCGGCGAGCGAGCGCTGGCGCGGGCCGCCGAGTCGCCGCGCCCCGACGACGCCCGCGGCGTCGAGCTCGTCCCGCTCGAGGTCGAGGTCGCTGCCGACTCGCTGCGCTACGACCACGTCACCGTCGACATCGACCGCGACCTCGGCGCCGCGCACATCACGGTGCACGCCCCGACGGGCGAACCGATCACCACGCCCGACGGGCTGCGCGACGCCGGTGCCGCGGCCTGGCTGCTCGCCGCCGCCCGCCAGCTCGACGACGCCATCCTGCGGTTGCGCTTCAACGAGCCGGACGTCGGCACCTGGGTGCTGCACACGGCCGGCGACGCCGGCGGCCGTGCTCGCCGCCGAGGACGTGCTCGGCGAGCACGCCGAGCACTGGCTGGTCAACGAGCTGCGCCGCTACTGGGCGCGCACGTTCAAGCGCCTCGACGTGTCGGCGCGCACGCTCGTCGCCCTCATCGAGCCGGGGAGCTGCTTCGCCGGGCTGCTCGCCGAGCTGGCCCTGGCCGCCGACCGCTCGTTCATGCTCGACGGCACCCTCGAGGGCGACGACCGGCCGCCGGCCGTCATCCGCCTCACCGACGCCAACGACGGCTGGTTCCCGATGTCCAACGGGCTGAGCCGGCTGGCGACCAGGTTCTGGGGTCGCGACGACGATCTCGCCGCCGCCCGCGGCACCATCGGCAAGGACCTCCTCGCCGCCGAGGCGGCCGAGGCCGGGCTCGTGACGTTCACGCCCGACGACATCGACTGGGACGACGAGGTCCGCGTGACGCTGGAGGAGCGCAACAGCTTCTCCCCCGACGCGCTGACCGGGATGGAGGCGAACTACCGCTTCCCCGGTCCCGAGACGATGGAGACGAAGATCTTCGCCCGCCTCACGGCGTGGCAGAACTGGATCTTCCAGCGCCCCAACGCCGTCGGTCCGGAGGGCGCGCTGCGCAGCTTCGGCACCGGCTCCCGCCCGACCTACGACCGGAATCGAGTGTGAGATGAGTTCAACCCGTCACCGCAGTGCGCAGCGAGCGAGCGCCAGCGAGAGAGCGGCCGCAACGGCCTGCGTGGCCGGCGGAACGCCATGACCCCGTCGATATCGACGCCAAGATCCCCAACAACGTCGAGCTCGCCGACGACCGCCGCCTGCAGCGGGCGCTGGAGTCGTGGCAGCCGCGGTTCATCCAGTGGTGGAAGGACCTCGGGCCGGTCGCCTTCCAGGACAACGACGTCTACCTGCGCACCGCCGTCTCCGTCGGCCAGGAGGGCTGGGCCAACTTCGGCCACGTCAAGATGCCCGACTACCGCTGGGGCATCTTCCTCGCCGACCCCGAGCCCGACCGCACGGTCGCCTTCGGCGACCACCTCGGCGACGCCGTGTGGCAGGAGGTCCCCGGCGAGTACCGCGCCGACCTGCGCCGGCTGATCGTCGTCCAGGGCGACACCGAGCCGGCGTCGGTCGAGCAGCAGCGGCGCGCTGTGCCTCACCGCGCCGAGCCTCTACGACATGCGCAACCTGTTCCAGGTCAACGTCGAGGAGGGCCGCCACCTGTGGGCGATGGTGTACCTGCTGCACCGCTACTTCGGTCGCGACGGGCGCGACGAGGCCGACGAGATGCTCGAGCGCCACTCCGGCGACCAGGACCACCCGCGGATCCTCGGCGCCTTCAACGAGCCGACGCCCGACTGGCTGTCGTTCTTCCTGTTCACCTACTTCACCGACCGCGACGGCAAGTTCCAGCTCGCCTCGCTCCGCGAGAGCGGCTTCGACCCGCTGTCGCGGACGTGCGACTTCATGCTGAAGGAGGAGGCCCACCACATGTTCGTCGGCGCCTCCGGCGTCGCCCGCGTCGTCCAGCGCACCGTCGAGCTGATGAAGGAGCACGACACGCGCCGACGTCAACCAGTTCGGCGGCATCGACGTCGCGACGCTGCAGCGCTACCTCAACTTCCACTACAGCGTCTCGCTCGACCTGTTCGGTGCGGAGACCTCGACGAACGCCGCCAACTACTTCGCCGCCGGTCTCAAGGGACGCTTCCAGGAGGAGCGGCGCGACGACGATCACCGCCTGAAGGACGCCACGCGCGACGTGCCCAAGGTCGTCGACGGCGAGATCGCCACGCGCGAGGCGACACAGCTGGCGGCGCTCAACGAGACGCTGCGCGACGACTACGTCGTCGACTGCCAGAAGGGCGTCGACCGCTGGAACCGCACGCTCGCCGACGTCGATCTCGAGCTGACGCTCCCCCACATCGGGTTCAGCCGGGCCGTCGGCGAGTTCGCTGCCCACCACGTCAGCCCCGACGGCCGGCTGCTCAGCGACGAGGAGTGGGCCGCGGCCGTGTCCGAGTGGCTACCGACCGACGACGACCGCGCTCACGTCGCCTCGCTGATGAAGGGCGTCAACGAGCCGGGGAAGATGGCCGGGTGGGTCGCCCCGCCGGCGACCGGCATCCACCAGAAGCCGGTCGACTACGACTACGTGCGCGTCTGAGGCGCGGCGTCGGCGATGGCCACCCGCGGGTCGCGGTGTGGATCGCCGGTCGTCTCGAGGGCGTCGCGGAACCACGAGATCGCCTGCAGCGTGGCGTCGTCGTCGAGTCCGGCGTTCATGATCCGCTCGACCGACGGCAGCAGGTCGCGGCGCTCGTGGACGATGTCGAAGGCGATGCGGTTCGCCGGTTCGAGGTCGTCGGGCGATGCCGTGGTCAGGTACGGGTTCGGCGGCCCCTTGGCCGTTCGTTTCTTGATCATGAAGTCCTCCTCAGCGAACGTCGAGCTGCTCGGTCAGCTGCTGCTTGGACAGCTCGAAGTCCTCGAACTCGAGCTCACCGGCGTCGAACCGGGCGTGCAGCGCAGCCAGGTCGGCGAGCACGTCCGCCTGGTCGCGCGCCGGTTCGGACGGCTCGGGTGCCTCCGCGTTGCCGCGCTCGGCGCGCTTGGCCCACTTGGCGGCGGCGCGCTCGCGACGCGCCTTCTCGCGCTGCTGCTTCTGGAACCTCGCCTGGCTCACGACGCGCCGAAGGGTGGCTGACTGGCCTGCGACCTCACCATGGGAGTCTCCTTCCGTCGATGCTCGGAGGAGACACCGCGATCAGAAGTCAGTCTACCTGGCCCCGGATCGGACCGACGAGACCGCTTCGGTCCGGCGATCAGCTGACAGCTGTGCCGCGAGGGCGGCGGGCGATGACGAGGGCGGCGACGCCGGCAACGAGGCCGAGCGCGCCGACCACCGAGCGCGACGATCGACAGTGGGTCCGTCCCGTCGTCGCTGTCGCTCGTCTGCGGCAGCCGTGTCGGCCGCCTCGTCCTCGCCCTGCCGCCGGGACGAGCTGTAGCACCGGTGCCGGCAGCTCTGGCGTCGGCGGTGTCCTCGATCCAGGCCACCTCCTCGCCGCTCGAGTAGGTCTGCACGGCCGGGAAGGTCAGCTCGGTGACGTCGGTGGGCATCTGCCCGGCCGAGATCCAGAACAGCTCGAACTCGCCCGGGCGCGATCTGCGTGTCACCCGTCGCCGTCCACGTCACCGTGTCGACGACCTCGGTGATCGAGCTGCCCTCACCTTCCAGCGGCTCGTCCAGCGTGCGCGTCGTCGTCTCGATCTCCCAGCCGGCCACCGGCTGCACCGACACGAACGCCAGCGGATGGTCCTGGGGCAGCTGCACGCTGAGCTTCACCGTGCCGGCGTCGTCGCGCTCGTTGGGCACGCTGAAGCCGACCTTGGCGAACGAGCCCTGGGTCACCGGACCCAGCGTGTTGATCGTGACGTGGGCGCTCGCCTGCGCCGACCACACACCAACGACGGCGGCCGCGCCGAGCGCACCGACCGACACCAACCTGGTCAGCCGACCCATGTTCAATGCACTCCTCGAGTCGCGCGGACGAGACGGGGGGCCGTCCGCGGCGACAGAATACCGTGGGGGTCCATGACCACACTCGACAACCGGCCGAACACGGCGCTCCTCGTCATCGACGTGCAGAACGGCGTCGTCGCGGGAGCACACGAGCGGGACACCGTCGTCGCCAACGTCGGCAGCGTCGTCGACAAGGCGCGCCAGGAAGGGGTCCCCGTCGTCTGGGTGCAGCACCACGACGAGGAGCTGACGCGGGAAAGCGATGAGTGGCGGATCGTCCCCGAGCTCACTCCGAGTGACAGCGAGCCGCTCGTCGAGAAGAGCTACGGCGACTCGTTCGAGGACACCAGCCTGGAGACCGTGCTGTCGGACCTCGGTGTCGGGCGACTCGTCGTCGCCGGCGCGCAGACCGACGCCTGCGTCCGCTCGACGCTCCACGGCGCCTTCGCCAGGGGCTATGACGCCATCCTCGTCAGCGATGCCCACACCACGGAGGACCTCACGCCCTATGGGGCGCCGCCGCCCGACAAGGTCATCGCCCACACGAACCTGTACTGGAAGCACCAGTCGGCGCCCGGACGGACAGCAGGAACGGTCGAGACCAAGGACGTCCAGTTCACCCCTGGCCAGGGATGAAGGGACGACGACCGACCGAGACATCGAACTTCGGTGTCGGGCGTCGCGAGAGCCACGACGCCAGCGCGTTCTACGACCGCTTCCGCACTCCTGATCTCAGCGACGACGACAAGGTCCTGCCGCCCGAGCCGATCAGCGAGCCGTTCGTGCACGGCGACGCCCGGCAGATGGACGCCGTCGGCGACGGGTCGGTCGCGCTCGTGGTCACCTCGCCGCCCTACTTCGCCGGCAAGCAGTACGAGGAGGAGCTCGAGCGCGACGGCGTGCCGTCCTCGTACCTCGAGTACCTGGAGATGCTGGCGGACGTCTTCGCCGAGTGCGTGCGCAAGCTCGAGCCGGGCGGGCGCATCGCCGTCAACGTGGCCAACCTCGGTCGCAAGCCGTACCGCAGCCTGTCCGCCGACGTCATCCGCATCCTCGAGCACGACCTCGGTCTGCTCCTGCGCGGCGAACTGATCTGGCAGAAGGGCGAGGGGGCCAGCGGATCGTGCGCATGGGGATCGTTCCGCAGCGCCACCAACCCGGTGCTGCGCGACCTCACCGAGCGGGTGATCGTCGCCAGCAAGGGCCGCTTCGACCGGGCACGCTCCGTCAAGCAGCGGGCCGCCGACGACCTCCCGCACGAGAGCACCCTGCCGGCGGACGACTTCATGGCCTTGACGCTCGACGTCTGGTCGATCCCACCGGAGAGCGCCCGGCGCGTCGGCCACCCGGCGCCGTTCCCGGTCGAGCTGCCCGAGCAGCTGATCCGGCTGTACACGTTCCGTCACGACCTCGTGCTCGACCCGTTCATGGGGAGTGGTTCGGCGCTCGTCGCCGCGGCCGCGCTGGACCGGCGCTACATCGGCTACGACATGGACGAGCGCTACGTCGAGATCGCCCGGCAGCGAGTCGGCGCGGTCGTCGATGCCCCGTCACCGGTGCAGACGGGCGTCCACGGCGACGCCGCACAGCGGCTGGCCGAGAAGCTGCTCGTGCTCGCCGGTTTCGAGATCCGCGAGCGCAGCAAGCGAATCCGCAAGACCGCCGTCACCGTCGACTTCGTGGCGGTCGACGCCGACGGCGGCACGTGGTTCTTCGATGTCGCCGGCGCCCACACGAGCCACCGCGGCGGGTTGTTGCGGAGCGACACCGTGTGGAGGACGCTCGGTCGGGCCTGCGCGCTGAAGGACGCACGCGGTGATGTGCCGCTGGTGCTCCTCACCACGCACCTGCCGCCGCGACCGAGCCAGGGTGACACGGCACTGCGCGCGGCCGGTCCCGGCGCCTTCTTCGACGCCATCGATCTGTTGTCCGAGGCCGGTGTAGAGCGCCTCGGGTGCTACGCCCGTGGCGGTCTCCGATCCGATCCCCAACCAGGCTTCTGGACCCGACAGGACCTCGACCGGCTGTGGTGACCGGGTCGATCTGGGCGCGAATCGTGTCGGATTTCGAGACGATCCGCGCCCAGGTACAGAACGCGCCCAGTTGTTGATCAGCGCCGGCGTGGCGACCCCAGCTCGCGGCGAGCCGTCCCTCGTGCCTACGTTGGGCGGCGGTGGCGACGAGCTCCTCCGTCCCTGGTCTGACCAACGCTCGCCTGTGGGCGGTGCTCGGCGCGCTGATGCTGGCGGTGCTGCTGGCGTCGATGGAGATCACCATCATCGCCACGGCGCTGCCGACGATCGCCGGCGAGCTCGACGCCTTCGAGAGCTACGCCTGGGTGGGCACGGCCTACATCGCCGCCGCCGCCATCGCCACGCCGTTGCTCGGCAAGCTCTCCGATCTCTACGGGCGCCGGCTCGTGTTCCTGACGACGATGGGACTGTTCATCGTCGGCTCGTTCCTGTGCGGCATCGCCCAGAGCATGGACCAGCTCATCGCCTCCCGAGTGGTCCAGGGCCTCGGCGGCGGTGCCATCCAGGCACTGGCGTTCGCCATCCTCGGCGACATCCTCCCCCCGCGGGAGCGCGGCCGCTACATCGGCTACTTCACGCTCGCCTTCGTCGGCGCCGCCCTGCTCGGACCGCTCATCGGTGGCTTCATCATCGACCACTGGACCTGGCCGTGGATCTTCTTCATCAACATCCCGCTGGCCGGCATCGCCACCGTGGTCAGCTACTACGCGCTGCGTCTGCCGTTCCCGCGTCGCAAGGCCCGTCTCGACGTCGCCGGCGCGCTGCTGCTGACGCTGACCGTCGGGACGTTGATGATCGGGCTGGAGGAGGGAGGCGGAGGTGACGGCTGGACGCAACCGCACGTCGTCGCCCTCTTCGCCGTCAGCGCCGTCGGCCTGGCCGTGTTCATCGCCGTCGAGCGGCACGCCGCAGACCCGATGATCCCGCTGCACCTGTTCGCCAATCCGGTCGTGCTGGCGTGCGTCGTGGCCGGCATGTGCGCCGGCATCGTCGCCTTCGGCGCCGGCCAGTTCCTTCCGCTCTACTTCCAGGACTCGCTGTTCGTGTCGCCCACCGAGTCCGGCCTGCGCATGCTGCCGCAGATGTTCGGCGTCACCCTCGGGACGTTCGGCATCGGCCGGATGATCCTCTGGACGGGCCGCTACAAGATGTTCCCGGTCGTGGGGACGGCGGTCGCCGCCGGCGGGTTGTTCGCCATCGGCCACATCACGGGCACGACGCCGTATCCCTGGCTGGTCGGCCCGATGGTCGCCATGGGCTTCGGGATGGCGTCGGTGTTCACGACGACGTCGATCGCCACCCAGAACGCCGTCGAGTTCCACGACCTCGGCGTGGCCACGGCCACGATCATGTTCTTCCGCACGGTGGGCGGGTCACTCGGGCTCGCCGCCTTCGGCACGATCCTCAATGCGACCGTTCGAGCGGAGATCCCCGATCGCCTCGGAATCACTGCCGACGATGCAGCCGGGCTGATCCGCGAGCCGGCCGAGATCGAGGCGCTGCCGGAGCGAAGTCGCGCCGCCGTCGTCGACAGCCTGGCGCTCGGCGTCGGACGGATCTACCTCGTGTGCGCCGCCGTGATGGTCGTCGCGTTCGTCGCCTGCGTCCTGCTGCCGGAACGGCCGCTGCGGCCACGAGCGGGGATCTCCGATGCCCTCGAGGAGCAAGCAGAGCAGGCGGCCACTGCCGACGAGGCGGCCGTGGCAGGTGGTCATTGAGCGACCTCCCCGTCGGCATCGTCGGCGGTGGCATCCTCGGTCTGGCGATCGGCCGCGAGCTCACCCGCCGCTATCCCGGGCTCGCCGTCGACGTCTTCGAGAAGGAGGACCGTCTCGGCGCCCACCAGACCGGCCACAACTCCGGTGTCGTGCACGCCGGCATCTACTACAAGCCCGGCAGCCTGAAGGCCGTCCTGTGCACCAGCGGCCGTGAGCAGCTGCGGGAGTACTGCCGGGAGCGCCAGTTGCCGTACGAGGAGTGCGGCAAGGTGGTCGTCGCCGTCGCCCAGTCGGAGATGGGCAGGCTCGACGCGCTGGAGGTCACCGCCACGGCCAATGGCGTGCCGGGTCTCTCCCGGGTCGAGGGGTCGGGCATCACCGACATCGAACCGCACGCCGCCGGTCTCGCCGCACTGCACTCGCCGGCCACCGCGATCACCGACTTCGGCGCCATCGCCGATGCCTACGGCAAGGACATCGCGGCGGCCGGTGGTCGCATCATGCTGTCGAGCGAGGTCATCGCGATCACTCGGTCGCGTCGACGGCATCGAGGTCGCCACGCCCGGCGGCGTTCACCGCCTCCGCCAGCTCGTCATCTGCGCCGGGCTCCACGCCGACCGGGTGTCCAGCCCCATCGACGGCGAGGCCGGCCCGCGCATCGTGCCGTTCCGCGGCGAGTACATGGTCGTGCGCGCCGCCAAGCGCGACTTCGTCCGCGGCCTGATCTACCCGGTCCCCGATCCGCGCTACCCGTTCCTCGGTGTGCACTTCACCCGGCGCGTCTCGGGTGAGGTCGAGGTCGGTCCCAATGCCGTGCTCGCCCTCCGCCGCGAGGGGTACCGGCGACGAGACATCGGGCTGTCCGACGTGCGCGACATGGTGACCTGGCCCGGCTTCTGGCGCATGGCTCGTCGGCACTGGCGCACCGGCGTCGTCGAGGTCCGCGGCTCGCTGTCGCTGAAGGCATACATGAGGATGGCCAGCCGGTACGTGCCCGAGATCGGACCGTCCGACGTCGTGCGCGCCGGCGCTGGTGTCCGCGCGCAGGCGGTCGACCGGGACGGGTCGCTCCTCGACGACTTCCGCATCAACGATCGCGACGGCGTCGTGAGCATCCGCAACGCACCATCGCCGGCGGCCACCTCGAGCCTGGCGATCGCCGAGTACGTCGTCGACCGCCTGGAGCTCGTCCGGTGACGCTCGGTGGGGCTAACAAGAATCGAACTTGTGACCTCATCCTTATCAGGGATGCGCTCTAACCGACTGAGCTATAGCCCCGAGACGGCATCGCACGCTACCTGCGGCGGCCGCGGCGACCAACCGCGATGCTGGGTCAGCTGGTCGCCGTCGTGTCGTCGCTCGGCACGGGCAGGCGGTCGGACTCCCGGCGGATCTCGCTGCCCGGGTCGAAGGCATCAGCGGTCGGCCGGCGGACGACGAAGCGGCGCATCGGCGACATCGTGCGCTCGACGACCTCTTCCTCCAGCACGGTCATCCGCACGCCGCCGACGAGGTCGGTGATCAGGTTGAACAGCGTGGCGGCGAGCACGGCCACACCGGTGAGGCCGATGACGCCGAACAGCCCGGCGACCCAGGCGCTGTGGTAGATCGCCCCACCGTCGAACTCGAACTCGCTCCAGCCGAACGACTCGAAGAAGCGCTCGAGGTTGTCGACGGTGCCCGTGGCGTAGGCGACGTTCCAGAGCAGCACGCCGGCCGTCAGCAGCACGCCGTAGAGCACGAGGTTGAACACGAGGGCGACCTTGAACACGCTCCACGGGTCGACGTGGCGCACGACGCGTGTCACCTTGCGCACCCGCGGTCGCCGGCCGACGACCCTGGGCACCGGAGCGATCTGGTGCGACGACATCGTCGTCGTCACGTACGGCGGCGCCTCGGGCGGGTCCTCCACGCGGACGGATGTCGCCCAGTCGGTCGACTCCCGCTGCGCCGGCTGCGCTGCCGGGCGTGACGGCCGGGAGCGTCTCCGGCGTCTCGGGCGCCTCGGTTCCTCGACCTCGATCGTGCGGGCGGTCGTCGGCCGTGCTCGGCTGCCGGTGCCTCGGGCGGGGGCGAGCACCGTCGTCGTGGCGACCCGACGGCCGACCGCCGGGTGATCGAGCTCGACGACGCGCCGCGCTGCGACGCCGTCCCACGCTCGGGCGAGCTGCTCACGCCGTTGGCGATCACCGACCGGCGCTTCGTTCCGGTGCCGTTGAGCTTGGAGCCGTTGCCGCTCGCGTGCCCGTTGCCGGCCGGTGGGGCCGGCTCGGGTGTCGACGTCGGCTTCGACCGTGTCGCCGGCACGCTTGCTCGGGCTCACGACTCTCAAGTGTAGGCAGCGACCTTGCCGAGAAGGCGGGCGCGCTCATCCATCGCCGGGATCCGCCGTGGCCCGGGCGACGGCGACCGCGTCGCCGACGCGCACCCTGACGACGACCGTGCTCCCCTGCTGCTGCCACCCGACGAGCGTGGCGCCGTTGACGCGCAGCGAGCCGGGACGCGGCGGCGCGGCCGCCGTGGACGCCGGCGAGCGCCGCGGCGTCAGCGGCCGATCGGGCCCGGCCGCCGTCGACGACGTCACCGGCGAACACGCCCATCCCGAGCACGAGGACGGCGGCCACGGCCACCAAGCCGGCGACGAGCGGGACAGCCTGTCCCCGGTCCCCGTGAGCACGCACGGCGGGCTCAGTCGGCGTCGCTGGCGAGGATCGGAGCGACGGACGCGACCGTCTGGCCGTCGTCGAGGTTCATCACGCGCACGCCGGTCGCCCCCCGACCCTGCGAGGAGATCTCGCGCACCTCCATGCGGATGGTCGTCCCGTTGGAGGCGACGGCGACGATCTCGTCGTCGATGCCGACCATGAAGGCGGCGACGACCTGGCCCTTGCGCCCGGTGAGCTTGATGCCGATGACACCCTGGCCGCCGCGGCCCTGGGTGTTGTAGTGCTCGAGCTGGGTGCGCTTGCCGTAGCCGGCCTCGGTGACCATCAGGATGGCGGTGTCGTCGCGAGCGACGTCGACGGAGACGACCTCGTCGTCGGTGCGCAGGCGCATCCCGCGGACACCGGCCGCCGTGCGGCCCATCGGGCGGACGTCGTCCTCGTTGAAGCGGATCGTCATGCCCTTGCGGCTGACCATGAAGATGTCGTCGCCACCGCCGGTCTCGATCACCCTGACGAGCTCGTCGCCGGGTCGCAGGTTGAGGGCGATCAGCCCGTCGCGCCGGCTCGAGTCGTAGGCGTCGAACGCCGTCTTCTTCACCGTGCCCTGGCGGGTGGCGAAGAACAGGAAGCGCTCGCCGGCGAAGTCGCGCGTGTCGATGATCGCCTGGATCTTCTCGCCTGGTTGCAACGGCAACAGGTTGACGATCGGCATGCCCTTCGCCGTGCGCTCGCGCTCGGGGATCTCCATGGCGCGCAGCCGGTACACCTTGCCGAAGTTGGAGAAGAACAGCAGGTGGGCGTGGGCCGTGGTGAAGATGACGTGACGGATGATGTCGTCGGCCTTCAACCGGGCGCCGGCGACGCCGCGCCCACCGCGCGCCTGCGTCTTGAACGAGCCCGCCGGGACCGCCTTGACGTACTGCGCCTCGGTCATCACGACGACGAGCTCCTTGTCGTCGACGAGGTCCTCGATCGACATGTCCCCGGAGTCGAGCGCGATCTGGCAGACCGCGCGGGGTGGCGAACCCCTCCTTGACAGCGAGCAGCTCGTCCTTGATCACGCTGCGCAGGAGCTGCCGGATCGGCCAGGATCGCCTCCAGCTGCCCGATCCGCTCGCGGACGTCGGCCAGCTCGGTCTCCAGGTCGATGCGCGACAGGCGGGTGAGCTGGCGCAGCTGCATGTCGAGGATGTCGACGGCCTGGCGCTCGCTGAACTCGAACGGCTCGGCCATCAGCCCCGCCTTGGCGGCCGCCGGCGTCGTCGCTCGCCCGGATCAGGGCGATGACCTCGTCGATGACGTCGAGCGCCTTGATCCGGCCTTCGAGGATGTGCTCGCGGTCGCGCGCCTTGCCCAGCCGGAACTGCGAGCGCCGGGTGATCACCTCGACCTGGTGGGCCACGTAGCCGGCGAGCGCCTGCGTGAGGTTGAGCGTGCGTGGCACGCCGTTGACCAGCGCCACCATGTTGATGGCGAAGTTGGTCTGCAACTGGGTCAGCTTGAACAGCTTGTTGAGCACGACGTTGGCGTTGGCGTCGCGCTTGAGCGTGATGACGAGCTCCGTCTTGCCGCCCGACGAGGCGTCGTTGACGTCGGCGATGCCGTCGAGGTCGCCGGCTGTCGACGAGCTCCTGGATGCGCGCGGCGATCGCCGAGCAGCTCGTCTGGTAGGGCAGCTCGGTGACGACGATCTCGATCTGGCCCTTCTTGCCCTCGTCGATGGTCGCCGTCGCCCGCATCTTCACGCTGCCGCGGCCGGTGCGGTAGGCGTCCATGATCCCGGCCCGGCCGAGGATGCTGGCGCCGGTCGGGAAGTCCGGGCCCTTGACGAACTGCATCAGGTCGTCGGAGGTGGCTTCAGGGTTGTCGATCAGGTGGATGGTGGCGTCGATGACCTCGCCGAGGTTGTGCGGCGGGATGTTCGTCGCCATGCCGACGGCGATGCCCTGGCTGCCGTTGACGAGCAGGTTGGGGAACCTCGCCGGCAGGACGCGCGGTTCCTCGGTGCTGCCGTCGTAGTTCGGCACCATGTCGACGGTGTCTTCGTCGATGTCGGCGAGGAGTTGCATCGACAACGGGTGCAACCGGCACTCGGTGTAGCGCGACGCAGCCGGACCGAAGTCTGGGCTCCCATAGTTTCCGTGGAAGTCGATCAACGGGTGGCGCAAGGAGAACGGCTGGGCCATGCGCACGAGGGCGTCGTAGATGGCGCCGTCGCCGTGCGGGTGATAGCGCGCCATCGTGTCGCCCGAGACGCGGGCGCACTTGACGAAGGGGCGGTCGGGCCGGAAGCCCTGCTGCTCCATGTCCCAGATGATCCGGCGGTGCACCGGCTTGAGGCCGTCACGGACGTCGGGCAGCGCCCGCGCCATGATCACCGACATGGCGTAGTCGAGGAACGAGTTCTCCAACTCGTCCTGCAGCTCGATCGGCTGGATCGGCTCCAGCGGGAGCTCGGGTGTCACATCGTCAGGCATGGTGGTGGTCTCCGTGGCGGGGCGTGGGCGAGGCCCGCCGGCCCCCACCGACGATCGATCCGGCTTTGCCGGTCGATCGTCAGCATGTTGGATGCGGCCGCAGGCCGCCCATCGAGCTCGCTGAGCAACCTCTGGTTGCGAAGCGAAACATCAGAAGTCGAGATTGCGTACGTCGCGGGCGTTGGTGGTGATGAAGTTGCGGCGGCTCTCGACGTCGTCGCCCATCAGCACGCTCATCACCTCGTCGGCGAGGGCGGCCTCCTCGACGGTGACCTGCAGCAGCGTGCGACTGGAGATCGACATCGTCGTGGCGCGGAGCTCTTCCCAGTCCATCTCGCCGAGGCCCTTCAGGCGCTGGAACTCCTTCTTGTGGTTCGGTCGTTCCTCGAGGAACGCGGCCTTGGCCGTGTCGTCCTTGAGGTACACCTTCTCCCGGCCGATCTCGGTGGAGTACAGCGGCGGTTGGGCGATGTAGACGTACCCGGCCTCGACCATCGGCTTCATCTGGCGGAAGAAGAACGTCAGCAGCAGCGTGCGGATGTGGCTGCCGTCGACGTCGGCGTCGGCGAGGGCGATGACCTTGTGGTAGCGGACCTTGGTGACGTCGAACTCCTCGCCGACGCCGGCGCCGATGGCCGTGATCAGCGCCTGGATCTCGTTGTTCTTCAGCATCTTGTCGATGCGCGCCCGCTCGACGTTGAGGATCTTGCCGCGGATCGGCAGGATCGCCTGCGTCCGCGGATCGCGGGCGTCGACGGCGGTGCCGCCGGCCGAGTCGCCCTCGACGATGAACAGCTCGCTCTCCTCGGCGCTGCGGCTGGAGCAGTCCTTGAGCTTCTCCGGCATGCCGGCACCGGTCAGCGCCGTCTTGCGACGGATGGCGTTGCGTGCGTTCTTCGCCGCGACGCGAGCCTGCGCCGCGGCCAGCGCCTTCTTGACGACCTTGTTGGCCTCGGCCGGGTTCTCCTCGAGCCACTCGGCGAGGCGCTCGTTGGTGGCCTTCTGGACGAACGAGCGCATCGGGACGTTGCCGAGCTTGGCCTTGGTCTGGCCCTCGAACTGCGGGTCGCGCAGCTTCACCGAGACGATCGCCGTCAACCCCTCGCGGATGTCCTCGCCGAGGAGGTTGTCGTCCTTCTCCTTGAGCAGGCCCTTGGCCCTGGCGTACTTGTTGACGACCGTCGTGAGGGCGGTGCGGAAGCCCTCGACGTGCATGCCGCCCTCGGTCGTGGAGATGCCGTTGGCGTAGCCGTGGATGCCCTCGTAGTAGCCCGTGTTCCACTGGATGGCGATGTCGAGCGTCTGGTTCTCCTCGTCGCTCTCCTCGTAGTGGCAGACCTTGGCGAACAGCGCCTCCTTGGAGGCGTTGAGGTGCTTGACGAAGTCGACGATGCCACCCTTGTACTGGTAGGTGACCTGCTGCTCCTTCTCCGGCCGCTCGTCGGTGAAGACGATCTCCAGGCCGCGGTTCAAGAACGCCATCGTCTGCAGCCGCTCGAGCACGGTGCGGGCGACGAACTCGGTGCCCTCGGCGACGAAGATGGTCGGGTCCGGCCAGAACGTCACGGTCGAGCCGGTCTTGCGACCGCGCGCCGGCGTGTCGCCGACGACCTCGATCTTGCCCTGCGGCTTGCCGCCCTTGGCGAACTCCTGGCGGTAGCGCTTGCCGTCACGGTCGACCTCGAGCAGCAGTCGCTCGGACAGCGCGTTGACGACGCTGACGCCGACGCCGTGCAGGCCGCCCGACACCTTGTAGCCCTGCCCGCCGAACTTGCCGCCGGCGTGCAGCACGGTGAGCACGACCTCGGCCGCGCTCTTGCCCTTGTGCGGTCCCGACGGGTACGGATCGACCGGGATGCCGCGGCCGTTGTCGTCGACGCGGCAGCCGCCGTCGGCCAGCAACGTGATGCCGATGCGCGTGCAGAAGCCGGCCATCGCCTCGTCGACGGAGTTGTCGACGACCTCCCAGATGAGGTGGTGCAGGCCGGCCAGACCGGTGGAGCCGATGTACATGCCCGGCCGCTTGCGCACCGGATCGAGGCCCTCGAGGACCTGGATGTCCTTGGCGCCGTAGTCGCCTGTCGGGCGCGACGTACCGGTGGTGTCGTCAGCCGGCACGGCGGGCTCGATGGGTCGTCATGGTCGAAGTCCGATCAGGTCAGAGGAAGCGATGGTGAACGGGGCGTCCCCGCCGGCGGAGGCGGCCCCTCACCACGGGTGAGCAGGCCGGATGCAGCGGTTCAGCGATGTGTTCAGTCTACCAAGGGGGTGTCCCAGCAAGGCGGAACCTGTCCCCGGACGAGGCTTGACGCTACGTGTTCGTGGCCACGTCGTAGCTGAACGTCACGGCCGGGCCGAGGCTGCCGTCGGCCTTCTGCGGCCGGTAGTCGACCTTGACCTTGCGGAACCCGAACGACACGTGCTCGACCGGCGCGCCGGTGTCGGCGTCGCCCTGTTGCACGGACGTCACCACGGCGTCCGACAGCGTGTACGTCAGGAACTCGAGCGGCCGCTCGCCGGGCTTGACGCCGTGCAGGACGACCGTCGTGATGTGCGTCCCCGTGGCGCACGCCTTGAGCAGCAGCGGCGACGCCTTGCTGATCGACGTGACGACCGCGAGGTCCTGGAACGTCGCCTTGCCGCTGCCTGCCCCGCCACCGGTCACACCCGCCGAACCGCCGAGGACACCCCACGTCCACGACTGCACCTCGATCGTGCCCCGGTGCGTGGTCGACGTCACCTCGCCGGCGATGCCGTCGACCTTCAGGAACCACTGCTCGGGCACGTCGCCAGGGTATTCACGTCCGGCGCGGGCGGCCGACGCGCACGTCGACGCGGTCGACCTGCACGCCGGTGACCTCGACCAGTCGGCGGCGGAGGTCGTCGCTGAGCAGGCGGACCTGGGTCGCCCACGCCGGCTCGTCGACCTCGACGAGCAGCGAGCCGTGCTCGAGCCGGACCGGCCGCACGTGGGCGGCGATCGGTGCGCCGACCGCCTCCTCCCACCGACCGAACACGCCGCCGATCTCGGCCCGCCCGGCGCCACCGCGCAGCGACCGCAGCAGCCCGTCGAGCGCGTCGGTCACCGGCACCGGCTCGTCGCTCACGACGCCACCTCGCCAGCGACCACGCCGACCGTCGCCTCGTCGACCGACACGGTGCCGTCGACGATGCGCAGCACGCGGTCGGGGTGCGCCGACGGCGGCACGGCCGATGCCGTGGTGATCACCACCTGGCCCGGGGGCAGGTGCTGGAGCAGCGCACGCGCTCGACCGGGGTCGAGCTCGGACAGCACGTCGTCGAGCACGAGCACCGGGATCGAGCCGGTGCGCTCGGCCACCAGCCGGTGGGCGCCGAGGCGCAGGGCGAGGGCGAGCGTGCGCTGCTCGCCCTGCGAGGCGTGCGTGCGCGCCGGCTGCCCGTCGATCGCCAAGCCGAGCTCGTCGCGGTGCGGACCGACGGTCGACACGCCGCGACGCAGATCGGTGTCGCGGGCGTCGAGCAGCGCCGCCGCCAGGCCGGTGTGCCGCCACGGTGGGTCGTAGGTCAGTCCGACGTCGGTGTGCCGCCCGGCCAGGTGGGCGTAGGCCTCGCCGACGAACGGGCGGATGCGCTCGACCAGGCTGTCGCGGGCACGACCGAGTCGCTCGCCGGCCTCGCAGAACCGCGCGTCCCAGACGTCGAGCGTGGTCGTTGCATCTGCATCGAGTCGGCCGCCGACCTGTCGCAGCAGCGTGTTGCGCTGGCGCACGATGCGATCGAGCTCGAGCCGCGCGGCGTCGTACTTCACCGCCAGCGCCACCAGCGTGTCGTCGAGGAAGCGGCGGCGGTCGGCCGGGCCGCCCTTGACGAGCGTGAGGTCGTCGGGCGAGAACACCGTCACCCTCACCACACCGAGCAGGTCGCGGGCGCGCTCGAGGCGCTGGCGGTTGACCTGCACGCGGTTGCGGCCGGCCGGCACCAGCTCGGCCTCGATCAGCGACGCCCGCCCGTCGTCGTCGCGCACCTCGGCGCGCAGGATGGCCGACGTCGCCCCGGTGCGCACGAGCGCCTCCGGCGGCGCGCCGCGGAAGCTGGACAGCGTCGCCAGGTAGGCCAGCGCCTCGGCCAGGTTGGTCTTGCCCTGGCCGTTGTCGCCCACGACGACCGTGGTCCCGCCGGTCAGATGGAACGTCGCCGTTGCGTAGTTGCGGTAGTCGGCGAGATCGAGCCGCTCGACGATCACGGCCGCCTGCACCGACTCGGGATCAGGGCACCCGCACCGGCATCAGCAGGTACAGGTAGTCGTCGCGACCGACCCCGCGGATGACGGCCGGCTTCATCGCGTCGAGCGTCGACAGGGTGACCTCCTCGGCGTCGACGGCCTCGACGCCCTGTTGCAGGTAGTCCGGGTTGAAGGCGATCGTCATCTCGGCGCCCTCGTACGCCGCGTCGATCTCCTCCTCGGCGTGGCCGATGTCCTGGGTGACCGCCGTCAGCTTGAGCGTGTCGCCACCAAGTTGCAGACGCACCAACTTGGCCTCCTGGGCGAGGATCTTCACGCGTCGCAACGCCTCGAGCAGCGCCTCGCGGCCGACCGTCAGCACGTTCGGGTGAGGCGGCGGCAGCAGGTTGCGGTAGTTCGGGTACTCCCCCTCGATCAGCCGCGTGGTCAGCCGCGTGCCACCCGACTCGAACACCGCGTCACGTGCGCCGAGGCGCACCTGCAGCTCGTCGGCGCCGCCGAGCACGCGGTGCAGCTCGTTCAACGCCCGGCTGGGCACGAGCACCTTCTGCCCCTCCCCCAGCATCTTGCTGTCGGGCAGGTCGCGGACCGCCAGCCGGTAGGAGTCGGTGGCGACCATGCGCATGCCGTCGGCCTCGGACGTGAGCAACACGCCCGTCAGCACCGCCCGGGCGTCGTCGGTGCTGGCGGCGCGCACGACCTGGCGCAGGGCGTCGGCGACGTCGGACGACGAGAGCGTGACGGCCTCGGTGGCCGGCTCGCCCTGCACCGGGTAGTCGTCGAGACCGAGCGGGCGGATGGCGAACTGCGAACGACCGGCGCTGATGTTCACCTCGTCCTCGACCAGCGCCACCTCGACGGCACCCGCCGGCAGCGAGCGCACGATGTCGGCGACGAGGCGGGCGGGCACGACGACCGCGCCGTCACGATCGCCACCGACGGGGATGGTCAGGCGGATCGACAGCTCGAGGTCGGTGCCGGTGACGGAGAGCTCGTCGCCATGGACCTCGAGGCGCAGCCCCGACAGCACGGGGAGCGTGCCGGTCCGGCTCGTCGCCGCGCGTCCTGCCGTCGCCAGGGCTTCGCCGAGAACCTCACGCTCGCATCGGAACTTCACAGTGCGGCCTTTCCCACCTCGAGGTGATGAATGGATGTCGTAGTAGTGGTAGGGGGTGTGGATTGTGGAGAACCCGTCGTCGCCGCAGCGTAGAGGGTGGGTGTCACCGTGACGGGTTGTCCCCCACCGTCCACAGCGCCGAGATGACAGCGTTGTGCTTCGGTGGATGAACGGAGGTTGTCCCCCGAGTGAGCGACCGGCGTCCACAAGATGACGGGAGATCGCGCGCGTCATCATGACCGCAGCCGGCTGAGCAGGTCGGTCACCTGGTCGTAGATCTGCTTGCGCTCGCTCATCAGGCGCTGGATCTTCTCCACGGCGTGGATCACCGTCGTGTGGTCGCGGCCGCCGAAGATGCGGGCGATGCCGGGGTAGCTGAGGTCGGTCGACTCGCGGAACACGTACATGGCGATCTGGCGGGCGGTGACGAGCGGCCGCTGGCGGCTCTTGCCCTTCAGCGCGGCGACCTCGAAGCCGAGGATGCCGGCGATCTCGGCGAGCAGCTCCTCGTCGGTGCGCGGCCGGCTGGCCTCCTCGCGCAACAGGTCGGCGAGCAGGTGGTGGGCCAGCTCGGTGGTGATCGGCACGTGGTTGAGGCTGGCGAACGCGGTGACGCGGATCAGCGCACCTTCGAGCTCGCGGATGTTCGTCGACACCTTGGTGGCGATCAGCTCGAGCGTCTCGGACGGCACCTCGACGTTGTCGCGCTCGGCCTTGTTGCGCAGGATCGCCAGGCGCGTCTCCAGATCGGGCGGCTGGATGTCGGTGATCAGGCCCCACTTGAACCGTCCGCGCAGACGTTCCTCCAGCGTGGGGATGGCGTCGGGGACGCGATCGGAGGAGAGGACGATCTGCTTGTTGGCGCCGTGCAGCGAGTTGAACGTGTGGAAGAACTCCTCCTGCAGGCCCTCGCGGTTCTCCAGGAACTGGATGTCGTCGACGAGCAGGACGTCGACGTCGCGGTAGCGCCGCTTGAAGGCGTTGCCGGTGTTGGTCCGGATGGCGTCGACGAACTCGTTGAGGAACGTCTCGGTCGAGACGTAGCGCACCTCGTGGTGCTGGTAGTTGTGGTGCACGTAGTGGCCGATGGCGTGCAGCAGGTGCGTCTTGCCGAGGCCGGCCGAGCCGTAGATGAACAGCGGGTTGTACGAGCGCGCCGGCGTCTCGGCGACGCGCAGCGCGGCGGCGAGGGCGAACTGGTTGGACGCGCCCTTGACGAACGTCTCGAACGTGTAGCGCGGGTTCAGACCGGCCTCGTCGAGCAGCGCCGTGCCGTTGGGGCCGGCGCCGAGGCCGGTGTCGATCGACGGCCGGTGCGGCGACTCGTCGATGACCTCGTCGGTCGAGCCCGGCCCGGCAGCGACGACGATGTCGAGCGAGCACCCGGGGGCGACGATCTCGTCGAGGGCGTCGGTCACGAGCGGCAGGTAGCGGGTCATGATCCGGTCGCGGACGTGGTTGCTGGGCACGCTGATCGTGAGGTGGTCGCCGTTGGTCGACAGCGGCACGACGTCCTGGAACGTGGAGAACCAGACCGCTTCGGTGAGCTGGTCACGGAGGAGCAGTGCGACGGCCGTCCACACGTGCTCCTCGTCGCTCACCTGCATCTCCTACCTTCCCGCCTGAACCCGATCCACACCATTGTCCACACCCTGTGGAAAGCGCACTCCGGCCGGGGTTCCGACGGTACCACGGCGGCGCAGCGGTCCGAACCGGGGACGGTCATCGAGCCGTCATCGCAACGACACGCGTTCGACGCTCGCCGGCACGGCACGTTGCCGTCCGCGGTGGCCGTCCCGTAGCCTTGGCGGGTCGGCCTGTCGGCCGCCCGACGTTCGATCGAGTCCGGAGCTTGACGTGAAGCGCACCTACCAACCGAACACCCGCCGCAGAGCCCGCAAGCACGGGTTCCGCGCCCGGATGCGCACGCGGGCCGGCCGCTCGATCATCAAGGCCCGGCGGCTCAAGGGCCGCTCGCGCCTGTCGGCTTGATCGGTCGGATCCACGAGCGCCGAGCGTTCGAGCGACTGCAGCGCCATGGCCGCCGCGCCAGCACCGAGACCCTGTGGTGTCGGTACCTCGCCGACCCCACGATCACCCCGCCGGCGGTCGCCTTCTCCATCGGCCGCACCGATCGGCCGCGCCGTCGTCCGCAACCGGCTCCGCCGCCGCCTGCGCGCCCTCGTCGCGGCGCACGCCGGGTCCGCGCTGCTCCCCCACGGCCACCTCCTCGTCGGCGCCCGCCCCGGCGCCGGCGAACGCTCGTTCGATGAGCTGGCCGGCGAGATGACCGTCCTGCTGCGTCGGCGACGGTGCGCGACCGGACGTGAGCGCCGAGCCGCGCCTCGTTCGCCTCGTCGACTGGTACCAGCGGGCGTTCGAGGGCCGCCCGTCGCCGTGCCGGTTCACCCCGTCGTGCTCGGCCTACGCCCGTGAGGCGCTCGTCGTCCACGGCACCGGCCGCGGGCACGTGGCTGACGCTGCGCCGCCTCGCCGCGATGCCGGCCGCTCGGCCCGTCCGGCTTCGACCCCGTCCCCGAGACGCGCCACCTGCAGAAGGAGCGCTGAGCGATGTTCGAGCTCCCCGCCTGGCTGCTCGCCTGGTTCTACGGCCTCACCCACAACTACGCCATCGCCATCGCCCTGATCGCCGTCGTCGTGATGCTGATCATCACGCCGCTGACGCTGAAGAGCACCAAGGGCATGCTCGAGATGCAGCGCCTGGCGCCGGAGATGCGCAAGCTGCAGCAGCAGCACCGCAACGACCGCCAGAAGCTCAACGAAGAGATGATGAAGCTCTACCAGGAGCACAAGGTCAACCCGATGTCCTCGTGCCTCCCGCTGCTGGCGCAGATGCCGGTCTTCATCATCATGTTCCGGATCCTCCACGGCCTGACCTACAAGCCGACCGGAGCGGCCGAGCCGATCGCCAACGCCGTGTTCCGCGCCGCCGAGCAGGCGCCGCCGCAGGAGCTCGGCTTCGTCCCCCGCTACATCTCCACACTCCAGCGAGCTGTTCGAGTCGCTGTCGACGCCGGCCGGTTCGACAAGACGGAGATGGTGTCGTTCGGCCTCGACCTCGCCAAGTCGCCGGCCGAGGCGCTGAGCGAGGGCTTCGCGACGGGCCTCGTCTACGCCCTGCTCGTCGTCGCCCTCGCCGGGCTGTACTTCCTGCAGCAGCGGATGGTCGCGGCCCGCGCCGCGGTCAGCCCGACGATGTCGCCGGCGCAGCAGAAGATGATGCAGTACCTGCCGGTGGTCTTCGCCATCTTCCAGGTGTTCTTCCTCGCCGGCCTGATCATCTACTACATGGCCCAGGCGGTGCTGCGCATCGGCCAGCAGGCGTACATCACCAAGCGCTTCTACGGTCACGACGAGTCGCTCGGCCGCCAGGCCCAGCGGGCCGGCGACGAGGCCCGCGAGCTGGCCAAGCAGGACGGCGGGGGTGGCGGGCTGTTCGGCCAGGCCAAGCGCGACGCCGGCCGCCGCCAAGGCGGCAGGCGGCCGGCACCGGCGCCGCGCACGACGTCGAAGCGGACGACGCCGCCGAAGGGCCGCCCGACGCCGACCGGCAAGACGCCGGCCGCACCCGCAGCCGGCGCGCCGGGTCGACCCGGCGGCAGCCGGACCAAGAGCAGTGGGAAGCGCCGGCGCTGAGCCGCCGACGACGCAGAAGACGGAGTGACATGATGGAGTGGGTCGAGACGACGGCACGAACGGTCGAGGAGGCCAAGGAGCTGGCCCTCGACCAGCTCGGGGTGATCGCCGACGAAGCCGAGTTCGAGGTCCTCGACGGCGCCCAAGCCGGGCCTGTTCGGACGCCTGCGCGGTGAGGCCCGGGTGCGCGCCCGGGTGCGCCCGACGCCGGCCCGGCCGAAGCAGGATCGCCGGCGCGGCGGCCGCCGCGAGCGACGGCCGACGACCGCGCCGCCGAGGCCGCCGACCGCGGGCTCGACCGCCGCGCCGCCGCGCCAGCCGAGGCTGCCGACGCCGTCACCACCCGACCGCCCGCCCGCCCCGGAGGAGCGACCATGACCACCGATGACAGCAGCCCCGTCCGCCCGAGCAGCCCGACGTCGACGCCGTCCGCCAGGCTGCCGTCGAGTTCGTCGGCGGGCTGACCGACGGCGTTCGGGTTCGAGGCGTCGGTCGACGCCACCGTCGAGGGCAACGAGATCGAGGTGCGCGTCGACGGCGCGTCGCTCGGCCTGCTGATCGGGCCCGGCGGTCGCACGCTGCTCGCCGTCCAGGACCTCGCCCGGGTCGCCGCCCAGCGTCGGCTCGGCGACCACGACACCCGGCTGCGGGTCGACGTCGCCGGCTACCGCGAGAAGCGCCGCGAGGCGCTCGAGCGCTTCGCCGCCACCGTCGCCGAGCAGGTGCAAGTCGTCGGGCGTGGCCCGCTCGCTCGATCCGATGCCGTCGGCCGACCGCAAGGTGCTCCACGACGCCCTCGCCGCCATCGACGGCGTCACCAGCCGCTCCGAGGGCGAGGATCCCAACCGGCGCGTCGTGGTCGCCCCGGCTGACGCTCCATCGGCATGACGTGACGACACCGAGCGCTGCGTCGACGGCGCTGGAGCGCGTCGCAGCGCCTGGGCATGCTCGGGCGCCGGCCGATCGCCGAGGTCGATCGACCACGCCATGGCGTTCGTCGCCGCGCTCGCCGGCGTCGTCCGGCACCGTCGTCGACCTCGGCAGCGGCGGTGGCGTGCCGGGCCTGGTGATCGCCCGCGCTCGGCCCGACCTGCGGCGTCGTGCTCGTCGACCGGCGGGCGAACCGCACCGACCACCTGCGCCGCCTCGTCCGCCGGCTCGACCTCGACGAGCGGGTCGAGGTCGCTGAACGCCGACGTCGATCGACGCTGGACCTGGTTGCCGACGCCGCCGTCGCCCGCGGGTTCGGCCCGCCGGCGAGCACGCTGCGAGCGGCCGGTGCGGGTCGTGCGCCGCGGCGGTCTGATCGTCGTCAGCGAGCCACCCGACGCCGGCCGCTGACCGCTGGGCGATGCTCCCACCTGACCGTCACCGTCGTCGTCGTCGCCGGATCGCGCGGGTCGCCGTGTTTCACGTGGAACATGAGGGTGCTTGACCCAGCTACCCCTGGCGAGCCAGGCTGTGGCGGCGTGAGCATTCCCGACGAGCTGCTCGACGACGTCGCCGAGGAGCAGCTCGTCGACGTCCCTGACGAGTGCGGGGACGCAGTCGTCCCCGAGCCGGTCGGCCGGCCGCTGCCCCGCGTGATCGCCGTCGCCAACCAGAAGGGCGGCGTCGGCAAGACGACGACGACGATCAACGTCGGCGCCTGCCTCGCCGAGCTCGGCCAGCGGACCCTGATCATCGACCTCGATCCGCAGGGCAACGCCTCGACCGGGCTGGGCATCGAGAACCGCGGCCTGGAGACGTCGATGTACCACGTGCTGATGCACGAGGTGCCGCTGGAGAACTGCATCGAGCCGACCGACGTCAAGGGCCTGTTCGTCGCCCCGGCCAGCCTCGACCTGGCCGGCGCCGAGATCGAGCTGGTCCCGGCGTTCAGCCGCGAGACCCGCCTGCGCCGGGCGATCGAGGCGGTCATCGACGACTACGACTACGTCCTCATCGACTGCCCGCCGTCGCTCGGGCTGCTCACGGTCAACGGGCTCGCCGCCGCCCAGGAGGTGCTCGTGCCGATCCAGTGCGAGTACTACGCCCTGGAGGGTCTCGGCCAGCTGCTGCGCAACGTCGACCTCGTGCGGCGCAACCTCAACCCGACGCTCGAGGTGAGCACGATCGTGTGCGTCATGTACGACGCCCGCACGAAGCTCGCCGATCAGGTCGTCAGCGAGGTCCGCGAGCACTTCGGCGACAAGGTGCTGCGCACGATCGTGCCGCGCTCGGTGCGCCTGTCCGAGGCACCGTCGTTCGGTCAGCCGATCATCACGTTCGATCCCCGCTCGCGTGGCGCCTTCGCCTACCGCGACGTCGCCAAGGAGGTGCACGATGACTCGGCGCAGCGGGCTGGGTAAGGGGCTCAGCTCGCTGATCCCGCCGGCGGAGGCGGTGGACCAGCCGGATCAGCCGTCCTACGTCGAGGTGCCGATCGACGAGGTCGTGCCCAACCCGTACCAGCCGCGGGTCCACTTCGACGAGGACACGCTCGCCGAGCTGGCCGCCTCGATCGGCGAGCTCGGCGTGCTGCAGCCGATCCTCGTGCGCCGGGTCGACGACCGCTACCAGCTGATCGCCGGCGAGCGGCGGTGGCGGGCGGCCGCGCCGGGCCGGCCTGACGACGGTGCCGGCCGTGCGTGCGCACGTCCGACGACGTCAGCGCCGTCGAGCAGGCGCTCGTCGAGAACCTCCACCGCGCAGACCTCACGCCGCTCGAGGAGGCGGCCGCCTTCTCACAGCTGATCGAGGACTTCGAGCTGACCCACGACGAGGTCGCCCAGCGCGTCGGCAAGAGCCGCTCGGCGGTGACCAACACGCTGCGCCTGCTCGGTCTGCCGCCCGGCGTCCAGCACCTGCTCGCCGACGGCAAGCTGTCGGCGGGTCACGCCAGGGCGCTGCTCGGCACGCCCGACCGGGCGCTGCAGGAGCGGCTGGCCCGCCAGGCCGCCGACGAGGGATGGTCGGTGCGCACGGTCGAGGAGGCCGTCCGCGACGGCGACGTGCCGGCGCCGCCGCTCGCCGCCGCCGGCTGCGCCCGCTGGTCGACGGCGCCGGCCTCACGTCCGGCCACGCGGCTGCGTCCGCCGGGCCTGCTGGAGCTCGAGCAGCTGCTCGCCGACGCCCTCGACACCCAGGTCGGGCGTCCAGATGGGTGCCAAGCGGGGCAAGGTGACGATCGACTTCGCCGACCTCGAGGACCTCGAGCGGATCTACCGCCTCATCGTCAGCGAGCTGACGCCGAAGCGCCAAGCATCGAACTCTCGACCAGCGGTCGATGCCAACTTCACCGTTACACACAGCGAGTGGAGAACCCTGTGGATAACTCCACGTTTCCGCCAGGCTCAGGGGCGCTCAGGGGACGGGGGCGGCGACCCACGCGGTGAGCGCTTCGACGACGGCGTCGCTGAGGCTCGGGGCGGCGTCGACGACTCGCTGCACCGGGCCCGAGCGAGCACACCACGGCGGTCATCCGCGTCTCGCGCAGGACCGGCAGTCGCATGCCCGCTGGCGCGTGCGGCGGGAAGCACGTCGAGCGCGGTCGACGGCCTGCACGATCTGGTCGGCCAGGGCCCGGCCGCCGGCCGACTCGAACCCGGCGGTGGCGTAGTAGGCGATCGTGGCGCCGTCGTCGACGAGCGGCTCGAAGCCGGCGTAGACGGTGGCGGCATAGCGGTTGGCGGTGGCGGCGTGCACGGACGGGTCGAGCTCGTCGGCCGTGATCACCTTGGCGCCGTGCTGGCGCAGGTCCTGGGCGATGTGCCGGGCGAGCGGCCCGAGCCCGCCGAACTGGCCGACGACGACGCGCAGCTGGCCGAGCGTGCGCCCGACCGTGCTCAGCTGCTCGAGCTCGCGGATCGCCGCCACGCCCGGCCCGGTGCCGGTCCGGGCGCCGTTGATCTCCAGGGCGCGGACGGTCGCCGTCCCGCAGACCCCGTCGACCACGAGCCCGCAGTTGCGCTGGAACTCCTCCAGCGCGGTGGCCGTCGCCGGACCGAAGATGCCGTCGACGCGGCCGCAGTCGAAGCCGAGGCGGCCGAGCCAGCCCTGCAGCGTGCCGACGTCGTCGCCGCGCATGAACGGGACGACGAGCCGCAGCGGCCGGTCGCCGAGGCGCCACGACGACTCGACGAGGGCCAGCCAGGTCGGCTCGTCGCACCGGCCGTGGTCGTGCAGGCCGCGATGACGCTGGAAGGCCTGCACGGCGACCTCCGTGGCGACGTCGAAGACGCCGGGTTCGGCGTCGTCCGGGCCGAAGCCGGACGCGCCGAGCCGGCGCTGCAGGTCGCGGATGGCGTCGCCGCGCTGACCGAGGGTCAGCTGGAGGGAACGAGGAATTCGTCGAGCTCCTGGAGCAGTTGGGACTTGCCCTTGGCACCGACGAGGCGCTTGTGCAACTCGCCGCCGTTGAAGACCAGGAGGGTCGGGATGCTCATCACGTCGTAGCGCATCGCCAGGTCGGGGTTGTCGTCGACGTTGACCTTGGCGATCGTGACCTTGTCGTCGAGCTCGGTGGAGAGCTCGCCGAGGATCGGGGCGATGGCCTTGCACGGCCCGCACCACTCCGCCCAGAAGTCGACGACGACGGGCTTGTCGGACCCGACGACGGTCTCGTCGAACGTGGCGGTGGACAGGTTGACGATGGCGGCCATGACGTGGGGAGCTTCCTTTGCTGATCTGGCCCGGCGGGCGCAGTGTACTGATGGTTGTAACCGTCAACGGCGCCGCCTATTCCCCACGCATGGGCTCGGCGCCACGGCACCTCGCGAGCGCGTCACCCGACCGAACGAGATGTTCGATCAGGCGTCGGTCAGGTCACGTGGCGCTGGTGCTCGAGCCAGCGCTCGGCGTCGATCGCCGCCATGCAGCCCGAGCCCGCCGCGGTCACCGCTTGGCGGTAGGTGTGGTCCTGCACGTCGCCGCAGGCGAACACGCCCTCGACGTTGGTGTACGTCGAGCCGGGCACCGTGACGAGGTAGCCGTTCTCGTCGGTGTCGAGCACGCCGGCGAACAGGTCGGTGTTCGGGCGGTGGCCGATGGCGACGAACAATCCGCTCACGTCGAGCGTGGAGGTGGCGCCGGTGTGCACGTTGCGCACGACCGCGCCCTCGAGCCGGTCGCTGCCGAGCAGATCGTCGACGACGCTGTCCCACAGGAACTCGATCTTCGGGTTGGCGAACGCCCGGTCCTGCATGATCTTGGACGCCCGCAGCGTGTCGCGGCGGTGGATGACGGTGACCTTGTCGGCGAACTTGGTGAGGAACAGCGCCTCCTCCAGCGCCGAGTCGCCGCCACCGACGACGGCGATCTGCTGGCCGCGGAAGAAGAACCCGTCGCACGTGGCGCACGTCGACAGGCCGTGGCCGAGCAGGCGCGACTCGGCGTCGAGGCCGAGCATCAGCGAGCGGGCGCCGGTGCTGACGATGACGGCGTCGGCCTCGTACACCGTGTCGCGGACCCACACCTGGAACGGCCGGCTGGCGAGGTCGACCTTGGTCGCCTTCTCCGTGATCAGCTCGGCGCCGAAGCGTGCCGCCTGCTCGCGGAAGCGCTGCATCAGGTCGGGGCCCATGATCCCGTCGGGGAAGCCGGGGTAGTTCTCGACGTCGGTCGTCAGCATCAGCTGGCCGCCCGGCTGGTCGCTCGTGCTCGACGGCTCGCCCTCGATGACGAGCGGGGCGAGGTTGGCGCGGGCGGTGTAGATCGCCGCCGTCAGACCGGCCGGGCCGGAGCCGACGATGATGACGTTGCGGACTGCGCTGTGTACTTGGTTGTTCATCGGCGAGACCTGTCTCTGTTGCGTGCGACCGAGCGTCAGCGAGGAGCGGTGAACCGCGGCCTGCGTGGCCGGGGAACGCTGCTACTCGGGTGGCGCTTCCTCAGCATCAACGCACCGCCGAGGCAGAGGATTCCGCCGACGATGAAGTAGCTGAGGTACACCGCCTGCGGCTGGCTCACGACCGCGTCGAGGGCGCTCTGCAACGCCCGCGTGACCGTGATCAGCAGCAGGACGAGGGCGGTGATGCCGAGGAACGCAGCGAGGAGGCCGAACACGACGCCACGGGTGACGTGGACGACCGGTGTCGTCGCCTTCTCGACGAACTGTGCCGACGACCCGCTCGACGGTGTCGGCGAGGTCGGCGGCCCAGTTCGGATCGGTCAACGGGTTCCCGGCCATCGGCGGAGTGTAAACCGTCAGGGGAGCTGGGCGCGGGCGACGACCTCGCACGTCGCCGAGTCGGCGGCGATGGCCTCGCCGTCGTCGACGAACACGTCGACCGTGAGCGCCTCTCCCTCGCGCTCGTACACGGCGGCGCCGACCCAGTCGCCGAGCGCGCAACCGACGGCGTCGTCGGCGTTGGTCCGCACCTCCGGCTCCGAGGCTTGGGCGGCGAAGGCGGCGAGATCCTCCGGCGACGCAGCACGGGTGCCGCCTCGCCGGCGGCCGGCGCCACCTCGTCGACAGCCGCCGATGTCGCCTTCCGTGCGCCGCGTCGGCGGCGCAGCGGCGGTGTCGGCGGCGGCCGGCATCGACGCCGCGGCCTCCAACTCCTCCGCGGCCGAGCGTCGCCACGCTCGCCGCGTCGTCGCCGTCGTCCTCGCCGCCGTCGCCGAGGATGGCGACACCGCCGGCGATGACGACGACAGCGGCCGCGGCGGCGGCCAGCGGTCCGAGCCAGCGGGCCCGTCGCTTGGCGCCGAGCGACGCCGGCGGGGCGACGGGCAGCTCCGGCGTCGTGGCGATCGTGGCCGCCGGGCGGACCTCGAAGGCGTCGAGGGCAGCGCGGATGGCCGCGTCGCGGCGTGCCGCGTCCGGTCGTTCGGTGACGCGCATCGCCTCGCGCACGGTCTGCATCCGGGCGACCTCGGCGACGACCTCCGGATCGGCCTCGGCGCGCGCCCGCTCGTCGGCGGTGACCTCGTCGTCGAGGTAGGCGTTGGCGAGCTGTCGCTGGTCGTCGTTCATGGTGTCGTGGTGGGGGAGTGTCGTGCGTGGTTGGACGTCCGGCGGTCGAGTCCTGGTTCCCGAGCGCCTCGGCGAGCTGGGCGCGACCGCGGGCGATCCGCGACTTCACGGTGCCGAGCGGGATCGACAGCACCTCGGCGATCTCGGCGTAGTCGAGGTCGGCGACGTCGCGCAGCACGACGGGAGCGCGGAACTCCTCGGGCAGGTCGTCGAGGGCGTCGTCGATGGCCATCCGCAGAGCGGTCGCCTCGACGCGCCGCTCGGCGAGCGGGTCGACGACCTCGGGCCACGGCTCGTCGTCGGCGACGACGTGCGGCGCCGGCCTCCGGCGGCGGCGGCGCAGCTCGTCGAGGGCGGCGTTGGTGGCGATGCGGTAGACCCACGTGGAGAACGCCGAGCGCCCGTCGAAGCGGGCGAGGCCGCGGACGATGCCGATCATCGCCTCCTGGGCGGCGTCGTCGGCGTCGCGGCCGGGGCCGGCGATGCGCCGGCACACGGCGTGGACGCGGTCGTAGTGGCGGCGCAGCAGCCGGTCGAGGGCGTCGCGATCGCCGGCCTGGGCTGCCGCCACCAGCGCGGCGTCGTCCGCTCGTCGCGCATCAACCGAAGCGGATCTCACCGATGGACGTGCGGTGCGGGTTGGCCGCCGTGCACCCCGGGTCACGCCCGAGCTCGCGGAGCACGATCAGCAGGTGGCGCACCGGTGTCGCCGCGGTGACGCTGACGGTCGTCGGCGTGTCCGACACCGCCTTCTGGGCGAGCGGCGGACCCCAGTCGGCGAAGCTGTCCGGCACGCGTCGGCGCGTCGCTGCCGAGCACCTCCACCTGGAACGGCGCGTTGCCGACCTCGAACGACAGCGTGCCGGTCGCCGGCGCGGCCAGCGTCAGCGCCAGCCCGACGCCGGCCTTGCCGCTCATCAGCGAGCGGGCGTAGCAGACCGTGCGCCAGTTCGTCGCCGAGCTGCCGTCGGCGAGCGCGGCGTTGGCGAGGTCGTTGTTCTCCTCGTCGTCGCCGTCGGGGTCGTA
Source organism: uncultured Acidimicrobiia bacterium (assembly GCA_963822875.1). GTDB lineage: Bacteria > Actinomycetota > Acidimicrobiia > Acidimicrobiales > Ilumatobacteraceae > JALZMG01. Next base: position 77,257 of record CAWGJK010000006.1, on the reverse strand, counting down.
GGCGACGATCGAGGCGATCTCGGCCGGGCCGGCGGCGACCGGCTGGGTCGTGGCGACGGTCGTCGCCGCGGACCCGCCGCCGGCCGCGTCGCGGCGGATCATCGCCCACAGGACGAGGGCGACGACGAGGGCGACGGCGAGCAGGCCGAGCACGAGCACCATCGACGGACCGGTGCGCGACTGCAGGCCCGCGTGCCGGGCTGCCGCGCAGGCGGGGGCCGGCGGCGGGCGTGTCGTCGCGGCGGCGCGGCGGCCGGGTTGGGCGGGGTCGCCTCGCCGGGGATCGGCGGCGCGCCGGGACGCGTGCGCGGCAGCTGACCGGTCGCGCTGGGCGAGCGGATGAACGGTCCGACAGGGCTGGGCCCGGTGGTCGGCGGGTCGCCGAGCGGGGTCAGGTCGGGCGGCGGTTCGTCGGCGATGCGCAGCAGCTCGTCGCGCAGCTCGGCACCGGTGGTCGGGCGGTGGTTGGGGTTGCGGGCGAGCAGGCGGTGGACGAGGTTGACCAGCCCGCGGGGGAGCGTCGGGCGCAGCCGGCCGAGGTCGGTGGGGTCGCGCTGCAAGCGGGCGAGGGCGGTGTCGGCGTCGGTCTCGCCGAGGAACGGCACGCGTCCGGCGAGGCACTCGTAGAGCACGAGCCCGAGCGAGTACAGGTCGGCCCGGCCGTCGAGCTTGCGCCCGCGCACCTGCTCGGGCGACAGGTACTTCGCCGTGCCCATCATCACGTTGTCGCTCGTCAGGTCCTCGCCGGAGGCGTCGAGGCCCTTGGCGATCCCGAAGTCGGTGAGCAGGACCCGGCCGTCGGCGGTGACGAGGATGTTGCCCGGCTTGACGTCGCGGTGGACGAAGCCGGCGCGGTGGGCGGCGTCGAGCGCGGCGGCGACGCACGTGCCGATGTGGATCGTCAGCTCAGGGCTCAACCTCGTCTGGACGTCGAGGAGCTGGCGCAGGCTCTTGCCGTCGACGAGCTGCATGACGACGGCTTGGCGCCCGCCGTCCTCGAACACGTCGTGCACGGCGACGATGTTCGGGTGGGTCAGGCCGGCGACGGCGATCGCCTCGCGGCGGAAGCGCTCGGCGACGACCGGGTCGGTGGCCAGGCTCGGCTTGAGCCACTTGAGGGCGACCTTGCGGTCGAGGGAGATGTCGGTCGCCAGCCACACCTCGGCCATCCCGCCCTGCGCCAGGCGTCGCTCGAGCCGGTAGCGCTGGGCGAGCACGACCGGGGCGTCGTCGCCGGCCGGGACGTGCTGGAGGTGGGAGGTGTCGTCGACGCCGGCATTCCGGGCCAGAACGCTACTTGCGCGACGCCGCGAACTGAGGGAGGGTGAGACGCGACGAGCAGGTGCGATGTCAGCGCTGAGCCGTCAGCGCAGTGAGTCCTGTCCGCTCTGCTGGAAGGCGACGCCGATCGTGCCGCGGCCGGCGTGGGTGCCGATGACCGGGCCGATCTGGCCGACGACGATGTCGCCGTCGGTGAGCGGGCGCAGCTGGTCGACGAAGGCGTCGACGTCGTCGCAGTCGGCGTGGAGCACGGCGAGGTGCTCCATGCGCCCGCCGTACGCGGCGACCTTCTCGACGAGGAAGGCGAGCGCCTTGCTGCGCGTCCGCTGCTTGCCGTGCTGCTCGACGACGCCGTCGCGCGACCTCGATGATCGGCTTGATCGACAGCGCCGTGGCCAGCAGCGCCTTGGCGTTGCCGATGCGCCCGCCCTTGCGCAGGTTGTCGAGCGTGTCGAGGGCGCCGAACACCCGCGTGCGGGCGACGAGGTCGCGGGCGAGCCGCTCGACGGTGTCGAGGTCGTCGCCGGCCGCGGCGCGCTCGGCGCAGGCCAGGGCGATCGTGCCGAGGCCGAGCGACACCGTGCGGCGAGTCGACGACGCGGACGTCGATGCCGTCGGCGGCGACGGCGCGGGCGGCGAGCTCGGCGCTCTGCAACGTCGCCGACAGCGCGCCCGACAGCGTGACGACGACGATGCCCGTCGCCCCGCGTTCGGCGAGGCGCCGGTAGGCCTCCTCGAAGCGGCCCGGCGACGGCGCGGCCGTCGACGGCAGCTCGGACGTCGCCGCGCAACGGGCCCAGAACTCGGCCGTCGTCAGCTGCTCGCGGTCGATCAGCTCCTCGTCGCCGAAGCGGATGCTGAGCGGGACGATCTCGATGCCCCACCGCTCGGCGAGCTCGGCGGGCAGGTCGCACGAGCTGTCGGTGACGACGCCGATGGTCGCGGTGCTCACGGGTCCGACACGCTAGTGCTGCGCGGCCTGCTGCTGGTCGGGCACGGCGGCGACCTCGGCGGCGTCGGGTGACACCTCACCGAGCTCGTCGGCCTGTTCGAGCGCGGCGATCGCCGCCAGCCGCCGGCGGCGGCTGCGACGGAAGTGGGTGAACCACCACGAGACGAGCACGAGGATCGCCCCGCCGGTGACCACCTGGCCGAGCCCGGTGAGGGCGTTGACGCGCGCCGTCAGCACGACCGGCTCGATCACCGGCTGCTCGAGCGCGGGCGTGAGCACCTCGATCCCGATGGCCGACGTGCCGAGCGTCCGCGCCTCGACGGGGATGACGACCTCGGTGCGCCGTGCCCGGCTGGAGGAGGACGGGCTGGTCGCCCTCGGGGAACGTCAGCTTCGGCGAGCTGGCGCGGACGACGACGTGCAGCGGCCTCGTCGCCGTTGTTGCGCAGGTTCCAGCGCAGCGGGCTCGAGCGGCCGGTCAGCGTGAACGTGAACGGGCGGGGGCCTCGACGTGGGAGCGAGGCTCGATGGTCTCGGCGGAGATGCGGTCGAGCTCGACGTCGGCCTCGTCGTCGGTGAGGCCGGTCGACAGCAGCGTGTCCAGCTCGGCCTGCCACGTCTCCAGCTGGGTGCGTCGTCGGGGAGCATCGAGCCGGTCGCTGCCGCGGCGACGCGGGTGAGCTCGATGCGCTGGGCGCGTGTCGAGAGGTCGGGGCCGGCGGTCGCCGGCAGGGACACCGTCTGGGGACCCGTGTCGCCGACGATCATCGTGTCGGTCGTGCTGGGCACGCGCCGACAGCGGCGCCAGGCGGAAGTCGGGCATGCTCGTGGCGTACCTGGCGACGGCGCCGCTGACCTCGGCGTCGGGGACGGTGCCGGCCGGCGTCGTGAGCACGGCGCTGCGCTGCAGCTGCTCGCCGAGCTCGCGCCGCGTCGTCACCAGCTCGGCGACGATCTGCACGGCCGCGTCGGCGGGCGACATGCCGCTGCGTTCGAGGGTGGCCGGGTCGAGCAAGGACGGACCCGCGTCGGTGACCATCGCCGGCAGCGACCCCGTGGCGCCGAGGTCGACGTCGAGCGCTGAGCGTGTTGTCGTGGTAGCCGCCGATGTTGCCGTCGAGCTCGGTGTAGATCGTCTCGTCGACGACGAGGCTGCGGAAGCCGAGGTCGGCGAGCATCGCCGCGGCGTCGGTGCTGATCGGTGTGTGGACGAGCCATGCCGCGCGCTGGGGGATGGACGACGGCAGGGCGTCGGTCAAGACGTCCTCGCCACTGCGCAGCTCGCGGGCGAAGTCGTCCTGGGCGTCGATCGCCACGGCGGACGACGGGTCGAGCACGATGGCGGGGATGGCCAGCACCTCGTCGCCGTCGAGCGAGTCGCGCAGCGCGGCGGCGAGGCTGGGATCGTCGCTGGCGAGGTCGTCGAGCAGGACAGGGGGGAGCTGCACGGTGATCGGTCCGTCGACCGCCGCCGCCAGCTCGGCGATCCGCGACAAGCGCTCGCGGCCGTCGGCGACCTCGTCGTCGGTCGGCGCCGGCCCGGGGTCGGGCGCGGCGGCGACGATGGCCACGTTCATCGGCGCACCGGTGCCGTCTACGACCGGCAGCCGCTCGACGAACGTGACGTGCTCGGCGACGCTCTGGCCGTCGACGAGCAGCTCGACGGTGACGGGGTGCAGACCCGGGAGTCGCAGCGTGAGGGCGCCGGGGACGTCGCCGGCGGTGATGGTCGGGATGTCGACCGCCAGCGTCGAGCCGGCGCCGAGCGTGACGGGGACGGTCACGCTGTCCGCGGCGGTCGGGAGGTCGCCGTCGAGCACCTCGGCCAGCTCCGCGCGGCGATCGATCGGGCGGTGGGCGACGATGCGCAGCGACGTGACGGGCGCCGGTGCGGCGGTCACCGCCGGCGTCGTCGGTTCCGGTCGGGGCGGTGGTCGTCGGTCGTCGTGGTCGTCGTGACGATGCCGGCGAGGTCGCCCTCGACGACGAAGCTCACCGACCAGGGTTGCTCGGGGGCGACGGCGAACGTCTGGTCCTGGAGCACGAGGCTGACCTCGCTCGCCTGGGCGTGGAGCAGCGGTGACCCACCGGCGACGACCGTGGCGACGGCGGCGAGCAGCGACGAAGCTCGCTTCATGTGGCGTCGAGGTCGAGCTGCATCACGACGAGCTGCTCGGGGAGGCGGCGGAACCCGTGCGCCTCGTAGAGACCGAGCGCGGCGTCGTTGCCGACCGCGGTGTTGACCATGGCGTGGGAGAGCCGGCGCGCCGCCATCCAGGCGAGGGCGTCGACGACGAGCGCCCGGCCGTGCCCGTGGCCCTGGTGCTCGGGGGCGACGGCCAGCCGCTGCAGGTATCCCTGTCCCGCCGCCGCGCCGCTGATGGCGAACGCCACGAGTGGGCGGCGGAACCCGCGCGATCGCCGGCGAGCCGGGCACGTGCCTGGTGGACGGGCGTGGCCCGGCGGACGTCGGCGAGATCGCCGGCCTCGTTGCCCCACGGGTCGCCGAACGCGGCGCGGTCGACCGCCGACGCCTCGGCGAGTCGGTGCGTGCGCAGGCGCACCGTGGCGGTGTCGCGCGAGCGCGGGGACGTCGGCGAGGTCGGCGCGCAGCAGGGCGAGCGTGTCGATGACGCGGAAGCCGGCGGCGGCGAAGCTGCTGGCGGCGTCGGGGAACAGGCGCCGGTGCGGATGGCGTGGAGCTCGCCGCCGGAGAGGGCGTCGACCCACCCGCGCACCTCGTCGGTCGACGGCACGATGGCCTGGTCGGCGAGGGCGATCTGGACGACACGATCGTCGAACGCCCAGGGGCGCACCCGGACCCGCGGCCCGAGCCGACCGTGCGCAGCATGCCGACGGACCTTCACCGCCTGTGGACGGTACCGGGCGGGGCACGACCGAGGTCGTCGTCGGGGCGCTCCCAGCTGGGCACTTCGGGCTCGCCTCGCAGCCAAGCTGCTCGGCTCCCCTTCCGAGCTCGCCGCCGCCGCTGCGCAGCGGCGACTCACCGACCTGGCTCCTAAGCTGGACCGCGAATGTCGGTGCTGTTCGCCACCCACCCGGCCTACCTCGAGCACCTCACCGGACCGGGTCACCCCGAGCGGCCGTCGCGGCTGCAGGCGGTGATCGCCGGCGTCCAGGGGGCGGGGCTGGCCGACGCCGTCATCCCGCTCGAACCGGTGCCCGCCAAGCGCGACGACCTCGCCCGCGTGCACCCGGAGTGGTACCTCGACCGGCTGGAGTCGATGTCCGCCGCGGGCGGCGGGTGGATCGACGCCGACACCCGCTTGAGCACGCACTCGGCGACGGCCGCCCATCTCGCCGCCGGGGCCGGGCTCACCGCGGTCGAGGCGCTGCGCGAGGGCAAGGGCGACGCCGCGTTCTGCGCCGTGCGCCCGCCCGGTCACCACGCCACGCGGACGGACTCGATGGGGTTCTGCCTCGTCTCCAACATCGCCGTCGTCGCTGCCGCCCTCGCCGACGCCGGCGAGCGGGTGTGGGTCCTCGACTACGACGCCCACCACGGCAACGGCACCCAGGCGGTGTTCGTCGAGGACCCGCGGGTGCTGTTCGTCAGCTTCCACCAGTGGCCGCTGTACCCGGGCACGGGGCGGGTGACCGAGACCGGGATCGGCGCCGGGAGCGGGACGACGATGAACGTGCCGCTGCCGCCGGGCGCGACCGGGCGACGTGTACGTCGAGGCGTTCGACGAGGTCGTCGCCCCGGTCGTCGAGCGCTTCGCGCCGACGTGGCTGCTGATCTCGGCCGGCTTCGACGGCCACCGCGACGATCCGCTCACCGAGCTCGGCCTGACCGCCGGCGACTTCCCGCTGCTGACGGCCCGGGCCCTGGCAGCTCGTCCCGCCGGGCCGGTGCGTCGCCATGCTCGAGGGCGGCTACGACCTCGACGCGCTGTCGGCGTGTGCCGCGCGCCGTGCTGTCGCACGCTCGCCGGGGCACCGTCGTCGGCCGAGCGCCCGAGCAGCGGCGGACCGGGTGCCGCCGCCGTCGGACGACCTGTCGGTCCGTCTGGTCGCTGGCTCGGCGCCTGACGGCCGCGATGGTCCCTGCCCGGTTCGTCCCGATCCTCGACGAGCTCGCCCCGCTGGCGGCGCGGTTCGCCGACGCCGGGCACCGCCTGTTCCTCGTCGGCGGGGCCGTGCGCGACCTCCTCGTCGGCGTCGAGGGTCGAGCACCACGACCTCGACCTGACGACCGACGCCCGGCCGCCGAAGGTCAAGTCGCTGCTCAGCGGCTGGGGCGACGCGGTGTGGACGCAGGGCGAGCGCTTCGGCACGATCGGTGCCCAGCGCACGCGGCCCGACGGCACGCCGCGGACGCTGGAGATCACCACGTTCCGCTCGGAGGCGTACGCCGACGAGTCGCGCAAGCCGCACGTGACGTTCGCCGACGAGGTCGAGGTCGACCTCGGCCGGCGCGACTTCACGGTCAACGCGATGGCCCTCGAGCTGGTCGGCGACGGCGCCGACGCCACGCTCGTCGACCCGTACGGCGGCGCCGCCGACCTGGCGACGGGGACGCTGCGCACGCCGCTGGCGCCGGAGATCAGCTTCGACGACGACCCGCTGCGCATGCTGCGGGCGGCCCGGTTCATCGCCGGCTTCGGCCTCCAGCCGGTCCCCGAGCTCGTCGCCGCCGTCGTCGAGCGGCGCGAGCGGCTGGCGATCGTGTCCGCCGAGCGCATCCGCGACGAGCTCGACAAGCTGATCGTCGTCGACCGCCCGTCGGCCGGCCTGTGGTTCCTCGTCGACACCGGTCTCGCCGAGCACTTCCTGCCCGAGCTGCCGGCGCTGCGCCTCGAGCACGACCCGATCCACCGCCACAAGGACGTGCTCAGCCACACCATCGCCGTCGTCGAGAACGTCACGCCGCTGCATCGGCGACTTCGACTTCCGCATCACCCGCCTGGCCGCGCTGTTCCACGACATCGGCAAGCCGCGCACGCGTGGCTACCAGCCGGGCAAGGGCACCACGTTCCACCACCACGACGTCGTCGGGGCGCGCATGACGCGCCGGCGGATGGAGGCGCTGCGCTACCCGACGGCGGACATCGCCGCCGTGTCCGAGCTGGTGTTCCTGCACCTGCGCTTCCACACCTACAAGATGGGATGGACGCGACTCGGCGGTGCGCCGCTACGTGCGCGACGCCGGCGAGCTGCTCACCGAGCTCAACGTGCTGACCCGCTGCGACTGCACGACGCGCGACGAGCGCAAGGCGGCCCGGCTGTCGCGGCGGATGGACGAGCTGGAGGCGCGCATCGACGAGCTGGCGGCGCGCGAGGAGCTCGCCGCGATCCGCCCCGAGCTCGACGGCGTCGCAGGTGATGGAGCACCTCGGCATCGGCCCCGGCCCGCTCGTCGGCGAGGCGCTGGCCCACCTGCTGGAGATCCGCCTCGACGAGGGCGAGATCGGCCACGACGAGGCGCTCAAGCGCCTCGACGAGTGGTGGTCGGCGCGCGACACGTCCAACACCGTAGCGTCGGGTCGGTGCGCGACGACGTGACCGACGGCCACTCGATCCGCCGGCGCGCGGCGATGTGGCGCTGGCTGCTGTCGGTCGCCATCGCCGCGGTCCTGCTCGTCGCCCTCGTCGTGGTCGTGCTGCGCCTCGACGGCGACCGTTCCGCCGGCGCCGTCGCCGCGGCGGTCGTGACGGCCGTGCTCGCCGCCGCCGCGGTCGTCGTCACGTGGCTCGAGTCGCGGCGCATCACCGCCCACCTCAACCGCACGATCGAGCGGCTCATCGACACCGAGTCCGAGCTGCGCCTCCTGCTCGACGACCTGCCCGAGGCGGTGCTGTCGGTCGACGACGACGGCGTCGTGCGTGGCGCCAACGCCAAGGCCGCCGAGCTGGCCGGTCGCCCCGTGGCCGAGCTCACCGGCCAGTCCGTTCGCGGCCCTCGTCGAGCCGGCTCGCGGTACCGACCTGGACCAGTGGCTGGCGGGCGGGCGCGGTGGCCGGGCGCCGGCTGCCGTCACCGTCCGCCTCCCGCACGCCGACGGGTCGACGAGCACGCTCGTCGAGGCGACGGTCGACCGCCCGCGCAACGCCGATGCGGGTGCCATCGTCCGCCTCCGCGACGTCACCGAGCGCGAGGAGCGGGTGCGCGCCCTCGAGCAGGCGCGGCGACGGTTCCAGCAGGCGTTCCACTCGGCGCCGACCGGGATGGCGCTCGTGCGCCTCGACGACTCGACGATCCTCGACGCCAACCGCTCGCTCGCCGAGATGCTCGACCGGCCCGTCGACGACCTCGTCGGGCGCACGCATCCGCGAGGTCACCCACCCCGAGGACCTGCGCGCCGCGGCCGCCCACCGGGCGCGGCTCGAGCTGGGCATCGCCGACACCTACCTGCTCGACCAGCGCTACCTGCGCAGCGACGGCGAGTTCGTGTGGGCGCGCACCCGCGTCGCCGTCACCGAGGACGAGGGCGTTGCACTTGCAATCACCCACATCGAGGACGTCACCGAGCAGCGGCGCACGGCCGAGCGGCTGCAGTGGGCGGCGACGCACGACGACCTCACCGGTCTGCCGAACCGCACCGAGCTGATCCGCCGCGTCGACGAGCTCCTCACCGATGCGGCGGTCGGCGACATCGCCATGCTGTTCATCGACCTCGACAACTTCAAGGCCGTCAACGACAGCCTCGGCCACGGGATCGGCGACACGCTGCTCACCGCCATGTCCGTGCGCCTGCGCGACGTGGTGGGGGAGGAGGCCGTGCTCGCCCGCTTCGGCGGTGACGAGTTCATCGTCGTGCTGCGCCACCCGGACCGTGACCCGATCGCCGTCGCCGAAGAGGTGCGCGCGCGCCGTGCGCCGGGCCGTCGTCGTCGAGGGCACCGAGCTGTTCGTCAGCACGAGCATCGGCGTGTCGGTGAACGACCGCGAGGGCGTCACCGCGGCCGACCTCCTGCGCGACGCCGACGCGGCGATGTACCGCGCCAAGGCGCGCGGGCGGGACTGCGTGGAGGCGTTCGCCCCCGGCACGCACGAGACGACGGTGCTGGCCCTGCGCACGGCGACCGAGCTGCGGCGCGGCCTCGAGCGCGGCGAGATCGTGCCCTACTTCCAGCCGATCGTCGAGCTGACCACCGGCCACGTGACCGGCTTCGAGGCGCTCGCCCGCTGGCTGCACCCCGAGCGCGGCCTGCTGTCGCCCGACCAGTTCCTGCCGATGGCCGAGGAGACCGGGCTGATCGACGAGATCGGCGCGACCGTGCTCTCCGACGCCCTGGCCCAGTTCGCCAGGTGGCGGGCGCGCGACCTGCCCTTCGCCGACGCCACGCTGTCGGTCAACGTCGGGACGCGCCAGGTGGTCGACCCGGCGTTCGCCGACCTCGTCGCCGAGGTGCTCGGCCAGGCCGGGCATCCCCGCCGACTCGCTGTGGCTGGAGATCACCGAGACGGCGCTGCTCGCCGACGTCAAGGCGTCGACGGTCGCCCTGCGCAACCTGCGCAGCCTCGGCCTGCACCTCGCCGTCGACGACTTCGGCACCGGGTACTCGTCGCTGACCTACCTCAAGCGCTTCCCGGTCGAGGCGATCAAGATCGACAAGGGCTTCGTCGCCGGGCTCGGCCTGGACACCGAGGACACGACGATCGTCGAAGCGGTCGTCAACCTCGGCCACTCGTTCGGCATCGCCGTCATCGCCGAGGGCCTGGAGACGCCGCTGCAGCTCGCCCGGCTCCGCGAGATGGGCTGCGACCGCGGCCAGGGCTACCTCTTCGGCCGCCCCCGCCCGGCGAGCATCGTCGAGGCCGAACGCGCCGTCTGAGCCCCGCCATCTGGGCGCGATTCGTCTCCCGGATCTGGGCGCGATTCGTCTCGGAATCCGAGACGATCCGCGCCCAGATCGGGGAAACCCCGTGCCTCATGCGGACCTCACGCGCCGGGGCGGGCTCTTCACGACCTCCTCAAGGCACGACGTGCTGAGTGTGCGGCGGCGCCGTCAACGGGGACGGCCACGAGGCGGGCCGAGGCCCCATTGGAGGAACCATGAACCGGAGACTGCTCGCGCTCGCCGTGCCGCTGGGCCTTGCGCTCGTTGCGTGCGGCGGCGGTGGCGACGACACCAGCTGCACCCCCCACGACCGCGCAGCCGGCGGACACCAAGCCGGTCCAGACGACCACCGCGCCGACCACGACCGACGCGCCGGCGACGACCGCGGCGGCCGCCGAGCCGATGGGCATCGCCAGCTACGACGGCGTACAACCGGCCGTCGTGCAGATCGTCGCCCAGGGCACGTTCCGCGACCCCGAGGTCGGCTTCGCCGACGGCTCGGGCATGGGCAGCGGCTTCATCATCAGCCCCGACGGTCTCGCCGTCACCAACAACCACGTCGTCGCCGGCGCGGCGACGCTCGAGGTGTACATCGGCGGCGAGCTCGACGAGAGCTACAACGCCACGATCCTCGGCGTCTCGGAGTGCAACGACCTCGCCCTCATCGACATCGACGGCCCCGACGACCTGCCCCACCTCGAGTGGTTCGACGGCGACATCGCCGCCGGCCTCGACGTGTACGCAGCGGGCTACCCGCTCGGCGACCCCGAGTTCACGCTGACCCGCGGCATCATCGCCAAGGCCGAGGCCGGTGGCGACCTCACCGGCACGTCGTCGATCGACCACACCGTCGAGCACGACGCCAACATCCAGCCGGGCAACTCCGGCGGCCCGCTCGTCGGTGCCGACGGCAAGGTCGTCGCCGTCAACTACGCCGGCGGTGCCAGCGTCACGACGACGGCGCAGTTCTACGGCATCGCCGCCGACCTCGCCCGCCCGGTGGTCGAGAAGCTGCAGAACGGCGACTTCGAGTCGCTCGGCATCAACGGCTGGGCCGTCTACGACGAGGCGCTCGGCATCGCCGGCATCTGGGTCGCCGGTGTCGCCCCCGGCTCGCCCGCCGCCCAGGCGGAGATCGCACCCGGCGACATCGTCACGTCGATGAACGGCCTGCCCGTCGGCACCGACGGCACGTTCAAGGACTACTGCGACGTCATCCGCACGGCAGGCGAGGGCGCGCCGATCAGCGTCGAGGTCCTCCGCTTCGACACCTCCGAGGTGCTGCAAGGGCGAGATCAACGGTGACCAGCCGATCGAGCTGGCGTTCTCCTTCGCCGAGGAGGTCGCCGACGAGGTCGGTGACGACGTGCCGCAGCGGCGCCGGCGGCGTACGACGTACGAGTCGGTGACCGACGACCTCGGCGCCATCCTCGTCGACGTGCCGACGGCGTGGACCGACCGCGACACCGCCCCGGGTGCGCTGGAGGACGGGACGCAGGTGCCGTACATCGCCGCCTCGCCCGACCTGTCCGGCTTCCTCGACGGGTGGACGGCACCGGGTCTGCTGTTCGCCCAGCTGCCGGCCACCAGCGACGTCGACGCCTCGCTCGCCGAGTACGGCTTCGCCGGTGAGTGCACCGATGGCGGGACGACGGACTACTCCGATCCCGTGTTCACCGGCAAGTACCAGGTGTGGTCGGACTGCGCCGGCACGACGACGGACATCGTCACGCTCGTCGCCCTGCCCGCCGACGGCAGCTACACGGCCGTGATCATGGCCCAGATCCTCACCGACGCCGACCTGGCCGCACTCGACCAGGCGTTCCGCACCTTCAACGCCGCCGCCTGACCTCCCCACCACGCTTCGAGCCGGGTCCGCCTCGCGGGCCCGGCTCGGGCGCGTCACCCGTACGATCGAGCGCCGTCATGCGCCGTCTCGCTGTGCTCGCCGTGCTCGCCGTGCTCGTCGGGTGCAACGGCGACGAGGCGTCGTCGTCGTCGGCCGCGGCGGGCACCGTCGCCATCGGCGAGCTGCCCGGCACGCTGCCGACCTCGAGCACGTCGTCGACCACGCCGCCGCCCACGACGACGACGACGCTGCCGGTGACTCGACGGTGCTCGCCGTCGAGCTGGCCGCGCTGTTCGACGGCGCCACCGCGCCGGCACCGGCGATGGAGCCGATCGCCGACGACACCGGGCGGCTGGAGATCGTGGTCCCGATCGAGTGGACGGACCGCCGCACGGCGCCGTCGATCGCCGCGTCGACCGACCTCGCGCCTTCCTCGACGGCTACGAGGCGCCGGGGACGACCGCCGTCGTCGTCGACGAGTCACCGGCGCTGGCGCTGCGGGCGTACGACTTCGGCGAGGACTGCGAGCGGGTGGAGCAGGGCGACTACGAGACCGAGCACCTCGACGGCGAGTACCGGGCCTGGCGGCAGCTGCGGCGGCACCGGCACGGCGATCGTCACCGTCGGCGTCGAGACCGACGACGGCGACACCGTCGTCGTGCTCGCCCAGCTCCTCGGCCCAGCCGACCTCGCCGCCCTCGACCTCACGCTCGGCGTCGATCAGCGTGTCATGAACCGGCGATGTTCGTGACTCGTCACGAACCTTGCTTGCGCGTCTTCACGACGAGCGTCGTCGGGACCGCCGCGTCGTCACCGCCGCCGACCTCGTGGAACGCCTCGATGCGGAAGTTCGTCCGGGCGAGCGCGGTGAGCAGGTCGCCGACCGTGCGCTGGCCGTCGCCGTAGCGAGCAACCGTGACGCCGACGGCAGCGAACGGATGGGCCATCGCCAGGACGAGCGGCGCTCCCGGCTTGAGCACGCGGTGGACCTGGCGCAGCGTGCGGCCGAGATCGTCGTCGTCGTCGAGCGTGTGGTTGGCGATGACGAGGTCGATCGTGCCGCTCGGGGCGAAGCCGAGGTCGGCGAGCTCGCCGCGGTGGCACTCGACGGACACGCCGGCGCGGGAGGCGTCGCCGCGCAGGTCGGCGATGCGATCCTCGTCGGGATCGACGGCGATCGCCTTGGCGCCGAGCGCGGCGAGGGCCACGGCGTTGCCGGCGATGCCCAGCTCGATCACCCGCCGGCCGCCCGACACGTCGCCGAGCAGGTGCAGCTCGTCGTCGCCGGGGGCACCGTCGCCGTACGTCACGTTCGCTGGAGCGTCGCTCGCCGTGTTGATGGTTCGCTCGCTGCGCTCGCTCACAGCGTCAGTGTGGTGCGTCCGACCGCCGAACGGGCGGATCGGCGGGCCGTCGACGGCCTAGCCTGGCTCGGCGATGAGCCTCGACGCCCATGCCCTACGCGGTGCCGGGCACGGTCGCGGCCAGGTCGACCACCGTCTCGCCCGCCAGCACCTCGTCAACGAGTACCGGCGCGGGCGGTTGAGCCAGGATCAGGTGTGCGACGCCCACCCCGAGCTGATCCGGGCGGCGCGCAACGTCGGGACCGCGGCGACGGCCGCCTGCCCGATCTGCGAGGAGGACCAGTTGCGGCTGGTCACCTACGTGTTCGGGTCCCGGCTCCCCTCGCACGGCCGCTGCGTCTCCACGGCCAAGGAGCTGGCCGCCCTCGACCGTCGTCGCGACGAGTTGGCCGCCTACGTCGTCGAGGCCTGCATCGGCTGCCACTGGCACCACCTGCGCTGCATGCTGCCCCTCGGCGGCCGCTGACCGGCGTTGCCGGCCCTCGCTTCGTCAGCGAGCTGCCGGAGCCCACCGGCACATCGGCGACCAGCCGCCAGATGCCCGACCCCAGCGCTCACACTTCGGCGAGCTCGTGCGGGTAGTGCGTGCAGCAGGAGAAGCACCACTGCTCGACATCCGGCAGCGTGACGTCGCGTGCCGGCGTGTCCCACTCGGCCGGGGTGACGTAGCGTCGACGCACGGCGTACAGCTGATCGTCGACCGCACCGCAGCTCTCGCAGGTCGCGGGCACGAGCGTGACGCTAACGCCTACCGTGTCGCCGATGTCCCGGGCGTGGTTGGTGGCGGCGCTCGTGATCGTCGCCGGCTGTTCGTCCGATGACGCCGCGCCGTCGACCGGCATCGAGCCGACGACGTCCACTCCGACCACATCGGCACCCGCACCGACGACCGCGACGAGCACGACGACCACGGTGTGACGCCGGACGGGTTCGAGGCGGTCGCCGGGCGAGATCACCGCCGCCGACGGCGAGGTGTGCGCGGTGTGCCTCTGGGCCGCCGCCACGCCGAGCAGCGCGGCCGTGGCCTGATGGGCGTCACCGACATGGGTGGCGCGGACGGCATGGTGTTCCTGTTCGGCGAGCCGTCGACGTCGGCGTTCTGGATGCGTGACACGCCGATGCCGCTGAGCATCGCCTTCTTCGACGCCGCCGGCGCGTTCGTCTCGGCCGCCGACATGGCGCCGTGCCTCGACGGGACTCGCGAGGACTGCCCGCGCTACCAGGCCGGCGGTCCGTACGCGTCGGCCATCGAGGTGCCCCAGGGCGGGCTCGACGAACTGCTGATCGGTCCCGGCAGCCGGTTCGACCTGCTGGACGCGCCGTGCGAGCCGGTCACCTGACCACCGGCGACTGCGCCCGGCGTCGGACGGGTATGGGCGAGTCATGCACGAATCGGTCTGGATCGCCACCGGCGACGCACCGTCGTACCCGCCGCTCGGCGGCCGACGCCGAGGTCGACGTCGTCGTCGTCGGCGCCGGCATCAGCGGGCTGACCACCGGCCTCCTGCTGCAGCGCGCCGGCCATCGCGTCGTCGTGCTCGACATGCACGGCGTCGCCACCGGCACGACCGGGGGCACCACCGGCAAGGTGACGTCGCAGCACGGCCTGACCTACGCCCGGCTCGTCGACGAGCGTGGCGAGGACACGGCGAGGGCGTACGGCGAGGCCAACGAGGCCGGCGTGGCGATGGTCGCCGAGCTGGCCGAGTCGACCGGTGCCGACTGCGACCTGACGAGGGCGCCCGCCTACCTCTACACCACGAAGTCCGAGATGGTCGGCGAGATCGAGCGGGAGGCGTCGACGGCCGCCGGACTGGGGCTGCCGGCGACGCTCGCCGACCCGGCGGAGATCGACGTCGAACCGGCGCTCGCCGCCGTCCGCTTCGACGACCAGCTGCACCTCGACGCCTACCGCTACTGCGCTGCCCTGGCGGCGGCGATCGTCGACGGCGGGGGAGCGGTGTACGAGCACACTCGGGCGATGCGCCTCCGCGAGCTCTCCGACCACGTCGTCGCCGAGACCGACCGCGGCTCGATCCGCGCCGAGCACGGCGTGCTGGCGACGCTGCTGCCGTTCCTCGACTCGGGAGGCTTCTTCGCCAAGGCGCGGGCCAAGCGGGCGTACGGCATGGCTGTCCGCATCCGCGGTCGCGCGCCGACCGGGATGTTCATCACGGCCGAGCGACCCACCCGCTCGGTCCGCCCGTGGCCCGGCGGTGGACCGGGTGGGATCATCGTGGTCGGCGAGGAGCACGAGACGGGCAGCGACCCGGACACCGACGGCCACTACCAGCGGCTGGAGGAGTGGGCCAGGGCGACGTTCGACGTCAGGTCGGTCGAGCACACGTGGTCGGCCCAGGACTACACGTCCGTCGACCACATCCCCTACGTCGGTCGCTCACCGCTGCGCCGGCGCACGTGGATCGCCACCGGCTGGCGCAAGTGGGGCCTGAGCAACGCCACCGCGGCGGCGATGGTGCTGACGGCGTCGATCGGTGACGAGGAGCACCCGTGGCAGTCGCTGTTCGATCCCGGCCGCATCGGCGGCGGCAAGGCCGTCGCCCGCCTCGCCCGGGACAACCTCAAGGTCGGCGGTCACCTCGTCGGTGACTGGATCGGGCGCCTGCACGCCCGGTCGCTCGACTCGCTCGAACCCGGCGAGGGGGCGGTCGTGCGCCACGACGGCAAGGTGTTCGGCGCCTACCGTGACGCGGCCGGCGTCGACCACTGCGTCAGCCTGACGTGCACCCATCTCGGCTGCACGCTGCGCTGGAACGCTGCCGAGACGTCGTGGGACTGCCCCTGCCACGGCTCGCGCTTCGGTCACGACGGCACCGTGCTGCAGGGTCCGGCGGTGGAGGACCTGAAGCGCGTCGACGTCCGGTCGCACGAGGGCTCTGCCCCCGTGAACCCCTGAAGAAGGAATCGGCCGTCGCCGAAGGCGACGACGTCACTTGGGGGCAGCCGGGGGCGGAGCCCCCGACCCGAGCGGGCGCCGGAGTCGCCGCGTCGCCGTGACACCCCTCTGTCATGCTCGGTCCGTGAGCGATCGCCTGCCGGTACACTCCCCCGGTCACATTCACCCTGCCCCAGTCGTGGGGCCCCGCGGCGCAGCGCGTCCGGGTCCGAAGGGAGGTTCATCACGCATGATGCGTGCATACGAGTTGATGGTCATCGTCGACGGCGACGTCGACGACCCGAAGGCCCAGGCGTGGGTCAAGACGGTGACCGACGCGATCGCCGCCGCCGGCGGCTCGATCCACGGTCGGCCGGACTGGTGGGGCAAGCGGCAGTTCGCCTACCCGATCAACCGCAAGGAGACGGGGTACTACCTCGTCGTCGAGGCCATCGCCGCGCCGGGGGCGCTCGACGAGCTGGAGCGCACCCTGCGCCTCGCGGACGAGGTCGTCCGCCACAAGCTGATCCGCCTGCCCGACGCCGAGGCCGAGCGCCGGGGCATGACGGGCACCGCCGCCTGACCGCGGCACCCAGAGAAGGAACCACACCATGGCAGACAACACCGTCACCCTCGTCGGCAACGTCACCCGCGACCCCGAGCTGCGCTACACCAGCGGCGGCCGCGGCGTCGCCAGCTTCGGCCTCGCCGTCAACCGCCGCTACCAGGTGAACGGCGAGTGGCAGGAGCAGACGTCGTTCTTCAACGTCGTCGCCTGGGGCACGCTCGGCGAGAACGCCGCCGCCTGCGTCACCAAGGGCACCCGCATCGTCGTGTTCGGCCGCCTCGAGCAGCGCTCGTGGGAGACCCAGGACGGCGAGAAGCGCACCGTCGTCGAGGTCATCGCCGACGAGCTCGGCCCCAGCCTGCGCTGGGCCCAGGCCCAGGTCGAGAAGACGTCGCGCACCACCGCCGAAGGTGGCGGCGGTGGCGCCGGCGCCCCGGCGGCCGCTGGCGGTGGCCGCGCCCCCGACCCGATCTACGGCGACGAAGAACCGTTCTGAGCGAAGGCGAGAGACCGATGGCGAGCAAGAAGAACCGGGCCAGGGCGTCGAAGGACGCCGCCCCGCGCAAGTACAAGAAGAAGACGAGCGCCCTCATCACCGAGAAGGTGATGTACGTCGACTACAAGGACGTCGACCTGCTGTCGCGCTTCATGAGCGACCGGGCGAAGATCCGCAACCGGCGCGTCAGCGGCAACGACGTGCAGCAGCAGCGTGAGGTCGCCGGGGCGATCAAGATCGCTCGCGAGATGGCGTTGCTGCCGTACGCCAGGCGGGTGTCCACGCAGCGCACGCGGCCGCCGCGCGACGGTCGCCGCGAGCGCGACGGCGACCTGCGCACCGAGATGGGGTCCGGCGATGCCGCCGACGTGGTCGAGGCCGTCGATCTCGTCGACGACGTCGAGGGCGACGACGAGCTGGAGACGGAGGCCTGACGTGAAGGTCATCCTGCGATCCGACGTCGACGGGCCTCGGCAAGCGTGGCGACATCGTCGACGTCGCCGCCGGCTACGGCCGCAACTTCCTCCTGCCGCGCTCGCTGGCGTTCCTGGCGACCGACGGTGCGGTCGATCAGGCGGCCAAGATGCGCCGGGCTCGCGACCTTCGCGACGCCAGCGACCGCGAGGCGGCCCAGACCGTCGCCACGACGCTCGTGCCGAAGATCATCACGATCTCGGCCAAGGCGGGCAACGAGGGCAAGCTCTTCGGGTCGGTCACCACGGCCGACGTCGTCGACGCGGTGCGCGAGCAGACGGGCGTCGAGCTCGAGCGGCGCCAGCTCGACAGCGAACCGCTGAAGACCGTCGGCCAGCACGTCGTCACGGCGAAGTTGCACCGCGACGTGTCGTTCCCCATCACCGTCGAGATCAGCCCGGCGTGACAGCGTGGACGGAGCGATGTCCACAGCTCCGTCCACCTCAACTCCCCAAGCAACGGGACGTTGTGCACACCGCTGTGCCCCTAGCGATCCACAGGATCATCCTGAGATGGTGGTGGTCTGATGGAACGGCGCGATGGTCGACGCGACGGCGACCAGCGCCGGGCGAGCAGTGCGGCCGCGTGCCGCCGCACAACCTCGAGGCCGAGGAGTCCGTGCTCGGTGCCGTGCTGCTGTCGCGCGACGCCATCGGCGCGGTCAGCGAGCAGGGCCTGCGGGCCGAGGACTTCTACCGCCCCGCCCACCAGCACATCTTCGACGCCGTTCGTGCGCTGTACTCGCTCGGGCGCGCCGGTCGACACGATCACGGTCGCCGACGAGCTGCGCCGGGCGGCGCTGCTCGAACAGGTCGGCGGCACCGAGGCGCTGCACGCCCTGCAGAACGCCACGCCGGCGATCTCCAACGCCGCCCACTACGCCCGCATCGTCCAGGACACGGCGCTGCTGCGCAGTCTGATCCACGTCGCCGGCGACATCGCCGAGATCGCCTACGGCGGGCCCGACGACGTCACCAAGGCCGTCGACGAAGCCGAGTCGAAGGTGTTCAAGGTCGCCGAGCAGCGGGTCACCGACTCCACGCTGCTGCTCAGCGAGTCGATCAAGGGGGTGATGGACCGCCTCGAGGAGACGTTCGCCCGTGGCGACATCATCACCGGCACGGCCACCGGCTACCACGACCTCGACGAGCTGCTGTCGGGGTTGCAGCCCTCGACGCTGAACATCGTCGGTGCCCGCCCGGCGATGGGCAAGACGAGCCTCGGGCTGGGCATGGCCACCCACGTCGCCCAGACGACGGCCAAGCCGGTGCTCGTGTTCTCCCTGGAGATGGGCCACAACGAGCTGACCCAGCGGATCCTGTCCAGCGAGGCCCAGGTCGAGTCGACGAAGATGCGCAACGGGCGGCTCTCCGAGGCCGACTGGGCGCGCATCGGCCGGGCGATCGGTCGCCTCGAGGTGCCGCTGTTCCTCGACGACAACCCGCGCGTCACGGTGATGGAGATCCGCGCCAAGGCCCGCCGCATGAAGGCCCGCCACGGCGGCCTGGCGCTCATCGTCATCGACTACGTGCAGCTGATGGGCGGCGGCGGCACCGCCGAGAACCGCCAGCTCGAGGTCAGCGAGATCAGCCGCAACCTGAAGATCCTCGCCCGCGAGCTGCAGGTGCCGATCGTCGCCCTCAGCCAGCTCAGCCGCAACCTCGAGATCGCGCAGCGACAAGCGCCCGATGCTGTCGGACCTTCGTGAGTCGGGCTGCCTCGTCGCCGGTACCCGTCTCGTGCGCGCCGACACCAACGCCGAGGTCACGCTCGGCGAGCTGGTGGACGACGACATCCGCGACATCCCGGTGTGGTCGCTCGACGAGCACTACCGGCTCGTGCCGGCACGCCTCCTGCGGGCCTTCCCGAGCGGCGAGAAGGAGGTCTTCCGCCTGCGCTTCGCCTCGGGACGGACGATCGACGCCAGCGCCAACCATCCGTTCCTGACGCTCGACGGATGGCAGCCCGTCGAGGCGCTGACGGTCGGCGACCACCTGGCGACCGCCCGCCGCATCCCGGCGACCGGCAGCACGGCGACGATGGCCGACGCCGAGCTGGTGCTGCTCGGGCATCTCATCGGCGACGGCTGCACCCTCGCCCGCCATGCCGTCCAGTACACGACCATCGATCCGGCGAACGTCGCTGCGGTCGTCGACGCGGCGCGGCACTTCGGTGTGACGGCTCGGGTCAAGGCCGAACGGACGTGGACGCAGGTGTACCTGCCCTCGCCGCGCCGGTTGACCCATGGCGTGCACCATCCGATCTCGGAGTGGCTGCGGCGCTTGGGAGCGTGGGACCTCCGGGCGTGGGAGAAGCACGTGCCGAGCGTGGTCTTCGAACAGCCACCCGAGAAGCTGGCGCTCTTCCTGCGTCACCTCTGGGCCACGGATGGCAGCGTCGTGGCCAGCCCTCGGGGTGCGCCGCACATCTACTACGCCACCACGAGCCGCGAGCTCGCTCGTGGGGTCGCCGACCTGCTCCTGCGGCTCGACATCCGGGCGCGGGTGCGGACGGTGCCGCACCGCACGGCTCGGACGTCGTACCACGTCGACATCTCAGGTCGCGATGACCAGCTTCGCTTCGCTGAGCTCGTCGGTGTGCACGGCGGCCGCGCGGCCGTGCTCGCTCGGGCGGTCGCTCACCACCACGGCAGGGCGTCGAACCCCAACGTCGACATCATCCCGGCGGCGGTGTGGGAGCACGTTCGCCACAAGTCGCTCCCGACGGCAGGACTGACCACCCGGCAGCTCGCCGAGAGCCTCGGCATGAGCTACTGCGGCTCGACGCTGTACCGCAGTCGGGCTGTCCCGGACGCGGACTGCGCAACGCTCGCCGCGATCACGGCGGATCCGTGGCTCGCCGATCTGGCGACGTCCGACGTGTTGTGGGATCGGCTGCGTCGACATCACGGCCGCTCGGTCGCCAACCGGTGTTCGACGCCACGATCGAGACGACCCACAACTTCGTCGCCGACGGCGTCATCGCCCACAACTCGCTCGAGCAGGACGCCGACGTCGTGATGTTCCTGTACCGCGACGAGGTGTACAACGCGGAGTCGCCGGACAAGGGGTCGGCCGAGATCATCATCGCCAAGCACCGCTCCGGCCCGATCGGCACCAAGCGCCTGGTGTGGCGCGGCCAGTACACCCGCTTCGACAACGCCGCCCGGACGGTGTGAGGGCGCCGCCGTACGCTGACCGCGGTGTCGTTCGGTCGTGGAGGGTCGGGTGCGCCATGCTGCTCGTGGTCGCCGGGCTGCGGCGGCGACGGCGGATGCCGGCGCCGCGGGTCGCCCCGCTCACGCCGACGGATGGCTGATCGGTTGGCGCCGGCGCAGCAGGCGGCGATCGAGGCGCTCGCCGAGTCGGGATCGCCGGACGCGCCGCACGGCGATCACCACGCCCACGCCGACGCCGGCCCGGCGACGACCGTCGCGCTCGGCGCCGACGACCGGGCGCGCTCGCCGAACAGTGGGCCGCCGCCGTGGCGGCCGTGCCGGGCCTGGACACGCCGGGTGAGGCGACCGCCGCCGGCTACACCCGCTCGGCCGTGCAGGGCGCCGGGGTCGGTGTGCACTGGGTCAACTGGACGCTGATCGACGCCCCGTTCGATCCGCGCCGTCCGTCGATGCTGCTGTTCGACGAGCGCGACGGCGCCGACGACCTGGTCGGCTTCTCCTACTGGATCCGCGCCGACGCACCGGAGGGGTTCGCCGGCGCCAACGACGTGTGGCACCAGCACACCAACCTGTGCATCGTCAACGGCTGGGTCGATCGCGAGGCGGTCACGACAGCGGACGACTGCGCCGGTGACCTCCTCGCCGGCGCCGACCTGTGGATGCTGCACGCCTGGGTCGTGCCGGGCTGGCCAACCGGTGGGGCGACTTCGCCACGCTGCACCCGGCGCTGTGCCCGCCCGACGACGGGCACCCCGGACATCGCCCGGTGCCCGTCGGCGCGGCTCAGACGAACCGTAGGGTCACGCCGCACACGGCGGTCTCCTCGCCGGCGCGGCCGCGGTCGGCGGCGACGAGGTCGATGGCGTCGATGCCCTCGCCACGCTCGCCGGCGTGGACGAAGCGCACGGCATGGTCGATGCCCAGCTCGGCCCAGCGGGCGCGCATCGCCTCGGGATCCACGGCGGCGACGTCGACGCCGGCGATCGCCGTCACCACCGACGTCTCGGCGTGCGCCCGCCACGGACCTGCCCAGCGCCACGCCCCGTTGGGTCGCGGCTCGTCGATCGACACGATCGCCCCGCCGACGTCGCGGGGGTGCAGGTGGCGGGCGCGGATGTCGTCGAGGTCGATGCGCCAGACGATGCGCACGCCGAGCTCGGCGAGGCGCTCGACGCGGGCGTCGAGGTCGTCGACCTCGAAGATCGCCATGTACCCGCCGTCGCCGCCGCGCTTGTCGAGCAGGCGGCCGGCGGTCGTGCCGTCGGTGACCGGGCTGACCACTTCGAGGAACTGGTCGCCGATCGTCATCAGCGCGTTGTGCAGCCCGAACTCGGCGATGCCGGGGTCCTCGAAGCACACGGTGACGCCGAGTGACGGCGCACAGCTCGGCGACCACTCGGTCGCGGTCGTGGGCGACGAGCGCCACCTGGCGGAGCCGGATCACGACGGCAACGTACCGCGGCCGGAACATCGTGGAGGCTGCGCCCCCACACCCCATCACCGTCCGGCGTGCTGGCGCACGCTCGGCCGGGCGGCTTCGCCGCCGGTCCCCGGAATCTGCTCCTAGCGTCACGGCGGTGGACGACGTGATCGCCGGGCGCTACGAGCTCGGCCGGACGCTGGGCCGCGGCGGCATGGCCCACGTGCGCGCCGCCCGCGACCTGCGTCTGCACCGCACGGTCGCCATCAAGCTCGTCGACGCGCGGACGCGCACCCGACCCGGCTGTGCGGCGGCGGTTCGTGCGCGAGGCGCGCGCGGCGGCGTCGTTCTCCCACCCCCACGCCGTCGCCGTGTTCGACGCCGGCGATGCCGATGGCTACCTCTACCTGGTCATGGAGCTGGTCGAGGGACGCTCGCTGGCCGATCGCCTGGCGGCCGAGGGTGCGCTGCCCGTCGACGACGCCGTGCGGCATCGTCGACGACGTGCTGCAGGCGCTCGGCGCGGCGCACCGCGCCGGCATCGTCCACCGCGACGTCAAGCCGGGCAACGTCCTCGTCACCGCCGACGGGACCGCCAAGCTCGCCGACTTCGGCATCGCCAAGCGCGCCGGCGAGGGCGATCTCACGCTCGCCGGCCAGTTCATCGGCACGCCGGAGTACCTCTCGCCCGAGCAGGTCAGCGGCGGTGCGGTGACCCCGGCGACCGACCTGTACGCCGCCGGCGTCGTGCTGTTCGAGGCGATCGCCGGACGGCCGCCGTTCGCCGCCGGCTCGCCACTGGCCACGGCGCTGGCGCACCGCGACGTGGCTGCGCCCGACCTCCGGTCGCGTCGTCGCGACGTGCCCGATCACGTCGCCGGCGCGGTCGCCAGGGCGATGGAGAAGGACCCGGCGAAGCGCTTCTCGTCGGCCGAGGAGATGCGCGCCGCGCTCGCCGGTCGGGAGGCGACGAGCACGCCAGTGCTGACGCCACGGCGCGGTTCACGGCGTTGGTGGTGGCTGGCCGCTGCGGCCGCCGCCATCATCGCCGGCGTGGTCGTCGCCCTCGAGGTGGCGAGCGACCCGGGCGGCGCCGCTTCGACGACGACGGTCGCGGCGACCACCGTCGCCCCGACGACGACGGTTGCGCCGACCACGACGGCCGCCACGGTGCCGCCGACCGCGGCCCCCACACCACCTCCCACGCCGGCGGAGACGGTGCCGGCGCCCGCCGGCGTCGACGACCTGCTGCTGCTCGTCGACGTCGCCCCGGTCATGTTCGGCGAGCGCGCCGACGACGTGCGCCGCGACCTCGAGCGGATCGTCGCGCGCGGCCGCTCGCAGGACGTCGAGCGGCTGCAGGAGCACGTGGCCGAGTGGCGCGAGGACGGCTCGCTCCCCGACCAGACGGCCGCGCTCATCGAATCGGTGCTCGACGACGTCCCGGTCGACGGCGACGACGACGACTGATCATCCGCCACGCTGGCCGGCGATGGACGTGGTCAGCTAGACCTCGGCGAGGGCGATGCCGCCCACCGCGGACGGGTCCCTCGTCGCGGTCGTCGGCTCGCTCGACGGGGCCTTGTCGAGCACCGCCTGCGCCTGGGTGTCGATCAGCCGGGTGAACACCTGCTGGGCGTACCCGAGCACGATCGAGTAGGCGATGATCTGGCCCTGGGTGTCCAGGGCGGACAAGCCAGGGATGAACCCGCCGTGCACCATGAGCATCCCGAACAGCGCGGTGAGCGCGCCGGCGGGCAGCTTGAGCCAGGCGATGGCGACGGGCACGCCGTACGGCGTCGACGTGCCGCGGATGCCGCGCACCGAGAGCGCCGCGGCGAAGGCGCCGGCGGTGAGGCCGACGACGAGTACGAGCGGTGCGTCGCCGCCCGTCGGTCCCTGCTCGGCCGCCGTTCGGGCAGACCCGCTCGGTCCGATCGCTGCCGGGGTTGAAGCACAGCGGCAGGCTCTCCGGGCTGGCCGCGCCGACGATGCCGAGGGCGATGGCGACGACGGCGAGACCGGCGCTCGTCGCCAGCACGATGTTGCGGAAGCTGCGGACACGCGTGAAGTTCTTGTCGCAGGCGTCGCTGACCCACGTCAGCGCGGCGACGTACTCGCGACGCAGCCGGCGGTCGCGGGCCGGATCCTCGCCGGCCTTGCTCCACTCCTCGTCGGACAGACGCTGCTCGATGGCGATCGTCCGCGCGTCCGTCGGGCAGAGCACGCGTTGGGCCATCGAGCGCACCGCTGGGCGCTGGCTGGACAGCTCGTCCAGCTCGACGATCTCGGCGAGCAGGATCTCGGCGCCGTGCAGGTTGCGCCACGCCCGCTCGATCGACCCGCCGCTGCGCCAGTCCTGCAGCCACCGGAAGCGCGGTCGCCGGACGCCGTTGGCGTGCTGTTCGGCGTCGTCGAGCAGGGCGCGGATGCGCCCGCACACCGCCGCCGTGCGTCCGTCCGCGGCGGTGCGTGCCTCGGCGGCGTCGGTCATCGCGTGCACGACGGCGACCCGGGCGAGCACCTCGGCACGCCACGGGTCGCCGAGGCGGTAGCGCACGGCCGGATTCTCCCTCCCGATCCCCATGACACCCAGAGCCGGCAGGACCCTGCCAGATACCGTGCCGTGGCGGTGTTCCTCGGTGACGATCTCCTCGCCTGGCTCGTGCTCGCCCTCGGTGGGGCGTTGCTCGTCGGCAACGTCGCGGCCATCGTCCACCCGCCGGAGCGTCCACGCGAGGAGGGCGCGCTCGAACGGGCGCCGATCACGCGCAGCGTCGTGATGGCCGCCGTCGGCTTCGTCGCCGCGGTGTGGGCGCTGGCGTCGCTCGTCAGCTGACCGCGTCGTCCGAGCCAGGTGATCAGGTCCTGGGTGACCTCGTCGCGGTTGGTCTCGTTGAGCGTCTCGTGGCGGGCGCCCGGGTACAGCTTGACGGTGACGTCGGTGAGGCCGGCGACGCGATAGCGGTCGGCGACCATCTCGATCAGCGCCCCACCGCCGGCGAGCGGATCGGCGTCGCCGGAGAAGATGTACAGCGGCAGGTCGTCGCGGATGCCGGCGAGCCGTCCGGTGTCGGCGAGCTGGGCACTGGACCCGAGCATGCCGGCCATCCCGGCCACGTCGACGCCGAAGCCGCAGGCCGGGTCGTCGACGTACAGGTCGACCTCGGCCTCGTCGCGGCTGAGCCAGTCGTACTCGGTGCGCGCCGGCTCGAACGGGGCGTTGAACGCGGTCAGGTCGGCCGGCTGGGTCGGTGTCGATGCCGCCGGCGATCACGTCGACCGCCGACGTGCCCGACAGCACGGCGGCGTCGATGTCGGCGCTGCGGTCGAGCAGGTACTGCTGCAGGGCGAACGACCCCATGCTGTGACCGAGCAGGACGAGCGGGATGCCGGGGTGCTCGGACGCGTGCCCGAGCCGTCAACGCGCCGCATGTCGTCGATCAGGCCGGACCAACCGGCCGAGCCGAGGTCGCCGTGGCGGTCGGCGCTGCCAGCCGTGCGCCCGTGACCGCGGTGGTCGTTGGCGTAGACGACGTAGCCGGCGTCGACGAGCGCCTCGGCGAGGCGGCGGTAGCGGGCGGCGTGCTCGCCCATGCCGTGGGCGAGCTGCACGATCGCCTTCGGGTCACCGTCACCCGCCCAGCGGTACACGAAGACCTGCTCGCCGTCGCTGCTCCCGATCGTGAACGTCGTCTCATCCATCGGTCGCGGAGAGTAGACCTCACGGATCGGGTCGCCGGAACGTTGGCAGGGCATGGGAGCGACGACGTCTCGGGGTCGCAGCCGGCTCGGCGGCGTGCCGACGGTGCTGCCACCTCCGGCCGCCACCCGTCAGCTCGGCCTCGACCTCGATGCGCCCGAGCGACAGCGTCACGACCCATTGCCCGGCGTCGTCCACATCGCCGGGTGGCTCGACGTCGAGCGCCAGCGCAGGCTCGTCGCCGACTTCCGTCGCTGGGCCCTGCCGCCCGCCGGCCTGCGCCACCCGCGGATGCCGTCGGGCCACCTGATGAGCGTGCAGTCCGTGTGCCTCGGCTGGCACTGGCAGCCGTACGGCTACTCGCGCACGGCGGACGACACCGACGGTGCGCCGGTCGAGCCGCTGCCGGATGACCTCGCCGCGCTCGCCAGGTCGGCCGTCGACGACACGTTCGGCGGCGGAGCCGCCCCGCCGTGCCGTTCGAGCCCGACGCGGCCATCGTCAACCTGTACGCGCCGGGCGCACGGCTCGGCCTGCACCAGGACGGCGAGGAGCCGTCGGCCGCACCGGTGGTCACGATCAGCATCGGCGACGCGTGCGTGTTCCGCCTCGCCGGGGTCGAGCGGCGCACGGCACCGTTCACCGACCTCGTGCTGCGCTCGGGCGACCTGCTCGTGTTCGGCGGGCCGAGCCGCCGGATCCACCACGGGGTGCCCAAGGTGCTCGACGGCACCGGACCGCACGACCTCGGCATGCCTCCCGGCCGGTTGAGCATCACGGTCCGCGAGACGGGGCTGTGAGACTGGCGTCGTGGCGCGCCCGTTCGAGTCGATCGTGCGCGAGCACGGGACCGTCGTGATGCGCGTGTGCCGGGCCCTGCTGCCGGCGGCGGACGCCGACGAGGCGTGGTCGGAGACGTTCCTGTCGGCGCTGCAGGCGTATCCGCGGCTGCGACCCGACAGCGACGTGCGCGCCTGGCTGGTGACGATCGCTCACCGCAAGGCGATCGACCAGCTGCGCGCGGCGAAGCGCCGGGCCGTCCCGAGCGGCGAGCTGCCGCACGTCGCCACGACCGATCCGCAGCCCGACGGGTTCGAGCTGCGCGCTGCCCTCGACCGGCTGGCGCCGAAGCAGCGCCACGCCGTCGTCTACCGCTACCTCGCCGACCTGTCGTACGCCGACGTCGCCGCCCTGCTCGGCACGAGCGAGGCCGCGGCCCGGCGCAACGCCGCCGACGGCATCGCCCGGCTCCGGCGCCGAGGGAGTCGGGCAGTGAGCGAGCGCAGCGAGCTCCAGTTGACGGCTCGCTCGCGCCGATCGAGGTGCCGGGCATGGAACAGCGTCGCGCCGCGCTCGCCGCGGAGGCCGATCGCGCCGGCCTGCTCGACGTCGCCTACCGCACGGTCGACAGCCCACTCGGTCCACTGCTCGCTCGCGGCGACCTCGACCGGCGTCGTGCGTGTCGCCTTCGCCAGCGAGGATCACGACGACGTGCTCGCCGAGCTGGCCGCCGACGATCAGCCCGCGGATCCTCGCGCCTCCCGGCGCGCCTCGATGTCGCCGCCCGTGAGCTCGACGAGTACTTCGCCGGACGCCGCCGCGGCTTCGACGTGCCGATCGACCTGCGCCTGGCGCGTGGGTTCCGCCGCGACGTGCTCGCCCACCTCCGCCAGATCGCCTTCGGGGAGACGGAGAGCTACGCCGTCGTCGCCCGGGCGACCGGCTCGCCGAACGCGGTCCGCGCCGTCGGCACGGCGTGCGCCACCAACCCAGTGCCGCTGTTCGTGCCGTGCCACCGCGTCGTGCGCAGCGACGGCACGCATCGGCCAGTACCGCGGCGGCGTCGAGGCCAAGCGCACCCTGCTCGCGCTCGAACACCCGTTGGAAGCGGACATGCCTGGGTAGTCTGCTGCCCGTGGTGGTGCGGGTGGTCGTGGCGGACGACAACTACCTGCTCCGACAGGGCGTCGTGGGGCTCGTCGACGCCGAGCCCGAGCTCGAGGTCGTCGGCGTGGCCGGCTCGCTCGACGAGCTGCTCGAGGTCGTCGACAGCGCCGAGCCCGACGTCGTCATCACCGACATCCGCATGCCGCCGACGGGCACCGACGAGGGCGTCCGGGCGGCGGCGCAGCATCCGCCAGAGCCACCCGACGGTCGGCGTCGTCGTGCTCAGCCAGTACGCCTCGCCGTCGTACGCCCTCGGGCTGCTCGAGGCCGGCTCGGACGGCCGGGCCTACCTGCTCAAGGACCGTGTCGGCGACGCCGACGACCTGGTCGAGGCCGTGCGCACGGTGGCGGCCGGCGGGATCGGTCATCGATCCCAAGGTGGTCGAGGAGCTGGTCAACGCGCGCGCTCGCATGGCGTCGTCACCGATCGAGCGGCTCACGCCGCGCGAGAAGGAGATCCTCGGCGAGATGGCTCAGGGCAAGAGCAACGCGGCCATCGCCTCGACGCTGATCCTCAGCGAGCGGGCCGTGGAGAAGCACATCAACTCGATCTTCTCCAAGCTGCACCTGAGCGAGGAGCCCGACGTCAACCGGCGGGTCAAGGCCGTGCTCGTGCACCTCGCCGCCACCGGGGGCTGACCACACCTCGGTTCGGGTGGTGGCACGGTCGCCGCTGACCGCTGCGCATGTCGCGAGGATGTGGCCGGGTGGCCGAGCGCGTCAGCGTCATGATCGTCGACGACCAGCCACCGTTCCGCGAGGCCGCACGGGCCGTGCTCAGCCGCATCGACGGGTTCGAGCTCGTCGCCGAGGTGGCGTCGGGCGAGGAGGCCGTCTCGACGAGCGGCGAGCTGCACCCCGACCTCGTGCTGATGGACATCAACATGGGCGAGCTCGACGGCATCGAGGCGACCCGCCTGATCACCGACGCCCACCCGGCGACGAAGGTGATCCTGGTGTCGACCTACAGCCTCGACGACCTGCCGGTCGACGGCCCGCTCGAGCGGGGCGATCGCCTACGTCAACAAGGACGAGCTGTCCCCGCGTGGTACGCCGCCTCTGGGAGACCGGCGGCGACCCCGCCTGGCTCCCGTCCCATCCGAGTGTTTGACGCCGTCCGAGTGTCCGGTGTGCGGACGGCCGGTCGCCCAGCACTCGGATGGATCAGGCTGGGAGTGGCAAGGTCCCGCTGACGGTCGTCCCGCTGCCGGGGACCGACGTGACGTCGAGCGTCCCGCCGAAGGCGCCGAGGCGGTCGGCCATGTTGACGAAGCCGTGCCCGACGGCGCCGCGCCCGGCGACCTCGAAGCCGGCGCCGTCGTCGACGATCGAGAACGTCAGCGCCCCGTCGCCCTCGGCCACCGTGACACGCGCCGTCGGCACCCTCGCCGGCGTGCTTGCCGGCGTTCTGCATCGCCTCGAGCACGCAGAAGTAGACGGCGGCCTCCATGTCGGCGGAGTAGCGGCCGATCCCGGCGATGTCGATCGTCGTCGGCAGCGCGGCCCGGGTCGCCGCCGCCGGCAGCGCCTCGGCGAGACCGCCGGACATGAGCAGCGGCGGGAAGATGCCGTGGGCCAGCGCCCGCAGCTCCTGGATGGCGTCCTGCAGGTTGCCCTTGATCTCGTCGATCATGGCGATGGCGTCGTCGGGGTCGTCCTCGACCGCGTCACGCGTCAGGCGCAGCTTCACGGCGAGGGCGACGAGGTGCTGCTGGGCACCGTCGTGCAGGTTGCGCTCGAGCTTGCGCCGCTCGGCGTCGCCGGCGGCGACGATGCGGGCGCGCGACTGCTGCAGCTCGTCGTTGCGCACCTGCAGCTCGTCGAGGCTGGCCTGCAGGGCGGCGTCGAGCTGCACGTTGTGCAGGGCGAGGGCGACCTGGCGGGCGAGCTCGGTGAGCACACGGTCCTCGGACTCGGTGAACGGCTCGCCGTCGCGGCGGCGCGGTGGCGACGATGAAGCCGAGCAGCTCGCCGGCGTGGGCGACGGGCGCGAGGCGCATCGCCGCCGAGCCGTTGGGGCCGACGGCCGCGGGCACCCAGATGTCGAGCCACGTGCCGCCGCTGACGCCGGCCCGGGCGACGACGGCGGACTCCTTGGCGCCGATCAGCGATCGGCGTCGCCTGGCGGTGGGGGACGCCGGCGGCGAGCTCGAAGTGCCCGTCCTGCCCCGTCCACACCTCGGCCGACACGAGCACCATCGCCTTGCGCAGGCTCTCGACGAGCTGCAGCAGCAGCTCGTCCATCGGGATCGACCGGGTGAGGCGCTGGCCGAACGTGCGCAGCAGCTCGTCGGGGGAGAACCGCTCGCCGTACACGAGGCGGTTGGCCCGCTCGGTGAGCCAGCGGCGGGCCGGCAGGTAGAGCAGCGCCGACAGCCCGGCCGCGGCCATCGACAGCAGGAGCAGCGCGCGCTCGTCGTCGGACGGTGAGCGGCCGAGGCCGATCACGACGACGACGTAGATGACGACGACGACGGCGGTCAGCCCGGCGATCTCGACGGTGCGGGTGAGCAGCCGGTCGACGCGGGCGACCATCGTCGGCAGCGTGCCGAGGATGAGGGCGATCGGGATCAGCCCGGTGAGGGCGAGGGCGACGGCGCCGGCGTGGTGCGGCCAGTCGGTGAGCAGGCGCAGGGCGCCGGCGACGATGCGCGGCCTCGGTGGCCACCGCCATGCCCCAGCCGACCCACTGCATGCGCCGGCGGTCGACGGCGCCGGCCTTGACGTAGCGGACGTGGCTGGCGTGCAGGCCGAAGCCGATGGCCAGCGCCCACAGCACGGCGATCGGCCAGCCCACCAGGCGGTCGCGGTCGGCCATCAGGGCGACGCCGACGGCGACGGCGGCGATGTAGCCGGTGACGACGGCGCGGCGCCGGATCGACGTCGCCAGACCGGCCGTCGGCGAGGCCGAACAGCAGGTGCATGGCGATGGCCGGGAGCAGGGCGGCGCAGAGCCGCAGGGCGAGGTCCCAGAACACCGACGCCGCGCCGTCGAACGTGTGGTGCTCGAGCATCGCCGCGGCGAGCGTGCCGGCGCCGCCGACGACGGCGCCGGCGAGGACGATCGGGCGCCAAGGCGGTCGTGGCGCCGGCGCACGCCGAGGGCGAGCCCGGCGCCGGCCCAGAGGGCGACGATGAACGGGCGGACGAGCTCGACCGGCAGCGGATCGTCGCCGAGGGCGACGACGGCACCGGCGACGGCGAGGGCGACGGCGACCGGGGCGACGAGCAGGCAGTACGCCGGCCGCAGCGGGGCGAACGTCGGCGGTGCCGGCGACCGCAGGCGTGGCGGCTGGCAGGGCAGGCTCGACGACCGTCGTCATCACCATCGTCAGTGCACACCACGGACGCCTGTCGCGGGCAAGGTTGCTGCCACCGTCGCCCCGGTGGTGCCAGCCACACCCCGTCCGTCCGAGTGTCGGACGTGCGGACGCCGCACAGCACGCACTCGCGATGGCGCCGAGCACTCGGATGGGGCGAGGCGTCATTCGGCGCGGAGGGTTGGGGGGACGTGGGCGGTGCGGCGGGCGGGGAGCTCGGCGAGGGCGAGGGTGACAGCGACGGCGCCGAGCGGCGGTGACGACGGGGGCCCACCAGGGCAGGCCGTGCTCGAGGATGACGCCGAGCCGGTCGGCCGTGGCGGCCCACACGAGCCGGCCGACGACGATCCCGAGCGGCACGCCGACGGCGACGCCGGCGACGACCATCGTCGCCGCCGCCCACCGCGCCGCCGACCGCGACCCGGCGGACGTCAGCCCGAGCGCCCGCCCGATGGCGACGTCGCGGCGGCGAGCGCGCAGCACGGTCACCAGCCGCGTGCAGCAACCCGGCGACGGCGAGCGCGCCGAGGAACGCGGCGAGCAACCACGGCAGCGCCCCGGCCTCGCTCGAGGTTGTCGATCTCCGACGGCAGCGTCGATCGACGCGAAGCCCTGCCTCGGCCAACGCGGCGCTGCCGCGTCGCGTCGTCACCGAGCCGACGAGCACGTACTGCAGGTCCGGCTCGCAGCCGTACGGGCCCGTCGCACGTGACGGTGGTCAGCGCCTGCAGCCCGTCCATCGACACCTCGAAGCCGTCGTCGACCTCGTCCTGGCCCCACGCCACCACCTCGCCGACGACGGTCAGCGTCGGCGTCACCCGCCGGTCCCGTGACCTCGCACCGTGTCGCCGAGGTCGACGCCGAGCTCGTCGAGGACGTGCGCGCCCGAGCGCCACCTCGTCGGGTCCCGCCGCCGCGCGGCCGCGGACGACCGTCGGCCCGGCCCAGCCGGTGATCGGCGTCGCACCGCGCTCGGGTCTCCGCGTGGTCGATCCGCCGGGACCGGTGAGCTCGACCTCGGTGTCGAGCGCCCAGCGCACGGCGACGGCGTCGCACGCCGGGGGTCGACTCGGCGACGTCGACGACGTGGTCGACCTCCTCCGGATGCCCCGCGCCACGCCAGGTCGGCGTCGACGCCGAACAGCCGGCTCTCGCTCAGCAGGTGCTCGCGGCCGGCCTCGAACGACCACACGCCGAGCACGCCGGCGACGCCGAGCGCCGTCGCCACGACGGCGCCACCGGCGGCACGACGACCGCGCCGTCCGGGCCGCGTCGCCAGGGCGATCCCGAGCATGCCCGCCGCGCCCGACGCCGCCAGGGAGGCCGACGAATCGTGGCGTGTCGGGCGGCGACGGTCGAACCGATCGCCGGCGGCAGTGACCAGCACGCAGGACATCCGACCGCCGTCATCGCCGCCGCCCCGACCAGCCAGGACGAGCGCGTCGACCGCAGACCGGGATCGACCTCGGCGCGCCTGGCGAGGCCGCGGGGCGTCAACGCGCTCAGGCCGACGGCGAGGAGCACGGATCCGACGGTCCCGATGACGATAGCCGGGGCGATCGCCAGCATCCCGGCGATGGTCTGCTGGCCGGCGGTGGCGCCGAGCGCGGTCGTCGTCGTCCGCTCGCCCGTGGACCCGGCCGCCTGCCGGGCGATCGCCTGGGCGACGACGATCAGACCGGCGAAGCCCGGCGGCGACGGCGAGCAGCCGCATCGCCGTGACCTCGACGTCGATGCCGTTGGCGACATGCTCGGCAGGTCCCCACCTTCCTCGAAGTCGACGACGTACTCGGCTTCGTCGTAGATCTCGCCGATCGCCGCGACAGCCTCGTCCTCGCGCCCAGGCGACGACGTCGAACATGTCGATGCACATGCAATGGATCACCTCGTCGGCGTAGCGCTCGACGAACGCCGGACCGAGCGTGAGGAACGGATCGTCCTGCTGGGCGATGTCGACCGCGGTGCGGTTGATCCCGGTCACGGTGACCTCGATCGCGGGCCCGCTGAGCTCGACGCCGGCGCCACTGTCGTCGATGTACTCGTCGAGCTGGTCCCAGCCGATCGTGTGCACCACGAGCTCGTCGCCGACGCTCGACGCCGAAGGCGCTCGCGCCGGCCTCGTTGACGACGACCTCGTGCGGGTCGTCGGCGTCGAACATCCGACCCTCGACCATGAACGGACGTGACCGGCCGTCCGCGCTCCTCGGCGATGGCGAACGAGAAGGCGTCGGCCTCCGCTGTCGCGGCGACGGCGACAGCGGCGTAGCGCTGGCCACGCACGACATCGGGCAGCGCCATCGCCGCGGCGAACGCTTCGGGAGCGCCGTCGTGCCCCTGCGTCCAGGATCCCGGGCTGGTGAAGCCGTCCGCCTGGATCTCCGGCTCGCCGGTCGCCTCGACGAAGCGGGCGAAGGCGCTGTCGGCTCGCCGGGCCCCGGCGACGGCGCCCATCGTCACCCCGCCGGCGAGCGTGACGAGGAGGGCGAGCAGGGCCAGGGATCCCCACCGCCGGCGCCACTCGACGCGCGCCGTCATCCACGCCATCCCCATCACTCGCTCCGCAGGATCACGGCGGGGAGCAGGCGCGATGCTCGGCGGGCGGGGACGATCGCCAGGGCCATGCCGCCAGCACGACAGCGACCCCCGCGGCGACGACCAGTGGCACGGGCACGTCGACGTCGAGCAGGACGTGGATCGGTCGGGCGATCGCCAGCCACAGCGCCCGGCCGCCGGCCAGCCCGACCGGGATCCCGACGAGCGTGGCGACGACGGCGATCGTCAGCGCCTGCCAGCGAACCGCCGCCGACGCCTCACCGGGACGCATGCCGAGGGCACGGAGCACGCCGAGGTCGCGCCGCCGTCGCCGCACGGCGAGCACCAAGGCGTGGGCGACAGCGACGAGCCCGAAGCCGAGGACGGCGATGCCGACGGCAGTGGGCACCTGCTCGAGGTCGTCGAGCGAGCGGACGTCGGTCGGCACGAACCGCCGGTCGATCATCGCCCCGTCGGCCTCCAGGTCGGCGGCGAACGACTCGGCGTCGTCCTCGTCGTCGAACTGCAACATGAGGTCGATGGTCCGGTCGATCTCGGCGGCGAGGAGGTCGGCGCACAACGTCTCGAACCCCTCGAGCGACAGCACGATGCCCTCACCGGGATCACCCTGGTCGACGATCGGCACGATCGCCTCGCCGACCACCTCGACCGAGCGCGGCGCGCAGCCGCCGCGTCAGCTCGATGCGATCACCGACCGCCACCCCGAGGTCGGCCATCGTGTCGCCGGCCACGGCGATCTCCTCGACGCCGATCGGCGGGCGGCCCGAGCGCATCACGAGCGAGGTCGGCCCGTCCGAGGCCGTCGATCCCGATCGCCTTGACCTGGCTCGCTGGCCGTCTGGTCGGCGTGCCACGTCGAGCTCGCCGGAGCGGGCGAGGTCGGCGCTCGACACCCGCGGGTCGCGAGCCGCCTCGCGCATCGGCGACTCGATGCGCGGCGTCGTTGCTCGAGACGGCGTAGTCCCACGGCTGGCCGTACCGGGCCGGTGTGTCCACCAGCCGGTCGAGGTTGGTGTGCACGACGATCGCGTCGACCCCGAGGGCGACGGTGAGGCCGACGGTCGCCAGCGTCGGGATGACCGGGAGGCGCTGGGTGCCGTGCCCGGCGTCGAGGGCGAAGCGGGCGCCCGTGGCGGCCGCGGGGCGCAGCCGGAGGCGCTCGATGATCGTGGCGACGGCGCTGCGCCCGGCCGGGGTCGGCGACGGCGTGGTGCGCGCCCAGCGCATCGCCGCGAACACCGCCGCCATCGCGACGACCACGGCGCCAGCGAGCGCGCCGAGGGCGAGCAGCGCCGGGTCGACGCGGAACCCCGGCTGCGTCTCGGCTCGGCGGATCGACCCGAGTGGAAAGGCCGGGCTGACCGCCACAGCGAGGCACGACACCGGCGACGGCGCCGGCGAGGACCGCCGGGAGCACCGAGGCCAGCGCGGCGACGATCCGCTGCCGGCGGGCGAGGCCGACGGCTTCGAGCACGAGCGGCATCGCTCGGACGTCGCTGGAGGTGCCGCGACACCGCTTGGGCCACGACGACCGCGCCGGCGGCGGCGGCGACGGCGGCGAGCAGGAGCAACGCGTCGCGCTGCAGCGTCGCCGCCCGCTCGACCGACTCGATGTCGACCTCCTGGTCCGAGGCGTTGCCGAGGGCACCGACCGTCGATCGACAGGTCGGCGGTGAGCGCCGCCCGGTCGACGCCGTCGGCGACGTGCAGCGACAGGATCGTGCCCGGCTGGTCGGCGCGCTGCCAGCGACCGTCCGGCGAGCGTCGGTCCGGCGAGGACGACGAGCTGGCCCACCCGGGTCGTCGACGAGGTCCTCGCTCAGGCGGACGATGCCGACGACGACGGCGTCGCCGATGCTCACCGCCTCGCACTCCAGGCACTCCAGCGCGGACAGCGGGACGCGGTCGCCGACGGCGATGCCCTCGCGCAGTGCGCCGCGCTCGCTGACCAGGATCTCGTCGGTGCTGCCCGGCTCCGGGTAGCGGCCGCTCACGAGGAACGGCCGCCCGTATCCGCCGAGCGCATCCTCCTGGCCGATGATCGCGTTGGACTCGGGACTGGCCACGCCGGGCCCGATCTTGGCGACCGTGCTGACGACGACGCGCTCGACACGTGGGTCGGCCGCGATCTCGTCGACGAGCTCGGCCGGCGCCGCCCCACCGACGAACACGATCAGCTCGGCCAGGTCGGTCGACTCGGCGAAGCGGTCGGGCGCCGAGCCGGCGCGCCCCGCGCCACCCGCCAGCGCCAGCACGCTTCCGGTGACGACGGCGACGAGCACGCCGACGACGATCAGCGACCGCCAGCCGTCGCGGATCTCCGACCGGGCCCAGAGCAGTGCGCCCGTCATCACTCGCTCCGCAACACGTCGATCGGGCGGAGACGGGCCGCGCGTTGGCCTGGCCAGAGCGCTGCGCCCACCAGCAGCGCCATCGCCGCCAAGGCCATCACGGCGAAGGCGAGCGGATCGACGTCGAGGCGGACGAGGACGTTCGCCGGGTCGGCGATCGCCGTCCACACCACACGACCGAGGATCAGGCCGGCAGGGATGCCGATGCCCAGGGTCACGACGCCGATGGCGACGGCTTGCCAGCTGACCGCGCGGCGAACCTCGGCCGGCCGCATCCCGAGGGCGCGGAGCACGGCGAGGTCGCCGCCGCGGCGGCGGACGGCGAGGAGCATGGCGTGCGTCCCGACCAGCAGCCAGAGCAGGCCGATCACGGCGGCGAGCACGAGGGGCACCTGACGCACGTCGGCGAGCACCGCCACCGAGCTCGGCACTCGGCCGATGGCGACCGCCCAGCGCTCGTCCCTCAATTCCTCGGCGACCGCCGCCGCGTCACGGTCGTCGTGGAGCCGCAGGAGCACACCGAACTGCTCGTCGAGCTCGGCGATCAGCCTGTTCGCACAGACCTCATCGAACGTCGTCAGCGGCAGGACCAGCCCGCTGTCGGGATCGTCGCCAGTTGACAACAGCGGCACGACGGCTCGTCCGACGACCGCCACCCGGCGCTCGCCGCACGGTCCGCTGACGGTGGTCAGGTCACCGACGGACAGATCGAGCGCCCGCATCGTGGCGGTGCCGATGGCGATCTCACCGGGCTCGGCCGGTGCGCGGCCATCCAGAACGGCGAGCCACATCGGACCCGTCATGCCCTCGAGGCCGATCGCGCTGATCTGGCGGATCGTGCCGTCCGCGCCCGCCACGTCGATCTCGCCTGTGTGTCCGGCTTCGATGCCGGCGACTCGCGGATCGGCCATCAATTGCCGCCCGACGACGCCGCGCTCGGACGGGTCGGCATCGACGAGGACGTCCCAGGGCTGCCCGTACAGTTCGGCGTCTCCGGCGAGCTCGACGAGGCTCGACCGGACGGCGAGCGATCCGGCAACCACAGCGATCGTCCCGGCGAGTGCGGCGAGCGTGGGAAGGACGGGCAGACGGGCGCGCCCGCGGCCACTGCTGAGGGCGAGGTGCGAGCCGACCGAGGGCACCGGGCGCAGGCCGAGCGCGGCGGCAACGCGAGCGATCGTTGTGGTGCGTGTGCTGCCGTCGCCGCTGCTGTCGTGCCGGACCCAGTGCCGCACCACGACGGCGGCGACTGCGCACACGACGACGAGGACCGCGGCGAACCCGATGCCGAGCACCTGCCAGTCGGCGCGGAGGCCGTGGACGGGATCGGCGCGGCGGGCCAGGCCCAGTGGCAGCACGGTCGACGCCAGCACGGCGACGGCGAGACCGGCGAAGACACCGGCGGCGAGACCGGGCGCAAGGGCGAGGAGACCGGCCCACATACGGCCACCCGACGTGAGACCGATCGCCGCCAGCCCGTTGGAGTCCTCACGACGTTGCGCGAGGTGACGACCGGCCGCCTGGGAGATGGCCAGCAGGCCGGCTGCAGCGACGATGGCAGCGGCGATGAGGAGGCCGTTGCGCTGCAGTCCTGCTGCACGCTGACCGCCGGCGAGGAGTGCGCTGGTGACCTCGACGTCACCGTTGGCGATCAGTGGTGACAGGTCGGCGACGACGTCGGCGGCGTCGTCCGGATCGTGCAAGTGCAGCCAGAGGTTCGACCCGAGCATCGCGCCGTCAGGCAGCCCCGCCGACGCGAACTCCGGCCCGGCGACCACCAAGGTCTGGGTGGCCGGATCGTCGACGAGATCGAAGGGCAGGCGCGTGATCCCCACCACCTCGGCGTCGCCGAGCTCGACCAGCTCGAGCGACTCGATCCCCACGAGCGCGTGCATCGCAGCTCGCGTCCCGACCTCGAACCCGTACGCCTCAGCGGCGCGCTCGTTGACCATGATCTCGTCGGCGCTCCCCGGAGCGGGGTAGCGCCCGGCGAGGAGCATCGGCCGCCCGAGTCCGCCCGGCGACGCGGCGTCAGTGCCGACCAGCGTGAAGGCGAGCTCGTTGATCTCCATCGACGCTGGTGCAGCCGCGACCGTCGCGGTGCGGTCGATCCGGGCGATGCGGGCATCGGTCTCCAGCTCCGGCGGTGGAGTCGACGATCCGTCGAGGAAGACGACGATGTCCGCGAGGTCGGTGGAGCTGGCGAAGCGATCGACCGACTCGTCGGCGCGACGGGCGCCGGCGATGAGCGCCAGCGTCGCCCCGACAGGCACGGCAACGAGCAGGACGAGCAGGATCGATGACGTCCAGCGATGCCGGAGATCCGCCCGCGCCCAGAGCCACGGCGCGCCACCCACGCTCACTCCGACCGCAGCGCGTCGGCTGCCGAGAGGTGGACCGCTCGCCAGCGCGGCCACGCCGAGATCGCCGCCGCAGCGAGCACGCACACGGCGGCGACTGCTGCAGCGAGCAGCAGCGGGAAGCGGGGCACCACGATCACACCCAGGCCGCCGGCGATGGTCCGCCACGTCGCCGGCCCGCCGATGGCCCCGAGGAGGACGCCGGCGAGCGTGCCGACCACAGCCGTCAGCACGGCCTGCCACGTCAGCGCGGCAGCGGCTCGTCGCGGGCCCAGTCCGAGGGCGCGGGCGATCGCCAGGTCGCGCCGGCGCCGGCGCAGCGACGTCAGCACGGCGTGCAGCAGGCCGGCCGCGGCGAACACGCAGAGGAAGGCGGCGAGCAACCACGGGATCGGCCCGACCTGCCCGATCCGGGTGACGTTGGCGGGGGGAGGGACCGGCTCGAACCCGAGGTCACCGAGCGTCGACCGAGCGATGTCGGAGTCGGCGGAGGCGAAGATGTTGACGGCGAGGTTGCACTCGTCGAGCGAGGTTCCGGAGCACAGCAACGTCTGCACTGCCGCCGGCTGGACGACGAAGGCATGCTCGGGGTCCGTCGAGTCCCATGACACGGCCACGCCACTGACGGTCAACGTGACCGGCGGGCCGTCGTCGGGCTGCACCGTGACGGTATCGCCCACCGTGGCGCCGAGGGCGGCTGCTGTCTCCGATCCGAGCGCCACCTGGTCGGGACCCTGCGGGTAGGCGCCTTCGGAGATCGGCACGACGGCACCTCCGACGAGGAGGTCGTACGCCTCGGGTTCGACCTCGGCCACACCGTCCGGACCCGTGGTCGTCAGCGAGTCGTCGTTGATCGCCAGCTGTCTCGTCACGGCGCTGATGCCGGGTGTCGC
The DNA here is from genome assembly GCA_963822875.1 of uncultured Acidimicrobiia bacterium. Taxonomy (GTDB): domain Bacteria; phylum Actinomycetota; class Acidimicrobiia; order Acidimicrobiales; family Ilumatobacteraceae; genus JALZMG01. Next base: position 37,846 of record CAWGJK010000006.1, on the reverse strand, counting down.
CACCGTCGTTTCGATCACCTCGGCCAGCCCGAACGTGCCGTTGCTCTCGTACACCAGGTCGGCGGCGGCGCCGTACAGCCGTGGCGACGACTCGAGGTGCTCACGCGACGAGTCCAGCGTGGCAACGACCAAAAGCGCGGCGACGGCGACGGCGATGCTCGCGACGGCAGCCGTGGCGATGGCACGCGAGCGCCGGCCGGACCCGGCCGGATCGGCGGCGAGGGACACGCCGAGTGACAGCGCCGGCCGGCCGCTCACGAGGTGGCTGAGCCGTCCCGTGCTCGTCGAGCCCACCGCTCGGCGCGGCGATGTCGCGACAGTGAGCAGGACGACCGTCGCCGACGACGCGGCGAACGTGATCAACGCGCCGGCGGCGAGTGTCGGGAGGTCCCAGCGCAGACCTGGATCGGGCTCGGCCAGGGCGGCGGCACCGCGGGGAAACAGGCCGCTCGCCAACCAGGCGACGATGGGAACCGCCAGCGCGCCGGCGGCGATCCCGACCATCGCCAGCGCGACAGGCCCCATCGTGTGCTGTGAACGGGTCATGCCCATCGCGCTGAGGGCAGGCTCGTCGACCGAGGCGGTGGCGACGAACCGTCCGAGTGCCTGAGCGACGAGGAGCAGGCCGCCCAGCGCGGCGACCGCGGCGGCGATCCACAGCGTCGTCACCCCGACATCGATGCTCGGGACGATCGCCGCCCCGACCGTTGTCGATGGCACCACCTCCAGCCCGTACGGCTCGACGATCGCCTCGACCTCGGTGGCGATGGCGTCGAAGCGGTCCGGATCGACGCGCAGGTTGACGTACGTCTCGACGTGGGTGATCTCGTCACGGTGGGCGCGAGCGAACCCCTCCGAGAACACGATGCCCGGGAACGCCGCCTCGAGGTCGCCGTCGGTGCGGGTGACCGCGGCGACGCGAACGTCGATCGTCGGGCCGTCGAGAGCCGCCTCCGAGTCGAACTGGCCGTCGTTGTTGACCCACTCGAGCAGGCGCCCCGGCGAGGCTGTCCGGAACGTCAGCGTGCTGCCGACGTCGAGGTCGAGCTCGTCGACGGCCGCCTCGTTGATCACCACGGCATCCGCCTCGTCGACACCGGGCAGCTCGCCGGCGATGACGATCGGTGTGGCCGGCGCTCCCGCCGTGGCGAACGTTCCCGTGGCGAACGCCGTGACCACGCCAGGAGCATCGAACTCCGGGTACATGGCGATCGCCCACCACGACTCGACGGCGACCGACTCGACGCCATCGAGTGCGGCGAGCTCGTCGATCGCTTCGACATGGGCACCGAAGCGGTCGGCTGCCACGTCGGCGCTCGTCGGTTTGGTGCCGCCGAGGACGACCTGGGCGGTCAGGTTGGGGACACCGGTCGAGTCGAGGAACCGGCCGTAGGCGCTGTCAGCCCGACGGGCGCCGGCGGCGAGCGCCGTCGCCGCCCCGCCTGCGAGCGCGACGAGCACGGCGATGCCGACCAGCGCCGGCCAGCGTCTGCGCCACCCGGCCGCGACCCACAGCACGACCGCACTGTTCATTGCGTTCCCCGGCCACGCAGGCCGTTGTTGGCCGCTCCCTCGCTGGCGCTCGGTCGCTTCCGCCTCGCGACGTTCACTCGACGTGCTTCGGTCAGGCTGAAGTGGCCGTTGCGACGCCGTCGTCGACGACCCGGCCGTCCTTCATCCGCACGATGCGGCTGGCGGCGTCGGCGACCGGCTGGTCGTGGGTGACCATGAGGATCGTCTGGCCGCCCTGGTGCAGGCGGCGGAACAGCTCGAGGACCTCCTCGCCGCCCTCGCTGTCGAGCGCGCCGGTCGGCTCGTCGGCGAGCACGAGCGTCGGCTCGTTGGCGAGCGCCCTGGCGATCGCCAGTCGCTGGCGCTGACCACCCGACAGCACGCCCGGTGCCTGCTTGGCCTTGTCACCGATGCCGAGCAGGTCGAGCAGGTCGCGGGCGCGGGACTCGGCGCTCTTGCGCTTGCGCCCGGCGATCACGGCCGGCATCACGACGTTCTCCAGCACGGTCATGCCCTCGAGCAGGTTGAAGAACTGGAAGACGATGCCGACGTGCTTGCGGCGCATGATCGCCAGCCGGTTCTCGTCCATGCCGGCGAGCGACTCGCCGGCGATGACGACCTCGCCCTCGTCGGGCAGGTCGAGTCCGGCGATGACGTTGAGCAGCGTCGACTTGCCACAGCCCGAAGGGCCCATCACGGCGACGAACTCGCCGCGGGCGACCTCGAGGTCGGCGCCACGCAGGGCACGCACCGGCGCGGTGTCCTTTTCGAACGTCCGGTACGCCGCGCGCACCTCGACTGCAGGTGCCAATGGGGCATCGGCGACGCCCACCGCGTCGGTCGAGATGGACAGGGTCATTGGAGGACTCCCTCGTTGATGTGGTCGATGGCAGGCAGGCGATGCGCGACGACCGGAGTGTCCCGCCCTTTCACCAGCTGGGGTTCCAGCTGTTCCGCGCCGTCCGGGAGGCTATCGAGGCGCTCGACGGTCGCCTCACTGAGCACGGTCTGGCCGGGCTCGGCGAACTGCTGCAGCCGCTGGCACAGGTTCACCGCGTCCCCGACCAGCGTGTACTCGACGCGCTCCTCGCTGCCGAGCAGCGCCGCGGCGACCGCTCCGGTGCTCAAGCCGATGCCGAGCCCGAACGGCTCGCGCCCTTCGGCGATCCACTCGGCGTTGACGGCGTGCTGGGCGAGGTGCATCGCGGCGGCCGCCGTCAGCGCCCGCTCGGCGTGGTCGTCGCACGCCACCGGTGCCCCGAAGACCGCCATCACGGCATCACCCACGTACTGCATCACCGTTCCGCCTGCGCCCAGGATGGCACGGTTCATCTCGGCGCGGTGCACGTTGAGCTGCCCGGCCAGCACGGCCGGATCGGCGTGCTCGGCGATCGAGGTGTAGCCACGGATGTCGCTCATCAGCACGGTGACCTCGAGCCGTTCCGTCTCGCCGATGCCCCGGCCCTCGGCCAGCAGCGTGTCGGCGACGCCCGTCGGCAGCATGCGGCTGAGCGTCTCGCCCTGTTCCTCGCGCTCGACGATGGCCTGGTGCAGCCGGCGCAGCCGATCGAGGGCGCCCGCCTCGCCTGCCGACACCGCCGTGGCGAGCTGCATGAACATGCGCTCGACCTGTGCCTCGACCGCCGCCGGCGTCGTCTTCATCGTCGAGGCGATCCCCTTCATCGTGCGCCCGGCGGCGACCAGGCCGAGCAGCTCGTCGTCGGCCGCGTCGAGGCCGCCCGTGCGCCGCACGGGGTTGATCAGCGCGCTGACGATCACCGGGTCGAGCATCGAGCCGCCCGTGGCGACCTCGCGGATCGCCCGGGCGAGCTGGTCGCCCTCGGCGATGCGGTCCTTGAGCAGGTAGGCGTAGCCGGCGGAGCCCTCCGACAGCAGCGACACGGCGTAGTCGGGGTCGTCGTACTGGCTGAGGATGACGACGCCGGTGCCGGGGTGGATCTTGCGGATCTCCTTGACGGCGTCGATGCCCTCACGCTGGAAGTGCGGCGGCATCCGGATGTCCGACACGACGACGTCGGGGTGCAGCTCGGCGGCGCCGGCGACGAGCGTGTCGTAGTCCTCGGCGACGCCGACGACCTCGACGTCGGGATCACGCTTCAGCATCGCCCGCACGCCTTCACGGATGATCGCACTGTCGTCGGCCAGGAACACCGTGATCGCCCGCATGGGACCATGCAAGCAGGACGGCGTGCGCCGCGTGAAGGGCGTCACCCGGTCTGATCGGGGTGTGGCTGACCACACCACGGCCATCACCGGGCACCACGGTGGCCGTTTCGGCGGCCGCTCTCGCCACAATGGCGCCGCATGGTCAGCGAGGCGGGACGGATGCGGACGGGCGCGCTCGTGCGCCGGCACCGGGTGGCCACGCTCGTGCTGGCGATGCTCGCCGGGCTTGCTGCCGCCGTGCCGATGGCGACATGGGCCGCCGGTCGCCGCACGTCGGGCACGCTCGACCACTTCGTCAGTGTCTCCCAGCCGCCCGACGTGCTGATCGACTTCTGCCCAGCAGGAGTCGAGCTGGGTTCGCCGGACGACCTCGCCGCGTGCAACGCCTACGTGCCGTCGTCGGAGATGGCGATGATCCGCTCGATGGACGGTGTCCGGCACGCCGTTCGGGCGTCGTGGACGATGATGCTGGTCGCCGCCAGCGTCGACGCACCGCCCGGGCCGGCGACGATGATCCAGCTCGACGAGGCACCCGTCGCCACCTGGTCGGGCGATCCGGTCGTCGTGGCCGGCCGGCTCCCGGATCTCGACGCCCCCGACGAGCTGCTGGTCAGCGACGGTGTCGCGGCGGCCCTCGGCATCGGCGCGGGCTCGGAGATCTGGATCAGCGACCTCCAGGGGGAGGGCGAGCCGTTCGCCTCGACCGTCGTCGGTGTCGTGCGCACCGTCGGCGAGCTGGTCCCCGAGAACAGCGACTTCCCGATGGCGTCGGGCAACCCGATGTTCCACGCCGCAGGCGGGTGGTCACGTGCGCACGGTGACGACGTCTTGCGGGCGTCGAACAGCGTCGGCGTGTTCCTCGACGACCATGACCCCGACCAGTTCCTCGACGAGCTCGCCGCCCGGTTGCCCGGCCGCCTGTTCAACGCCACGCCACCCGTCGATTCCGAGTTGCTGGACACCGCCCGCCAGGCGACGGGCTACGAATCGCGCGCTGCGGCCGGCGTCGCCGTGGCGGCGGCGTTGGCGGGAGCGTTCCTGGTCGCCCAAGCCGTGGCCCGCCAGTCACGCCGCGAGTCCGACGACCGTGCCGTGCTGCATGCCCTCGGCGCCACGCGTCGCGACCTCGCCGTGTCGTCCTCGTTGCGCTGGGCCGTGACGGCAGCGCTCGCCGGTGTGGTCAGCGTCGTGGCCGTCGCCGCGGCGAGCACGCTGGGTCCGATCGGCATCGGCCGGCGCGGGCCGTGGGTCAGCGGCGTCACCATCGATCCGGTGGTGCTGGCGGTCGGGGTGCCGGCCGTGCTCGCCATCGTGATCGCCGCCGGCGTCCTCCCGACGATGCGCCGTGCCGCACGAGCCCCCCTCGGCATCACGGTGACCGTGCCCGGCCCACCCTCGGTCGGCGCGGGACTGTTGCTCGCCCTGCGCGGCATCCGGCGCGGCGCCGGCGTGCCGATCCTCTCCGCCGTCGGTGCCATCGCCGTCGCCGTGGCCGTGCTCGTCGCCGTCGCCTCCGGCGCCTCGACGATCCGTGACGTGACGGCCGACCCGGTGCGCTACGGCGCCCACTTCGACGCCATCGTCGGGATCATCGACGACGGCGAAGAGCCCCAGGAGGTGCTGTGGGCGAGCGTCGCCGACCATCCCGACGTGATCGCCGCCGCCGGCATGCCCGGCATGACGGTGATGACCGAGCAGGGCGAGCTGTACGTCCAGGCGTTCGTGCCCGTGGACGGTGTCGACGCGGTCCGCCCGGTGATCACCGCCGGCCGCGAGCCGACGCGTGGCGACGAGATCGCCCTGGGGACCTTGGCGATGCGCGAGTCCGGCGTGGGGATCGGCGATCGCATCACATTGCGGTCGACGGCAGGTCACGACAGTCCGGTCACCTTCACCGTGGTCGGCGAGGTGATGGTCACCGACAACTACGAGCCGCGGGTCGGTGCGGGCGGTGTGCTCGATCCGGCAGGTCTGGCACGCATCGCGCCGGAGGCGATCGGCGGCGTTGCCGTCCGCGTCACCGACGGGCCCGGCCAGGACGCCGCCCTGGAGCGGGTGCGCCAGGCGTTCGAGTACCAGTACTCGCCCGTGGTCGTGCCGACGAGCCTGCAGAACGCCGAGCGCATCGCCGGTCTGCCTGTCGCCATCGGCGCGGTGACGGCGGTGCTGGCGGCGGTCACGTTGACCCATGCCCTGCTCGTGTGCGTGCGCCGCCAGCGCCGCGAGCTCGCCGTGTACAAGTCGCTCGGCTTCACCCGCCGTCAGGTGATCGTCGCCGTGACGACCGAGGCGACGGTGCTCGGCGTCGTCGCCCTCGCCATCGGCATCCCTCTCGGCATCATCGTGGCCAGGTGGGGCTGGCGGATCATCGCCGATGGTCTCGGCCTGGCCGCCGAGGCGTCGATCCCGATCGGGATCGTCGCCGCGTCGATCATCGGCGTGCTGGTCGTCGCCAACCTCGCCGCCGCCGTTCCCGGCTGGCGCGCCGGACGCATCCCCGCTGCCGAGGCCCTTCGCTCGGAGTGACGGGCTCGCACGAACGAACCAGGCCAGGTGGGTGAGCGCCGCTGCGCAGCGGCGGCGGCGAGCTCGGAAGGCGAAGCGGAGCTGAGCCCTGAGAGGGGTGTGGTCAGCCACACCAGCAGATGCATGGCAGTCACCTGGCCGGTCGGCGCCGGATCCCGCACGATTGCAGCCATGAGCACAGGCAGCAGGCGGGTCGAAGGATCCGTCACCACCATCTCGTGGATCCCGTCGGAGGCCGTCGAGGGCGTCGTCAAGGCCGGCTTCAAGCTCGGCGTGACGCACTACGACCCGGCACCGCCCGACGATCTCGGCCCGAACATCGACGCCTCGCTCGACGAGCTCGTCGCCGCCGATCGCTTCCGCTTCGCCAACCACCTGCGGGCGTGGGCGCAGTTCGACGAGCTCGGCAACGTCGTCGCCTCGGGCCATCTCGGCGGCGGCCGCCTCGGCGCGACGAACGTGCGCATCGGCACCGACGTCTGCCTCGGCGCGACGGGCATGCCGGAGCGCCGTGGCGAGCCGGAGATCGGACCCGGCTGGATCCGCTTCACCCAGACCAACGGCGGGCGCACCGGCGCCCCGTTGCCGCGAGCCGTGCGCCACGCGCCGTTCGTGCAGTTCAAGTCGCCGGTGGCCTGGAGCACCCTGGAGCTGACGCTGTTCGCCGACGGCCGGGTCGAGGGCCGTCTCGCCGGCGCCTCGCCGTTCCCGCGCCACTGGGTCTACGACAGCGACGGCGAAGCTCGCCGGCAAGAGCGGCAGCACCGACTGGAAGGGCTGGGCCGGCACGGCGTTCGGCAAGCACACGCCGTGGGGCGACGAGGATTCGCCGGCGTTCGTGACGGCGGCCGAATCGGCGCTCGAGCGGGAGCTCTCGGGCCTGGTGATGCGCGGGGCGAGCAAGCCCGAGGTGCGCAAGCTGCGCGCCGGGGACGTGCTGACCCGCCAGGGCGACGTCGGTGGCGAGCTGTACCTCGTGCTCGACGGCGTGCTCGTCGTCGACGTCGACGGCAAGGAGTGGGCCGAGGTCGGTCCCGGCGCCGTGCTCGGCGAGCGGGCCGTGCTCGAGCGTGGGCTGCGCACGTCGACGCTCACGGCGCGGACGTCGTGCAAGGTCGCCGCCGTGCCCGCCGATCAGATCGATCGGGGGCGCCTCGAAGCCCTCGCCGACGACCACCGCCGCGAGATCGCCTCCGCCGAGTCGTAGGCCCGACTGCTGGTCGCCGAGGTCGACGACCGAGCTGTCGCGCCGCGCACGTCCACCCTCGTCAGGGTGGTGCCGTGCCACCCGATGGGCCGTGACGGTGAAGGGCCTACGCCCTGACTCGGACCCACATGGGAGGCACGCGACGTGAGCATCGGACCCATCCAGGCGTTCGTGATCGGCTTCGCCGACAACGACCTGCTCGAAGGTCGCATCGCCGATGAGCTCGCCCGCCTGAGCGACGTCGGCCACATCAAGATCATCGACGCCGTGTTCGTGATGCGTGAAGGGGGCGATGTCGCCGTCCTGCGGGTGTCGGATCTCGACGATGCGCAACGGGCCGAGTTGCGGGCAGCCATCGGTGCGCTCGTCGGACTCGGTGTGGCCGGCGGTGACGGCGCCGTGATGGGCGCGGCATTCGGCGCAGCGGTCGATGCCGATGCACCCACCGCAGCCGAGTCGGTCGCCAGGGGTCTGGTCGACGACCTTCCCGAGGGCTGCTCGGCGCTCGTGCTGGCGATCGAACACCTCTGGGCGATCCCGCTGCGTGACGCGGTCCGCGACGCTGGGGGCCTCGTGATCGGCCACCGCTCACTCACCTCGGAGGATCTGGTGGCGTTCGGGATGACCCTCGGCAATGCCACCCAGCCAGCCACCGGCGAAGCGCGGACCGACAGCGAGGGTTGACCTGCCACGGGCGGTGACCCGGCTGCGGCCCGGGGTGGCGGGCCATCGTGGGGGGCGGGCGCTAGGCTGCCATCTCCGCCTCGATGGGAGATCGCGGGTTGAAAAGACAGCCTGCTCGACGCACAGATGCGTCGCGCAGCCCGGGGTCGACCTCGTTGCTGCGCGCGAAGTTGCGCTGTCCCCCGACAGCGGAGCACTACATCCACCGGCAACGCCTCGTCGACCTCTTCGACGAGGTCGTCACCAATCGGGTCACGCTGGTCGTGGCGCCGGCCGGCACGGGGAAGACATCACTGGTCGCCGGGTGGGTGGCCGAGTCGTCGACGCCCACTGCCTGGTTGTCGTTGGACGACACCGACTGCGACGGTGTGCAGTTCTGGTCGGCGGTGATCGCCGCCTTGGAATCCGTCGCGCACGGGCTGCGGTGACCGGGCGCTGGCGCTGCTGCGACGTCCGTCCACCCGAGCAGACGCGGTGGATCAGCTGATCGCCGATCTGGAGGCCGAGGTTCGACCATCGGCGGTGCTCGTGATCGACGACTTCCACCTGGTGGACATCGATCCCTTCGTGGTCGAGTCGGTCTCCCGCTTCGTGCGCAGCCTGCCGGGTTCGCTGCGCGTGGTGCTGATGTCACGGCGGGAGCCGAAGCTCCCCATCGATCGGATGAGGTCGCACGGAGAGCTCGGCGAGATCCGTCTCGCCGAGTTGCGATTCTCACCGGACGAGGCGGTCGAGCTGATGACCCGCCTGTCGCCTGCGCTCTCGCCGGAACACATCGACGTGGCGGTGCAACGCGCCGACGGGTGGGCTGCGAGCCTGCAGTTGGCGGCGTTGGCGGCGCGTTCGCGTCAAGCGCAGACGCTCGCGCCAGGACCAGGCCCTGAGGACGACATGCTGGTGCGCGACTACGTGCTGCACGAGGTGCTGGCGAACGAGGCTCCTGAGGTGATCGACGTGCTGCCGCGCGGCGGCCGTGGTGCCACGGATCAACTCGAGCCTCGCCCAGGCGCTGACCGATCGCCAGGACGCCGGTGATCTTCTGCGCACGGCCGAAGCTCGCGGACTGTTCGTGACCCGCCGGCGTGTCGGCGGCTGGTTCGAGCTGCACGAGCTGGTCCGGGGTGTGCTGAGCGTCGATCTGGCGGGTCGGTCACCCGGTCGGTTGGCGGAGCTGCACCATCGTGCCGCGCGCTGGTTCGAGGACGAGGGTGAGGTGGTCCTGGCGCTCGATCAGTGGCTCCTGGCCGATCGACCGAAGGACGTCCTGCGACTCCTGGCGGCGAGCCACGCCGACCTCTACGACAGCGGTCGTGAGGCCACGGTCCGGCGGACGATCGCAGCGATCCCAACGAGCGTCGCGGTGAGCGATCTCGAGTCGATGGTCGCCTACGCGTGGTGCCACCTCCTGGTCGATCGTCGCCGATTCGTGCAGCTCGTCGAGCAGCTGGCGTGGTGGGCGGACAAGGCGAATCCGAACGACACCGTCCGCATCCACGTGAACGTGCTGCGGGCGTCGGCGGCGATCGTCAGTGGACGCTGGGTGGAGAGCGGCGCGCTGAATCGGCAGGTGATGGCCGACCTCGGGGACGCCGGGTGGCAGGACCCGCTCGGGCGGTTCGCCGCCAACGGCGTCGCACGCGAGCTGGCGTTGTCGGAGCGCTGGGACGACACCTCCGACGAGGTGCGCCACACCGAGGTCGCCCTGAGTCGCGATCCGGAGCGTCGCTTGGCGTTCGAGGGCACCCGGGCGCTGGGGGAGGCGTTGGCCGGCCGGCCGCTGGACGCCCTCCGCGTGGCCGCCGGCGTGCGGCGCGCCGCGGAGGTCGCCGACATGACCATCATGCGCACCGAGTTGGCCCTTGCCGAGGCGCTGGCGCACCGCGAGCTCGGCGATCGTCCGCGTGCCCTGGCCGAGCTCACCGCCCTCGCCGACGCGCCGGCCGAGACGATGCTGTTCGGTCGCATCCTGGCCATGTCCGAGCTCGCCCAGGCGCACCTCGACGACGGTGAGCTCGAGACGGCCCGGCATGTCTTCGCCCAGGCAGAGGCGCTCGTCGAGGAGGAGTCGCTCGGGAGCCGACGTGCGTGGTTGGCTGACTCGAGGCGCGACGGTGCTCGCCGTGGCCGAGGGCGACCTCGAGGCAGCACGTCGCTGGGCCGATCAGGTCGACGACTCGTTCTGGAGAGGGATCAGCGAGGCCCGGGTGGATCTCGCCTGCGGCGACTGCCCGGCTGCCATGACGGCCCTCGCCACGGCCGTGCCACGCTGCGTCCGCCACGAGGTCATCCTGGCGCTGCTCGAGGCACGTGCAGTCGCCGACCGCGACGAGGCGATGAAGTACGCCACCGCCGCCGTCGAGATGGCCTCGGCCGACGGCCTCTTGCAGACCGTGGCCTCAGAGGGCGACGACGGTCATCGACCTCGTCGAGCAGGCGGCGTGGCGCGCCCCGGAAGAGTGGCTCGACCGCCTGCGACGACTCACGGTGGAGACACGCAACCTCGAGGCGCTCACCGGCCCCGACCTGATCGAGCCGCTCACCGAACGCGAGCGAGACGTCCTGCGATTCCTGCCCAGCCGGCTGACCGTCCGCGAGATCGCCGACGAGCTCTACGTCTCGGTCAACACCTTGAAGTTCCACCTTCGGGTCATCTATCGGAAGCTCGGTGTGAACTCCCGTGCCGAAGCCGCCGAGGTGGCCCGCACGATGACGAAGCTCCGGCGGTAGATCATCGATCCACCCCCCGCAGGGTGGGGCGCGGTCGCCCGCGAACGACAACGATGGCTCCGTGACCGAGGAAACCAGCGGCGCCGTTCCCGCCGAGGGAACGGGCAGCAACCGCGTCGCCGATCCTGCTGGCGATGGCGATGTTCGTGCTCGTCGTCGACACCTCGCTGATGAACGTGTCGATCTCGGCCGTCGTCGAGGACCTCGACACGACGGTGAGCGGCGTGCAGTCGGCGATCGCCCTCGAGGCGCTGGTCTCGGCCGCGTTCATCCTCATCAGCAGCAAGATCGGCGACCTCTTCGGGCGCAAGCGTGCCTACGTGCTCGGCCTGCTCGGCTACGCCGTCGGTGCCATCGCCATGACCGCTCGCCCAGGGCCTCACCGCCATCATCATCTTCTGGGCCATCCTCGGTGGGCTCGGCGCCTCACTCCTCCTGCCCGCCATGCAGTCGCTCATCCACGGCAACTTCGAAGGCGCCGCGCAGAAGAAGGTCTACGCCCTGGTCGGTGCCGCGGCGGCGATCGCCGCCGCCGTCGGACCGCTGCTCGGAGGGTTCATCACCACCTACCTCTCGTGGCGCGTCGGCTTCCTGCTCGAGGCCGTGATCATCGCCATCGTGCTGTCGGGCGTCAAGCAGGTGCGCGATGTGCCGTACACCGGGCCTCGCGGCGTCGACGCCGTCGGCGCCATCTTCTCCGTGCTCGGCATGGGCGGCATCGTGCTCGGCATCCTCGTGTGGCAGGAGGGCGGCGAGGCGGTCGGCGCCCTGCTGGTGATCGGCGCGGTCGCGCTGGCAGCGCTGGCCTACTGGCTCGTCACGCGCCGGCGACAGGGGCAAGCTGACGTTGCTCGATCCGGACCTGTTCCGGTCCAAGCCCTTCCGGATCGGCATCTCCCAGCAGATGATGCAACAGATCGCCCTCGGCGGGGCGATGATCGCCCTGCCGATCTTCCTGCAGATGGTGCTCGAGTACAACGCCATGCAGACCGGCCTCGTCCCTCGCGCCGCTCTCGCTCAGCATGTTCGGGATGACGATGCTGGCGGCCAAGCGGGCCGGCGACCGGCGACCGAGCAGCATCATCCGGATCGGCTTCGCGCCTGCTCACGATCGGCATGGTGGCGCTGATCCCGATCGTTCCCGCGGGCCGACTCCGGCTGGTACTTCGTCGTCCCGTTGGTCGTCGCCGGATCGGGTTTCGGCCTGCTGGTGTCGCAGCTGAACAACTACACGCTGGCGCCGATCTCGGAGGAGCGGATCAGTGAGGCGGCCGGCGTGAACTCGGCGGCCGGTTCGTTCGGGCTGTCGTTCGGGCTGGCGTTCGCCGGCGCCGTCATGCTGGCGACGCTTGTCGTTCCTGTTCACCAGCATGGCCGAGGACAGCAGCGTGCTCCCTGTGGCGGACCAGCAACAGATCGCCGAGGTGTTGGAGGACGACGCCGAGCTGATGAGCAACACCAAGCTCGAGCAGCAGCTCGCAGGACGAACCCGAAGCGATCCAGGACGAGATCATCCGCATCAACACCGACGCCAGGCCGCGCGCGCTGCAGTTCGCCCTGCTCGTGCCGATCCTCGCCGGCCTCATCGGGTTGATCAACTCGTTCCGCATGATGCGGATGCCGGAGCCGGTCCCCAATGCGTCCATCGAGGGCATGACCTTGGGCTGAGCGCGCGGATTCCTCATGCCTCGACTGCCCGTCCCGCCACTCCAGCCGCAGTGGGTCATCGTCGACGGGCTTCCCGGTGTTCCACCGTGTCTGCACGGACGCCGGCCCGACGGCCGATGCGATCGTCCACGTCCACGGGTTCGGCATCTCCGGGACGTACCTCGAGCCGACGGCCGCCCTCCTCGCCGCGCGCCACCGCACCTACGTCCCCGACCTGCCGGGGATGGGCAGGAGCATGCGGCCGCACCGACCGCTCGACCTCCCGGGTCTCGCCCGGGCGCTGATGTCCTACTGCGACGCCGTCGGCGTGGAACGGGCGACGTTGGTCGGCAACTCCCTCGGCTGCCCGATCATCGTCGAGGTGGCGACGGCGTTCCCCGACCGCATCGAGCAGCGCCGTGCTGGTCTCGCCGGCGGCGGCCCGAACAACCAGCCCCTCGGGAGGGCGCTGCGGCAGATGGCGATGGACGGGCTCCGCGAGCCGATGTCGATGGTGCCGATCGCCGTTCGCGACTACCTGCGGTTCGGTGTGCTGCAGAGCCTGTCGCTGTTCAAGGCGATGACCCGCTACCCGACGCTCGAGCGCCTGCACGCACCTGGTCATGCCCACGCTCGTGATCGCCGGCGACCGTGACCCGCTCGTGGACGTCGATCGCGTCCACGTCTTCGCCGGGCTGCCCCACGTCGAAGCGGTGAAGGTGCACGGGGCGCACGCCTTGAACTACAGCGACCCGGAGCTGATCGCCTCGCTGATCGAGGCGCACCTGTCCGGCCAACCGCTGCCCACGTCCGTCGCCGTGGCGCGGGATCGACGCTCCTCGAGATCCGCGGTCAGCTGACGAACGCCGCCAGGACCACCACCCAGCAGCAGCCCGGCGCCCAACCCGGCGGTGACGTCGAGCGGGTTGTGGGCGCCGACGTACACCCGGCCGACCATCACGAGCGACGGTGAGCACGGCCGGGTAGCCACCACCACGCCGCCGGAAGCGTCCGGGGCGACGACGGACCCGACCGCGGCGACCAGGATGACGTGGCCGGACGGGAAGCTCGGGCCCGACGACGGCACGTCGCCGCCGCGCAGGATGGCCCCCGTCTGGCTGGTTCCCGGCCGCTGGCGGGTGGCGAGGTAGTCGGCCATCTCCCGGCGGACGACTCGCTCGGTCACCAGCTTCAGCCCCATCGCCAAGATCACACCGACGGCGACGGTGAGGTCGCCGGCGACGAGCGCGACCGCCAAGCCCGCGCCGGTGCCGACCACGAGGTTGCCCAGCTGCATCGGCAGCCAGAGCAACACGTAGAGCCGATCCGGCAGCCCGTTGACGGCGTGGAACAGACGTGTCTCGGTGGGCCCGATGAACGGCTTGCGAGCGGCGGCGATGGACGCCGACAGGACGATCAGGCCCGACGCCGGCGAGGATCAGCCACCAGAGGTTCATCGTGCGGCGATGGCGGCCGCCCCGGCCAGGCGCTCGCGTAGGTCGTCGAGCAGACCCGCACGAGCCTTGAGCGCCGTGCGTGTCGCCCCGCTGAGTGCCCACGGGTGGAGCCGGTCGAGTGCCCGCGACAGGGTCGCCGGGTCGACGGTGCCGGCGGCATGGGCGACGGCGCGCTCCGGGCCGACGCTACAGGCTCGACGAGGCGAGCAGCTCGGCGACGTCGGTGGCCAGCAGCAGATCCGAAGCGGTCATCTCGCCGAAGCCGAAGTCGATGAGCCAGACCTGACCATCGTCGTCGAGGAAGATGTTCGCCAACCGGAGGTCGCGATGGGCGACCCGGTGTCGACGCAGCTCGCCGACGAGGTGCCAGATCGCGGCGAGCACCTCATCGGTCACCTCGCTCGGATCGACCCGGTCGAGCGACTTGCCGTCGATGGCTTCGTAGGCGAGGACGTGACCGTTCGGCTCGGCCGTCGCGACCGCCCGCAGGCGCCGGCGTCCGCACCCCGATCGACCGGGCGGCGAGGGCGACGAACGCTTCGTGCTCGACGGTGCGCTGCAACGACAGGAACGGCCGTGCTGGTCGCCGAAGTCGCGGGGCAGGAGGCGGCGGTAGAGGCGGAACAGCAGATCGGCGCTGCGCTCGTCGGTGCCGAGCGCCTTGACGAACAGCTTGGAGCCGTCCGCCTCGACGCCGAAGTACGGCGTCGACCCGCGAGCGTCGACTCCTGCACGGTCGAGTTGGCGCACGGGGACGCCGACCGCGGCGAGCCCGTCGACGACGGCCTGCATCGTCGGCCGACGTGAGGGCGCCCCGGCGGCCACCAGGACGGCGGCGCCGACGAGCCATCCGACGACCGCGGCCAGCACCGCGTCGAACGACATCGGGGAGTCCACGAAGGCGGTCACCAGCAGACCCAGCATCAGCGCCCATCCGGCCCGGCGTGCCCGACGGTCGAGCCAGGGCGCGGCGGCGGTGAGCACGGCGGCGACCGCGGCGATGCCGGCGGTCGAGGGGAATCCTGCGGTCGTCAGCGGATCGAGATCGACGCCGACGTCGACGAGCACCGCGCCTTGATCGGTCTCGATCCCGACTCGAACGCCGTGACCAAGGCAGCGGCCACGAGCCCGGCGAGGGCGACGGTTCCGAGCATCCGCCACCGCCGCCGGTAGAGCGCCCACGCGAGCAGCCCCCCGAGCACGACGACGGCGAGGATCCGCGTCCCCACCACGATGGCGTCGACGATCCACGACGGGACGGCGTCGAGCCCACGGAGGAGGTCCGATGCGAAGCCGACCAGGGCGTTCCCGAACACCCGCTCGACGATGAGGAGGACGAGCAGCAGCGCCGCGGCGATGACCAGACGCAGGACGTCCGCCGGCGAACGCTCGACGGAAGCGTCGGTCAGGACAGCGCCTTGGCCTTGGCTTGTTGGAACTCGGCCTCGCTGAGGATGCCCTGATCGCGGAGTTGGGCGAGTCTGGAGATCTCGTCGGCGGCACCGCCACCGCTGCTGCTGCCGGCGACGTTCTGGACGTACTCACGCATCGCCGCATCCTTGGCTTCGGCGGCCTGGACGGCGTGCTCCTGCATCTTGCGGCCGCGGGCGATGAGGTACACGAACACCCCGAGGTAGGGCAGGAAGATCACGAAGATCGTCCACAGCGCCTTGCCCCATCCGGACAGGTCAGGGCTGCGGAAGATGTCGCCGAAGATGACGATCAGCATCCAGAGCCAGATGAACCAGAGGAAGAACCACAGCATCGACCAGAACACCTGGCCGGTTCCGAACTCTGCAAGCAACGTCACGTCATTTCCTCCTGGATGGTTCCGGATTCATTCTGGCTCGGCTTCCAGCTCTCGACGGGCCTCCTCGTTGGCTGCCCGGTCCTCGGCCGACACGGTCGGCCACTGCAGGTCGAGGCCCTCGATCGTGTCGACGAGGATGGCCGCGGTCATCGCCTGCATGGCGTGCTTGTGGTCGGCCGGGAGCACGTACCACGGCGCCCACTCGGTCGACGTGGCCGTGATGGCGTCCTCGTAGGCCTGCATGTAGTCGTCCCAGTGCCGGCGGACCTTGACGTCGCCGGCGCTGAACTTCCACAGCTTGTCCGGGTTGTCGAGGCGCTTCATGAAGCGGCGCTTCTGCTCGGCCTTGGACACGTGGAGGAAGAACTTGACGACCTTGACGCCGTTGCGGTCGAGGTGCTGCTCGAACGCGTTGAGGTCGTCGTAGCGGGCGTTCCAGAAGTCCGGCCCGCGATCACCGGCCGGCAGCTGCTGGCTTCTCGAGCCACTCGGGGTGGACGCGGAGGGCGACGACCTCCTCGTACTGGGAGCGGTTGAAGATCCCGATGCGTCCCCGCTCGGGCACCGCCTTGGCGATCCGCCACAGGAACGTGTGGTCGAGCTCCTCGCTGGACGGTTGCTTGAACGAGACGACGTGCACGCCCTGGGGGTTGACCCCGGACATGACGTGCTTGATCGTCGAGTCCTTGCCGGCGGCGTCCATCGCCTGGAACACGACGAGCACGGCGTAGGCATCGCTCGCCCACAGCAGCTCCTGGGCGTCCTTCAGCCGCTCGATGCCGTCGGCCAAGCGGCTCTTGGCCGCGGCGTCGAGCTCGTCGGCCGACAGCTCGTCGAACTCACCGTCCCCGGTCCACGCGGTGTCGCGCCCGGCGAGGTTGGCCTTGGTCCCCGGTTCGACGCGCAGCTCGTTGGCGATCCGTTCCCGTCGGTTCACGACGCCCGCCTGCGCTCGACGAGGCGGAGCACGAACTTGCCGAGCTCTGCCAGCACGAGGTAGCCGATCACGGCGACGAGGCAGGCTCGCCACTGGTGGCCGTCGAGCTCGACGGTGTCGAGGATCGTGTTCAGCCCGCCGATGGTCGTGGCCAGGAACGTGAGCACGAGCGCAGCGAGCATCAGCAGGTTGAAGCGCCGGTTGGCGAACGTGTCCCAGGTGAAGATGCTCCGGAAGGGATCGCGCCACTCGAGGGCGGCGACGATGTGGAGGAGCGAGATCGTCGTCAACCCCATCGTGGTGGCGACGGCGAGCCCGTAGCGGTCCTCGCCCCACGCCACGACGGCGAGCGTGCCGATGGCGATGAGGAGACCGGCGATGCCCAACCGCACACCGAGCGCCGGCGCGATCACCGGCTCGTCCGGCGATCGCGGGCGGCGCTTCATCAGCCCGGGCGTCGGCGCGTCGAACCCGAGGCCGAAGGCGAGCAGCACGTCGATGGCGAAGTTGATCCACAGGATCTGCAGCGGGAGCAGCGGCGTGCCGTTGGCGATGGTGAAGATCCCGGCACCGACGAACAGCAGGATGAACCCGGCCAGCATGATCATCTGGACCCGGACGTACTTCATCAGGTTGTCGTAGAGGCCGCGACCGCCCTCGACGGCGGTGACGATGGTGGCGAAGTTGTCGTCGGTGAGGATCATCTCGGCGGCGTCCTTGGTGACCTCGGTGCCGGTGATCCCCATGGCCACGCCGATGTCGGCCCTGGTGAGCGCCGGCGCATCGTTCACGCCGTCGCCGGTCATGGCGACGATGTTCCCCTGCTCCTTGAGGATGCTGACCAGGCGCACCTTGTCCTCGGGCGCCACCCGGGCGACGACGCCGATGCCGTCGACCTCGGCTTTGAGCTGGTCGTCGGGCAGGGCGGCGAACTCGGCGCCGGTCAGCGCCCGCCCCTCGATGCCGAGCTGGCCGGCGATGGCGGCAGCGGTGGTGGCGTGGTCGCCGGTGATCATGCGGACGCGGATGCCGGCGTCCTTGCAGAGGGCGATGGCGTCCTTGGCCTCCTTGCGCGGCGGGTCGACGATCCCGACGAGCGCCAGCAACTCGAGATCGCTGACCAGCGCCAGGAGGTCGCCCGCCGGGTCGAAGGACGCGGGGTCGAAGTCGCGCCTGGCGACGGCGAGCACCCGCATGCCGTCTGCGGCCAGCCGGTCGTTCTCGGCGAGGACCTGATCCGTCGCGTCACCCATCGGCGCCGACGAGCCCTCGGCGTCCAGATAGCGGGACGAGCGCGCCAACAGGACGTCGGGCGCTCCCTTGACGAAGCACCGAACGACCTTCCGGCCCCCGTCCTCCATCTCGTGGAACGTGGCCATCAGCTTGTACTCGGCGTCGAAGGGCACCTCGGCGACGCGGGGATAGGCCTTGCGCGTGTCCTCGACGTCGATCCCGCCCTTGGCCGCCAGCACCACGAGGGCGCCCTCGGTCGGGTCGCCGATGCACGCCCCGTCGCGGATGACGGCGTCGTTGGCCAGCGCCATCGGCAGCATGAACGGCTCGAGCGGGATGTCGCTGGTGCCGGCCACGCGCAGGATGCGACCGGTGGTCGAGTAGCCCTCACCGTCGACGCTGAAGCGCCGGCCGACGATCACGAGCTCGCGCGCCGTCATCTGGTTCAGCGTGAGGGTGCCCGTCTTGTCGGAGCAGATCGCCGACGTCGAGCCGAGCGTCTCGACCGACTTCAACCGCTTGACGATCGCACCCTTGTCCGCCAGCTGCTGCGTTCCGACCGACAGCAGCATCGTGACCACGGCCGGGAGACCGGTCGGGATGGCGGCGATGGCGAGGGTGATGCCCGTCAGGAACAGCGAGTCGAAGTCCTCGCCGCGGGCGAGGCCGAGGATGATGATCAGCGCCAGCGCTCCCGCCGCCATGATCGTGATGATCACGGTGAGCTGATCGAGCTGCTTGGTGAGCGGCGACTTCTCCTGCTCGACCCCGCTGAGCATCCCGGAGATGTGCCCGACCTCGCTGGACATCCCGGTGGCCGTGACCACCATCTCGCCCCGGCCCCTCGTGACCTGCGAGTTCATGTACGCCATGTCCACACGGTCACCGAGCGGCACGTCGACGCCGGTGACCGGGTCGAGGCTCTTGGACACGGGGGTGCTCTCACCGGTGAGTCCGGCCTCTTCGATCTCCAGCGTCGCGGCGACCAGGATCCGTCCGTCGGCCGGCACCTTGTCGCCGGCCTCGAAGCCGACGATGTCCCCGGGCACCAGCTCCTCGGCCGGGATCTCGACGCGCTCACCGTCACGGCGGACGCGCGCCGTCATGATCAGCATCTGGCGCAGGGCGGCGACGCTCTCGGCGGCCTTGCCCTCCTGGTGCAGACCCATCATGGCGTTGACCACCGTCAGGCCGATGACCACCAGCCCGGTCGAGACGTCCTGCAGGGCGACGATGCTGACGATCGCCGCACCGAGGAGCACGAGCTGCATCAGGTCGCGGTACTGGCGCAGGAAGGCCCGCCAGCTCGGCTCCTTGGCCTCCTCGGCCAGCTTGTTCGAACCGTACTGCTCCCGACGCTTGACGACCTCGGCCGCGCTCAGGCCGGTGGCAGGATCGACGTCCAGCCGGCGACAGACCTCGTCGGCGGAGAGCCCGTACCAATCGGCTTCGACGGCGGGTTCGACGTTGGGGGTCATCACAGCGCTCATGACGCGCCTCCCTGGCTGACGAGATGGATCCGCGTGCGCTGGCGCACGATCGCCTGCAATCGTTCCACTGCGGCCCGCTCGATCAGCACGGGGAGGTACGTCCTCACCCGTGCATCCTGGTAGCTGGCGGCGCTCTGGGCGAGGCACCGCTGCACCTCGTCCGGTCGCAGTGGCGGGCTGAACCTGTCGATCAGTCGTCCCTCGAGGTCGGCAAGCTCGTGAGGCTCGTACGGTTCGAGCAGGCTCATGATGGATGCCGCCTCGTTCGTCACCGGCTGTTCCCGGTGCCGTGGAGCTCCTTGGCGAAGAACCGCAGTGCCGTCATGGTCTTGGTCTGCTGGGCGGCGTTGAGATCGATTCCCCGACCGGTGAGGAAGGCCTTGGCCTCGGCGGCCACCTCGAAGGCCTCTCCCGGGCGCGCACTTCGTCGACAGTTCGAGGATGCGCGATCCGTTGGGGTAGAACCACAGCTCGGCGACGAGGCGGCGGCCGAAGTCCGCCGGCGTGAACTTCAGCTTGAGCACGTTGATCGGGCCGAGCATGGCGAGCTCCTCGAGGGGGAGTCCGTCCGGAGCGCTGCTCGCGTAGAGGTCCCGCTGCTCCCGGCTGAACAGCTTGCGCAGCGGGTGGTCACCGGCCAGGGTCTCCTTCACCGTCATCGGATCGAGCTGGGACTTCATCGTCCCGGAGCACACGAAGCCACCGGGCATGGCGTCCACCTCGACGCCGAAGTTCGGCGACTTCCGTACTCCCGACGGCAGCTCGTCCGGTACGACCGGCCGAAGCTTGATGATGGAGTCGGCGGGCTTGCCCTGCACTCGTCGCACCCGCACCATGACGCCACGCTGGTTGAGGGTCAGGTCGGGGGTGTCGAAGAACGTGACCTGGCGGATCTGGGCGTCGAGGGGGTCCATCCCCAGTGCGGCCACGGCCGACCGACGATCGGCATCGGGCACGCTCAGCTTCAGCTCCACGCTGTCGGCATCGTTGAGCAGCGGGAGCAGCTCGGCGAGCTGCTCCCCCGACAGGGCGGGCGCCGGCCGGTTAGCCATGGTCCGGATCTCTCAGTTCGGTCGCATCGGTCACTCGTGCAACGGTGGCGAACACCCGGGTGGGCAGGCACCACCCGTGCACGGGTGGATCAGGCGGTCTAGTTGCCGATGACCTTGGCCTGTGGTGCTCGAACTCTCGGGGAGACAACAGCCCTCGGGTCACCAGATCGGCCAGCTCCTCGAGCTGCTCGACCGGGTCGATGACCCAGGCCCTCACGCTGTCCTCGTACGCCGGGACACCGCACGGAGGCCGAGAGAGCAGATCGGGCCGATGGCTGCGGGAAGTGCTGACGCCTCGCATCGTCAATCTCCTGTCCTGGCGGACCTCACGGTGAGCACGGACTCGACTCGGGAGGACGGGATGCGCTCGCCGCCGAGGATCTGGCCACCGACGCGTTGCGCAGCGACGGAGAGTGGTTCCGCCCATCGATCCTCGGTGACCAGCACGATGCCCGTGGTCCCGGGTCGCAGCGCCAGCGATGCGAGCTCGATGTCGTGCTGACTGAGCATGCCGCCGACCTCACCGTCGACGTCCATCAGCGCCGTCATGCTGTCGAGAGCGTCGAGCTCGAGCGCAGCGACGGCACCGTCCGCGGACTTCTCGATGACGACGAGGTCGAGGATCCGGATCTTGGCGGTCTCCACGAGCTCCGTCAGCGCCGGCACCAGGCTCGCCAGCGCGTCCAGATCGGGCACCTCGACGATGAGGTACTCGATCAGGTCAGCCGCGACAGGGTCGGATTCGACAGGAATACTCACATCGTGACGACGCGGCGAGTGGTGGCGGACCACCCTGCCGCGGGTGGTCCGCGAGCAACCACCCGTTGTCGGGTGGTCACCACCCACCCGGCTCGTTCGTACCGTCGCTCCCAGATCGGACGTTCTGGGTCACGTCGAGCGAAGGAGCCACGATGTTCAACCTGCGCAACCGCAGCTTCCTCAAGGAGATCGACTTCGAACCGCGGGAGCTGCGACACCTGCTGCAGCTGTCCGAGGCCGTGAAGATCGCCAAGTACGCCGGCACCGAGGCGAAGCGACTCGACGGCAAGGAGATCGCGCTGATCTTCGAGAAGACGTCGACGCGCACGCGCTCGGCGTTCGAGGTCGCCGCATTCGACCAGGGCGCTCACGTCACCTATCTCGACCCGTCCGGGTCGCAGCTCGGGCACAAGGAGTCCGTCGCCGACACGGCACGCGTGTTGGGGCGGATGTACGACGCCATCGAGTTCAGCGGCAACGAGCAGGCGGACGTCGAGGAACTGGCGGCCAACGCCGGCGTCCCCGTCTACAACGGCCTCACCAACGAGTGGCACCCGACCCAGATGCTGGCCGACTTCCTGACGATGCACGAGGCGAGCGGAAAGCCCTACGACGCCCTGTCGTATGCGTTCGTCGGTGACTGCCGGTTCAACATGGGCCGTTCGCTGTTGGTGATGGGGGCGCTGATGGGTGCCGACGTGCGACTCGCCGGCGAGGCCACACTGCAGCCGCCCGACGACGTGGTGGCCACCGCCCGTGAGATCGCCTCTCGTACAGGGGCCCGAATCACGATCACCGAGGACGCCTCCGAGGCAGTCGCCGGGGTCGACTTCGTCCACACCGACGTGTGGGTGTCGATGGGCGAGTCCAAAGACGTGTGGACGGAGCGGGTGCGGCTGCTCACCCCGTACCAGGTGAACTCCGCCCTGTTGGAGAAGAGCGGCAACCCGAAGGTGAAGTTCATGCACTGCCTGCCGGCGTTCCACGACCCGAACACGGTCGTCGGGCGGGAGATGATGGAGCACACCGGGATGAACGAGGGCCTCGAGGTCACGGGCGAGGTCTTCGAGTCCGAGGCGTCCATCGTGTTCGACCAGGCCGAGAACCGCCTGCACACGATCAAGGCGCTGCTCGTCGCCACGCTCGGGAGCTGAGGTTCGCCATGCGCATCCTCGTCGCCCTCGGTGGCAACGCCCTGTTGAAGCGGGGCGAGCCGATGACCGCAGAGCGGCAGCGAGCGAACGTCCGGACCGCCGCCACGGCGCTCGCCCCGGTCGCCGAGCACCACCAGCTGGTGCTGTCCCACGGCAACGGTCCCCAGGTCGGCCTGCTCGCCCTCCAGGCGGCCGCCTTCAAAGACGTCGAGGCGTACCCGCTCGACCTGCTGGGCGCGCAGACGGAGGGGATGATCGGCTACCTGATCGAGCAGGAGCTGGGGAACCTGCTGCCGGCCGAGGTGCCGTTCGCCACGATCCTGACGATGGTCGAGGTGGATGCCGCCGACCCCGCGTTCGACGACCCCACCAAGTTCGTCGGACCCATCTACGACGATGCCGCGGCCGAAGCCCTGGCCGCCGAGAAGGGGTGGGTGTTCAAGCGCGACGGCGATCGTCTCCGGCGCGTCGTCGCCTCACCGGCGCCGAAGCGGATCTTCGAGATCCGTCCGATCCGCTGGCTCCTGGAGCGAGGCGTGGTGGTGATCTGCGCCGGCGGCGGTGGGATCCCGACGACGTGGGCGGCGGGCAAGGAGCGCACGCTCGAGGGCATCGAGGCGGTCATCGACAAGGACCTGGCCAGTGAGCTGCTCGCCCGCGAGGTCGAGGCTGACCTGTTCGTGATGGCCACCGACGTCGACGGCGTGTACGAGCACTGGGCGACGCCCGAACAGCGGCGGCTCGACCGCGTGACGCCGGGTGAGCTGCGCAGCCAGCGGTTCGCTGCCGGATCGATGGGGCCGAAGGTCGACGCGGCGGCTCGGTTCGTCGAGGCGACCGGCAAGCGTGCCGCCATCGGGGCGCTGGAGGACATCGAGAAGATCGTCGAAGGCCACGCCGGCACGAACGTGGTGGCCGACCAAGGAGGGCGGAAGAGCGATGAGTGACTTCGGTGTGCATTCAGAGGTGGGCAAGCTGCGCAAGGTGATGGTCCACCGCCCGGACCTGAGCCTGCAACGCCTCACGCCGTCGAACCACGACGGGCTGCTGTTCGACGACGTGCTGTGGGTCGAGCGAGCCCAGCACGAGCACGACCAGTTCGTCGCCCGCATGCGCGAGCGCGGCGTCGAGGTGTTCCACCTCAACGATCTGCTCGCCGACGCGCTGGCGGCGAGCGACGAGGCGCGCCAGCGGCTCATCGAGGTGGTCGCCTCGGAGTACACGGTCGGCTGGTCGCTCGTCGACGAGATCCGCACCCTGCTCGCCGACCTCAAGCCCGATCAGTTGGCCAAGCACCTGATCGGCGGGCTCACGGTGGCCGAGTCCGGTCTCGACCCCGTCAAGGCCGCTGAGGTCTCCTTGATCGGCGCCGCCTTGGACGACGAGGGCGCGTTCGTCCTCCCGCCGCTGCCGAACACGCTGTTCACCCGCGACTCGTCGTGCTGGATGTACGGCGGTGTGTCGATCAACCCGATGTACTGGCCGGCGCGACGCCGTGAGGCGTACAACGTGGCGGCGATCTACAAGGCCAACCCGATGTTCGCCGACGCCGACTTCGAGTTCTGGTACCCGCCCGAGGGCGCCGACGGCCGCTTCGAGATCGCCGACTTCGGACTCGCCTCGCTCGAAGGCGGTGACGTGATGCCGATCGGCAACGGTGCCGTGCTCATCGGCATGAGCGAACGCTCCCAGGGACGGATGATCGAACAGATCGCCAAGGCGCTGTTCGCCAAGGGTGCTGCGGACCGGGTGATCGCATGCGTGATGACCAAGGACCGCGCCCACATGCACCTCGACACCGTCTTCACGCTGCTCGACCGTGACAAGGCGACGGCCTACCCGAAGGTGGTCGGCAACATCCGCGCGATCAGCCTGCGCCCCGGCAAGGGTGCCGGTGACTTCCACGTCACCGTCGAGGACGACTTCGTCGGCACCGTCGCCGACGCCCTCGGTGTGAGCAAGCTGCACGTCGTCGAGACCGGCGGCGACGAGTACCAGCAAGAGCGCGAGCAGTGGGACGACGGCAACAACGTCGTCGCCCTCGAACCCGGCGTCGTCGTCGCCTACGAGCGCAACACGTACACGATCGCCAAGATGCGCCAGGCCGGCGTCGAGGTGATCGAGATCGAAGGCTTCGAGCTCGGCAAGGGCCGCGGCGGCGGCCACTGCATGACCTGCCCGCTGCTGCGCGATCCCGTGTAGGCGGACGACACGATGATGGAATCGACCGCGCTCCGCTGGGTGTTCGGGGCGATCGTCGCGGCCGCCATCGTCGGCCCTCCTGGCCTGGGCCCGCAACGACGCGGGCGTCGACGATCGGGACCCCGATCCACCACCGAGCACCGACGTCGTCATCGATGAGGACACCGTCCCTCCCCAGGACACCCCAGTCGTCACGACCGGCGACACCGAACCTCCGACGACGTAGGCAATCGGACCATCCACGATGGACGACATTTCCGGGGAGCGGGTGTCGGAGCCACGGCCGCCGAGTCTCCTCGACGCGCTCATCCCGGTGGTGGTGCTGATCGTTCTGCTGACGCTCACCATCGTGCTGTTCGGGATCGACGCGGCGAACGGGCCGCTGCAGGTGGCGCTGCTGACGAGCGCGATGGTCGCCGGGCTGGTGGCGTTCAAGAACGGCTACTCCGCGGCTGCCCTCCGCGATGCCGCCATCGGCGGCGTGACGTCGGCGATGGGGGCGATCTTCATCCTCCTCGCCGTCGGTGCGCTGATCGGCACGTGGAACATGGCCGGCACCATCCCCACCGTCGTCTCCTACGGCATCGCGCTGCTGCGGCCGGCGATCTTCTACGCCGCCGTCGCCCTGATCTGCGCGGTCGTCGGGGCGGTCACCGGCAGCTCGTGGACGACCGCCGGCACGCTCGGTGTGGCGTTCGTCGGCATGGCCCCGATCCTCGGCATGTCGACGACGATCGCCGCCGGCGCGATCATCTCCGGCGCCTACATGGGCGACAAGATGTCACCGCTGTCGGAGACGACGGTGCTGGTGCCGAGCCTGGTGGGTGGGGTGACCGTGAACCAGCACATCCGGGGGATGTTGTGGACGGTCGGACCCTCGTTCGTCATCGCCTTCCTCATCTATCTCGTCATCGGCATCGTCGACGATCCGGCTGCGTCGGCCGTCGGTGTCGACGAGGCCCGCGACATCCTGGCGACGGCGTTCAACATCTCCCCGCTCAACCTGCTGCCCCTCGCGCTGCTGATCGTGGTCACGCTGCGCAAGATCCCACCGTTCCTCGGCATCTTCGGCGTCGCCCTGTTCTCCGGCATCCTGGCCTGCTTCACCCAGCGTGCCGCCGTCGAGGCGTTCGTCGACGAACCCGATCAGGGGGTCGTCCTCGACGGCATCGAGGCCGTGTACGAGGCGATGGCCAACGGGTTCGTGTCGGCGAGCGGCAACGCCACGATCGACGACCTGTTCTCCAGCGGGGGCATGTCGAGCATGCTGACCACCGTCTGGCTGATCCTCGGCGCGCTGAGCTTCGCCGCGATCATGGAGGAAGCCGGCTTCCTCAACCGGCTCATCGCGCCGATGGTCAGCCGGGCCCACACCGACGCCGGCGCCATCACGTCGGTCGCCGCGCACCAGCGTCGGGCTCAACGTCGTCGCCGGCGACCAGTACGTCGCCGTGGTCCTGCCCAGCCGGGTCTACCGCACCGAGTTCGCCCGCCGCGGGCTGGCCCCCCGGATGCTGTCGCGAACCGTCGAGGACACCGGCACCGTCACCTCGCCGCTCGTGCCGTGGAACAGCTGCGGCGCCTACATGACCGGAGTGCTCGGCGTGCCGACCGTCGAGTACCTCCCGTTCGCGTTCTTCAACCTCCTCAACCCGCTCGTCGCCATCGCCTACGCCTTCACCGGCTTCCGCATCGAACACCTCGACCCCGCCGAGGCGCCAGCGCGACGAGTCCAGCCAGCCTGCACCACCCCCGAAGGAGACGCTCATGTCGACTGACACCGAAACCGCGGGCGACGCCGAGCCCGCCGGCGAGGAAACCGAACCGCGCAAGCCGCGCTTCGCGCTGCCGTCGGCGTACACGATCCTCTTCGCCCTGATCGTGATCACGGCGCTGGCGACGTGGATCATCCCGGCCGGCCAGTACGCCCTCGACGCCGAAGGCTCACCGATCCCTGGCACCTACGAGGAGGTCGAGTCGACCCCGTCGCGGATCGTCGTCGACTCGCTGGAGGCGCCGATCAACGGGATGTACGGCATCGAGGATCCGGCCACCGGCAACGTCGACGTGTTCAACAGCGGCGAGCTGTTCGGCGCCATCGACGTCGCCCTGTTCATCCTCGTCATCGGTGGCTTCATCGGCATCACGATGAAGACCGGCGCCATCCAGGCCGGCATCGCCCTGCTCGTGGCCCGCCTTCGCGGTCACGAGCGGTGGATGATCCCGATCCTGATGACCGTGTTCGCCATCGGCGGCACGACGTTCGGGATGGCCGAGGAGAGCCTCGCCTTCTACGTCTTGATCATCACCGTGATGATCGCCGCCGGCTACGACGCCTTGGTCGGCGCGCTGGTGATCCTGCTCGGCTGTGGCATCGGCGTGCTCGGCTCGACCGTCAACCCGTTCGCCACCGGCATCGCCTCCGGCTTCGCCGACGTCCCCCTCAGCGACGGACTCGGACTGCGACTCGTCATCCTCATCGTCGGCCTGGCCGTCGGCATCTGGTTCGTGCTCCGCTACGCCGAGCGGGTGCGGCGCGACCCGTCCACCTCGCTCGTGTACGACATGAAGGACGGCCAACGAACGCCACTTCGCCGCGACGACCGATGCCGACACCGGTGAGGTCGTCCTCACCGGCCAGCACAAGCTGGTCCTCGGACTGTTCGGCGCCGCCTTCGCGGTGATGATCTACGGCGTCATCCCGTGGGAGGACCTCGAGCATCGGCCTGCCCACGCTGTGGTGGTGGTTCCCGGAGATGACGGCGTCGTTCCTGCTGTTCGCCATCCTCATCGGCGTCGTCGCCAGGATGAAGGAGGGCGAGCTCACCACGACGTTCGTCGACGGTGCCCGCGACCTCCTCGGTGTCGCCCTCATCATCGGCATCGCCCGCGGCATCACCGTCGATCATGAACAACGGCCAGATCACCGACACCGTGCTGCACTGGGCCGAGGAGGCCCTCGGCGACGTCGGCGAAGGCGCCTTCGCCGTGGTGATGTACCTGCTCTTCCTGCCGCTGTCGTTCCTCATCCCCTCGACGTCGGGGTCTGGCGACGGTGGCGATGCCGATCATGGCGCCGCTCGCCGGCTTCGCCGGCGTCGACCGAGAGCCTCGTCGTCACCGCCTACCAGAGCGCCTCCGGACTGATCAACCTGGTCACCCCGACCTCGGCCGTCGTCATGGGTGGGCTGGCCATCGCCCGCGTTCCCTACGGCAAGTACCTCCGCTTCGTGTGGCCCCTGCTCATCATCCTCGGCGTCTTGTCGATCGTCGTCCTCACGCTCGGGGCGTTGTGAAAGGAGCTGACATGTCGACAGACGCGCTTCGCCAACGGGTGAAGGGGCTGATGCCACAGGCGAAGGAGGATCTCGCCCGCATGGTGTCGTTCAAGTCGGTGTACGACCCGAGATCGCTGCCGTCTCCTCAGGATTGCGACGACATGGTCGACTTCACCGTCGACCTGTTCTCGGGTGTCGGACTGCAGGAGGTCCGGGCCTATGAGACCTCCGATGGGAGCAAGGCGGTGTGCGGTCACGCCCCCGGCCCGCCTGGCGCGCCGACGGTGCTGCTGTACTTCCACCACGACGTCCAACCCCCGCTCGACGACGACGCGTGGTTGAGCCCGGTGTGGGAGATGACGGAGCGGGATGGTCGCTGGTACGGGCGTGGCACCGCGGACTGCAAGGGGAACATCGTCACGCACCTGACGGCCCTGCGCGCTCTCGAGGGCGAGTTGCCGGTGAGCGTGAAGATCGTCGGTGAGGGGTCCGAGGAGCTCGGCGACGGCGGTCTCGAAGAGTTCGTGCCGCGTCACGCCGACCTGCTGCGCGCCGATGTGATCCTGATCTGCGACACCGGGAACGCCGCCGTCGGCGTGCCGACGCTGACGACGACGCTGCGCGGGGTGGTCGAGGTCACCGTCACCGTCAGGTCGCTGTCGACCGCGATGCACTCCGGCATGTTCGGCGGCGCGGCGCCTGACGCCCTCGCCGCGCTCATCTCATGCTGGCGACGTTGCGCGACGAGCAGGGCAACACGACGATCCGGGGGCTGGACAACACTCAGGTCTGGTCGGGCGCCAGGTATCCGGCCGAGCAGTTCCGCGCGGACGCCAACGTGCTCGATGGTGTCGACCTGCTCGGCGACGACGTCGCCGACATGGTCTGGGCGAGACCGTCGGCCACCGTGTTGGGCATCGACTGCCCGCCGGTCGTGGGTTCCTCGGCCTCCATCCAGCCCGAGGCGCGTGCGCGCGTCAGCCTGCGCGTGCCGCCGGGGATGGATGCGGGTGACGCCCAGGATGCGCTGATCGCCCACTTGGAGGCGGTGGCGCCGTGGCACGTCCACGTCGAGTTCGAGCGCGGGTTCGTCGGGCAGCCGTTCGCCGGCTCGGTTGACGCGCCGGCCTTCTCGGCGATGGTCGAGGCGATGCAGGAGGTGTACGGCCGCGACGTGACGCGGTACGGCTCGGGCGGCTCGATCCCTCTGTGCAACGTGTTCCAGGAGACGTTCCCGGATGCCGAGATCATGCTGCTCGGAGTCGAGGAGCCACAGTCACTGATCCATGCCCCCAATGAGAGTGTCGACCCCACGGAGATCGAGAGCTTGGCGCTCGTCGAGGCGCTGTTCCTGCAGAAGTGTGCCAGCATGACGGCATCACATCAGCATGCACGAAGTGAGGCGAGCGTTCGTTGAACTCGATGAGGAACTACGCCATCGTGTGGTTGTCCGGGGTGATGGCCGGACTGATCCTGGTCGAGCGGTGGCGGCGCGTCGGTGCTGACGCCCCGGCGGCCGACATCGCAGCGGATGCCACCGAGGTGTCGGCGGTGAGTCCGACCACGCCACCCGAGACGCCGAAGATGGCAGCGTCGATCATTGCGGGCGCCAAGGCCGACGTTCGACGTGCCCGACATGTGCTCGATCAGGTGATGCCCTGGCGCGCCCCTCGGACCCATCGCTCGACGAGGTCCGGCGCTGGAAGTCCTGCGGCGACGACAACGACCACCGCCACCGACGTCGAGTAGGCTCTCACCCGACGAAGCGGTAGCCCATGCCGGGTTCGGTGATGAGGTAGCGGGGGGCGGTGCGGTCGGGCTCGAGCTTGCGGCGGAGGTGAGCCATGTGCACGCGGAGGTAGTTGGTCTCCTCGCCGTAGTGGGGACCCCACACCTCTTGGAGGAGCTGGCGCTGGCCGACGAGCTTGCCGCGGTGACGCACGAGCACCTCCAGCAGGTGCCACTCGATCGGCGTCAGGTGCACGGCAGCACCGGTGGCGTCGACCACCTGCTTGGCGGCCAGGTCGATCGTGAAGTCGTCGGTGCGGACCTCGGCCGCGTCGTCAGTGTCCGACGTGGCCCGCCGGACGGCCGCCCGCAACCGAGCGAGCAGCTCGTCCATGCCGAACGGCTTGGACACGTAGTCGTCGGCCCCGCGGTCGAGCGCGGCGACCTTGTCCCGTTCCGACCCTCGTGCCGAGAGCACGACGATCGGCACCTGCGTCCAGCCACGGAGCCCGTCGATCACCGCCAGACCGTCCATCCCTGGCAGACCGAGGTCGAGCAGCACGACGTCTGGATGGTGCCGAGCCGCCAGCTCGAGCGCCTGTTCCCCCGTCACCGCGAGGTCGACCTCGTACCCGCGTGCCGTGAGGTTGGCCGCCATCGCCCGCCGGATCGGCGCCTCGTCGTCGACCACCAGCACGCGCGTCATGGATGCTCCCGGTGACGACGGCGAGCGACTGAGCGCCAGCGAGGGAGCGGCCAGCAACGGCCTGCGTGGCCGGGGAACGCCATGAACGTCATGGATGCTCCGCTTCGGGCAGCCCGACGACGACGGTGACCCCACCGCCCGGTGTGTCCTCGATCGCCACGTCGCCGCCCATCGCCTCGACGAATCCGCGGGCGATTGCCAACCCCAGGCCGACGCCGGCGCCGTCGGCGTGATGGTCGACGACACGTTGGAACGGCTGGAACACCCGCTCGCGGTCGGCGAGTTGGATGCCCGGTCCGCGGTCGATCACCCGGACGTCGACGCGAGGTCGGCCGTCGCCGGTGACCTCGCCGGCCGACACCCGCACCGGCGCGTCCGCTGGGGCATGGCGCAGCGCATTGCCGACGATGTTGGCCAGCGCCCGTTCGAGCAGGGCGGCATCGGCGAGCACGTCCGGCAGTGTCTCGGGGATGTCGACCTCGACGCTCCCGTTCGGTGCCCCGGCGCTGCTGATCGCGGCGAGGGCGACCTCCTCGACACCGACCGGCTGGAGCTCGACGTGCAACGCCGACGCCTGCAGGCGACTCATGTCGAGCAGGTTGCCGACGATCGCCGTCAACCGATCGGTCTCCTCCTCGATGGTCTGGTGGAACTCGGCGACCGTGTCCGGCGGCCAGTGGACGTCGCGCTGACGAAGGCTGGAGATCGTCGCCTTGATCGACGCCAAGGGGGTGCGCAGGTCGTGGGAGACAGCCTGCAGCAATGACGCGCGCAGCGTGTTGGCCGCGGCGAGGTCCTCGGCACGTCCGGCCTCGCGCTGCAGACGTTCGTGCTCGGCAGCAGCGGTGACCTGGGCGGCGAAGGCGTTCAGCACGCGCTGGTCCTCGGCCGACAGGGTGCCGCCGGCGAGGGCGAGCGTGATGCCCTGTCCGAGATCGCGGCTGACGTCGGCCTCGTCGGGACGGGCCGGCGGTTCGGGACCGGAGCGTTCGAGCACCGTCCATCCGTCGCTGCCGTGGTGCAGCAGCGCGGCGGCGCGGAATCCGAACGTCGCCCGGAGTTGCCCGAGCATGTCGGCGACCGATCCAGGCCCTGCCAGCGCGCCGGCGAGGGACGCCAGCGCTTCGGCCTCGGCCTGCAGGCGTGATGCGCGCATGCGGCTGCGGCCCACTCGGTCGACGAGCACGGCGACGATGCCGGCGGCGACGGCGTAGACGACCAGGGCCAGCAGGTTCTCGCCCGCCGCGATCGTCAGGTCGTGGAACGGCGGGGTGAAGTACCAGTTGGCGAGCAGGAACCCGCCGATGACGGCGACGATCGCCGGCAGCACGCCACCGACGAGAGCGACGACCATCGCCAGGACGAGGTACAGCAGCAGCACGCTCGTCAGCCCCACCTGGTCACGGAGGTTGGCGAAGAGGATCGTCACGAGCGGCAATCCGACGACGGCGAGCATCCATCCCCACGCCTGGCGGCGGGGGGACAGCGGCGTCAGCACCGGCTCCGCGCGCGGAAGACGCTTGCGCGTGCCTTGATCCGCTTCGTCCGGCGGCCGGGAGATGACGTGCACGTCGATCGGTCCGGACAAGCGCACGACACGGTTGATCACGGACCCGCCGAACAGCTCCTGCCAGCGCGAGCGCGCCGTCGCTCCGAGCACGATCTGGGTGGCGTTCTCCGATCGGGCGAGCTCGACCAGCGCCGCGGCGACGTCGTTGCCGGTCACCTTGCGGTACTCGCCGCCGAGCTCCTCGAGCAGCCGGCGCTGCTCGGCGACGGCCCCTGCGGCCTGCTCGTCGCGCCCGGACGTGAGTCCGGTGTCGGCGACGACGTGGACGCCGATCAACTCGCCCTTCGCCCGCTGGGCGATGCGTGCCGCGCGGCGGATGAGGTGATCCGCCCCGGGCGCCCCGGACAGGGCGACCACGACGCGTTCGCGCGTCTCCCACGGGCGGGTGATGCCGTGGCGCTCGCGATAGTCCTGGAGGGCGTCGTCGACGCGGTCGGCGACCCAGAGCAGGGCCAGCTCGCGCAGCGCCGACAGGTTGCCCGGCCGGAAGTAGTTGGCGAGGGCGGCGTCGACCTTCTCCGGGCCGTAGACGTTGCCGTGGGCCAGGCGGCGGCGCAGCGCCTCGGGCGCCATGTCGACGAGCTCGATCTGGTCGGCGACGCGCACGGCGTGGTCCGGGATCGTCTCCCGCTGGCGGATGCCCGTGATCCGCTCGACGACGTCGTTCAGCGATTCGAGGTGCTGGATGTTGACGGTCGAGATGACGTCGATGCCGGCGTCGAGCAGCTCGTCGACGTCCTCCCAGCGCTTCTCGTTCCGTGACCCAGGTGCATTGGTGTGGGCCAGCTCGTCGACGAGGACGACGTCGGGGTGGCGGCGCAGGATGGCGTCGACGTCCATCTCGGTGAGCTCGCTGCCGCGGTGCTCGACCGTCCGGCGGGGCACGACCTCGAGGTCGCCGATCTGATCGGCGGTGCGCTGGCGGCCGTGTGTCTCGACGAGTCCGACGACGACATCGGCGCCGCGCTCGCAGCGGCGGCGTCCCTCGTTGAGCATGGCGAACGTCTTGCCGACGCCCGGCGCCGCCCCCAGGTAGATCCGCAGGGATCCTCGCCTGCGCTCGCTCACGCGCCCATTGTGTCGTCGAGGGCGAGGTTCAGTCGGAGCACGTTGACGCCCGGGTCCCCGAGGATGCCGAGTGGGCGGTCCTCCGTGTACGTCTCGACGAGAGCGAGCACGTCGCTCGCGTCCACGCCCCGCTCGGCGGCGACGCGAGACGCCTGGAGCGTGGCGTTGCGCACGGAGATGTGCGGATCGAGACCTGAGCCCGACGCCGTGACCGCGTCGACGGGCACGAGGACGTCGTCGCCCAGGCCGTTCTCGGCGCGATAGGTGGCGACGCGCTCGGCGACCGTGCTGAGCAGATCGGGGTTCGTCGGTCCGAGGTTCGAGCCGCTCGACATCGCTGCGTCGTAGCCGTCACCGGCAGCGGACGGCCGTGGGTGGAAGTACTGCGGCGAGACGAAGCTCTGACCGATCAGCTCGGAGCCGACGACGACGCCGTCGCGCTCGATGAGCGAGCCGTTGGCCGTGTCGCGCCAGCCGATCTGGGCGATCGCGGTGACCAGCAGCGGATAGGCGAGGACCGCAGATGGCGGTGA
The DNA here is from genome assembly GCA_963822875.1 of uncultured Acidimicrobiia bacterium. Classification (GTDB taxonomy): domain Bacteria; phylum Actinomycetota; class Acidimicrobiia; order Acidimicrobiales; family Ilumatobacteraceae; genus JALZMG01. Next base: position 4,379 of record CAWGJK010000006.1, on the reverse strand, counting down.
ACACGAGGACGGCGACGAGCGCCGGTCGCAGCTGACGCACGCAACGCGTTCATGGGTGATTTCTCCGAAGGTGCGAGCGACCGAGCGCCAGCGAGGAAGCGGCTACCGACGGCCTGCGTGGCCGGGGAACGCAATGAGAGTTCACGACACTCCCAACGACGAGATGACGAGGTCGATGAGCTTGATGCCGACGAACGGGGCGACGATGCCGCCGAGGCCGTAGACGAGCAGGTTGCGGCGCAGCACCGCGGCAGCGGACGCGGCGCGGAAGCGCACGCCGCGCAGCGCCAGCGGGATCAGCGCCACGATGATCAGGGCGTTGAAGATGACCGCCGAGAGGATCGCCGAGCGCGGCGTGTCCAGGCCCATCACGTTGATCTCGTCGAGGGCGGGGAGCACGCCGGCGAACATCGCCGGGATGATGGCGAAGTACTTGGCCACGTCGTTGGCGATGGAGAACGTCGTCAGCGAGCCACGCGTGATCAGGAGCTGCTTGCCGATCTCGACGACCTCGATCAGCTTCGTCGGGTTGGAGTCGAGGTCGACCATGTTGCCCGCCTCCTTGGCCGCCTGCGTGCCCGAGTTCATGGCCACGCCGACGTCGGCCTGGGCGAGCGCCGGGGCGTCGTTGGTGCCGTCGCCCGTCATGGCGACGAGGTTGCCGCCCTCCTGCTCGCGCCGGATCAGGGCCATCTTGTCCTCCGGCGTGGCCTCGGCGAGGAAGTCGTCGACGCCGGCCTCCGTGGCGATCGCCGCGGCCGTGAGCTGGTTGTCGCCGGTGATCATCACCGTGCGGATGCCCATCGCCCGGAGCTGGTCGAAGCGCTCGGTCATGCCCGGCTTGACGATGTCCTTGAGCCGGATCACCCCGAGGATGCGCGGCGCCTCGCCGTCGCGGCGGTCGGTGACGACGAGCGGCGTGGCGCCGTCGCGGGCGATGCGCTCGACCATCGGCAGGACCTCCAGCGGCACGGTGCCGCCCTCTGCCTCGACCATCCGCTCGACGCGTCTCGGCGGCGCCCTTGCGAGACCGCGCGGCATGCCGTCGCGCGGGAAGTCCATGCCCGCTCATCCGGGTCTGGGCGGTGAACGGCACCATCGTCGCGCCCGGCACGACGGCCGGTCGGTGAGGCCGAAGCGAGCGGTGGTCGAGCTCGACGATCGAGCGGCCCTCGGGCGTCTCGTCGGCGAGGCTCGACGCCAGCGCCGCCTCGGCGAGCTCGGCCTCGGTGACGCCGTGGACCGGGAGCAGCTCGGTGGCCTGCCGGTTGCCGAAGGTGATCGTGCCGGTCTTGTCGAGCAGCAGCGTCGTCACGTCGCCGGCGGCCTCGACGGCCCGGCCGGACATCGCCAGCACGTTGCGCTGCACGAGCCGGTCCATGCCGGCGATGCCGATCGCCGACAGCAGCCCACCGATGGTGGTCGGGATGAGGCAGACGAGCAGGGCGACGAGGACGATGATCTGCTGCTCGGCGCCGCTGTAGATGGCGAACGGCTGCAGCGTCACGACCGCCAGCAGGAAGATGATCGTCAGGCCGGCGAGCAGGATCGACAGGGCGATCTCGTTCGGCGTCTTCTGCCGGTCGGCGCCCTCGACGAGGGCGATCATGCGGTCGAGGAACGTCTCGCCCGGCTTGGCGGTGATGCGCACGACGATCTCGTCGGAGAGCACCCGTGTGCCGCCGGTGACCGCGGAGCGGTCGCCGCCGGACTCGCGGATGACGGGCGCCGACTCGCCGGTGATCGCCGACTCGTCGACCGAGGCGATGCCCTCGACGACGTCGCCGTCGCCGGGGATGACCTCGCCGGCGGTGACCACGCAGAGGTCGCCGACGCGCAGCTGCGATCGACGGCACCTCCTCGATCGTCGCCGTCGCGGCCGGCGCACGCGGGCCGACGGTCTCGCTGCGCGTCTTGCGCAGCGTCGCCGCCTGCGCCTTGCCGCGGCCCTCGGCCATCGCCTCGGCGAAGTTGGCGAACAGCACGGTGAACCAGAGGAACGCCACGACGAGGCCGGCGAACACGTTCTCCTCGTTCGACGCGTCGGCGACGTCACGGACGAAGAGGATCGTCGTGAGGACCGTGCCGACCTCGACGACGAACATCACCGGGTTCCGGGCCAGCATCCGCGGGTCGAGCTTGACGAGCGCGTCGACGGCAGCCGCGCCGGACGATGGCGCCGTCGAACAGCGACCGGCGGCGGGACGGCGCGTAGCGGTCGCGGGCGCTGAGTCGCGCACCGGTTGCGCGCGACGGCGCTGGCGTCGAGGGGTGCGGTCACAGGCTCAAGCTGCTCCACGATCGGGCCGAGGGCGAGGGCGGGGAAGAAGGTGAGGCCGGCGACGATCAGGACGACGCCGGCGACGAGGCCGCCGAACAGCGGCGAGTCGGTCGGGAACGTCCCGGCCGTGACCGGCACCGTCTGCTTGCGCACGAGCGAGCCGCCGATGGCGAGCACCGGGATGATGAGGAAGAACCGGCCGATCAGCATCGCCAGCCCCTGGGTCGATCGTGTACCAGTCGCGTGCCGGTGCCCTGGCCGGCGAACGCCGAGCCGTTGTTGTTGGCGGCCGAGGCGAAGTTGTAGAGCACCTCGGAGAGGCCGTGGGCGCCGGGGTTGAAGATCGTCGCCGACGCCGAGTCGAGCACGACGGACGCCGCGGCGAAGCCGAGCAGCGCGACCGGCATGGCGAGGATGTACAGCACGACCAGCTTCATCTCCGGCGCCTGGATCTTCTTGCCGAGGTACTCCGGCGTGCGGCCGACCATCAGGCCGGCGATGAACACGGCGAGCAGGGCGTAGATCAACATGCCCATCAAGCCCGACGCCGACGCCGCCCGGGGTGACCTCGCCGAACATCATCTGCAGCATCGGCATCATCCCGCCGAGCGGCGTCATGCTGTCGTGCATGCAGTTGACCGAGCCGTTCGACGTGCCGGTCGTCGCGCCCGCCCACAGACCGCACGACGCCGGGCCGAAGCGGACCTCCTTGCCCTCGAGGTTGCCGCCGACGAGCTGCGTCGACGCGCCCTGGTCGACGCCGAGCGCCGTCAGGTTCGGGTTGCCCGACGGTCTCGGCGAGGATGGCGAACACGCTGAAGGCGAGCAAGATGCCGACCATCACGGCGAGCAGGACGTGCGCCTGGCGCTTGGATCCGACGAGCACGCCGTAGGTCACGACGAGCGCGAACGGGATGAGCAGCGATCGCCCACATCTCGACGAAGTTGGTGAACGGCGTCGGGGTTCTCGAACGGGTGGGCGGAGTTGGCGTTGAAGAAGCCGCCGCCGTTGGTGCCGAGCTGCTTGATGGCGATCTGGCTGGCCACCGGGCCGCCGGGGATCTGCTGGGTGCCGCGGCGCATCGACGGGCGTCGCCCTCGGTGTACCCGTTGAGGTTCTGGACGACCCCGCCGAGGGACAGGGCGATGGCGACGACGAACGAGAGTGGCAGCAGGATCCGCAGCGTCGTGCGGGTGAGGTCGACCCAGAAGTTGCCGAGCGTGCGCTCGCCGCGGCGGGTGATGCCGCGGACGAGCGCACGACCACCGCCATGCCGACGGCCGCCGACACGAAGTTCTGCACGGTCAGGCCGACCATCTGCGTCAGGTGGCTCATCGTCAGCTCGCCGCCGTAGCTCTGCCAGTTCGTGTTGGTCACGAAGCTGACGGCGGTGTTGCACGCCGAGCGGGGCGACGCCGGCCATGTCGGTCGGGTTGAACGGCAGCGTGGCCTGGAGCCGCTGCAGCGCGTAGAGGCGAGGAACGACACCAGGCTGAACGCCAGCAGCGAGATGGCGTAGACGTTCCAGCGCTGCTCGCGTCGGGGGTCGACGCCGAGCACGCGGTAGATCACCCGCTCGACGGGCCGAAGACCCGGTCGCCGGGCGCGCTGGCGTCGTCGCGGGTCGCCGTACACCGCGGCCATGTAGCGGCCGAGCGGCGGCGCGGTCAGGGCGAGGACGGCGAGCAGCGCGAGGAACTGGACGAGGCCGGCGCCGGACATCAGAACTTCTCCGGCGGACGAGCACGACGACCAGGTAGACCGTGAGGAGCACGGACAGGCCGAGGCCGATCCAGTTGTCGGCGGCGGCGACGATCACGGTTCACGTCCTCGCGCTCGGTGTCCTGTCCGATGATGTGGTCGCACCAGCGGACGTAGACGACGGCAGACCGCGAAGAAGGCAATGGTGACGGCGATGACGACGACGTCTCTCATCGTTGGTGCTCCCTCGTGTCGGGCGATGATGGGATCCAGATGGCGGCGACCTGGTCGGCGATGGCCACGGCGACGACGCGGCGTTCGAGGGCGACGGCGACGCCCGGTGTCGGGACGAGCACGAAGCGACCGATGTGCTGGCCCCTGGCGAGCACGGGCAGC
>CAWGJK010000005.1:0-99853 GCA_963822875.1 uncultured Acidimicrobiia bacterium | reverse complement strand
GGCACCGCGGCGTCGGCACCGGCGCGCACGGCATCGACGACGGCGGTGAACAACGCCTTCGTCGCCAGCGGTCGGGCGGCGTCGTGGACGCACACGATCGTCGCCTCGCCGGGGACAGCCGCCAGCCCGGCGCGGACCGATGCGCTGCGCGTGGCGCCGCCGGCGACACCGTGCTCGCGCGCCGCGTCAGCTGCCGGCACGACCACCACGACGCCGTCGCTCGCCTCGCGCGCCACGTCTGTGGCCACGTCGATGACTCGGGCCGAACCGAGCGATTCGTACTGCTTGGCGGCGCCGAATCGGGCGCCGCCACCGGCCCCGACGACCACCGTCCACACGACCTCGCTCACAAAGGCAGGGTAGTACCCTGCCCCGATCATGCCCCACGATCACGCCGCCCTCCGGGACGTGCTGGCAGGCACCAACTTCTTCGCCGACGCCGATGCGACGACGCTGGATGCGTTGGCCGCGGCAGGTACCGTGCGCCAGCTCGTGCGCGGCGACGTCCTCTTCGACGAGGGCGACCCGCCTGATGCCCTCTACGTCGTCACCAAGGGTCGCATCGCCATCGCCATCGCCAATCCGATCGACCGGCGCGAGAGCGTCGTCGCCCTCATGGAGGAAGGCGACCTGTTCGGCGAGATGGGCATGCTCGACGACCGTCCCCGATCGGCCGGGGCGCGTGCGCTCGAGCCGTCGAGCGTGCTCGCCGTGCCGTACACGCCGGTGCTGACGATGTTCGACGAGCAGCCGCGCCTGTTGTGGAACGTCACCCGATTGCTGGCGCAGCGCCTGCGGGCGATGGACGAGGCGCTCGCCGACTCCGTGTTCCTCGACGTCACCGGACGCACCGCCAAGCGACTCCTCGAGCTCGCCGACGGCAGTGACCAGTTCATCCTGCCGGTCACCCAGGAGGAGCTCGCCGGCATGGTCGGCGCCTCGCGCGAGCGGGTGAACAAGGCGATCGCCAGCTTCATCCGCCTCGGCTGGCTGGAACAGCGCGACCGCCAGTACCGCATCACCCAGCGCGATCGCCTCGAGCTGCGGGCGCGCTAGCGCCGACTAGGACGTCAGCCACTCCCGTGCCCGGGCGAAGGCGTCAGCGGCATCGTCCTTGCGGTGGGCGGGGCGGTCGGGATCGTGGGCGAAGCCGTGCTCGGCGTCGGGATAGCGCACGACCGTGACACCGGCGGCCTCGAGCGCCTCGACATCACCGGGCGGCGTGTACGGGTCACGCTCGCCGATGATCGCCAGCACGCGCTCGGCGTGGCCGGTGGCGAGGTGATCGAGCGGCTCGCCCTGACTCGGACTGCGCCAGTCCTCGGGCACGCGGATCATGCCGTAGAAGGCGATGAGACGGGCGAAGCGCTCGGAGCGAGCGGCCTTCAGCGTGTACATCCCGCCCATGCAGAAGCCGATCACACCGACACGATCTGCACCCGTGGCGTCGGCAGCCGCTTCGAGGTCGGCGAGGTGGGCATCGTCGTCGAGGCCGGCGAGAGCGGCGAACCGCGGCTCGGCCTCCTGCGGGAGGTCGAGGCCGGGGAACGGCTCGACGGCGCACACCGCCATCGACCACTCGCGCGACAGCCGCTCCACGTGTTCGTCGAACAGCGGCCGCAAGCCCCACAGGTCGGTTGCGATGACGAGACCCATCGCCGGCTCGTCGGGCACGCTCAGCGACGCCGGTGTGCCCGTCGGCAAGGTGATGCGCATCGGCGAACGGTACGTCAGGTGTCGCGGCGCCGGGCCGTCATGATGCCGAGGACGACGATCACCACCACCCAGGCGAAGAAGTACAGACCCCCGGTGACTCGCCCGAACGAGTCGTCGGGTTGGTCGACGGCGACCATGTTGATGCCGGCCGAGTAGGGCAGGTACTTCACGAGGCCCTCGGCCCCGATGACCGTCAGCAGGCCGGCCACGAGGCCCTCGGCGATGAGCGGCCACAGCAGGAGGATGCAGATCGCCGCCGCGCTGTTGCGGATGAGCAGGCCGAGTCCGTACCCGAGCAGCGTGAGGCCCACGGCGAGGATCACGACCCCGATGAGTGACGGCAACGCGCCGTCCTCGTCGAGCGACTGGGTGCCGTCGGCCAGGGCCGACCCCGCCAGCCACCCGGCGGCGACGATCGCCGTCGTGACGACCACGGCGATCGTCACCTGCACGATCGGCTTCGCCAGCAGCGGGCGCATCCGATCGGGGAGGGCGGCGAACGTCGGGCGGATCGTGCCGTGGCTGAACTCGTTGGTGATCGACAGGCTGGACACGACGGCGAGCAGCATCGCCGACACGACCGTGAGCCCGGCGACGAGGCCGGCGACGTCGCGACCATCGGGCGGGTCCTCGCTGAAGACGGCGGTGAGCACGGTGATCACGAGGGGGAAGGCGACGGCAGCAGCGGCGAGGATCCATGTCACGCGGATCGTCGAGACCTTGATCCACTCGCTGCGGATGGCGTCGATCACGGCCCACCGCCTGGCGGCGGGAACGCACCTGCATGCGGCGAGGGCGGAGGCGGTGCCGGGATGGCCGAACCCGACCGGAACTCCTGCTCGCCCGCCGTCGCCCTCAGGAAGGCGTCCTCGAGCGACGCCTGCTGCGGCGACAGCTCGTGCAGCACGACGCCGTGCTGCGCCGCCAGTTCGCCGACGCGCTCGATGGCCATCTCGTGGATGTCGATGCCGTCGGGACCAGCCGGCGCGCACGTCGCGCCGGCGCGCCGGAGCTGCTCGGCGAACGCGGCGGGCGTCGGCGTGCGAGCGCGCACCCACCTGGTCGCGTAGCGGTCGAGGAACTGATCGACCGGACCTTGCTCGATGAGACGCCCCCGCCCGATGACGACGAGATCGTCGGCCATCAGCGCCACCTCCGACAGCAGGTGGCTGCTGACGAGCACGGTCCTGCCCTGCCGCGGCGAGGTACACGAGCATGTCGCGGATCCAGCGGATGCCTTCCGGGTCGAGGCCGTTGGCCGGCTCGTCGAGGATCACGGTGTGCGGATCGCCGAGCAGCACGCCGGCGAGACCGAGTCGCTGCCGCATGCCGAGCGAGTAGCCGCGCACGCGCCGAGTGGCCACGTCCGTCAGGCCGACGAGGCCCAGCACCTCGTCGACGCGCTTCGACGGCAGGCCGTTCGTGGCGGCGAGCCAGCGCAGGTGGTTGCGACCGGAACGACCGGGGTGCACGTAGCCAGCGTCGAGCAGGGAGCCGACCTCGAACAGCGGGCGGCGGAACGACTCGTAGCGGCGCCCGTCGAACGCCGTCGTGCCTCCGTCGGCGCGGTCGAGGCTGACCATGCAGCGCATGGTCGTGCTCTTGCCGGCGCCGTTCGGGCCGAGGAAGCCCGTCACCCGACCCGGGCTGACGTCGAAGCTGAGGTCGTCGACGGCGACGACCTTGCCGAAGCGCTTCGTGAGGTTGCGGATCTCGATCACGCGCGGGCGAACGTGTCCAGCATCAGCCCGACGTCAGGACCGAGCGGGTAGAGGATCGGGCAGGTGCAGCCGTTGGCGACGTACTCGCCGACCTTGGCGACGACCTCGTCCGGGTCACCCGAGGCCGTGCAGCGTTGGACGACCTCGTCGGGGACGAGGCGGCTCGCTGCCTCGACCTGCTCGTGGGTCGCCGGCCACGTCAGCACTCGGCCGATGTCGTCGAGCAGCTCCTGGGGCACGCCGGACGCCTTCATGATGTGCGGCTGCTGGCCGAGGTACTGCGTGACCATCAGCCGGGCGCCGTCGAGCGCGGCCGTGCGGTCACGGTCGATGCTGCACACGACGAGCTGCGGGCGGTCGATGTCGGCCAGCGTGCGCCCGGCCTTGGCCGCGCCACGCTCGAGGGCCGCCATCGCCTCGACGTTGTAGGACGGGTCGACGAGGTAGTTGAGCACGACGCCGTCGGCGATCTCGCCGGCCAGCTCCATCATCTGCATGCCCGTGGCGCCGACGTAGATCGGCACCTGCTTGGGCCGGCGCTCCTGGTACACGTAGTCCAGCTCGACGCCGTCGAGGTGGACATGGGTGCCGTCGAGCGTCACGGTCTCGTCGGCGAGCAGGCCACGGAGGGCGGCGACCACCTCGCGCATCGCCCGCAGCGGTGTCGACCGCTCGATGCCGACCTTGGCGGCGAGCGGGTCCCACCAGGCGCCGAGTCCGCACAGGATGCGTCCTGGCGCGAGGTCGTCGAGCGTGGAGAAGGTCGACGCCAGGCGGGCGGCGTTGCGCGTCCAGATGTCGATGACCCCGGAGCCGATGCGGATGCGCTCGGTGGCCGCGGCGAACGCCGCCATCGGCACCACCGCGTCGCGCACGAGGCGGCTGTCGGCCTGCCAGACGGCGTCGAAGCCGCTCGCTTCGGCACGTCGGGCGAGCTCCATCCCCGTGCGGATGTCGTGGGCGTCCTGGAGGTACAGCGCGACCGGGAAGTCGTGGTCGGCCATCTGGCCATCCTGGCACTTCGCGCCGGTCGGGCGACGGGTTTGCCGGTGAGTTCACGCTGGGTACCGCCCATCCATGCGTCGCACGATCATCGGCTTGGCCGCCCTGTCGCTGGCGTTCGCCGGCTGCTCCGACGAGGACCGCGACGAGCTCGACGACACCGCCGACTCGATCGCCGAGGAGATCGAGGAGGCCGCCCGGACGATCGCCACGGAGGTCGAGGAGGCCGTCGACGAGGCGGCCACCGATGCCGCCGAGCTGGTCGCCCGCAACCTCGCTGCCCAGCAGGGCGCGCAGCAGTTCGAGGACGCCGGGTTCACGCTCGACGACAACGGGTTGTCGTGCGAGGCGACGGTCACCGACGATCTCGACGCCGTCGAGGTCATGTGCACGGGCACGACGGACGACGGCGCGGCGGCGGAGATGACCGGGACCAGCAACGAGCTGCCAGGCGCCTCGGTCACGGAGCTGGAGGGTCAGTTCACCGGGACCGTCGACGGCACCGAGGCGTTCACCACCGACACCCTCGGGGGCTGACCGACCACTCTCGTTACGGTGGCGGGCGTGACGGACGCCGCCCACTCGATCCACCCGCCCGAGCCGCGCTGGACGCACGTCGCCCTGCGCGTCGGCGACATCGACGCCTCGATCGCCTGGTACAGCGAGATGACCCCGCTCGAGCTGCTCGACCGGCGCGAGGACGAGGGTGGCTACGGCGCCTGGCTCGGTCAGCCCGGCGCGGTCGACCGGCCGTTCGTGCTCGTGCTCGCCCAGTTCTTCCCGGCCAGTGACCCCTACGCCGGGGTGCCGCTGGACACGCTGAACCCCTTCTCCCACCTGGGCATCGAGCTGCCCGAGCGCGCCGACGTCGACGAGGCGGCACGGCGTGGTGCCGCCGCCGGGTGCCTGGCGATGGCGGCCACCGAGCTGCCGCCACCCGTCGGCTACATCTGCATGCTCCGCGACCCCGACGGCAACCTCGTCGAGTTCTCGTGGGACCAAGGCGTCTACGCCAAGGCCCGCGACATCTGGGGCCCCTGACCAGTCGAGTACGTGCTGCCGCGTGCAGTACGTGCTGGCGGCCTGGCCGTCACGCACGTACTCGACGGGATCAGAGCTCGGCGAAGAGGCGGGCGGCTTGCTCGGCGGCGTGGGCGCGGATCTCGGCGAGGTCGACGCGGGTCGGCTGGCCGCCGGCGACGAGCACCTCGCCGTCACCGGAGACGACGTCGGTGACGCGCATGCCCGGCGTGAAGGCGACGTGCCACGGCGAGTCGGCATGGTCGTACGTCCACGTGACGCGATCGTCGGCCGCCTCGGGGATGAAGCGGTGCCCGTTCGTCAGCCACGTCCACGGCGTCTCCGGACTCGCCGTGACGTCGTCGGCGCGCAGGGCGACGTAGGCGAGGCGCAGCTCCTCGAGCATGTCGGCGCCGATCCCGTCGGTGCCGAGCACGATGGGGTTCGGCCGCGACGCCGGCCGGGCGTAGCCGACGCCGTTGTTCATGTTGCTCCGCGGGTTGTGGGCGATGGTGCCCGGCAGCGGCCGGTCGAGGCCGACGCAGTGGACCAGCAACCAGTCGTCGGTGGCCAGGCCGGCGAGACGCTCCCCCGCGCCGGCGTCCTCCGGACCCTCGGCGACGTGGATGTGCACGCCGGCGCCGAGGTCGGCGGCCATCCCGGCCGCTGCCGCCAGCGTGTCGTCGGTGCACGTGAACGCGGCGTGGACCCCGACCATCCCGCGGCCGCCGGCGCGCAGGAAGCGCTCGTTCTCGTCCAGCCCGCGGCGGGCGCCGTCCGCGCCGTGGCGGTCGGTGACGCCGTACGCGCACACCACCCGCACGCCGACCTCGGCGCACGCCTCGGCGATCACGTCGAGGCTGCCCTCGATGGCGTTGGGGCTCTCGTGGTGGTCGACGATGCCGGTGGTGCCGGCGAGCAGGGCCTCGACGGCACCGAGCCGGGCGCTCGCCCGCAACATGTCGAGATCGAGGGCGGTGTCGAGGCGCCACCAGATCTGCTCGAGGATCTCACCGAAGCGCCGCGGGGTGACGGGCGGCGCCGGCATCCCTCGGGCCAGCGCCGAGTACAGGTGGTGGTGGGCGCAGACGAACCCGGGCGTCTCCGCGCTCATCGCGCCCGCGACGCCTCGTAGGCGGCGATGAACTGCTCGGGGGTGACCGAGGCGACGATGTCGCCGACGACGTCGAGCTCGATGCCAGCGAGATCGCGGAAGCGCAGGCAGCTCTTGCCGAGATCGAGCTTGGTGCCGGCGGCGGCGTAGCCGTCGCGCAACCGCCGCTCGAGCTCGGGTGTCGTGTGCACCGCGTTGAGGTAGAGGGCGTAGTGGCGCGCCTGGGCGGCGAGGGCGAGCACGCCGAGCGGCCGGCCGTTGTACGTGTCCGGGTAGCGGGCGAGGGGGATCTCGTAGCTGATCATCCCCCAGTTCATCGTCTCCTCGTAGCCCGGTGGAAGGCGCTCGAGGATCACGTCACGCACGGTGCGCACGACCTCGGCTCGCTCGGGCGCCAGCTCGGCGAGGTACTCCTCGACCGTCGACGCCGCGCTACTGGCCACTGAGGCGACGGTAGTCGATCAGCGTGTTGTCGTTTCAGAGATAGCGATGTATCGTTACTGCGAATCGACAACACATCGAAGGAGACAACCTCATGCGAGGAAGAATGCACTACATGGCCGGACCGCACGGGCATCAGCGTCATCGCGCCCGCCGCGGGGCGATCAAGGGCAGCGTGCTGCGGATGCTCGCCGAGCGCCCGATGCACGGCTACGAGCTGATCGGCGAGTTCGAAGAGCGCACCGGCGGGCGCTGGCGGCCGAGCCCCGGCTCGGTCTACCCCACCCTCGCCGCACTCGAGGACGAGGGGCTCGTGCGAGCCGTCGACGACGACGGCAAGAAGCGCTACGAGCTCACCGACGCCGGCCGCACGTGGCTCGACGAGCACGCCGACGACGAGCAGACGCCACCGTGGGAGCGCGCCGGACAGGGTCGCCGCGGCGACATCCGCCGGCTGGCCGGGGAGGTCTTCGGGCAGCTGCGGCAGCTCGGCCGCTTCGGCTCACCCGCCCAGCTCGACAAGGCCAAGGAGATCCTGGCCCGCACCCGCGCCGAGCTGTACGCCGTGCTCGCCGAGCCGCCCGCCACCGACGATTCCGCGTCGGCTGAGGATCGCTGAGCGATCCCCAGCGTCGTCAGAACCGCATCGGGAGCGACGCCCGCCATTCGCCGTCGAGGTCGTGGAGGGCGGCGGCGACGGCGGGGGCGGTGGGCACGAGGCCGATCTCGCCGATGCCCTTGATCCCGAACGGGGAGCGTGGCTGGGGCACCTCGATCAGCTCGACCTCGATCTCCGGCACGTCCTTGGCCCGCAGGATCCCCAGCTGGCGCAACGACGAGAACGCAGGGAAGCCGGTCTCCGGATCGGTCGGGAAGTCCTCGCTGAGGGCGTAGCCGAGGCCCATGTGCACGCTGCCCTCGATCTGGCCGGCACACAGCTGCGGGTTCACCGCCTTGCCGACGTCGTGCACGGCGACGACGCGCTCGACCTTGCCGGTGTCCCGGTCGACGACGGCGAGCTGGGCGGCGTAGCCGAAGGCGGCGTGGATCGTCGGGCTCGGGTGATCGGGGTCGCCGATCTTGGCCGTCCAGTCGACGACGTGCTCGCCGTGGTGGTCGACGTCGGGCCGGCAGCCGTCGGCGAGCGCCGCGGCGCACGCCCGCTGCACCGCGCCGGCGGCCATCAGCGTGCCGCGCGACCCCGTCGTCTGGCCGAACCCGAGCTGGCGCGTCGTGTCGACGACGACGTCGATGCGCGCCGGGTCGATGCCGAGCTCCTGGGCGGCGACCTGCAAGGCGACGGTGTGCACCCCTTGGCCCATCTCCGTCCAGCCATGGCGCACCTCGACCCGGTCGTCGTCGGAGTGGAACCGCACCACGGCGCCCGACACCTCGCGGAAGCCGTTGCCGAGGCCGGCGTTCTTCAACCCCAACCCCAGGCCGACCGCCTTGCCGGCGGCGATCGCCGCGTCGTAGGCCGGCTTGATCGCGTCGAGGCACGCCTCGGCGCCGCCGGCACCGTCGTCCATCACCTGACCAGGCCCCCACAGCGCGCCGGGACGGATGACGTTGCGCTTGCGGATCTCCCATCCGGAGATGCCGGCGGCCTCGGCCAGCCGGTCGAGCACGCCGTCCATGGCGAACTGCGCCTGGTTGGCGCCGAACCCCCGGAACGCCCCGCACACGAGGTTGTTCGTGCGCGCCGCGATCGACTCCACGTCGACGGCGGGCACGTGGTACGGGCCGGTGGCGTGGCCGGCGGCCCGTTCGAGCACCTTCATCCCCACGGACGCGTAGGCACCGGAGTCACCGACGGCGCGCACCCTGACGGCAGTGAGCACGCCGTCGGCGTCGCAGCCCGCCCAGTACTCGAGCCGGACGGGGTGGCGCTTGGCGTGGATGCGGAAGCTCTCCTCGCGCGACAGCGTGCACTTCACCGGTCGGTCGAGCATCCACGCGGCGAGGGCGGCATGGGCCTGGTTGGCCATGTCCTCCTTGCCGCCGAACGCCCCGCCGTTGGAGACCAGCTCGACCGTGACGCGATCGGTGGGCAGGTCGAGCACGCGGCAGATGTCGTCACGGTCGTCCCACACGCCCTGGCCGCCGGAGTAGACGTGCAGCCGCCGCTCGTCGCCGTCACCGGACGGGACGGCGAGCGACGACTCCGGCTCGAGGAAGGCGTGCTCGATGCGTTGGGTCTGGAAGACCTCGTGGACCGTGTGTGCGCTGGCGGCGAGCGCGCCATCGACGTCGCCGCGCGCGTAGGCGCTGCGCGAGAGCACGTTGCCGTCCGTTCCCCACACGGCCAGCTCGGCACCGGGCTCGATGGCCGCCAGCGGATCGGTGACCGGCGCGAGCGGTTCGTACTCGACGTCGACGAGCTCGGCGGCGGCCCGAGCCTGCTGGCGCGTCTCGGCGACGACGATCGCCAGCACGTCGCCGGCGTACGACGTGCGCCCGCCGACCGGGATCATGATCGGCCAGTCCTTGTGGATGATCCCCACCCGCAGCTCGCCGGGGATGTCCGCGGCCGTGAACACCGCCGACGACACCGTCGGCCGCTGCCGCCGCCGACGTGTCGATGGCGGCCACGTCCGCCCGGGCGTGAGCGGTGAGGTGCAGGGCGGCGTGGAGCATGCCGGGCACACGGATGTCGTCGACGTAGCCGCGATCACCGAGGGCGAGCTGCTCGGCCTCGTACTTGGCACCGGACGCGCCGACGGTCGGCGCCGAGGGCCGGCTGGAACGTCTTGCCCTTGGCCACGGCCTCGATGGCATCGAGGATCTTGACGTAGCCGGTGCAGCGGCACAGGTGCGCGCCGAGGTGCGGCGCCATCGACGCCCGGTCGAGGTCGGCGCCCTTCTTGTCGATCTGCGACTTCGCCCGCACGACGATGCCGGGGATGCAGAACCCGCACTGCAGGCCGCCGCACGCGGCGAACGCCTCGGCGAAGCGGCGCCGCTCGTCGGGGTCGATGCCCTCCAGCGTGACGACCTGCTTGCCGGCGATCTTGTCCAGGCCGAGGTTGCAGCTGACGACCGCCTTGCCGTCGACGAGGACGGTGCAGCACCCGCACTGCCCCGACGGCGAGCAGCCGTCCTTCGGCGAGGTGACGTCGAGCTCCTCGCGCAGCGCGGCGAGCAGGTGCGGGTGGTCGTCGCGCACCGACACCGGCGTGCCGTTGAGGTTGAACTCGGTCACCGTTGACATTCTGTCAAAGCGACAGCGACAGTGCTCCATGGTCGCGGTGCGACCGCGTCGGCGATCTGGCGCGATTCGTCTCGGATCCGACACGAACTGCACCAGATACGGACGCGCCAGATCGGTCACTCGGGCCGCTCGACGCCGCGCTGCGCCGTGATCCGCCCGTACACCTCGGGGCGGCGGTAGCGGTCGAAGTCGAAGACGGTGCCCTGGTAGCGGGCGCACCAGTCGAGGTCGCAGCGGGCGACGACGAGCTCGTCGGCGGCGGTCAGTGCCTGGGCGACGATCTGCCCTGACGGGGCGATGATCATGCTCTGGGCGAGCGAGTCGACGCCCTCCTCGACCCCACCCTTGGCGACGCCGACCACCCACGTGCCGTTCTGGTAGGCACCGGCCTGCATGACGAGGGCGTTGTGGAACCCCTGCAGCGCGTCCTGGCTCGGGTCCGGGGCGTAGTGGATCGGCGTGTTGTAGCCGCACAGGATCAGCTCGACACCCTGCAATCCCATCACCCGATACGACTCCGGCCACCGCCGGTCGTTGCAGATCATCATCCCGACGAGCCCGCCGAACGCCCGCCACACACCGAACCCCTCGCCGGGCTCGAAGAAGTAGCGCTCGGCGTGCTGGAACGGACGGTCCGGCTCGTGCTCCTCGTGGCCGGGCAGGTGCACCTTGTGGTAGCGGGCGACGACCGTGCCGTCGCGCTCGACGAGGATCTGTGTGTTGAAGCGGTGCCCGTCGGCGGTGAGCTCGGCGTAGCCGAGGCTGAACCCGACGCCGAGCCGGCGGGCCTCGTCGAACAGCGGCTGTGTCTCCGGTCCCGGCATCGCCGTCTCGTAGAAGTGGTCGAACTCGGTGATGTCGTCGACGAACCAGCGGGGGAAGAACGTCGTCAGCGCCAGCTCGGGGAACACGACGAGGTCGCAACCGCGCTCGGCGCCTTCGGCGAGCAGGGCGAGCAGCCGCTCGACGACGTCCTTGCGCGTGTCGGCGCGCTGGATCGGCCCGAGCTGAGCGGCACCGACCGTGACCATCCGCACACGTTCATGTTCGCGCGGCGATGGGTAGCGTCGAAGCCCATGTTGGAGGTGGATGGCCTCGTGCGCACCTACGGCACGGTCCGCGCCCTCGACGGGATGACGTTCACCGTCGAGCCGGGTTCGGTGACCGGCTTCCTCGGCCCCAACGGGTCGGGCAAGACCACCACCATGCGGGCCATCTTCGGCCTCGTCGCCCTCGATGCCGGCGCCGTCCGCTTCGACGGGCGGCCGATCGACCACACCGTCCGCCAGCGCTTCGGCTACCTGCCCGAGGAGCGCGGCCTCTACCCGACGATGCGCGTGCTCGAGCAGCTGCGCTACCTCGGCCAGCTGCGTGGGCTCCCGGCGGCGAAGGCGGAGGCGGAGGCCAAGCGGTGGCTGGCCGAGTTGAGCATCGCCGAGCGAGCCGACGACGAGCTGGAGAACCTCTCGCTGGGCAACCAGCAGCGGGTGCAGCTGATCGGCGCGCTGATCCACGAACCCGACGTGCTCGTGCTCGACGAGCCGTTCTCCGGCCTCGATCCGGTCGCCGTCGACGCCCTCTCCAAGGCGCTCGTCGCCGAAGCCAGACGCGGCGCGACGGTGCTGTTCTCGTCGCACCAGCTCGACCTCGTCGAGGATCTGTGTGAACGCGCCGTGGTCGTCGACCACGGCCGTGTCGTTGCATCCGGAACGATCGATGACCTCACGGCCGGCACCGACCCGGTGCTGGAGGTTGATGTCCCGACGGACCTCGACGGCGCGTGGGCGACCGGCATCGATGGGATCGAGATCATCGGTGTCACCAACGGGCGCGTGCGCATGACGCTCCACGGCGGCGGCGGGTCGGCGGCTGAGCGCGCCCAGACGGCGCTCGACGCGGCGCGCCGTGCCGGCCCGGTGAACCACTTCGCCTTCGACCGCCGCAGCCTGTCGGAGGTCTTCCTGACAACCGTCGGACGGCCCCACGAGGAGATGGCAGATGGCTGACAACAGGACGTGGCTGGTGGCGCTGCGTGAGGTCCGCGAAGCGACGCGCACCAACAGCTTCCGCATCACGCTCGCCATCAGCGTCGTCGCCCTGGCGGTGATCATCGTCATCTCCAACCTCGGCAACGACGACGACGATCCAGAGCGCGTCGCCTACGTCGGCACCGACGCCGGCGCCGCGGCCATCGAGGACATCGGCGAGGCGATCGGCGTGGACGTGGCGGTGACGACGGTCGCCAGCGACGACGAGGCGCGAGCGGCCGTGCTCGACGGTGACGCCGACGTCGCGGTCGCCGCCGACGGGGCGCGGATCTTCACCGAGGACGAGCTCGACCTGACCAGCGGGTCGTCACGGGCCACCCTCGTCAGCGTGTTGCGCGCCGAGCTGGCGCTGGAGAACGGGCTGCGCGCCGCCGGACTCTCGCCGGACGAGGCCGCCGAGGTCCGCTCGGCTCCGCCGCCGGACGTCGAGGCCCTGGCCGCAGAACCGGACGACGAGGTGGACTCCGAGCGCGTCGGCACGGCGATGATCACCAACATCCTCCTGTTCCTCATGCTGCAGATGTACGGCGGCTGGGTGCTCACGGCGGTGACGCGGGAGAAGGCATCGCGGGTCGTCGAAGTGCTGCTGGCGGTGATCACACCGCGCCAGCTGCTGATCGGCAAGGTGGTCGGCATCGGCATCGTCGCCCTGATCCACGCCGCCGTGCTGATCGCCACGGCGCTCGTCGCCACGCGCGTGATGGGCGTCGACCTGTCGATCGGCGCCTCGCCTGGCGACCTGGCGATCGCCCTGGTCTGGTTCGTGCTCGGGTACGCCCTGTACTGCGGTGCCTTCGCCGCCGCCGGCTCGCTCGTGTCCCGAACGGAAGATGCGCAGGGCGCGGCGTTCCCGATCATGCTGCCGCTGCTGTTCGCCTACATCGTCTCGTTCTCGGCAGCCGATGGTGCAAACACGCTCATCTGGGTGCTGGCGTTCATCCCCTTCACCGCGGTGGTGGCCATGCCGACGCTGTACGCGCTGGGCGAGGCGCCGCTGTGGGCGGTCGGCGTGAGCATGCTGCTCACCGTGGTGGCCGTCGTCGGCGTGACCATGCTGGCCGCCAAGATCTACGAGCGCTCGGTCCTGCACAGCCGCAAGCTCTCCTGGCGCGACGCCTTCCGCCAGCGCGGCGAGATCGACACCGTCACCGCGCGACCTGCGCCAGCGAGCGCCCACCTGCACTGACGATCCACGCCAAGCCGGGGCGGGCAGGGATCGGCGGCGTCCGCGGGAGCAGCTCACCGAGGAGGTCGCCGTCGACGTCGGTGCATCCGGCCATGAGCAGGCCAGTGCGGCTGCGCCGCACGACGGCGGTCCAGTGGCCGTAGAGCGTCCGCAGCGTGTCCGGCCGGGCGGCGGCAACGACGAGCACGCCGGAACGGCGATCGGCCACCAGCCGTGAGAGCGCTCCACTCGCGTCGTCGACCCGCTCGGCGTCGTCGATGACGACGAGTGCCGGTCCGCCCGCCGGCAGGATGTCGATGTCGCCGGTCGCGCCGGGCCATGACGCCAGCGGCGATCGCCGCAGTGGCGCCACCGTGATCACGGCACCGTCGGGATGCGCCTCGCGCCACGACGCGGCGAGACGGACGAGCGCGGCGCTCCGGCCACTGCGCGGTGGGCCGGCGACGAGCACGTGCTCGCCGTCCGGCACGTGGAGGCGAGCAGGCTCGAGCGTCTCGAAGTCGATGCCCACGACGAGATCGAGCTCGCCGTCGGCGGTCACCCGCCCGGCCGGCAGCTCGAGGGCGCCCACGTCTCGCGGCAACACACCGATGCCGGTCGGGCCGCCGGTCTGCCGGTCCGGTCGTCACCGGCTCGACGACGGCGAGCTGGGCCTCGCGCCGCGTCGAGGCGACGATGACGCGCCCGGCGATCGCCGCCGGCAGGAGCGCCGGAGCGACGCCGCATGCCGTCGCCTCCGACGGGTCGTCGAGATGGAACAGCCAGCGGTCGGCGCATGCGGCGAGGATCGAGGAGGGCAGCGCGCCGGGCCGTTCGGACGTCATCACACAGGCCATCCCGCTTGCGGCGCCCTCGGCGACGATGCGCAGGAGGGCGTCGTGCTCGGCGGCGTCGGCGGGTGTATCGAGCGAGCCGCGAAGGGCGGGCATGCCGTCGACGGCGACGATCATGTCCGGGGCGCTCCCCTGCACCGCCCGCCGCCGGTCGAGCTCGCCGGTGAGGCGGCGCAGCAATCGTGCCAGGCGCTCGCGCTCGTGCGGCCGGACCACGCCGGCGCAGTGCGGGAGATCGGCCAGTGCGTCGAGCCGCTCGTCACCCGATGCGTCGATCACGTAGACGTGCACGTCTGACGGCGGCCGATGGCGGCACACCGAGGCGAGCAGTGATCGCAGGGCCGTCGTCGTCCCCGCGCCACGCGAGCCGATCAGCGCCAGGCTGCCATCGGCCGGCTCCCAGCACAGCGGTGCCCGCCGTTGCTCGGCCGGCACGTCGACGATCCCGACGGCACCCGGCGTCGTCAGCTCGCCCGCCGTGACCGTTGCCGGCAGCGCCGGGAGCCACGGTCGATGCGGTGCCGGCACGTCGGAGAGGGCCGCGGCGCGCCGGATCGAGTCGACGAGCACGGCCAGCTCCGTCTCTCCACTGTGGGCAGCCTGGAAGACCACGGCGTCATCGGGCCCGAGTCGCAGCATCACCCGTCCCGGCCGGGCACGCGGGAACGTCGCCGGGGCAGTGTCGCCGACGACGTCCCTGGCGTCGACCGGGTCGTGCAGCCGCAGGGCGAGGCGCAGGTTGGTGTTCGCCCGGATGTCGTCGCTGACGACCCCGGCCGGCCGCTGCGTCGCCAGGACGAGGTGGATGCCGAGGCTGCGTCCGCGCTGGGCGATGCCGACGAGCGCCGGCACGAACGCGGCGACGTCGGCGGACAGGGCGGCGAACTCGTCGACGACGACGACGAGTCGCGGCAGGGCGGGCCGGCCGGGGACGGCCCGGTACTCGGCGAGATCGGCGGCGCCGACCGAACGGAGCAGGCGCTCCCGCCGGCGCAGCTCGGCCTCCAGACTGGTCAGCGCCCGTTCGGCCAGGCGGTCGTCGAGGTCGGTCACCAGCCCGACGGTGTGCGGCAGATCGGCGCAGGCGTCGAACGTCGCCCCGCCCTTGTAGTCGACGAGGACGAACGTGAGGTGCGCCGGGCTGCAGCCGGCGGCGAGCGAGACGACGAGCGTCCGCAGCAGCTCGCTCTTCCCCGAGCCAGTCGTGCCGGCGACGAGGGCGTGGGGCCCGTCGCGGACGAGATCGATCTCGACGACGCCGTCGGCGGTGAGGCCGAGCGGCGCGACCGGGCGCGGGTCAGGCCCGTGGGCGCGCCATGTGGCGGCGATGGCGATGGCGTCGTCGATCGGGCCGGCGCCGTGGTGCGCGCTGAGCTCGCCGAGGCCGACCGAGACCGGCAGTGCGCCGGCGGCCGAGTCCGGGTCCTCCGGGTCGTGCAGCCTGGCCAGCGCGCGGGCGATCGTCGTCGCCGTGGCGATCGTCGTCCCTGCTGCGTGCACGACGTCGACGCCGGTGGCGAGGGATGCATCGGGCGCCCAGCGGGACAACCCGATCGACCCGATGTCGAGCACGCTGCGGCACATCGCCGGCACCGCCTCACCCGGCGCCACAGCCGTCACCACGGCGACCGAGCCCGCGGTACCGAGGAACCGGCGCAACGTCCCGGTGCGCTGGACGAGCAGGTCAGGGCGATCGGTGACGACCACGACGTGACGGTCCTCGTCGAGCTGGCCCAGCGCCGCGGCGAGCCGGTCGGCGTCGTCGGCGGCGACCACACCGGCGTCGTCGCCAGCCGCGGCGTGCGGCAGCCACCGGCACCACTCCCACCGCGGCGGGTCGGCGGTGACCACGACGAGGCACCAGTCGGCAGGCCCGGCCCACGTCGCCAGCTGCACGATCAGTGCCCGCACGACCGATGTGGCGTGCTCGCCGCGAACGGCGAGGGCAGCGCCGGCTCCGAGGTCGGTGGCGACCGGCACGTCGTCGAACCGCTCGGAGGTGCTCACGATCGCCGCCAGCTCGGCGGGCAGGTCGTCGGCGTCGAGGCGGACGTCCCACTCGACCGGTCCTCGACCGAGCACCACGCGGAAGGCGTCGCCGTGCTCGCTGCGGCGCGACCACACGCCGGCGCTGAGCGCCGTCGCTGCGGCGACGGCGTCGACGAGGCCCGGCGTCGTGGCGACATGGTGCCGCAGGCGAGCCGCCCGCTGCTCGGCGACAGCGGCGGCGAAGGCGGCCACGTCCTGCGCTCGGCCGGCGCGTGCCCGGCGGCCCTCTCGCGCCGTGCCGATGCGCCCGGCGAGCCACATCCCGACGGCGGCGACGGCGCCGACGAGCCCGAACACGAGGAACAGCGGCGAGCCCATGACGACGGCGACGACGATCGACCCGGCTGCGCTGAAGCCAGCGGCGAGGAGGCCAACGGCGCCGGCCGGGCGGGCGTGCGCCGTGGCGCCGGGGACCGGGATCGGCGTCGGGTCCCACCGCGGCAGCGCGCGTGGCGTGCGGTGGATGGTTCGCCGCCAGGGGTCGCCGCTCGTCGCCACGGTCGTCGCCGGGGCGCACGGTTCTCCGGGGGCTGCCAGGCGGAGACGGGTCGAGCCGAGCGTGATCGTCGCCCCGCCGGCGAGCGGGGTCGCCGCGTCCACCGGTTCACCGTCCACCCGGCACGGAACGCGACCGGTCAGCTGGATCGCCTCGACGGCTCCATGGGCGTCGACCTCGACGAGCAAGTGGTGCGGCTCGACCGACGGGTCGTCGATCGGCACGGCCGCAGCCGGCGACCGCCCGACGATGTGCCGGCCGGCGGCCAGGGGCACCGCCGCGCCGGACGCCGGCCCGCCCTCGCAGACCAGCGCGGCCACCGGCGGCGCCAGCGGCGCGGGGATCCCGGCCGTGTCCAGCCGGCTCCCCCGCACGATGCCGGCCTTGGCCAGCGTCTCGCTGCGGGAGACCTGCCGGCCGTCGAGCTGCAGAGTGTCGCCGGGCGAGAGACCGAGGGCGTCGGCGAGGTCGCCGAGGCGGTCGTCGGGAGATCGTGCCGCGAGGACGACCCGCCGTCCGGCGGGATCCTCGATCTCCAGGGTGGGGACGGACGCAGTGGCCATACCCCCATGAGTGCGCCCAGTGACCGGAAGGGGAAATCCTGTGAGGTCTCACAGCACCGAATTCCTGGCGGGAGGCCATCGGTGAGGCGGGCGGTGAGGGTGGCGGTGAGGGCCGATCGTCACGGTCGGGGCATGCCAGCCACGCACCTGCTCCTGTCCACCCGCCTCGACCGTGAGTGGACAGCCTTGCGGCGACGCCGTGACGTCGTGGCGGGCGCTCGCCGGTGGGGCGTCACGGCACGACCGTTCGCCGACCTCGACGAGCTGCTGCGTCTCGCCGGGTACGAGGTCGCCGGCACCGCCGAGCACAACGAGGTGCTCCTCCGCCTCGTCGCGGTGGCCAAGTCCGACGACCTGGCGGCGCGGATCGTGCTGCAGCGGATCATGCCGGGCCTCCTGGCCGTGGTCCGCCGTCGTGCCTCGCACCACGCGGATGAAGCGTTCGAGGAGCTCATCGGCGCGGTGTGGATGGCGATCCGCTGCTGCCCCGTCGAGCGGCGCTCCCCGCACGTCGCCGCCAACCTCGTCCGAGACGCCGCCTACCGGGCATTCACGGCGCCGACGCGCCGGCGGTCGGCGACAGAGGTGTCCGTCGACCCGCGGGTGCTCGACGAGACCCCGGCGTCGACGGACGTCAGCGCCTTCGAGGAGCTGGCCGCCCTCGTCGCTGCCGGACGGTCGGCGGGGATGGCGAGCAGCGACCTCGACCTCGTCCGCGACCTCGTGCGGGTCGGCTCACCCGGCGTGCTCGCCGGGCAGCGCAAGGTCACCCCGCGCACGATCCGCAACCATCGCGACCGGGTGACGAGGCAGCTGCGGCGGCTGGCGGCCTAGTGAAAGTCGGGGCGGCGCTTCTCCAGGAAGGCGGCGATGCCTTCCTGGGCGTCCGGCGTGGTGGCGGCGGCGGCCATCACGTTGGCGGCGTACTCGTAGGCGGCCGGCTGGTCGAGGCCGATCTGGGCGTAGAACGTGCGCTTGCCGAGCGCCTTGGAGGCGAACGAGCCACGGATCGCGCGGGCCATCAGGTCGTCGACGGCGGCGTCGAGCTCGGCGTCGGGCACGGCTCGGTTGATCAGGCCCCAGTCGGCGGCGGTGGCGGCGTCGATGGCGTCGCCGGTGAAGGCCATCTCCAGCGCCCGCTTGCGGCCGACGTTGCGGGCGACGGCGACGAGCGGGGTGTGGCAGAACAGCCCGCCCTTGCCACCGGGGATGGCGAAGCCGGCCGACTCGGCGGCGATGGCGAGATCGCACGTGGCGACGAGCTGGCAGCCGGCGGCCGTCGCCAGGGCGTGGACCTTGGCGCACACCGGCTGGGGGATCGACTGCACCGTGTCCATCATCCGCGTGCACACGTCGAACACCCGGCGGGTCTCGTCGTAGCCGGCACCGGCCATGTCACCGAAGTTGTGGCCCGCCGAGAACACCGGCCCGTTGGCGGCGAGCACGACGCCGCGGGCGTCGGTGTCTCCGATCGCCTGCAACGCCGCGGTGAGCTCCTCCATCACGTCGAGGGCGAGCGCGTTGCGCTTCTCCGGACGGTCGAGCGTGACGGTGGTGATGTCCCCGTCGCGCTTGACGATGAGGTGGTGGGCGGCGTCCATCCGACCAGTCTCGCGCCTGTGCCTACGCTCGGGCCATGGCAGAACCGTCGACCATCCGTGAGCTCGCCGAGCAGCACTGGAACGGCGAGGGCGACCTGGTCCACGCCCATCACCCGGTGCGGGCGGTGCTCGACCGGGCGGCCGAGGAGATCGCCCCCGGCGTGCTGACGATGATCTCCGTCGCCTCGGTGAACGCCATCGAGACGGGCGACGGGCTGGCGATGCTCGACACCGGGGGGCAGTTCGACAGCGACCACGTCTTCGAGCAGGTGCGAGCGTGGCGGCCGGAATGCGCCGGTGCGGGCGGCGATCTACAGCCACCACCACGTCGACCACGTCTTCGGAACGGCCCGGTTCGAGGCCGAGGCGGCCGAGCGCGGCTGGCCGGGACCGGTCGTGTACGCCCACGAGGACCTGCCCGACAACTTTCGCCGCTACGAGCGGACGCTCGGGTGGAACTCGGCGATCAACAAGCGCCAGTTCGCCATCCCCGTCGACCGCTTCGACTGGCCGGCCGACTACCGCTACCCCGACGTCACCTACCGCGACCACCTCACGTTCGTCCAGGGCGGGCTGACGTTCGAGCTGCACCACGCACGGGGTGAGACCGACGACGCCACGTGGACGTTCGTGCCCGAGCTCGGCGTGCTGCACCCCGGCGACCTGTTCATCTGGGCCGTGCCCAACGCCGGCAACCCGCAGAAGGTGCAGCGCTTCGCCAGCGACTGGGCGACGGCGCTGCGCCAGATGGCCGGGTGCAACCCGGAGATCATGCTGTGCGGCCATGGTCTGCCGATCTTCGGCGCCGACCGGGTGCGCCAGGCGCTCGTCGACACCGCCGACGTGCTCGACGCCATCGAGACCCAGACCGTCGAGTTGATGAACCGCGGCGTGCCGCTCGACCGGGTGCTGCACGAGGTCGAGGTCCCGGAGCGGCTGCGTGAGCTGCCGTACCTGCGGCCCGTCTACGACCACCCGCAGTTCCTCGTGCGCAACGTGTGGCGGCGCTACGGCGGGTGGTACGACGGCGAACCCGACAACCTGCTGCCCGCACCGCGTGCCGAGCAGGCACGCGAGTGGGTGACGCTCGCCGGCGGGCTGGAGAACGTGCTCGCCCGGGCGCGCCAGCTCGCCGCCGCCGGCGACCACCGGCTGGCGTGCCACCTCGTCGAGTTCGCCGTGCTGTTCGAGCCGGGCTCGGCCGAGGCCCACCAGGTCCGTGCCGAGGTCTACGACGCGCGCAGCGCCCAGCAGGAGTCGTCGATGGCCCGCAACATCCTCGGCCACGCCGCCCACGCCAGCCGCCAGGGCAAGCGCGACCTGGCGGGTGAGTACTGATTGCTCAGTCGCGGGCGTCCAATTCGGCGACGAGCTTCTTGGGGGCGATCGTGCGGTAGCTCTCCTCGACCCAGTCGAGGAGCAACTCGATCGGGGCGTCGGCGTGGTCCACCGGGACGGTGACCCAGCCGTGACGGCCGAGGCCGTAGCCCGTCGGTTGGGCACCAGGTGTCGCCAGCGCGTGGTCGGCGGAGTCGGGCAACTTGACGGCGATCGTCGGCGGGTCCCCCGACCCGAAGAAGACGAAGATCTTCTTGCCCACCTTGGCCACCACGTCGCCCTCCCACGGCATGTCGGCGAAGGCGCCCGGGAGGTCGAGGGCGAACGCCTCGAGCGTGTCGAGAGGTCCGGCCATCGCCCCATGCTCGCGCAACTCAGCGGGAGGTCACACTGCTCCCACAGCCGGCTCTTACGTCGACGCTTCACCATCGTCCCCGTGACCGACGAACAACCAACACCACCGACGAGCCAACGCAAGCGACGCCTGGCGACGGGCGCCGCCGTCCTCGGGGCCGGTGCCCTCCTGGCCGGGCCGATCACCGCCTTCGCCCAGCAGGACGACGAGGACACGACCACCACGACGACGCCGACGGAGACCGAGGAGACCACCCGGAGCAGCCGGCTCACCGAGGCCCTCGACAGCCTGGTGACCGCCGGCACGCTGACGCAGGCGCAGGCCGACGCCGTCGCCGAGGCCTTGCAGGCGGCCAAGCCGGACCGTCCGTTGGGCGGCGGCCGGCACGGCCGTGGTGGGTTCGGCTTCGGGCGCGCCGGCCTCGATGCCGCCGCCGAGGTCCTCGGCATGGAGGAAGCCGAGGTGCGCGCCGCCCTGCGCGACGGTACGACGCTCGCCGAGCTGGCCACGCAGAACGGCGTCGAGCCGCAAGCCGTCATCGACGCCCTCGTCGCCGAGGCCACCGAACGCATCACCGACTTCGTCAACGGCACCTGACCACCCGAGTGTTTGCTGCACGCGGTGAGAGATGCGCACTCATGGCGTGCGCATCTCTCACCGGCGCCGGGCGATCGAGGCGGTGACGGCGTCGATCGTCTCGGCGAAGTGGTCGACGAGCTGCACCTCGGAGACGCGCCGCACGAACCAACCGATCGTGTCGGCCGCATCGTCTCGCTGATTGTCGCGGGCCGTCCCCTCCGGCGTCCGGTGCTCGGGATGGACGTCGATCTCCAGCGCCCACCGCAGATCGGGGATCGCCATGTCGAACCGCGCTCGCCCGTAGCGGGGCAGGCAGACCTCGAACTGGCGGACGAGGCCACGGACCTCCCGGGCGGTCAGCGCGTCGAACACGCGGCGCTCCCACTCCGACTCGGCAGGCGCACCCGGTGTGCGCGAGGCGAGGACCCGCAGAAACCGCGGCACCCACGGGCGCCCGGCCGTGCCGAGTCGCTCGGCGACGCGCTGCAGCGTCGGCGTCGTGCACAGCCGCCGGGCGAGGGCGTGCTCGATCATCGACGCCAGCGCCGTGTCGTCGATGTAGCGCGTCATGTCGACCACCGTCCGCGGCGGACTGGTCAGCCGGATGCCGTCGGGTCGATCGACGACATCGACGTCCGGCAACGTCGCCGTGCGGTACACGCGCACCCACGCCGCGCAGCAAGGGTTGCTCCGTGGCGGCGCGATGACGTGGACCAGGCCATCTCGCGGGCTGCGGCGGAGGTCCCACAGTCGCCCGGCGGTCGGCCCGCCGACGACGAGCCGCGGCCGGCTGGCGCACAGGGCCGCACACCGCGACCACTCGTCGTCGTCGACACCGGCGAAGCGGTATCCACCGTCGACGACGCGGTCGAGTATGCCGGACGCGACGAGACGCCGGCGAGCGTCACGGTCGATGCCGTGCGCCTGCAACGCGGCGGTGGAGATGGTCGCGTGATGGTCGCGTAGCCACGCCAGCGACCGTGCGTCGAGTGACACGGCGGTCTCCGTTCGATCGAGTCGTTGCGGCGACCTGGTCGCGAT
Source organism: uncultured Acidimicrobiia bacterium (assembly GCA_963822875.1). Taxonomy (GTDB): domain Bacteria; phylum Actinomycetota; class Acidimicrobiia; order Acidimicrobiales; family Ilumatobacteraceae; genus JALZMG01. The sequence continues at coordinate 77,539 of CAWGJK010000005.1, read as the reverse complement.
CGACGCCGACGCTACGCCCGGGGTGTCGCGGTGAGAGATGCGCACGCCAGGGGTGCGCATCTCTCACCGCGTGCAGCAAACACTCGGGTGGATCTAGAGCCAGCCTTTGCGGCGGAAGAGGAGGTAGAGGCCGCCGGAGCAGCCGACGGCGATGACGCCGGCGGCGGCGACGCCCCACGTCTCGCCGGAGCCGGGGTAGGGCACGTTCATCCCGTACCAGCCGGTGACCAGCGTCGGCACGGCGATGATCGCCGCCCAGCTGGTGACCTTCTTCATCACCTGGTTCTGTCGGTAGTCGCGCAGCAGGAGGTTGGCGTCGACGATGTGGTTGACCAACTCGCGCAGGGCGTCGACCTCGGTCGAGGCGCGCGACACCTCGCCGGCGACATCGTGCAGGTACGGCGCGGCGTCCTCGTGGAAGCGGGCGAGGTCCTGCTCGACGATCGTCCCGACGCCTTCGGCAAGCGGGCCGAGGATGCGGTCGAACGTGTTCAGCGCCTTGCGCATCTCGAACCACCGCCGATGGGCGTGCGGCTCGATCGGCGACTCGGCGAACACCCGGTCGGCGACGTCGTCGTAGAACGTCTCGAAGCGGTCGATCGTCTCGAAGTAGCCGTCGACGACGACGTCGAGCAGGGCGTACATGGCGAACCCGACGCCGTGGGCGCCGAGCTCCCGCGACCGTCCCCACCTGGCGACGCACGCCTCGACGAGATCGCCACGTCCGCGGTGCACGGTGACCAACCAGCGTTCGCCGACGAACACGGACAGCTCGTCGGTGCGCAGCACGGCCTCCTCGACGTCGAGCTCGATGGCGTGGCACACGAGGAACACGTGGTGCTCGTAGTGCACGTACTTGTCCCGCTGGTGCTGATCGAGGGCGTCCTCGACGGACAGGTGGTGCAGGCCGAGCTCGGTGGCGAGGTGCTGCATCTGCTCCAGCGACGGATCGTCGAGGTCGATCCACACGACCTCGTGGCGCCCGTCGACGAGCTCGGACACTGCGTCGAGGTCGTCCTTGGCCACCACCGCGGGCCCGTCGCCGAACGCACGCGTCGTGATCGAGCCCATCGGATGGTGGAGGCTATTGCCGATGGAGATCACGATCCTCAAGGGCGACATCGTCGAGCAGAACGTCGACGCCGTCGTCAACGCCGCCAACAGTGGGCTGATGGGCGGCGGCGGTGTCGACGGGGCGATCCTGCGCGCCGGCGGACGGGCGCAGCTCGCCGCTCGCCGCCAGCTCGTCGAGCGCATCGGTTCGCTCCCCACCGGCGAGGCGGCGTGGACCGACGCCGGGGACATGCCCGCCCGCTGGGTGATCCACGTCGTCGGGCCGGTGCACTCGCGCGGCGAGGACCGCACCCACCTGCTCGCCTCGTGCTACCGCAACGCCCTCGCCGTTGCCGACGAGCTCGGCGCCGCCTCGATCGCCTTCCCGGCGGTGTCGGCAGGGATCTACGGCTGGCCGATCGACGACGCCGCCGACGTCGCCGTGCGCACCGTCGCGTCCACGCCGACCAGGGTCGCCGACGTCCGCTTCGTGCTGTTCAGCGACGACGTCCTGGCGGAGTTCACACGGGCTCGCGCCGCCCTGGCGTGACGGCGTCCTCCTTGGCGGCGATGGCGTCGCGGGTGCGCCGGTCCGCCCACGACGCCAACGCCAGCAGCGTGTAGACGATCGTGAGGAAGATCGGCACCCACCGGTAGCCCGCCTCGCACACCGGGATCAGCATCGCGGCGACGGCCGCGGCCACGAGGAAGAACAACGCCCGCCGATCCATCAGTTGAACACCGCCACCAGCGCGTAGGTCAACGAAGCGATCAGCCAGGCGCCGGGGATCGTCACGATCCACGCCCACACCACTCGACTGGCAACCCCCCAGCGCACCGCCGACAGCCGCCGGCTGGCACCGACGCCGACGATCGCCCCGGTGATCGTGTGCGTGGTCGAGACCGGGATGCCGGCGTACGACGTGAAGAACAGCGTGGCCGCGGCTGCGGACTCGGCAGCGACCCCGCCGACCGGCTGGAGCCGGGTGATGCGCGACCCCATCGTCTTGACGATCCGCCAGCCGCCCGTCAGCGTGCCCAAGGCGATCGCCGTGTGGGCGGAGAGGATGACCCACAGCGGGACGTCCGACCCGACGGGCATGTGCCCGCTGCCGATCAGCACGGCGAGGATCACGCCCATCGTCTTCTGCGCGTCGTTGCCTCCGTGCCCGAGGCTGAACGCGGCGGCCGAGAACAGCTGGCCGGTGCGGAACCCACGGTTGATGCGGTCGACGTTGCGGTAGCGGTGCACGGCCCACAGCAAGCCGACCATCAAGAGCAGGGCGAGGGCGAGACCGAGCAGCGGTGACAGGACGATGAACACGCCGATCTTGTTCAGCCCGGACGGGATCAGCACGTCGAAGCCACCCTTGGCGACGGCGGCACCGGCGATGCCACCGACGAGGGCGTGCGACGAGCTCGTCGGCAGGCCGAGGTAGAACGTGATCAGGTTCCACCCGATCGCCCCGACGAGCCCGGCGAAGATCACCCCGATCGACAGCACCTCCGGGTCGACGACACCGGTGGCGATCGTCGCCGCGACGACGGTGCCGAACACCAGGAAGGCGACGAAGTTGAAGAACGCCGCCCAGATCACCGCGATGCGCGGGGACAGCACGCGGGTCGACACGACCGTGGCGATCGAGTTGGCGGCGTCGTGGAAGCCGTTGACGAAGTCGAACGCCAGGGCGATCGCGATGACGATGACGACCGCGAGGTTCTCCATCGGTTCAGGCGTGCTTGAGGACGATCGCCTCGACCACGTCGGAGATGTCCTCGATCCTGTCGAGGGCCGCCTCCATCGTCTCCACGACGTCCTTCCAGTAGAGCGTCGCCCTGGCCTTGAACGCGTCGGAGTACAGCCGTCGCAAGGCGTTGCGGTAGATCTGGTCGCCATCCGACTCCAAGCGGTCGATGGCCTCGAGGTGCGGCGACAGTCCCTTCATCGACTCCAGCCGGGCGCCCATCGCCTCGACCTCCGCCGCCATCAGCACGAGGATGTCGGCCTGCTGCTTCAGCTCGGGCATCATCGACACGTCGCGATCGCCGAGGTCGAGGATGTAGGCGACCTCGAGCATGTCGTCGACGACGTCGTCGAGACCCTCGGCGAGGGCGTGGATGTCCTCACGGTCGAACGGCGTGACGAACGAGGTGTTCAGCCGGTGGAGGATGTCGCGGGTGAGCTCGTCGCCGCGGCGTTCGCAGGCGATCACGGCGTCGAGCCCGCTGCCCTGCTGGTCGAGCAGCTCGCGCAGTCGCTGGGCGCACTCGGACACGTTGACGGACGCGCCAGCGAAGAGCTCGAAGAAGCGATCGTCGCTGGGGAGCAGTCTGAACCGCACAGCACCCGAACGGTAGCCGGGTGAACGCCGGATGACGAGAGTGCCAACGGCCGGTGAAGCGACCATAGGGTTGTCGACGTGACGATGCTCACCGGCCACGAGCAGGTCACCTACTGCCACGACCCAGAGACCGGCATGCGGGCGATCGTCGCCATCTATTCGACGGCACTCGGCCCGGCGCTCGGCGGCACCCGCTTCCACCCCTACGCCACGGAGGACGAGGCGTTGCACGACGTGCTCGACCTCTCGCGGGCGATGGCCTACAAGAACGCCCTCGCCGGTCTCGACCACGGCGGCGGCAAGGCGGTGATCATCGGCGACCCGTCGACCGACAAGAACGACGCGCTGCTGCGGGCCTACGGGCGCTTCATCCAGGGGCTCGGCGGGCGCTACATCACGGCGTGCGACGTCGGCACGTACGTCGAGGACATGGACGTCGTCGCCCAGGAGTGCGACTACGTCACCGGACGCAGCGTCGAGGCCGGCGGCGCCGGCGACTCCAGCGTGCTCACCGCGTTCGGCGTGCACGAGGGGATGCTCGCCGCGGCCGAGCACGTGTGGGGTGCGCCGGACCTGAAGGCCCGGCGCATCGGCATCGCCGGGGTGGGCAAGGTCGGCAAGCACCTCGTCGCGCACGCCCTCGACGACGGCGCCGAGGTCGTCGTCACCGACATCGAACCGGCGGCGATCGACTGGGTGCGCGACGCACCACCCGGAGGTCGAGGTCGTCGCCGACACGGCGGCGCTGGTGCACGAGCCGCTCGACGTGTACGCGCCATGCGCCCTCGGCGGGGCGCTCGACGACGAGGTGGCCGAGGTGCTGCGCGCGGCGATCGTGTGCGGCGGCGCCAACAACCAGTTGGTGCACGATCGCATCGACAACCGGCTCGCCGAGCGAGGGATCGTCTACTGCCCCGACTACCTCGTCAACGCCGGCGGCGTGATCCAGGTCGCCGACGAGCGCCACGGCTTCGACTTCGAGCGGGCCAAGGCGAAGGCGGCGGGGATCCGGGCGGCGATGCTCGCCGTGATGCGGACGGCGGAGGCCGAGGGCGTCACGCCGAGCGAGGCAGCAGACCGGCTGGCCGAGCGGCGGATGGCGGCCGTGCCATCCGCCGAGCGCATCTGGACGGGGCGCTAGCGCTTCAGCGCATTCCAGACGGCGGGGTCGATGCGCGCCCCACGACGCTCGGCGTTGCCGAGGAACTCTGTGAGGCGGTCGACGGCTCCCGGACGCTCACGCCAGTCGTCGAGCGGAACGACGACGCGGTGCATGCCGGCGCCGCCGATGGACAGGTCGATGCCCGGCTCACCGGGGTTGATGTCGACCGCCGTGACGTCCTGGGCGTGGAACGTCCGCCAGCGCGCCCAGCGGCGGGCAGACAGGACGTCCGGACCGATCGCCCACGTGCTGCGGAACGCCTCCAGCCAGACGAGGAACGCCATCGACGAGTACACCGCGCCGAGTACGGCGGCAGCGTGGCCCCAGGTGATCGCCGCGGCGACGCACCCGACGACAGCCACGACGAACAGGGCGGCGATCGGTCCGTCCGACCTGCGCCGGAACGGTCGAGGAGGAAGACGGACGGGACCGTCGGGGTCGAGGGCCGACGGGACGATGACTGCCACGAGCCGCACGCTAGTCGCCCGAGCGGCGAAAGTCGACCCGCTGAGTCAGGATTTCGTCCGTGCCAAGCTGCGACGGTGTACAGCGAGGCCACTGCCGATGCCGCCCTCGCCGAGGTCCGCCGGATCTGCTTGGCGCTCCCGGAGGTCACCGAGCGGTTGAGCCACGGATCACCGACGTGGTTCGTGCGCGGCAAGCAGACGGTCGCCACGTTCGTCGACGACCACCACGGTGACGGCCGACTCGGCATCTGGTGCGCGGCACCTCCGGGCGTGCAGGAGCAGCTCGTCGAGCAGGAGCCGGAGCGCTTCTTCCGACCGCCGTACGTGGGCGGCCGAGGCTGGCTCGGCGTGTGCCTCGATGTCGACCCCGACTGGGACGAGGTGGCCGAGATCTGCGCCGACGCCTACCGTCAGGTCGCCCCGAAGAAGCTCGTCGCCGAGCTGGATGCGAGAGAGTGAACGATGCTTCGACATGTCGCCATGTTCATGTGGACCCCCGAGACCACGCCGGCCGACGTGTCGGCGATCATCGAGGGGCTCGGCGGCCTGCCAGCGGCGATCGCGGAGATCCGCGACTACCGCTTCGGCGCCGACGCCGGGATCAACGAGGGCAACTTCGACTTCGTCGTCGTCGCCGACTTCGAGTCGGAGGAGGACTACGTCGTGTACCGCGACCACCCCGTGCACCGGGCGCTGGTCACCGAGCGCGTCGCCCCGTTCATCGCCGAGCGGGCGGTGGTGCAGTACTTCACGATGTGATCAGCCACATCGGCGCAGAGGGCGCCGGAAGCAGGTCCACTCCGAGGTGCGAACCGGTGACGCAGGCCACACGTATCACGGGCGACGAGGAGCGCTCTAGAGGGGCCAGGAGGGGATTCCGATGGGCGGGGAAGCGGGACAACCAGACGCAGCGCCGTGGCTCCCGCCCGGCCGCTACGTGTGGCTTCCGGGCCGGGGCCGAACCTTCATCCGCGAGCTGGCCGGCCCGCCGGGCGCGCCGACGCTGATCCTCCTGCACGGCTGGACAGCGACCGCTGACCTCAACTGGTTCGCCTGCTTCCATCCACTCGCCGAGCGCTTCCGCGTCATCGCCATCGACCATCGCGGCCACGGCCGCGGCCTGCGCTCGATCGAGCCGTTCCGCCTGGAGCACTGCGCCGACGACGTCGCCGCCCTCGCTCGCGAGCTGGGGATCGACCGCTTCGTGCCAGTCGGCTACTCGATGGGCGGGCCGATCGCCCAGCTCGTCTGGCAGCGCCATCGCGAGCTCGTCGACGGCCTCGTGCTGTGTGCCACGAGCGCGACGTTCACCGGCACGATGCGCGAGCGGCTGCTCTTCGGCGTCGCTGCCGGTACGAGCGTCGTCGCCGGAGCCGTGCCGATCGCCAAGCTGACCAGCGCTGCCCTCGCCCGCTGGAACGGGTGGCGGAGCCGTCGTGGCGTGTCGTGGTGGGGGTTCGACCAGGTCGCCCGCCACGACTGGCACCAGATCGTCGAGGCCGGGCGGGCCATCGGTCGGTTCGACTCGCGTGGCTGGGTCAGCGACATCCCCGTGCCGTCGGCGGTCGTGGTCACCGACGACGACGACGTCGTGCCGGTGCATCGCCAGCTGGCGCTCGCCGACCGGTTGCGTCAAGCGTCGATCTGGCGCGTCGCCGGCGGCCACGCCGTCTGCACCGTCGCGCCGGAGCGCTTCGTCCCGGCGCTCGTCGCCGCCTGCACGGCCGTCGCCGGCCGGCGCTCACCGATCGGCGTCATGGCCCTCGCCGCCTGACCGCAAGGACAGATCCGAGGACAGATCCGCCTGCCCTCGGCGGCAGGAGGAAACCGCTCGCCGGCAATTCCGGATGCGCTCGCAGAGCGCGACCGTCGACGCATGGGCGTCGGCTCGTTGCCACCTCCGCTCCCGGCGCCGCACCCACTCGCGCCGCCCGTCGCGGACGCTCCCGCCTATCGCAGCCCAGCCCTTCGGCTCGCGGTGCTGCGCGTGCTGCTCGGCGTCACCTCGTTCGGCGCCGCTGCCTTCGCGGTCATCGCCATCCGCACCCCCCTGATCGACGACTGGTCGAGTGGGTCGGGGCATGGCGCCGGCGAGCTCGCGATCGGCGTGGGGTCCGCGATGACGCTCTGCTTCGCTCGCATCGCACGTGGCGCTGGCCGTGTGGACCGGTCTGGCGTACCGCAACCTGTTCGCCCTCGGGGTCGGCGACCTGCGGTTCGCACCGGGTTGGGGCGTCTGGGCCTGGTTCGTCCCGTTCCTCAACCTCGTCCGGCCGAAGCAGATCGTCGACGATCTGTGGCGCAGCACGACCCCTGGAGACGCGTGGCCTCGCCCGCCGGTGCCCGGCATGCTGCACGTCTGGTGGGCGCTCGTGCTGCTGACCTCTCTGTTCGCGCCCGCCGGCATCGTCGGCGCCGCGCTGATGGTGGCGAGCAGTGGCCTCACGTGGTGGGTGACGGCCGCGCTGACGAACCGGCTGGACTCGTTGGCCGCCGGCCGCGGCCACTCGCTGCAACCGGCGCCAACACGGCGCGGGCTTCGCAGCCTGCTCGTCGTCTCCGGCTTGGCTGCCGTCGGCATCGCCGCCGTCGCACCGCTGCCGGAGATCGACATGAGGCGACCGACGCACGTGGCCGAGCTCGAGATCGGCGACTGCTTCGGTGGTCCGACACCTTCGCCACCGACGCCCGGCGACGAGGTGACGACGGTGGACGTCGTCGCCTGCGACGAGCCCCACGCCTACGAGCTGATCGATGTCGTCGCCCACGACGCACCGCCCGGCGCCACGTACCCCGGTCAGGAGCGCCTCTTCCAGTTCGGTGCCGAGCAGTGCGTGGAGCACTTCGAGGCGATCGTCGGGACGCCGTTCATGCAGTCGGAACTCGACGTCTTCATGTACGTGCCGACCGCGGACGGCTGGCGCGTACGGCGACCGCGTCATCCAGTGCATGGCGCTGCGCACCGACGGAGGGCCGCTCGAGGGCACCGTCGTCGGGAGTGGTCAGTGAGCTCGTCAGCGCTCGTCGCGCTGCAGATCGCGCATGGTGACGGCGGCCCGTTGGATGGCCTCGTTGGCGAGCAGGACGCGCCGCGAGCCGCCGGCGTTGTCGTGGATGCCGAACTTGTCGTACAGCCGGTCGAGCTGCTGCTTGACGGCCGACTCGGTGACGACGAGGGCGTCGGCGATCGCCCGCACCGACGAGGGTGGCGTGAACGCCTGGCCGGACAGCACCGGGCGGCACAGCTCCGACCAGCACGCGCTGCTCACCGGGTGTGCGATCGGGCGGCGGCTTCAGCGGCGCCGTCGTGACGTCGCCGCGGGCCGTCGGGTCGCGCAGCACGAGGCGGGTCAGCCCGAGCAGCACCTCGTCGCGGTCGAACAGCGCGCGCGGGGCGAACAGCCGCTCGCCGTTGACGGTCGTGCCGTTGGTCGACCCGAGGTCGGTGATGCACCACGCCGGTCCCATCCGCTCGAGGCGGGCGTGGACCCGCGACACCGAAGGATCGCCGTCGAGCACGAGGTCGTTGTCCTCGCTCTTGCCGACCGAGATCGCGCCGCGCGTCTCGTCGAGCAGCACCAGATCGTGTCCCGCCGGACCGAATCGCTCGAGCGTTGCCACGTCCCCTCCCGGGTGACGATCGTACTCCTGACCGAGGGATACGATCCGAGCTGGCTGGCACAGGAGGGATGGGGCCACGTGGGCACCGCAGGGGGAACGGTGATCGACGCGCCGGCCGTGCGCGCCATGCTGCGCCGGCAGGCATCGGTCGTGTCGACGCCGACCGCGATCAAGGTGGCGATGGTCGCCGTCGCCGTGGCGATCGCCGTGTTCGGGATCGCCGGCTCGCGTGCCGCGATCGAGCGCCGCGCCGCCGCCGACGACGTGGTCGACAGCGCCGCTCCGCACCTGCTCGACGCCCAGGATCTCTACGTCGCCCTCGCCGACGCCGACGCCGCCGCCTCGACGATCTTCCTGGGCGCCGGCCTGGAGCCGCCGCGAGCTGCGCCAGCGCTACCTCGACGATCTTCGCCGGGCCGGCGAACGGCTGGCTGCCATCGCCGCCGGCGACCTCGGACGCGAGGCGACGACGGCCGCAGCGAACTGTCGCCGAGGAGCTGCCCGTGTACAACGGCCTGGTCGAGGCGGCGCGCACGAACAGCCGGCTCGGGCACGTGGTCGGCGACGCCTACCTGCGGCGCGCCTCGGACAAGATGCGTCAGGAGATCCTGCCGGCGGCGACGATCGTCTACGAGGACGCTGCCGTGCAGCTCGACGATCGGTACCGCGACGGCACGCGGCGGTCGGCCGCGTGGGCCGTGGCGGCGACCGCGGCGGCGGCCGTGCTGGTGGTCGCCGTCGCCCAGCTCTACGTGACGTGGCGCAGCCGCCGCTGGCTCAACGCCGGGCTGCTGGCCGCGGCGGCTGATCGTGGTCGCCGCCGCGGCCGCGACGTTGCTCGTGCTGCGCCGTCAGGCGGACGCCCTGGTCGAGTCGCGCGACGACGGTGCCGAGCCTCGTGACCGCGCTCTCGACGGCGCGCATCCTCACGCTGCGGTCGCTGAGCGACGACAACCTCGACCTCATCGAACGGGGAGACGAGAACCAGGAGGACTTCGAGCAGCGCATCGACAGCATCGGCCTCGGCCCGCGCGACGGTCTGCTCGATGTGGCGGACCCGCATCCGACGCCATCGCTCGAGCGCGGCTACGACGACTACCTCGCCGCCCACGACGAGGTGCGTCGCCTCGTCCGACGAGGGTGACCACGAAGCGGCCGTCGAGGTGGCGGTGGGGCGCGAGGCCGACGCCGCACGGGCGCTCGACGAAGAGCTGGCCGGGCTCATCGAGGGGGCGTCGACGACGCTCGACGCGGAGGTCGGGGCCGCCCGTGGCGTCAACGTCGCCCTGCCGATCCTCATCGTCCTCGCCGCGGTTGCCGCTGCGCTCGCCGCCGTCGCCGGCTTGCAGCCGAGGTTGCGGGAGTACCGGTGATGCGACGAGCCCTCCCGCTCGCCTGCGTCGTGCTCGTCGCGGCGTGCAGCGCCGAGCGGCCGTCCGACGTCGCCGGCATCCTCGACGCCCTGCCCGAGGCGGTGCCCGAGACGACGGTTTCGTCATCGACGACGACAACGACCACCACGCCCAGCCAGGGGGAGTGCGCCGAGGACGAGCTGGCCACGAAGAGCCTCCGACCCGGTCCGGTGAGCGAGGGCGGCACGCTCGCCGAGATCCGCGAGCGCGGCCGGCTGCGCGTCGCGGTCGACGAGAACACGCTCGGGTTCTCCTCCCGCAACCCGAGCACCGGCGACATCGAGGGCTTCGAGGTCGACCTGGCAACGGAGATCGCCGCCCGGATCTTCGGCGACGACGGCGCCGACCGGGTCGAGCACGTCCCCGTCGTGACCGACGAGAAGATCGAGCGTCGTCGAGGACGGGCGCGTCGGACATGTCGATCTCGGCCAACTCGATGACGTGCGGGCGGTGGGAGGACGTCGCCTTCAGCAGCGAGTACTACACCGCGCACCAGAAGTTCCTCGTCCGCGAGGACTCGCCGATCGACTCCCTCGCCGACCTCGACGGGAAGACGGTCTGCGTGACGCGCAGATCGACGTCGATCGGCCTCCTCGCCGACGCACGTGCCCAAGGCCGAGGTGCACCAGGAGCCCGATCGAACCGGGTGCCTGCTCGCTCTCCAGAAGGGCGAGGTCGACGCCTACTTCGGGCACGACTCGTTCCTCTACGGGATGACGAAGCAGGACCCGACCGTCAGGATCCGCGACCTGCTGGCGCCCAAGGACAGCGTCTCCCACTACGGCATCGCCATCAGCCACGACCACCACGACCTCGTCCGCTTCGTCAACGCCGTCCTCGAGGACATGCGCGCCGACGGCACGTGGGACGAGCTGCACGAGCGCCTCGAGAGGGAGCTCGGCATCGACCGCGACCGAGCCGCCGCCGGCGGAGTACCGGGACTGACGTGGACACGCGACCTCGACCGGCCGGCTGCGCGACGCCGTCGCCCGCGCCGGGGCGACCCTCCTCGCCCTCGAGCAGGACCCGACGGTCCAGCTGCTCGACGCCGCCACGCTCACCGGCGAGACCGCCGCGCGATGGGCCGAGGTGGCGACGTCGCGAGCGGTGCTGTTCCGGACCTACCACGAGCTCGGTGACGTGATCGAGCGGGCGACGTCGGCGCGCCCGAGCGAAGCCGCCCGGCTGCTGCGCGGACCGTCCGTCGTCGTGGCCGACGTCGCCACGCCGCTCGCCGAGCGCGGGCTGCTCGATGGGTCGCGTCGCGTCGAGCGGGCGACGCCCGAGCAGGTGCTGGCGGACATGACCGAGCAGTTCTCCGCCGTCCGCGCCGTCGTCGCCACCGTCGAGCGCGTGTGGGCGGAGGCGATCCCGTGGGCCGGCGATGCCCGTGCTCGCCTGGCCGGCCTCGCCGGCGACGAGCCCGACGGGCTCGCCCAGGCCCTCGACGCGGCGGCGGAGGTGGCGCTCGGCGACCCACTGGGCTGGTCGTCGAGCGTCGCCGCGGCGATCGACGCCCAGCTGGCCAGCGCACGCGACGAGCTGGACGCCCTCCGGTCGGTGCGCGACGACTGGCCGGGACAGCTCGACGCCGCCCGCCGGCTCCTCGACGAGCTCGGCGCCGCCGTCGCCGGGTCCGAGGACGTCGTGGCCCGGGCGACGAGCCGGATCGCCGGCGCCGCGCCACTGGCGACCGGCGACCCGTGCCACCGGCTCGCCGCCGAGCTCGACGCCGTCGCCGAGTCGGCCGGCACCGCCGCCGTGGCCCGATGTCGCCGCCGCGCTCGACCGCGTGGCGATGCCGCGGCACGGGACGCCCTCGCCGACGTGCACGCCAGCGCCGCCGTGCACCAGAGCGCTGCTCGACGAGCGCGACGAGCTGCGCGGCCGTCTCGACGCCTACGCGGCCAAGGCGGGCCGGCTGGGCCGCCTCGAGGACATCGAGTTGGCGGCGTTGCGCCGGCGGGCGCACGAGGCGTTGCACACGGCACCGACCGATCTGCGTCATGCCGAGGACCTCGTGCGTCACTACCAGGAAGCGCTGAGTCGGAGGGCCCGGCCGTGACCGTCGCCGAGCGCTGCCGACGCACCGACTGCGCGGGGTCGATCGAGGACGGCTACTGCGACGACTGCGGGCTGGCCCCGGACGCCATCGGTCGCAGCCCGACCCAGATCAACGGAACGGCCGCACCGGGGCGTGCGGCGACGGCGAGGTCGGCGCCGAGCCGGGGCACGATGACTGTGGCGCAGGGGCGCCTCGGCGCCGGGATGGTCGACATCCCGCCGGTGCCGGCGCGCGACCCGGAGACGGCGGTGATGACCGACCCGACCGTGGCCGAGCACCGCCGCTTCTGCGCCCGGTGCGACGAGCCGGTCGGGCGCAGCCGCGACGGACAACCCGGGCGCACCGAGGGGTTCTGCGCGAGCCTGCGGAGCGCCGTTCTCGTTCCTCGCCTCGCTCGCTCCCGGCGCCCTCGTCGCCGGCCAGTACGAGGTCGTCGGCTGCCTCGCCCACGGCGGACTGGGCTGGATCTACCTGGCACGCGACCACTTCGTGTCCGAGCGTTGGGTCGTCCTGAAGGGGCTCCTCGACCGCAGCGACGAGCACGCCATGGCCGTCGCCCTGGCCGAGCGCCGCTTCCTCGCCGAGGTCGAGCACCCCAACATCGTCAAGATCCACAACTTCGTCGAGCACCACGGCGACGGCTACATCGTGATGGAGTACGTCGACGGCGTGAGCCTCAAGCAGATGCTGGAAGACCGCCGGCGCACCAACGGCGACCGGCCCGATCCGCTGCCGGTCGACCAGGCCATCGCCTTCTGCCTCGAGGTGCTGCCGGCCCTCGCCCACCTCCACGACCTCGGGCTGGCCTATCTGCGACTTCAAGCCGGACAACGTGATCCAGTCCCGCGGCTCGGTCAAGCTGATCGACCTCGGTGGGGTGTACCGGATGGACGACCAGACGAGTCCGGTCTACGGCACGGTCGGGTACCAGGCGCCGGAGATCGCCCGCACCGGGCCGACCGTCGCCTCCGACCTGTTCACCGTGGGCCGCACGCTCGCCGTCCTGGCGACGGACTTCGCCGGCCACCAGAGCACGTACCGCTACACCCTGCCGCCGGCGCGGACGGTCCCGCTCTACTCGCGCTACCCGTCGCTGTACGCCTTCCTCGCACGTGCGACCGCTGCCGATCCCGACGAGCGCTTCCAGGACGCCGAGGAGATGGGCGCCCAGCTGCTCGGCGTGCTCCGCGAGATCGTCGCCGCGCGCGGCTCGACACCGCCTGCGGCGCGGAGCACGTGCTTCACCCCGCCGGCGCGCGGCTCGCTCGACGGCCCCGACTGGCGCACGCTGCCGACGCCGCTGGTCGACCCGGACGATCCCGCCGCCGCCGTCATCGTCTCGCTGCCGGACCCCGACGAGGTGATCCGCAGACTCGGCGGCCAGCGCGGCGCGGCGGTGGAGACCGACCTCTGGCTCGCCCGGGCGCTGATCCAGCGCGATCGCCTGGCCGAGGCGCACACCGTGCTCGACGGTGTCGAGCGCGCCGATCACTGGGAATGGCGGACGACGTGGTACCGCGGCCTCGCCGCGCTCGCGGCGGCCGATGCCGAGCCGGCGCGAGCGGCCTTCGATCGCGTCTACTGCACGCTCCCCGGCGAGCTGGCACCCAAGTTGGCCCTGGCGCTGAGCCATGAGGTCGGCGGTGACGTGGCCGCGGCCGCGGGTTGGTACGAGGTCGTCGCCCGCACCGACCCGGCGTTCACGTCGTCGTCGTTCGGGCTGGCGCGATGCCGAACGGCGATGGGCGACCGGCCCGGCGCGATCGCCGCCTACGGCGGCGTCCTCGACACGTCGAGCGCCCACGCCGACGCCTTGATGGCCCAGGCCGAGCTGCTGCTCGACGGCGCCCGGGCCGGCGACGTGAGCGACGTGACGCGGGCGGCATCGCTGGTCGAGCAGGTGCCAGCCGACCGTGAGCGCCGAGGTCCACTCGCCGCGCGAGTCCTCGAGTGCGCGCTCGCTGCCGCCAGCGCCGGAGCGCCCGCTGCGGCGGGCGCGACCGTGCTCGGCGTCGCGCTGGACGAGCGGGAGCTCCGGCTCGGACTCGAGCGGACCTATCGCTCGTTGGCGCGCAAGGCCGGGAGCGACGCCGAGCGCATCTCGCTCGTCGATCGCGCCAACGCCGTGCGACCGAGGTCGTGGTGGTGATGGGCGTGCTCCTGTCCTGCCAGCGGTGCGGCGCGTCCGCCTTCGCCGACGACGAGTTCTGCGAGTCGTGTGGAGCGGCGCTCGAACCCGCCCGCAACACCGCCCGTGAGCACGTCGAGGTCGATGTCGGACTTGCGGCTGGCGTGTCCGACCGCGGGCTGCGCCACGAACGCAACGAGGACGCCGTCTTCGTCGCCGCCGACGGACCCCGGGCGGTCGCCGTCGTGTGCGACGGCGTGTCGCTGTCGGCGGCGCCGCACGTCGCCTCGCAGGTCGCTGCCCAGGCTGCCGGCGAGTGGCTCCTCCAGGTCGTCCGCGGCGCATCCGAGGACCGCGTCGGCGTCGAGGCGATGGCCGAAGGACTGGGTCGCAGGCGGCGACGCCGTCGCCGGCGTGCCGTGGATGACCGCGCCGGACCGCAACGGGCCGTCGTGCACGGCGGTGGCGGCGACATGGGACGGCACGGCGGTGACGCTCGGTTGGGCCGGCGACAGCCGGGCCTACTGGGTCGACGATCGAGGCGCCCGACTGCTCACCGTGGATCACTCGTGGGCCCAGGAGCAGGTGGCGACCGGGGCCATGGCTCCGGTTGCGGCGGAGCAGGATCCTCGGGCGCACGTGATCACCCGCTGGCTCGGCGACGACGCGCCACAGGCGGCGGAGACCGGCACCTGGACGCCCGACGGTCCTGGCCGTCTCGTGCTGTGCACCGACGGGCTCTGGAACCTGCTCGACGGGTCCGACGAGCTGGGTCGTCTCGTCGAGTCGTCCGGCGACTGCGCGGCACTGGCGCTGGCCCGCCGGCTGGTGTCGACCGCCCTCGGCCGTGGCGGGCACGACAACGTGACCGTGGCCGTGATCGACGTCGCGCCAGAGGCGGGCTGATGGAGTTCCGCGCCGAGACCTACCAGAACGAGTACCTCCCGGAGGGCGGCACGTCGGTCGACGCCGTCGTGACGATCACGGGCACCGGCACGGACTCGCCCGGTCCGACCGGCACCAGGGTGCCAGCGGCCGCCGTCGTGATCGTGATCGACCTGTCCGGTTCGATGCACTACGAGCGCAAGATCGTCGCCGCCCAGAAGGCGGCGATCACGGCGATCGACGTCGCTGCGCGACGGGGTGCGTTTCGGTGTCGTCGGCGGCACCCACGAGGCTCGCTTCCTGTACCCGTCGCGCGGGCTGGCGCGCGCCGACAAGGCGACGCGCCGCGCCGCCGCCCGTGCAGTGTCGGCGTGCTCGGCCGATGGCGGGACGGCGATCGGGCGCTGGCTGATGGAAGCCCGCAGCAGGCTCGTCGGGCTGCCGGGCGCGATCCGCAACGTCATCCTGCTCACCGACGGCCATGACGAGTCGGAGACCCGTGAGTACCTGGATGGGCGGTGGCGCAGTGCGACGGTGTGTTCCAGTGCGACTGTCGCGGCATCGGCACGAACTGGAAGGTCGACGAGTTGCGCCACATCGCCACCCGTCTCATGGGCTCGGTCGACATCATCCCCGACCCGCGAGGACATGGCCGCCGACTTCGCCGCCATGACGGCCCAGGCGATGGCCAAGCGGACGAGCGACGTGCGGCTGCGAGCTGTGGACGCCGCGCGGCGCCACGACGACGTTCGTCAAGCAGGTCTCGCCGACGATCGACGACCTCACCGATCGAGGCGTGCGCGTCGACGAGCGGACCGTCGACTTCCCGACCGGGTCGTGGGGCAGCGAGGAGCGTGACTACCACGTCCACCTCGTGGTGCCGGCCCAGGAGGTCGGGGCGGAGATGCTGGCCGGACGGATCGGCCTCGTCGTCGACGGGGAGGTCGTCACCCGCTCGCTGGTCCGTGCCGTGTGGACCGACGACCGAGTCGAGGCCACCCGGATCAATCCCCACGTCGCCCACTACACCGGGCAGGTCGAGCTGGCGTCGGCGATCACCGATGGCCTCGCCGCTCGCGCCGCGGGCGACGAGCACACCGCAACGACCCAGCTGGGTCGCGCCGCCCAGCTCGCCGTCGAGTCCGGTCACGACGGGACGCTGCGCCTGCTCGCCGGCGTCGTCGACATCGTCGAAGCGAGCACGGGGACCGTGCGCCTGCGGCGCGACGTCGATGCGGCCGACGAGATGGCCCTCGACACGCGGTCGACACGAACGGTGCGCACGACAGCTGAGTGACGCGCCGCGACGTACCGTCTGGTGGTGCTCGCGCTGCCCGTGGCCGATCCATGGTTCGTGACGGAGCGCTTCGGCGAGCGGGTCACGCTCGTCACCGAGCCGCACGTCCACCCACTGCTGCGCTGCAACGTGTGGCACGTGCGCGGCCGTGACAGTGACCTCGTCGTCGACACGTCGCTCGGCATCCGCCCGCTGCGCCATCTCGTCGAGCCCGAGCTGGGCCATCCGCTGCTCGCCGTCGCGACGCACTCGCACAGCGATCACATCGGCGGCATCCACGAGTTCGACGAGCGGGCCGTGCACGCTGCCGAAGCGGACGTGATGGCGGAGCGCGGGCACGATCACGCTCGACGCGTCGGTGTACGGCGAGGGCGTGCTCGGGCCGTATCGCAGTGCCGGCTACGACATCCCCGACCTCTTCGTCGACGCCGTGCCCGAAGGCGGGCTGGATGCCGCTGTGTTCGATCGACCCGCTGCGCCGGCGACACGGCTGCTCGCCGATGGCGACGTCGTCGACCTCGGTGACCGGTCCTTCGAGGTGCTCCACCTGCCCGGCCACTCGCCCGGCAGCATCGGCCTCTGGGAGGAGGCGACGGGCGTGCTCTTCTCGGGTGACGCCGTCTACGACGGACCGCTGCTCGACGAGCTGGACGACTCGGACGTCGAGGCGTACGTCGCCACGATGCGACGGTTGCGCGAGCTGCCGGTGACCGTCGTCCACGCCGGCCACGAGCCGAGCTTCGGGCGTCAACGCCTCGTCGAGCTCTGCGACGAGTACCTGACGCGCCGCGCTCGGCTGACCGTCAGCGCCGCGTCAGCTCGTCGTCAGCTGGCGGTCCGACAGTGATGTCGTGCCCGATGACACCCTCATCCACCGGCTGGTAGCGGCGGCGCTGCTCACCGATGACGCCGGCGACTTGCTCGCCCGAGCCGCGTCGAGCGCCACGACACCGCGTGATCGCCAGCTGGTCGCCATCGCCGCCGCCCACTTCGACGGCGACGACGAGCTGCTCGACGTCCTCGTTCGAGATCACCTCGCCGACCATCCCGACAACGTCCTGGCGGCGTGGATCGCCGCCGTCCACCGTGAGGAGCGACCATGACCGACGTCCAGATCAACACCGCAGTGCAGTCACGACGCCCGTCGAGGCTGCGAGCATCCGCCCGCTGGATGGTGACGTTCACCGGCTTCCCGCTCGGTGGCTTCGCCGCCCTGGTGGTCGCCGGACCGATCGATGCTGCCGGCCCTGCCGTGATCGGCGGTGCGCTGACCGGCGCCGTGCTCGGCGCCGTGCAGTGGTGGGGCGCCGGCCGCGGGCTCCCTGCCCGCTCGTGGATCCTGGCGACCGCCGTCGGGCTGTCGATCGGGCTCACCATCGGCGCGAGTGCCGTCGACTTCGCCACCGACCTCGGGTCGCTCGTCGTCCAGGGCGCGGTGTGCGGGCTGGCTGTCGGGCTCGCCCAAGGCGTGGTCCTGCACCGCCGGCTGGGCCGACTCGCTCTCGTCTGGCCGATGTTCCTCGCCGCCAGTTGGGCGGCTGGCTGGGCGATCACGACGTCGATCGGGGTTCGAGTCGAGGAGCAGTTCACGGTGTTCGGCTCTGCCGGAGCGATCGTCGTCACCGCGCTCACCACCGTGCTCCCACTCGCCCTCGATCACCGGCAAGGACGTCCGTCATGACGCGGCACGTCGTGTTCGGGACCGGTCAGGTCGGCCGGCTGGTGGTCGAGCAACTCGTCGCTCGTGGTGTCGACGTCACCGCCGTGAACCGCAGCGGTGGGCCGCCGATCGCCGGCGCCGACGTCGTCGCCGGAGACGCCAGCGACGTCGACTTCACCACACGGGTGACCGCCGGCGCCGACGCCGTCTACTTCTGCCTCAACGCCTCCGCCTACGACCGCTGGGCCATCGAGTTCCCGCCGTTGCAACGAGGGGTGCTCGCCGGCGCACAGGCGGCCGGCGCCCGCCTCGTCGTCCTCGACAACCTCTACGCCTACGGTCCGACCAATGGTCGGGACCTCGTGGAGACATTGCCGGCGCGACCGACGTCGACCAAGGCGGCGACCCGGGCGGCGATGACCGAGGACCTCCTCGCTGCGCACCGTGCCGGCGACGTCGAGGTGGCCATCGGGCGGGCGTCGGACTACTTCGGCCCGGGAACGAGGCAGTCGGCGCTGGGTGAGACCGTCTTCGCCACCGCCCTGTCCGGCCGTGCCGCGCAGGTGATGGGCCGGACCGACCTGCCGCACAGCTACTCCTACACGCCCGACGTCGCCGCTGGGCTGATCACCCTGGCCACCGAGGCGAGCTCGGCGGGGGCCGTGTGGCACCTGCCGGTCGCCGAGGCGCGCACCACCCGCCAGATCATCGACCACGTCTACCGATCGGCCGGCCACCGACCACGGTGCGTCGCCGCTGGAGCCTTCACGCTGCGTGCGCTCGGCGTCGTCAAGCCGGCGATGCGCGAGTACCTCCACACGCTCTACCAGTTCACGCAGCGGTGGGTCGTCGACGACACGAAGTTCCGCACCGCCTTCGGCGACGCCGCCACGCCACTCGATGCCGCCCTCGACACCACCCTCGACTGGTACCGGACCGCCGACGTTCTCGAAAGGACATGACCATGGACATCCAGACCACCCGCCGGCTCGCCGCCGCTTCGATGGCCGGCGCCGCCACCCTCGCCATCGCCGGGTTCACCGCACTCGGCGCCATCTTCGACTACCCGGCCATCCTCGAGGAACCGACCGCCGAGATCCTCGCCGCCTTCCGGCGTCACGAGGTGGCGGTCGTCAGTTGGTTCCTCGTCCTCACGATCAGCGCCGGCCTGCTCGCCCCGATCGGCATCCTGCTCGGACGAACGACGCCGGGCCGACTCGGCCGCTGGATCGCTGGTGTCGGGATCGCTGCGGCGACGGTGCAGGTGATCGGGCTCTCCCGGTGGGTGCTGCTCGTCCCCGGCATCAGCGACGACGCCATCCGGCCCGGTCAGGCCGAGGATGCCCATCACACCTTCGAGCTGCTGCACACGTGGCTCGGCGAGTACATCGGCGAGACGCTCGGCTACGCCCTCACGGCCACGTTCACGATCCTCGTCGTCATCGGGGTCACGCAGCGCATCGCGCCGCGGTGGATGTGCTGGGCCGGCAACGCCTCGGCCGTGCTCATCGCCAGCGGCGTCGTCATCCCGCTCGGCATCGAGGCAGCGAGCATCACCAACTTCATCGGCTACGTCGTCTGGTGCCTGTGGCTCATCGTCATGGCCGGGGTTCTCTGGGAGACCGGGCTCATACGATCGCGGCGTGCTGCGGATCTCGGTGCTCGGGCCGGTTGAGGTCCTCCGGGACGACCGGCTGGTGCCGATCCCTGCCGGCAAGACCTCCGAGCTCCTCGTGCGCCTGGCGCTGGACGTCGGCGTGCGAGTGCGCAGCGACCGCCTGATCGAGGACCTGTGGGAAGCCGGCG
Organism: uncultured Acidimicrobiia bacterium; assembly: GCA_963822875.1. Taxonomy (GTDB): domain Bacteria; phylum Actinomycetota; class Acidimicrobiia; order Acidimicrobiales; family Ilumatobacteraceae; genus JALZMG01. The sequence continues at coordinate 57,641 of CAWGJK010000005.1, read as the reverse complement.
CCGCCGGCGTCGGCCGCAACACGCTCGAGTCGAAGGTCTCCCAGTTGCGCCGTGCCCTGGGAGACCGGGCCGCCGTTGCCGGCGGGGACGGTGGCTACCGCCTGGCCGGCAACCCGACCCAGGTCGACGCCATCGCCGTGATGCGCCAGGCGGCGGACGCCAGCCACCTGCTGGACGTCGGCGACGACCGTGGCGCGGCTGCGCTCAGCGCATCGACGCTCGCCATGTACCGCGGTGACGAGGTGCTTCCTGGTGCCGGCGACTGGGCGGCGCCGTACCGGACACGCCTCGACGCCGCTCGCCTGACCCTCGTCGAGACTGGGCTGGCAGCGCGGCTGCGGTCACCTGGTGACCGCGAGCTGCTCGGCGATCTCGAGGCTGCCGTCGGCGCCCATCCGTTCCACGAGAACCTGTGGGTGATGCTGATGACGGCGCTGTACCGGGCCGGTCGCCAGGCCGATGCGCTGGACGCCTACCGGCGGGCGCGCGCGATGCTGGCCGACGAGCTCGGCCTCGCGCCGGGGCCGCAGCTGCGTGAGCTGGAGCAGCGCATCCTCGACCACGACGAGACGTTGAACGTTGCAGCCGCAACGACAGATCGGTCACGCCCGTCCCGGACCGGGAACCTGCCGTCGATGTCGGCAGCACTCGTCGGCCGCGACATCGAGCTCGCCGAGCTCGTCGACCTGATCTCGACGCAGCCGCTGGTCGAGATCGTCGGCCCGGGCGGGATCGGCAAGACCGCCGTGGCCATCGCCACCGGCCGCGCCCTGCGGCCACCCGGCGGCGTCTGGCTGGCCCGCCTCGACATGGCGTCGAGCGCCGACGACGTGGTCGACACCGTGGTCGCCTCGTTGCAGGTCACCGGCGGTGAGGCCGCGCTCGTCGACCGGCTCCGGCGTGCCGAGATCGTCGTCATCCTCGACAACTGCGAGCACGTGGTCGAGGCCGCCGCCGGGCTCGCCACCCGCCTGCTCGATGCGTGCCCGGCGCTGCACGTGCTGTGCACGAGCCAGGTGCCACTCGATGTCGACGGCGAGCACGTCGTCGAGCTCGCCCCACTCGGGCTCGAGGACGCCGTCGAGCTGTTCAGCCGCCGCGCCACCGCCCAGCGCGCCCGCCGAGAACACGACACGACCGCGGCCGTGCGCGACCTCTGCCACTCGCTCGACGGGTTGCCGCTGGCGATCGAGCTCGCTGCCGCCCGCACCAGGACGCTGTCCGTGGAGGAGATCACGCGGCGCCTCGACGACCGCTTCGCGGTGCTGAGCGATCCGACGAGCCGCAAGCCGGAGCGCCGGCGCGCGCTCGGTGCCACGATCCGCTGGAGCTACGACCTGCTCTTCCCCGACGACCAGCGCGGCCTGTGGGCGCTCGCCACCTTCGCCGGCGGAGCACCGCTCGCCGCTGTCGAGTACGTCCTCGACGCGTTGGGTGTGCCGGCAGCGTCGACGGTCGACATCATCAGTCGTCTCGCCAGCCGATCGCTCGTCATCGTCGATCATGACGACTCGTCGGGACAGCGTCGCTACCGGCTGCTCGACAGCATCCGCGCATTCGCCCTCGACGCGATGGGCGCGGCCGGACACGCGGACACCGCGCTCGCCGCCCACGCGCGTTGGTACGCCGACGCCGCTCGGCTGTCGACAGCCGGGGTGCGTGGCAGCCGTCAAGCGGAACACCTGGCGTTCGCCCGGACGGAGCGCGCCAACATCGACGCCGCGCTGGCGTGGTCCGCGACCAACGACCCGGCGCGTGCCTTGGACATCGGCAACGGGTTCGGGTGGGCGTGGGTCGTGCTCGGCGACAGCCGGGGTGCGCAGCGCGTGCTGATGGCGCTCGCCGCCGCCGGCGACACCGCTCCGCCGGACGAACGGGCCACGGCGTTGCTGCTCGCCTCGTGGCTGGAGGCCTCCACGGGTGACCTCGAGTTCGCCCGCCGGCACATCGCCGACGCTGAGGCGACCGCCGACGCCATCGACGATGACGAACTGCGCGCCCGCAGCCGCTACCACCTGGCCTATGTCGTGTCGCACGACGGGGAGTTCGAGCAGGCGATCGAGCTGACCGACCAGGCCGCCGCCGTGTATCGAAGTGTGGACCGGCCGTGGGACCGCGCTGCCAACGCCCTGTTCGCCGCTCGGGCCGCCATCTCCGCCGGCGACGTGTCCCGCGCCGTCGACCGGTGCGAGGACGTCCAGCAATGCCTCGCCGGCGTCGACGACCCGTGGTTGCACGTGCGGCGCGACGCCATGCTCGGCGAGCTCGCCCGCCTGCAGCACCGCTTCGACGACGCCGTCGACCACATCGCCCGTGCGGCCGAGACCTCGCACCAGCGGGGGTACCTCCAGACGGAGGCCTACCAGGTCGCCAGCCTCGGCCGAGCACAGTGCCAGAACGGCGATCATCCCGCCGGCTGCGGCCACGTTGCGACTGGCCATCGACAAGGCCGAGGCCACCGGTGACGCGCGCATGGCTGCGCTCGCCCGCGTCCACCTCGGTCGAGTGCTGCGTGCGCTCGGCGATGACGCTGGAGCACGTTCGGCGCTGGAGGCCGCCGCGGCCTGGCACCGTGAGGCCGGCGGCGGCGAGCAGGCCCGCCTCGGCGAGTGCCTGCTCGCCGCGCTCGACGCCGCCGACGGCGTCCCGGGCGCCCACGGGCGGCTCGTCGCGGTCCTCGACGAAGCCCAGTCGCGTGACGAGCCACACGTCGAGGTCCTCGCCCTCGACGCCCTCGCTCGGCTCGCTGCTTCCGAAGGTGACACGACCACCGCTGATGATCTGTCGGCGCGAGCGAATCGGCGCATGGCTGCTGCCTCACACTTCATCACCGAGCGCGACCGCACCGACGCCCGACGGTGATACTCGTGCCATGACACGTGTCGCCTTCGTCGGGCTCGGGGTGATGGGTGCGCCGATGGCCGGCCACCTCGCTGCCGCCGGCCACGACGTCACCGTCTACAACCGGACCCGCTCCAAGGCCGACCAGTGGGTGCGCACGCACGACAACTCGTCGGCGCCCTCGCCGGCCGAAGCCGCGGAGGGCGCCGAGCTGGTGATGACGTGCGTCGGCAACGACGACGACGTGCGGGCGGTGACCCTGGCGGCCGATGGCGTGCTCGCCGGGATGGGTACCGGGTCGACCCTCGTCGACCACACGACGACGTCGGCGGTCCTCGCCCGTGAGCTGGCGACGGCGTGCGCCGAGCGCGGCATCGGTTTCGTCGACGCACCCGTGTCGGGCGGTCAGGCCGGCGCCGAGAACGGGCGCCTGACGGTGATGTGCGGGTCCGACGACGAGGCCGCGTTCGAGACGGCGCGGCCGGTGATCGAGGCGTACGCGGCAAAGGTCGAGCGACTCGGCCCGGCCGGCGCTGGGCAGCTGACCAAGATGGTCAACCAGATCTGCATCGCCGGCGTCGTGCAGGGCCTCGCCGAGGCCGTCGACTTCGCCCAGCGTGCCGGGCTCGACACGGCCCAGGTGTTCGACGTGATCGGCAAGGGCGCGGCGCAGAGCTGGCAGATGGACAATCGCACGGCGACGATGGCCGCCGGCGAGTTCGAGTTCGGCTTCGCCGTCGAGTGGATGCGCAAGGACCTCGGGTTCTGCCTCGACGAGGCGGCGCGCATCGGCGCGCGGCTGCCCGTCGCCGCGCTCGTCGACCAGTTCTATGCCCAGGTCGTCCAGCGCGGTGGCCGCCGCTGGGACACCAGCAGCCTCGTCCACCTCCTGCAACACCCCTGAGGTGAACTCCGCGTCGTCTGAGGATCGCTGAGCAGTCCTCAGCATCGTCAGAACCGGGTCCCCCAATCCGCAGGCCGTCGCGAGACGAACGTCGCTCCAACGGGGCCATCCCGGCCCTGGAATGGGAGGGACACCGTCATGTCCGGAATGTCACGACGGGATCTGCTGCGGGCATCGGCCGGAGCGGCCGCCGTCGCAGTCCCGATGAGTGCGTTGAGCGCCGGCGGCATCGCCGCGGCCAGCGGCGCCGCAACCCGTGTCGCCGATCGTGTTGCCGACGAGGCCGCGATCACCGAGGCCGGTTCGGGCCCGGTCGTCTTCAGCATCAAGAACCCCTCGACGGGTGAGGTGTCGGTGCTCCAGGGCGCCGACGAGGTCGTCGTGCGCGACCGCCAGCTCGTCGCCCGCATCCTGCGCGCCGCCGACACGCGGCGCGGTCTGTGAGGTCGTCATGTCATCGCACCGCGAAGCCCCCGAGATCTCCAAGGACCCGTGCGCCGACAGCACGGACGTCTACGCCTTCGTCAGCCCCGACCGGCCCGACACCGTCACGATCCTGTGCAACTACATCCCTCTCGAGGACCCGGCCGGCGGCCCGAACTTCTTCGAGTTCGGCGACGACGTCCTCTACACGATCAACATCGACAACGACGGCGACGGCAAGGCCAACGTCACCTACGAGTTCCGGTTCACGACGAACGTCCCGAACCCGAACACGTTCCTCTACAACACCGGCGTCATCGACCGCATCGACAGCCCGTCGTACAACCGCCCGCAGACCTACGAGCTCACCGAAGTGCGCAACCGCAGGCGCCGGCGGCTCGCCAAGGACCTGCTCTCGCCGCCGTGCAACGTCGGCGTGCGCTCGACGCCGAACTACTCGGCGCTCGCCAACGCCGGCATCTACGACCTCGACGGCGGCATCCGCGTGTTCGCCGGGCAGCGCCTCGACGGCTTCTACGTCGACCTCGGCTCGATCTTCGACCTCGCCGCGCTGCGCCCGTTCCAGAACCTCCACCTGATCCCGACACCGGCTGCGCCCGGCGTCAACGCGGTGCGCTCGTTCAACGTGCACACGTTGGCCGTGCAGGTGCCGATCACCCACCTCACCCGCGACGGCAAGGCGCCGACGGACCCGATGGCTGCGGAGGCGACGATCGGCGTGTGGACGGCGGCGTACCGGCAGAAGGCCACGCTGCGCGACGACAACCGGGACAACGTCGACGTCGGTCCGTTCACGCAGGTGTCGCGGCTCGGCAACCCGCTGTTCAACGAGGTCCTCGTGCCGCTCCCGCGCAAGGACGAGTGGAACCGCAAGGGTCCGCACCGCGACTCCGAGTTCGCCCAGTACGTGGCGCGACCCGAGCTCGGGCGGCTGCTGCCGTTCCTCTACCCCGGCGTGTTCCCGAACCTGGCGGCGTACGACAAGGACCGCGCCGACCTGCTGGCGATCCTGCTGACCGGGATCCCGAGCGGCATCGTGCCCGGCTTCCAGAACTTCACTGGGGCGACGCAGGCCGACCTGCTGCGCCTCAACGTGGCGATCCCGCCGGCAGCCGACCCGAACGTCAACGGGATCCTCGGCGGCGACCTCGCCGGCTTCCCGAACGGCCGGCGCGTGTTCGACGACATCGTCACCGTCGAGCTGCGCGCCGTGGCCGGGCTGACCATCCCGCTCGTCGACAACACGTTCACACCCGACGGCGCGGCCGGCCTGATCAACGACGGCACCCAGGTGCTCGGCGACGTGTCGTACCTCGACGTGTTCCCGTACCTCGATCACCCGGTCAGCGGCTACGACGTGCTGCCGCTGTCGGTGGCCGGGTCGTGACCGGACCAGCCACCATCACGGCGTTCCCCGGCCACGCAGGCCGTTGTCGACCACTCGCTCGCTGGCGCTCGCTCGCTCGCATCCTCAACGGGCCGACCACCATCATGCGCACGGCGGCGCCGCTGTGCTCGACATCGGCGGCGACGTCGGGGCACTCGTCGTGCTCCTCGACCCCGGCACGGAGGGCAGCGAGCTGCACCTGCGGGCGGCCGGGCGAGACCGGCTCGACGATCCACACCGGCGTGTGGGAGCGCCACCAGGGCGGTGGTCACGTCACGGCGGCGCTCTTCCACGAGCTGACCGCCGGGACGTGGTTCGTGCTCGATGACCACGGCGACGACGTCACCGCGGTGACCGTCACCGGTGGGGCGCTGGCGACGGTTGATCTGCGGGCCGCCTCCGCGGGGTCGCCGTAACGTCGGCGAGGGCCTCGGCCCGGAGCGCTCTGCGCTCCTCGGCCGAGGCCCAGCGCCACACCGCGGCGACCAGCAGCGGCAGCGTGGTGAACATGCCGGTGACCCACATGATCGCCGCTGCCGCGCGCTGGTCGTCGAGCGCCTGCTCGGCGCCGAGGCGCGCGGCGTAGGTGGGCATCAGCGGCTCGGTCGCCGCCAGCAGGATGACGCCGAGGAAGGCGCTGCCGGCGATGACACCGAAGACGCCACCCACCCGCGCGACGGCGGTGCTGCGCCCGACGCCGAGCACCGCCGACCACATCGCGCACGCGGCGAGCAGGTAGGCGGCGTGCTCGAGCTCGTGCAGCAGACGGTTGCCGAGGGCGCGGTCGTAGATCGAGGTGAGGTGCGTGGCGAAGAGCACGGCGACGAACACCGCCGGCCCGGCGATGGCCGCGTAGCGATGCCACAGCGCACCGATCGCCCGCCCGGTCGGCGTCGTCGGGATCCACCCGGCGCGCATGCACGTGCGCACGGGCCGGGCGAGCACCAGCAGGGGCGCCGCCCCGATGATCACGACGAGGTGCTGCACCATGTGCCCGGCGAACGACTCCGCAGCCAGTCGCTCCATCCACGGCGTCGACGCCAGCACCACGAGCCCGACCCCGCCCGCCCAGCAGCACAGCCGCACCGTGACCGGGTGCCGCAACCACGCCAGCCCGTACACCCCGACGACGACCGCGGCGGCGACGCCGATGGCGGCGTGGTCGAACCCGACGTGGGCGACGACGCTCATCTGGGCGCGATCCTCGCCAACGGCGGATCTGGGCGCGGATCTTGACGGCATGCGTCGAGATCTGCGCCCAGAAGTCGCCTCATCGGTCGGCGTCCCGTGCGAGCAGGGCGACCTGGGAGGCGACGATGGCGATGCCGGCGACGGTCATCCACGAGCCGAGCACGATGCCGAGCACGCTGGCGCTGATGCCGGCGCCGAGGGCGAGCGGGCGCAGGCTGGCCGTGGGGAACACACCGACGGCGCCGGTCTCGTCCGCGGCGTCGGCGTCGGGACGGTCCTGCGGTCGCGGGTGGCCGTGATGGCGGCGCCAGTCCCAGATCCACCCGGCGCACAACCCGCCGATCGCGGTCGCCGTCAGCAGCAGTGAGGCGCCGGCCGGGTCGCCGTCGACGAGCCAGTACAGCGCGCCGATGACGACGTAGAACGCGAAGACACCGGCCCACATCACCATCTCGATCCTCACGGCTCGTCCTCGGGACGCGCCGACCACGCCGCGCGAGTGCCCGCCGCGCTGACCCCGTCGTGCTCGACCCAGCGCAGGTCGAACACGGGGCGCTCGGAGCGGATCGGTGGCAGCCAGGCGAAGTTGTGCTCCGGTGGCGGCGACGATGTCGCCCACTCCAGCGAGTTGGCGTGCCACGGGTCGGCGCCTGCCGTCGCCGGCCGGCGCAGCGAGCGCACGACGTTGACGAGGAACGGCACCATCGACAGCACCAGCACGCCCATGCCGATCGTCGAGATCATGTTCCACGTCTCGAAGTCGTCCGTCGCCGGGTAGTCGGCGACCCGGCGCGGCATGCCGTCGCGCCCGAGCAGGTGCATGACGAAGAACGTCAGGTTGAACCCGACGATCAGCAGCCAGAAGTGTGCCTGCCCGAGCCGCCGGTCGAGCATCCGCCCGGTCACCTTGGGCCACCAGAAGTAGATCGCCGCGAACAGGGCGAAGACCACCGTGCCGCCCATCACGTAGTGGAAGTGGGCGACGACGAAGTACGTGTCGTTGACGTGGAAGTCGAGCGTCGGCGACGCCAGCATCACCCCGGTCAGGCCGCCGGCGACGAACGTGACGAGGAAGCCGATGGCGAACAGCATCGGCGGCTCGAAGCTGATCGACCCGCCCCACATCGTGCCGATCCAGTTGAACACCTTGACGCCGGTCGGCACGGCGATGAGGAACGACGTGGCGGCGAAGAACGGCAGCACGACCTGGCCGGTGACGAACATGTGGTGCGCCCACACCGACGTCGACAGCGCCGAGATCGCCAGCGTGGCGAGGACGAGGCCCTTGTAGCCGAACACCGGACGGCGGGCGAACACGGGGAAGATCTCTGTCACCACGCCGAAGAACGGCAGGGCGACGATGTACACCTCCGGGTGCCCGAAGAACCAGAACAGGTGCTGGTAGAGGACCGGTGAGCCGCCCTGCGTCGGCTCGAAGAAGTGCGTGCCGAAGCGCCGGTCGGCCTCCAGCATCACCAGTGCGCCGGACAGCACGGGGAACGCCACGAGCACCATGAAGCTCGTCAGGTAGAGGTTCCACGTGAGGATCGGCATGCGGAACATGGTCATGCCGGGTGCCCGCATCATCGACACGGTCGTGATCACGTTGACCGCGCTGAGCGTGCCCGACGTGCCGGTGAGGATGATCGACACGACCCACAGGTCGGCCCCGAGCCCCGGCGAGCCGATGGGGCCCGACAGCGGCGGATAGGCGTACCACCCGAACGCCGCCGCGCCGCCGTCGGCGACGAAGCCGAGCAGCATCGTCACGCCCCCGAACAGGTACAGCCAGTAGGACAGCGCGTTGAGGCGGGGGAAGGCGAGGTCGGGCGCGCCGATCTGCAGCGGCACGAGGTAGTTGGCCAGGGCGAAGCCGAACGGGACGGCGAACAGGTACACCATCACGCTGCCGTGGATCGTGAACAGGCTGTTGTACGTGGACTCGTCGACGACCTGCAGGCCTGGGCGGGCGAGCTCGGTGCGGATCACACCGGCGAGCGCCCCGCCGATGGCGAGGAACACGAGGGCGGTGACGGCGTAGGCGATGCCGATCGCCTTGTGGTCGGTCGACGTCAGCCAGCCGAGGAGCGTCCGCGGCAGACCGGTGCGCCGTCCAGCCGTGCGCCTGCGGACGATCTCGTCGACGTCGACGAGGCGCAGCTCGGCTGTCATGTCGATGCTCCTCCAACCACTGGGTGAACTCGTCAGGGCTGACGATGCGCACGTCGAAGCGCATCGACGTGTGGTCGAGTCCGCAGAACTCGGCGCAGACGCCGGCATTGGGATAGTCGCCAGGCTCGCCGGTGATGTCGACCTGGAACGTCTGCACCTCACCGGGGAACATGTCCCGCTTGAAGCGGAAGCCGGGGATCCAGAACGAGTGCACGACGTCGACCGACGTGAGGTCGAACTGCACCGCGGCGCCTGCCGGCAGGACGAGCTCGGGGGCCTGTGTCTCCGTGCCGACGACCTCGACACCGGTACCTGGGTAGTTGAAGCGCCACTGCCACTGGAAGCCGACGACCTCGACGGTGAGATCGACGTCGTCGTCGACGTCGTCGATCGCCCGGACGCTCGTGAAGGTGACGGCGAACAGGGCGACGATGATCAGCAGCGGGACGACCGTGTAGGCGATCTCGACCGGGATGTTCTCGCGCACCTGCCGCGGCAGGTCGGAAGACCGGCGGCGGTAGCGCACGACGACGTAGGCGATCAACCCCCACACGAGGACGCCGACGACGAGGGCGGCGACGAGGAAGCCGTTCCACACGCGGTCGATGTCCTCGGCCTGCTCGGTCAGCGGCGGCGGCAGCCCGGCGATCACGCCCACACCACCCCCCGATCTGGGCGCGATCCGTATCTGGGCGCAGATCGTGTCGGAATCCGGGACAGATCGCGCCCAGAAGGCCGGTTGGCACGATTCGCGCCCAGTTGCGGGATCACTCGCCGACCGCCATCGAGTCGGGTTCGTGGATCTCGTGGTAGCCGCCGCCGGCGTCGCGCTCGACGCCGCCGGCGCGCTCGGTGCGTTCAGGCCCTGGTCGCGCGGCGAGCGTGCGGCACACGTCGCAGCGTCACCACGTACGTGATCGGCGGCGCCAGCAGGGCGGCGAACTGCAGGAACGCCGTCACGTGGCCGATGGCCACGTTGAGCGCCCCGGCGATCACGTCCTGGGAGCCGCCGAGGAAGAGCACGGCGACGAAGGCGATCGACGCCGCGCCCGGCCGCGGTGCGGTGGGGGTTGTCGCGTGGCCGGTCGAGGAGGTGGTGCTCGCGGTCGTCACGGCTGAATCGACGCTCGATCCAGGGCACGAGGAGCAGTCCGGTGAAGATGATCCCGGGGATCAACACCGCCGAGAACACGAGGTTGTTGATCATGAAGCGACCGATGCGGATCTCCCACGGCGGGAACAGGCGCAGCGCGCCCTCGAGGAACCCGATGTACCAGTCGGGCTGGGAGAACGACGTCGCCGAGCCCGTGTCGTACGGGCCGTACAGCCAGATGGCGTTGACGTGGAACAGCGCACCCATCACCGTGATCACGCCGGCGACGAGGAACAGCAGCCCCGTCGACTTGATGGCGAACCCCGGCCACACGCGCACGCCGATGACGTTGCGCTCGGTGCGTCCCGGCCCGGTGAACTGCGTGTGCTTCTGGCGCCACACGAGCGCCAGGTGCACCGCGAGGAGGGCGACGATGAGGGCCGGGATGAGCAGGATGTGCACCGGGTAGAGCCGGCCGACGATGTCGGTGCCGGGCCACTCGCCGCCGAAGATCAGGTACGTCAGCCGCTCGCCGACGAGCGGCAGGGAGAGGATGATGGCGTGGGTGATGCGCAGCCCGGTGCCCGACAGCAGGTCGTCGGGCAGCGAGTAGCCGGTGAACCCGGCGGCGAGGGCGAGCAGCAGGAGGAGCACGCCGACGACCCAGTTGATCTCTCGTGGCCGGCGGAAGGCGCCGGTGAAGAACACCCGCGCCATGTGCAGGGCGATCGCCCCGACGAACACGAGCGCCGCCCAGTGGTGCATCTGGCGGATCAGCAGCCCGCCCTTGACGTCGAAGGAGATGCGCATCACCGAGTCGAACGCCGCCGACACGTCGGTCCCACGCAGCGGCTCGTACGAACCCTCGTAGACGAGCTCCTGCTGCGACCCCTCGAAGAACAACGTCAGGTACGTGCCGGTGATCAGCAGGACGAGGAAGCTGTACAGGGCGATCTCGCCCCACAGGAACGAGAAGTGGTTCGGGAACACCTTGTGCAGCACCTTGCCGACGAACGACTCGCCACCGACCCGGTCGGTCACCGACGAGACGTACCGTTCGACGAGCCCGCGCGGCGCGCTCATGCCGTACCTCGGGCTGCGCGCCCATCGCCGTCCTGCTCGCGGCGTCGCAAGTCGGCGGATCGCGCTCATGCCTCGTTCCAAGCGACGGGGCCGACGACGCGGTCGAACGGCGCGCTGGCGATGAGGTAGCCGTCGTCGTCGATGTCGAGGGCGAGCTGGGGCAGCGAGCGTGTCGCCGGTCCGCCGGACGGACGGGCAGCATCCGTGGGGTCGAACATCGACTGGTGGCACGGGCACACGAGCTGGCGCAGCGTCTCGGGCGTGCGGTTGTCGATGCCGAACAACCCGACCGAGCAGCCGGCGTGGGTGCAGATCTTGGAGTAGGCGACCCATCCGTCGACGGCGCCGGCCTCGACGGTGCGCTCGCTGAGCACCTCCGGAGGGAGCCGCAGCAGCACGACCTGGGAGTCGTCGACGCCGATGTGGCCGTCCGGGAACACCGTGACGAGCTGGTCGAACGTGGTGCCGCCGGCGGGGACCGGCACGCCCTCCGCCGTGACGAGGCGTGATCCCGCCGACCACGACGTGCGCCCGCGCTCGCCCCGCGGCTTGGGACCGAGCGAGCCGATCGGCCCGACGAAGCCGACGATCAGGCTGGCGAACGAGCCGCCGAGCAGGCCGAGCACGAGCTTGCGCCGCCCGAGGATGCGGCCCGTCGTGGTCAGCTCGTCGTCCAGCTCCCGGGCGGCCTCGGGTGTGATCTGCAGCGGTTCGCGCTGCTGCACCACGTGCTCGTCGAAGTCGAGGTACTTCGCCCAGCACACCAGCCCGAACCCGATGCCGATCAGCGATGCGGCGAGGCCGATGCCGAGCAGGTCGTTGTCCTCCGAGTAGCCGACGGCCGCGGCGATCCCGCCGGCGATGGCGACGACGAACGACACCACCGCAGCTCGGTAGGCCCGCACGTTCATGTCGGGATCCCCTCGGCCTCCTCGGCGACCTCCACCGGTTCGTCGCGGCCCTCGTGGGGCGTGCCGATCCAGCGGGTCAGGGCGATCAGCGGCAGCAGGGCGAGCAGCCAGGCGGCGAGACCTTCGGCGACGGGTCCGGCGCCGCCGAAGTCGGTCGCCGCCGTCGTCTTTCGTTCCTGCAGGTCGCCGACGTAGGCAGCGACGCTGTCGATGTCGGCGTCGCTGAACGTGCCGAACACCGGCATTGCTCCCGGTCCGACGAGGATCGCCTGGCCGATCTCGGTCGGCGTCGACGACATCAGGTCCGGTGCCTCGCGCCCGCCGCCGATCGCCGCCCCGGCGCCGGAGGCGACGTGGCACGCCGCGCAGTTGAGCTGGTACAGCCGGGCACCGCTGCTGAGGTCGCCTGCCGACGGATCGACGTCGGGGATGTCCGGGCCGTCGCCGAACGCACCGGCGAAGTCGACGAGGGCGACGATCTCCTCCTCGGAGTAGCGCACCGGGCCACGGTTCGGTTGCAGGTCGGGGGCAGCCAGGGGCATGCGCCCCGTGCGCAGGACGAAGTCGACGGCGGCGCGCCCTTCGTCGGCCAGCGACGGCCCGCGGCCGTCCACGCCGCCGCCGTCGGTCCCGTGGCAGGCGGCGCACTGCTCGGCGTACAGCGCGGCACCGAGGTCGTCCGGTGCTGCGGCCGGCGCGCCGGTCGCGCCGAGCGAGAGCGCGGCCGCAGCGAACGGGATTGCCAGCAACCCTCTCACTGGATCAGCCAGATCGTCGAGAAGACGAGGACCCAGATGGCGTCGACGAGGTGCCAGAAGAGCGAGATCCCGCCCGCCCATGGCGCCAGCGCCTCGGGACTGCGGGCACGGGTCGAGCGGGCGAACAGCAGCACCATGGCGCAGATGCCGGCCGTCACGTGGGCGCCGTGCAGCCCGGTCAGCAGCCAGAAGACCGACCCGTACGGGTGGTCGTCGGCGCCGAACTCCAAGGTGGCGTACTCGGCGATCTGGTTGGCGAGGAACGCCGCCCCGAGCCCGATCGTCACGAGCAGCCAGCGGCGCATCGCCGCGCCGCCGCCCGGCCGCTCCCCCGCCCGGTCGGACGCGACCAGCGTGAACGACGAGGCGACGAGCACGAGCGTGGCCAACGCGGCCCGCGGGACGTCGAGGTCGGCACCCGCCGGAGGCCACGGTGGGTTGTTCGCCTTGAGCAAGAAGTAGGCGGCGAAGAACGGAGCGAACAGCATCACGTCCGACGCCAGGAAGACGATCACGCCGAAGTGGGCCGTGCTGCGCGTCGTCCCGGCGAGCCGCGTCGTCCCGTGGTCGGTCACCAGCTCCGACACCCGGCCATGTCTATCGCGCGTGCCGGCGCGCCGCTTCCCAGCTCGCCAGCGCAGTCACCAGCGCAGGAGGTGCACGCCCCAGCCGGGCAGCGCCACGTACAGCCCGTCGCGGCGGATCGCGTCACCGTCGCGCGCGAAGCGTTCGCCGGTGAGGCCGTCGACGATCATGAGCGGTCCGCCGTCGATGCCCGGCGGTCGTACGAGGCCGTCGGCCCTGCCCTCCGACAGGTTGACGACGACGAGGTGGGTCGTGACCGGCGACGACCACGACCACGCGACGAGGTGCTCGCACGAGCGGTTGTCCGGCCAGCCGTCGACGTCGACCAGCGCCCAGTCGCCGCGGCGCATGCCGCCACCGAGGCACGCCAGCAGGCTGTCGTACCACTCGCGGCGCTCGGCGTCGACCGGCTCGTCGGGTCGCCGCCCGAGCGTGACCGGCACGCGGATCCGGCGACCATCCGACTGCCCTTCGTGCAGCAGGGCGACGCCGGGAAGGGTGAGGGCGACGGCGGCAGCGGCGAGGTCGCGGGGTGGCGCCAGCACGGCCGCCAGCCGCGGCTCGTCGTGGTTCTCGACGAAGCGCACCGTGTGCGCACTGGTACGCCGGGTCGGCACGGAGGTGGTCGCGCACTGCTGCTGCCGGTTCACCGTGGACGAGCCGGTCGTACAGGCGCTTGTCGTAGCAGGCGTCGAAGCCCTGCTCGACGAGCACGGGCTCGAGGTCCCAGTAGGCCTCGGCCCAGAACAAGAAGTCGGGGTGGGCGGCGCGCACGGCTCCGATCACGGTCGGCCAGTACCCGGGACCACCGTCGCGGCCGAGCGCCCGGTCGCCCCACGTGCGGGCGAACACGTCGTCGAGCATGAGCATGGCCATGTCGCAGCGAACACCGTCGCACCGCTCGGCGATCGACGTGACGACCTCGGCCGCCGCCTGCCGGACGGCCGGCAGCGAGGCGTCGAGCTGCACGACGTCGGACCACGGAGGGAAGTACGGGTCGCGGCCGTGGGCGATGGCGCCGTCGTCGCCGCGCACGAAGTACTCGGGGTGCTCGTCGACCCATGGGTGATCGGGGGCGACGTGGTTGGGGACGAAGTCGAGGATCAGGCCGACGCCACGCGACGCCAGCTCCTCGCGCGCCACGGCGAGACCCGCTTCACCGCCGAGATGCTCGTCGACACGGTAGTTGCGGATGCAATAGGCCGAACCCGACGACATCGTCATCCGTCAGGTCGGGAAGCGTCTCGCGCTGCGCCGCCGCCATCGCCGGGAGTGTGCGGGCGATCGCCGCGCCTGCCGGGCTGCGCTCCCACACGCCCATCAGCCACACGGCGTCGATCCCGCTGCCGGCGACGTCGTCCCAGACGTCGTCGGGGACATCGCCCAGGGTGACCGTCCGGCCGACCCGCACGGAGAGGTCGTGCAGCCACACCCACGTGAAGATCTCGTGCAGCAGCGGGTTGGCGGGCAGCTTCACGGATGGACCCCGCGCGCCTCCCGCGCGGTGGCGACCGGTGCGATCGACTCCCCCGTGACCCGGCGGAACGGACTGGAGAACGGCCGCTCGCGCTCCAGCACAGCGGCGGCGTCGAGGTGGCCGAAGAGCTGGATCAGCGGGGCGACGAGCCCGGTCCACCCCGTCTGGTGCGACGCGCCCAGTCCGGCGCCGTTGTCGCCGTGGAAGTACTCGTAGAACAGGATCAGGTCGCGCCAGTGCGGATCGTCCTGGAACTTCGTCGTGCCGCCGTAGACGGGGCGGCTGGCCGTCGGCGTCGCGCAGGAACGTCGCCGTCAGCCGCGTCGCCAGCTCCCGGCTGACCTCGAACAAGGTCATCTGCACACCCGACCCGGTCGGGCACTCGATGGTGAACTCGTCGCCGTAGTAGCGGTAGTGCTGGATCAGGGCGCGGATGATGAGCACGTTGACCGGGAACCACACCGGCCCGCGCCAGTTGGAGTTGCCGCCGAACATCCCCGTGGTCGACTCCGCCGGCTCGTACTGCACGCGGTACGTGACGCCCTCGACGACGAGCTCGTAGGGCTCGTCGAGGTGGGCGCGCGAGATCGACCGGATGCCGTGCGGCCCGAAGAAGCGGTCCTCGTCGAGCATCCGGGTCAGGATGCGGCGCAGCTTCTCCTCGTTGACGAGTGACAGCAGCCGTCGCCCCTTCACCCCCGGGACGAGCGGATCGGCGATGTTGGCGAGCAGATCGTGGTTGCGCTCGACGTAGCTGCGCACCCTCGCCGCCAGCTCCGGGTAGCGCTGCAACACGCTCTCCTCGATGACCGTCGTGGCGCACAGTGGCAGCAGGCCGACGAGCGAGCGCACCTTGAGCCGCTCACCGGTGCCGTCGGGGCGGCGCAGCACGTCGTAGAAGAAGCCGTCCTCGTCGTCCCACATCTCGTCGGGGTGCTCGCCGATCGGGTCGACGGCGGCGGCGATCCAGAAGAAGTGCTCGACGAACTTGAACACGAAGTCGGCGTAGTCCGGGTCGTCCTCGATGAGCGCCAGCGCCAGCTCGAGCATGTTCTGGCTGAACAGGGCCATCCACCCTGTCCCGTCGGCCTGCTCCAGTCGTCCTCCCGTCGGCAACGCCGCGCTGCGGTCGAAGACGCCGATGTTGTCGAGTCCGAGGAACCCGCCCTCGAAGACGTTCTTGCCGGCCGGGTCCTTGCGGTTGACCCACCACGTGAAGTTGAGCAGCAGGCGCGTGAACGACTGCCGGAGGAACGGCAGGTCGACCTCGCCCAGGTGCCCGGACACGCTGTACATGAACAGCGTGGCGAAGGCGTGCACCGGCGGGTTCACGTCGCCGAAGTTCCACTCGTACGCCGGGATCTGGCCGGTCGGGTGGAGGTACACCTGGGAGAGCATCAGGTCGAGCTGTGACTGGGCGAAGTCCGGGTCGACCATGGCGAGCGGCAGACAGTGGAAGGCGAGGTCCCAGGCCGCGTACCACGGGTACTCCCACGTGTCGGGCATGGAGATGACGTCGTGGTTGATCATGTGGAACCACGCCTCGTTGCGCACGCCACGGCGTTGCGGATGGCGCATCGGGTGCGAGTGGTGCTCCTGCAACCACACGTCGACGTCGAAGTAGTACGACTGCTTCGACCAGAGCATCCCGGCGATGCGCTTGGCGGAGCACCGACGCGGCGTCGTCGCCGACCCCGGGCGGGGTGATCGCCGCGTAGAACTCGTCGGCGTCGGCGCGCCTGGACTCGACGACCTCCTCGGCGCCGGCGAACGGGTCGGTCAACACGTCCGGGCCGTCCGTGGTCAGGCGCACCCACGTCCCCGCCGAACCGCCTGCCGGCACGACGAGGCGGAGATGGGCGGCCACCTTGGTCCCACTGCCATCGAGGTTGACGGTCGGCGTGCCGTGCAGCACGTGGTCGGCGATGCCGTCCTTCGGGTACGGCGGCGAGTCCTCGGCGCCCCAGAGACGGGCGGCGTTGGACTCGTTGTCGCAGAACAGCAGCTCGGCGTCCTCGGCCGCGTACAGGTGCATCACGCCGAGCTCGTCGTGCTCGGCGCGGGCCACCGCTCGGCCCTCGACCCGCTCGATCTTCGGCGTCGCGGTGTGCGGTTGGAACGTCCACGTGTTGCGGAACCACATCGTCGGCAACAGATGGATCGGCGCGTCCTCGGGCCCGCGGTTGTGCACGTCGATGCGGCAGAGCAGGTCGTGCGGCCCGGCCTTGGCGTAGGTGACCTCGACGTCGAAGTAGCGGTCCTCGTCGAAGATGCCGGTGTCGAGCAGCTCGTACTCCATCTCGAAGCGCGAGCGCGAGCGGTTCGTGTCGATGAGGTCGGCGTACGGGAACGGCGCCTGCGGGTACTTGTACAGCCAGCGCTGGTACGAGTGCGTCGGCAGGTTGTCGACGAAGAAGTAGTACTCCTTGACGTCCTCGCCGTGGTTGCCCTCGCTGTTGGTCAGCCCGTACAGGCGCTCCTTGAGGATGGCGTCCTGCTCGTTCCACATGGCCAGGGCGAAGCACAGGCGCTGGTGCTCGTCGCTGATCCCGGCGAGGCCGTCCTCGCCCCAGCGGTAGGCGCGTGAGCGAGCCTGGTCGTGGCTGAAGTACGACCATGCGTCGCCGTTGTCGCTGTAGTCCTCGCGGACGGTCCCCCACTGGCGCTCGCTGAGATAGGGACCCCAGAACCGCCACGGTGTGCCCGTGCGAGCGTCACGGAGTCGCTGCTCCTCGCGGGTCAGGTCCATCTCGGCTGCGCAACGTAACACCGCGGGGCCACTTCGTAGGCTGGGGTCATGTGCCGGAACATCACGACGCTCCGTGGCCTCGAGCCGGAGGCCACCACCGAGGAGATCGAGGCCGCTGCGCGCCAGTACGTGCGCAAGGTGAGCGGGGTGCAGTCCGTGTCGGCGGCGACGGAGGCCGCCTTCGAGCTCGCCGTCGGCAAGGTCACCGAGGCGACGACCGAGCTGCTGCGATCGCTCCCGCCGCGCAAGCAGCCACCGACGACGGTGCCGCCGTTACGTCGCCTGCGCTCCGTCGTCGGCTGACGTCGCGGCTCGCGCCGCGCGGCGCGCGTAGGCGGTGGTGACGGCGCGCTGCGCAGCGACGCGCCCGAGCGAGGCGCCGGCGCCGACGAGCGTCGTCCACAGCATCGCCTCGACCTTGCCCGGGCGCTGGCCGGCCTTGCCTTGGCGGACCCGGAACCGGTGGATGACCTGGCGGGCGACGAGGGCGCCGAGCATGCCGGCGCCGACACCGACGCCTTTCCTGACGATGACCGGGTCGTTGCTGTCCATCGCGCCATCCTGGCGGATGGTCAGGCGGCGGGACGCACGCCCCGTCCGGCCGGCATCTGCTCGAGGACGACGGCGATGCGCCCGAACGCCCGCTGTCTGACGATCTCGTGCTCATCGGGATCGGCGAGGAGATCGACGAGCGTGGGGCTGACGCCGTGCTGGCGGGCCACTCGCACGATCGCGCGGATGGTGTGCTCGCGCCCGGCGAACCCGTCGGCGGCCAGGTCATGAGCGAGATCGGTGAGGTCGGGGCGGCTCATGACGTCCAACGTACGGATACATGGTCGACAGCACTAGCGATGATCAGTCATCGAGACGATCAGCTACGCTGATGTTCATGCCACTCCGAGATCTCGAACTCCGCCACCTGGCAGCGCTCGATGCCGTGGCCACGGAGGGGACGTTCGGCCGCGCCGCGCTGCGCTTGGGTTACACACAGTCAGCCGTCAGCCAGCAGATCGCCGCCCTCGAACGCCTCGTCGGTGCTGCCCTGTTCGACCGTCCGGGCGGGCCGCGGCCGGTCGAGCTGACGCCGCTCGGCAAGCTGGTGCTCGACCACGCCCGGGGCATCATCGCTCGCGTCGACGCCACCGGCGATGCGGTCGACCGCTTCCTCGCCGGCGAGGTCGGACGCGTCGACATCGGGACGTTCCAGAGCGTCTCCACCGTCCTCCTCCCGGCGATCTTGCAGCGCCTTCGCCGCGATCACCCGAACGTCGACATCCGCCTGTTCGAGGACGAGAGCAAAGAGGCCGGGGCGGACCGCGTCCTCGCCGGCGAGCTCGACCTGACGTTCACGGTCGGGCAGCGCAACGGCGACCTCGAGTCGCTGCTGCTGCTCGACGACCCGTTCGTGCTCGTCACCCCGCCAGGCGTGCTCGCCGAGGGGCCCTTCCCGACGGCCGAGCTCGACGGTGCGCCGCTCGTCGGATACCCGCCGAGCGCCTGCCAGGACGACATCGAGAACGGCCTGCGGGCGTGCGGCGCCGATCCGACCTTCGTCTTCCGAACGCTCGACAACGGCGCCCAGGTGGCGATGGTCAAAGCCGGCATGGGCTGGGCCGTGATGCCGCTCCTGGCGATCAACACGGGCGACCCGGAGGTCGACCTGCACCCGCTGTCGCCGGCGATCCCGCCGCGCCAGATCTGCCTCGTGTGGCGTCGCGACCGCACCCTGTGCCCCGCCGCCGCCCGCATGATCGACATCGCCACCGAGGTCGCCACCGACATCCGCCAACTCCCCCTGTCGGCGTGACTTCGCGGTTCTGACGACGCTGGGGATCGCAGAGCGATCCCCAGACGACTAGGAATCGCCTGGGAGCTCCACGCGCTCGGTCTCGCCGGGCACCGGGGCGAAGCGGCGGGCCGCCCAGTCGGCCTTGGCGGCCTCGATGCGCTCGCGGCTCGACGACACGAAGTTCCACCAGATGTGACGCGGGCCGACGGGCGCGCCGCCGAACGTCATGACGCGAGCCGCCGTCGACGCCCGCACGACGGCGTCACCGTCGCCGACGACGGCGAGGTGGCGGGGCGGGACGGGCTCGCCGGCGACCTCGACGTCGCCGTCGACGACGAGGACGGCCCGCTCGGCGTGCTCGGGCGGGAGGGCGACGCGGGTGCCGGCGTCGAGGTGCACGTCGGCGTGGAACAGCGGCGACGCACCCGGCACCGGCGACGCCGCACCGAACGCCGTCCCGACGAGCAGGCGCACCGAGACACCGCCGTCGCTGACGGCCGGGAGCTCGCTCGCGCCGGCGTGCTGGAACGACGCATCGACCTCCTCGGACTCGTCGGGGAGGGCGACCCACGTCTGCAGCCCGGCGAGCGTCGCCGTCACCGGGCGGGCGTCGTCCGGCGAGCGCTCGGAGTGGGCGACACCCGAGCCGGCGGTCATCCAGTTCACGCCACCGGGCTGGATCGCCTGTACCGCGCCGGTCGAGTCGCGGTGCACGAGCGTGCCGTCGAACAGGTAGGTGACGGTGGCCAGGCCGATGTGCGGGTGCGGCGGGACGTCGGCGCCACGACCGGGCGCCAGCTCCTCGGGGCCGATGAGGTCGGCGAAGATGAACGGCCCGACCATCCGCCGGGCGTGGAACGGCAGCAGCCGATCGACGTCGGCCGCGCCGATGCTGCGCCGGCGCGGGGCGATGATCCGCTCGACGCTCACGTCGCCGCCCTCGCCACGAACCACTCCAGCGCAGCCGGGTCGGCGAGCGAGTCGCGGGCAGCGGCGACGTCCGGCGGGGTTCCGGTCAGGATGCGCTTCACGGGCACCTCCAGCTTCTTGCCCGACAACGTGCGGGGGACGGACGGCACGACGGCGATCTCGTCGGGCACGTGGCGCGGCGACAGCTCCGTGCGCAGCGCGGCGCGGATCCGCGCCGTGAGGTCGTCGTCGAGAGCGCCACCGGGAGCGAGCGTGACGAACAGGACGAGCCGGCCGAGCCCGCCGCCCTCGTCGTCCTCGAGGTGCACGACGAGGCTGTCGGCCACCTCGGCGAAGCCCTCGACGACGGCGTAGAAGTCGCTCGTACCGAGGCGGACGCCGCCCCGGTTGAGCGTGGCGTCGGAGCGCCCGCTGATCACGCAGGCGCCGTCGTCGGTGAACGTGACCCAGTCGCCGTGGCGCCAGACGCCCGGGAAGTCCTCGAAGTAGGCGGCGCGGTAGCGGCTGCCGTCGTCGTCGGCCCAGAAGCCGACGGGCATCGACGGCATCGGGGCGGTGACGACGAGCTCGCCGGTCTGACCAGGCGGGGCCGGCCGGCCGTCGGGCGTGAACGCCTCGACGGCGCACCCGAGCAGCCGGCAGCTGATCTCGCCGGCACGCACGGGGACCAGCGGCGAGGCGCCGACGAACGCGGTGCACACGTCGGTGCCGCCGGCGATCGAGGCCACCGGCACGCCGACGACGTCGTGGACCCAGCGGAACCCGGCAGCCGGCAGCGGGGCGCCGGTCGAGCCGACCCAGCGCAGATCGCCCCGCCTGGGCGTGACGCCGGCCTTGCGGCAGGCCATCAGGAACGGGGCGGACACGCCGAGCACGGTGAGGCGGGTGTCGGCGGCGAGATCCCACAGCACGTCGAGCGACGGCGCCGCCGGGTCACCGTCGAAGAGCACGATCGTCGAGCCGGTGAGCAGGCCGGACACGAGGTAGTTCCACATCATCCAGCCGGTCGTCGTGAACCAGCAGAAGCGATCCGCCGGGCCGAGGTCCTGGTGCAGGGTGAGCACCTTGAGGTGCTCGGCGACGATGCCCCCGTGGCCGTGGACGATCGGCTTGGGCAACCCGGTCGTGCCGGAGCTGAACAGCACGTAGAGCGGGTGGTCGGCGGGGACCGGTGCGAACGCCGGCGCGGTCGCGTCAACGAGGAGGTCGGCCCAGGCGGTGCCCGACGGCGGGCGGTCGGGGCGGAGGTAGGGAACGTGGACGACGTGGCGCAGCGTCGGCAGGGCGGCGGTGATCTCGGCGACCTCGGCCGACCGGTCGACGTCCTTGGCCCCGTAGCGGTAGCCGTCGACGGCCACGAGCACGGCGGGCTCGATCTGGGCGAAGCGGTCGATGACGGAGCGCACGCCGAACTCCGGCGCGCAGCTCGACCACGTCGCCCCGATCGACGCCGTGGCGAGGAAGGCGATCAGCGTCTCGGGAATGTTCGGTGCGTATGCAACGACCCGGTCACCGGTGTCCACGCCGAGCCGGCGCAAGCCGAACGCTGCGGCGCCCACCGCCGCGGCGAGCTCAGCCCAGGTCAGCTCGACGGCGTCGCGGGTCTGGCTACGGGCGACGACGGCGACGTCGTCCGGACGGACGGCGGCCGCGGTGAGCGCCTGCTCGGCGTAGTTCAAGGTGGCGCCGGGGAACCAGCGCACGCCGGGCATCTGATGACCGTCGAGCATTCGGTCGGGGGCGTCGTGCCAGCGAACGCCAGTGAACGACGTCGCCGCTCGCCAGAACCCGTCGAGGTCACCGACCGACCAGCGGTGCAGTGCTGCGTAGTCGTCGAAGCCCTGTGCGGTGGCGAAGCGCCCGGCGGCAGACGCCGTCCAGGCATCGGCCGCGGGCGTCCAGAGGATCTCGCCGCGCTCGTCGTTCACGGCGCCAGCGCGGCGGCCACGCGGCTCGGGATGCCGTGCCCGACGAGCTCGGCCAGGCGGGGACCGATCGCCAGCACGGCGGCGAGGTCGACGCCGGTGTCGAGGCCGGCGTCGTCGAGCAGGTGGACGAGGTCCTCGGTCGCCAGGTTGCCGCCGGCCGACGGGGCGAACGGCGAGCCGCCGAGCCCGCCGACCGCGGTGTCGAACCGGGTGACGCCGCGCTCGATGGCGGTCCATGCGTTGAGCAGGGCGGTCGCCCGGGTGTCGTGGAGGTGCAGCCCGACATCGGTGCCGACGGCATCGAGCACCGCATCGACGCGGCGGGGCGTCGCCACGCCGGTGGTGTCGGCCAGCGTGATCCGGTCGATGCCGGTTGCCGTGGCCCGATCGGCGATCGTCCGCACGTCGTCCGGCGTGATCTCCTCGTCGTCGAACGACGAACCGAAGGCGAACGACACGACGAGGTCGAGCACGGCATCGGGCGCGGCGGCGCGGATGGCGTCGAGCCCGGCGAGCGACTCGGCGACGGACATGTGCACGTTCTTGGCGCTGTACGCCTCGGATGCCGAGACGGTGATCGTGAGGTGATCGACGCCGGCGGCGGTCGCCAGCTCGGCGCCGCGGGCGTTGGGCACGAGCGCCCACGCCGTCTGGCCCTCACCGAGCTCGGGCAGGATCGCCGCGGCGACCTCGGCGGCCCCGGCCATCGCCGGCACCGCCTTCGGCGACACGAACGAGGCGATCTCCACGTCCGCCAGCCCGGCGGCGAACAGCGGCGCGCACCAGCTCGACCCGCTCCTCCACCTCGACGGCCCGCTCGGACTGCAGCCCGTCGCGAGCCGTGACGTCACGGATCCGGATCATCCGAGTACGTCCTGCCGGCTAGGCCCGCACCACGTACTCGAGCGGCACCACGTACTCGGCTGCATCAGACGGGGGGGATGCCGTGGCGGCGGTGGGCGAAGTGGCGGTCCTTGTCGCGGGCGTGGGCGATGCGGCGGATCAGCTCGGCGCGCAGGTCCTGGGGCTCGATGACGGCGTCGATGATCAGCTCGGAGGCCAGCCGCAGCAGGTCGACGTCGGTCTCGTAGATCGCCCGTTGCTCGGCGACGAACTCGTCGCGCTCGCCGGGGTCCTCGATGGCGGCGATCTTGTTGGCGTACACGGCGTTGATCGCCGCCTCCGGGCCCATCACGGCGATGCGCGCCGTCGGCAGGGCGATCGTCGCATCGGGCTCGAACGCCGGCCCGGACATGGCGTACAGCCCGGCGCCGTACGCCTTGCGCACGATCACCGACACCTTGGGCACGGTCGCCTCGCTGACCGCCGTCACCATCTTCGCCCCGTGGCGGATGATCCCCTGCTTCTCGACCACCGAGCCGATCATGAACCCGGGCACGTCGGCGAGGAAGACGAGCGGGATGTTGAAGGCATCGCAGCACCAGATGAACCGCGCCGCCTTGTCCGCCGAGTCGACGAACAGCGTGCCGGCGAGGTGCGCCGAGTTGTTGGCGACCACACCGATCGGGTGGCCGTCGAGGCGGCCCAGGCCGACGATCAGCTCGCGGGCGAACAGCGGCTTGATCTCGAAGAAGCTGTGCCGGTCGACGATGCCGTCGATGATCACGTGCATGTCGAACGGCACGCGCTCGTCGGCGGGCACGATGTCGGGGGTCAGCTCGACGTCGGGCGGCTCGGCCTCGTAGACCGGCGGGACGTCCCGCCACGTGCGCGGGAAGTACGACAGGTACACCTTGGCCTGGTCGATGGCGTCGTGGTCGTCGTGGGCGAGGTTGTCGGCGCAGCCGGACTGCGACACGTGCATCCGCGCCCCGCCCATCTCCTCCAGCGTGGTGATCTCACCGACGACCATCTCGGCCATGCGCGGCGAACCGAGGTACATCGAGGCGTTGCCGTCGACCATGAACACGATGTCGCAGAACGACGGGATGTACGCCCCGCCCGCCGCCGACGGGCCGAACAGGCAACACACCTGCGGCACCTGGCCGGACAACTTGACCTGGTTGTAGAAGATGTGCCCGGCGCCGCGCCGCCCGGGGAACAGCTGGACCTGGTCGGTCAGCCTGGCGCCGGCGGAGTCGACGAGCCACACGATCGGCACCTGCTCGGCGAGCGCCGCCTCCGACGCCCGCACCATCTTCTCGACCGTCCGCGCCCCCCACGAGCCGGCCTTCACCATCGGGTCGTTGGCGACGACGATCGCCGGCACGCCGTGGATCGATCCACGACCGGTGACGACGCCGTCGGCGGGCAGGCCCGTCGCCGCGGCATTGGCCAGCACGCCGTCCTCGACGAACGACCCCTCGTCGACCAGCAGGTCGATGCGCTCGCGGGCGGTCAGCTTGCCCTGACCACGGATCTTCTCCAGCGCCCGCTCGTCGGGCGTGACCGCCCGCTGCACGGCGTCGTGGATCTGCTCGCGCACGGGCGCAACGCTACGTGGTGGCCCGCGACACGTCGTACAGGTGGTGGACCGGGTCGTGGACGAAGTACTGCCCGAACGTGCGGACCGTGAAGGCGGCGCCGTCGCTGCGCCGGCCCCGACGCTCCCACTGGTCCCCAGCGACCGCGGCGAACGAGCCGGCGATGGCCTCGGCGGCATGCTGGAGCTCGCCGGCGACGACGGCGGGATCCTGCTCACCGTAGCGATCCTCCACAGCGGTGACGTCCTGGTCCCAGTTGGCGAACTGCGGGTCGTCCTCGGCGAGCATCAGGCCGAGCCGCTGGTCGAACAGCCGGAACACGTCGCGGACGTGACACGCGTACTCCAGCGGCGACCAAACGTCCGGCCGCGGCCGGACCCGAACGTCAGGCCTGGTCAGGACGTCCTGCCACTCGGCGGCGTTGGCCCGCACGAGCACCGGAATGTCCCTGACATCGACGGCCCCGGCATGGAACTGGCATTCCGGGCAACGCCGGTCGAGCACCCACGTCCAGTCCTTGTCGTCCGGCGGGATCACCCGGCGCACGCTAGGCACGGGGTCCACGGGTGCAAGCACGGGGTTTCCCCGATGTACCCGTGCGGGGGTTCCGGCATCATCGTCATTAGCAAATCGAACGGTCGGGCGGACGTCCGATCGGGCGGGAACCACGATCGGCGGTGCGGGCGGCACCACCGATTCGGCGGAGCCGAGGACCGGGAGTGCGGGCGGCACTCCCGGTTCCTCCGCGTTTGGAGTTGTTGCCATCATCTCTCGCAACCGTGCGGGCGGCATGGATGCACGCTGTGGCGACCCTGCGCGGCGCGTGGCGGACGACGCTGGTGCTCGCCGCTGCTCGCCGGCGTGGCCGGCGGCCTCGTCCTCGGTGGTTGGGCCGCCGTGCGGCGCGGCGCCACATCGGTCGATCGCTTCGAGCAGGCAGCCGCCGGCGCCGACCTCACGGTGTCGACGTGCGGGCCCGACGGCCACTTCGACCTCGATGCCGGCACGTTGCGCCGTACCCGTACGTGCCGTTCGCCGAGCGTGACCGGATCGCCGCCGTCCCCGGCGTCGACGCCGCCGGTATCGGGGCCATCTTTCCGCTCTGGTACTCCAGCCCGAAGCTGCCCGAGGAGATCGGCGGTGGCGTGTGGGCGATGGCCGACGACGTGTTCCCGACCGCGCTCGGCGATCCCGTCATCGTCGCCGGGCGCATGTTCGACCCCGACGCCCCCGACGAGATGCTCGTCACCGAGGACGATCGTCGCCGCCAGCGACCTCCGTGTCGGTGACACCGTCACCGTCCGCGGCTATCCGCACGCCCAGGGCAGTCGACCTGCAGGCCGATCCGCAGGGCGAGCCGATCGAGGTGCGCATCGTCGGAGTCGTGCGCTTCCCGACCGACCTGTCACCGCAGCGGACGCTGGACGACGTCGCCAGAGCGTCGACTCCAACCCGTTCCTGACCCGCGCCTGGTACGAGCGCTACGGGCAGCACCTCGCTGCGTTCTCGACCTCGGTGTTCGTCCGCTTCGGCGCTGACGCCGACCCGACCGCTGCCATCGGCGAGGTGCTCGCCGGCCAGCAGTCGCTGCTCACGCCAGCCGCCGCCGAGTCCGACATCGGCACCGTCCACGACGCGGTGCGCTACGAGACCAGCGTGGTCGCGCGCCGTCACGATGGCCGCGGCGCTCGCCGCAGTCGCTCCTCGTCGGTCTGTCGATCGCCCGCCAGGCCGAGCAGGAGCACGACGACCGAGCCGTGCTCGCGGCGATCGGCATGTCCCGCCCGCAGCGCGCCGCGTCGGCAGCGATCCGGGCGATCCCCGTCGCAGCCGGCGCCGCGGTGATCGCCGGGGCGACGGCCGTCGCCACGTCGACGTGGACACCGATCGGGCTGGCCCGGCGCGCCGAGATCGATCCCGGAGTGCGCATCGACGCCGTGCCGCTCGGAGTCGGCCTGCCGGTCGTCGCCGCCTTCGTCGTCGTCGCCTTCGTCGTCCCGACGACGCGCCGCCGGCGTGCCGCACGGCGCGGCATGGGGATCGTCCGTCGGCGCCGCAGCGGCCATGGCCGGCTGCTCCCCCGAGATCACCACCGGGCTGGTGCTGGCGTTTCCCAGGTGGCACAGCGCGGCGGGCGAGTGCGGTGCCGGTCGATCGCCGGAGCGCTCGCCGCCGCCGCGGTCGTCTCCGGCGGCGATGTTGGTGGGCGGCCTCGACCACACGCTCGCCGACCCGGTGCGCTATGGCGCCCGGTGGGACGCCGTCATCGACGCCCCGTCAGCATCGAGTCAGGAGCGGGCGTTCGCCGCCGTGCTGCGCGCCGACGAGCGACTGACCGACGTCGCCGGCCAGCTGTACACCGAGGCGGCCATCGGCGACGAGGTGACGCTCGATCCACGCCCTCGACCCCAGTCGTCGGCGACGCCATCACACCCGTCGTCGTCGACGGTCGCGAACCGATCCGTCCCGGTGAGATCGCCCTCGGTGGCGTGACGATGCGCGCCCTCGGCGTCGAGATCGGCGACGCGGTGCCGGTCGCGCTGCTCTCGGTGCTCGAGCCGAGCGACCGTGGAGGCGACCATCGTCGGCCAGGTCGATCATCAACGATGGATTCTCCGCCGAGGCGGGCGACGGCGGCCTGGTGACTGCGGAATGGGCGCGCCAGCTCGCCCCCGGCGCCTTCGCCCAGACGTTCGCCGTGCGCGTGGCGCCGGGAACGACGATCGACGAGCTCGGCGACGAGTACGCCACGGTGACACCGACCGTCCCCCAGAAGGGGCTCGTCAACCTGCGGCGCATCGAGGGCCTGCCCTGGGTCCTGGCGGTCGCCGTCGGCGTCCTGGCGATCGGCGCCATGGTCCACGCCTTGACGAGCGGCATCCGCCGGGCTACGCCGCAGCTGGCGACGCTGCGCGCCCTCGGATTCACGACGGGACAGCTGCGCCGCAGCGTGCGCTGGAGCGCCGTGGTGGTCGCCGTGTGCGCCGCCGCGGTGGGCGTCCCGCTCGGCGTGATCGCCGGCCGGTGGGGCTGGCGGACGCTCGGCGCGTCCGTCGGCGTGGCGACCGAAGCGCCGCTGCCCGTCCTGCTGGCAAGCGCGACCGCCGCGACGCTCGTCGCCCTCGCGATCGTCGCGGCGATCGTCCCGGCCGCCCGCGCCGGCCGCCAGGATGCTGCCTCACTCCTCCGGGCGGACAGCACGCGATGATCCGGTGATGCAACTGCCCAGCAAGGACGGCCGGTCGACGAGGTGATCGCCGAGCTGCGGGCGAAGCGCAGCGACGACGTGCGGTGGGCGGAGGGCCGAGCGTTCAGCCTCGTCTACGACGGCGGGCCGTCGGTCCACGACGTCGCCGAGCAGGCCGCCCGCCTGTTCCTGCACGAGAACGCGCTCAACACCATCGCCTTCCCGTCGCTCGGCCAGATCCAGTCGGAGGTCGTCAGCTGGACGGCGGGGCTGCTGCACGGACCGGAGACCGCCGCCGGTTTCCTGACGAGCGGCGGCACGGAGTCGATCCAGTGCGCAGTCCTCGCCGCACGCGAGCGCGGGCGCGCCGAGCGTGGGATCACCGAGCCGGAGATCGTCGTCGCCGAGAGCGCCCACGCGGCGTTCCACAAGTCGGCGCACCTGTTCGGCATGCGCATCGTCACGACGCCGGTCCTCCCCGACTGGACCGCGGACGTCGACGCCATGGCTGCTGCCGTCGGGCCGAACACGGTGCTCGTCGTCGGGTCGGCACCGCAGTACCCGCAGGGCGTGGTCGATCCGATCCCCGAGATCGCCGCGCTGGCGGCGACGGTCGAGCCAACTGCCACGTCGACGCATGCATGGGAGGGTTCGTCCTCCCGTTCGCCGAGCTGCTCGGCCGCGACGTGCCGGCGTGGGACTTCCGCGTCGACGGCGTGCACTCGATCTCCGCCGACATCCACAAGCTCGGCTACGCGCCGAAGGGCGTGTCGGTCATCGTCCACCGCACCAAGCAGCTCAGGGCGTACCAGACGTTCGTGTTCGACCGCTGGCTCGGCGGGTTCTACGCCTCGCCGAACCTGCAGGGAAGCCGGTCGGGTCTGCCGATGGCCGCCGCCTGGGCCGTGATGCAGCACCTCGGGCTCGACGGCTACGTCGAGCTCACTCGTGGCGTGCTCGACGCCGCCGACCGGATGCGCGCCGGCATCGCCGCGCTCGACGGTCTGCGCGTGCTCGGCGACGGCGGCTTCCACATCGTGGCGATGGCGGCCGATCCGTCCGTCGACGTGTTCGCCGTCGGCGACTCATTGCGCGCTCGCGGCTGGTACCTCGACCGCCAAGGGCCTCCCGACTCATTGCACGCGACCGTCAGCAACTCCAACGTCGGCGTCATCGACGACTACCTCGCGGACCTCACCGCGTGCCGTACCGACGGAAGCGCGGCACGCGCGAGCGACCGCGGCAGCACCTACGCCACGCTCGAGTAGCGATGATCTGGAGGGACCGTCGGGGTCTGCAGTGACATCGACTCGTTCAGCCTCCGTGACGCGGTGATCCGGCCGCCGTTCGAGCGGATCGAGATCACCATCCTGCCCGGCGAGTCGATCGCCCCGAGCAGTTGCTGGGACGACGCCATCGTCGTCGTCGAGGAGGGTGACGTCGAGCTCGTCGGCCCCCACGGTGCGACGTTGCGCGTCGCCTGCGGCGGCGTGCTCTGGCTCAGCGACGTGTCAGTGCGCAACGGCGGGCCGAACGCGGCCGTGCTGTCGCTCGTGCACCGGTACGATCGCCGGCGCGTGCATGAACTGCCTCAGCACGGCCGAGGCGGCGATCGCCCAGACGGCGTTCCTCGGGTACGTGGTCAAGGACCCGGTGCACCGGGCGCTGGCGCGGGCGGGCCTCGTCGGCGCCCCGGATCCGGCGGCGCGTGATACCCGCACGAGCGCCTTCGCGCCGGCGAGCACCTACCAGCACCACTCCTCGACGAGGCCGAACCGGCGCCAGCCGAGATGGTCGCGGTCCGGCGCTGGCTGGTCCACGGCGGGCGACCGTAGCGGCGCTCGTCGCGCCGGAGCCATCCGACGGGTCAGCGCCTCCGAACAACGTGCATGCCAGCAGGTCCCGAATGGTTCATCGTCCTCGCCGTCGTGCTCGTCATCTTCGGCGGCTCACAGCTGCCGAAGTTGGCCAGGAACCTCGGCCGGGCACAGAAGGAGTTCAAGGACGGCATCGCCGCCGGCGAGCTCGACGATCGCTAGGCGCTGCCCTTCGGGGCGACGATCGTGCACGTGCCCTGGGCGGCGGCGACGAGGCGGCCCTCGTTCTCGATCTCGATGCGCACGACCGCCAGCCGCTTGCTCATGGCGATGATCTCGCTCGTGGCCCGACACACGCCTGTCGTCACCGGCGCCAGCAGGTTGATCTTGAACTCCGTGGTCGCCGCCCAGCAGCCGGGCGGCATCACCGGGTACATCACCACGCCGAGCACGTGGTCGCACATCGCCGACAGGCAGCCACCGTGCATCGTGCCCATCCCGGTGATGAGGTCGGGGCTGACCTCCATCTCGGCGACGAGCCGTCCCGGTGCCATCTCCGTGACGACGACGCCGAGGAACCCGTCGATGCCTCGCTTGGCCTTGGCGCCGATGACGCGCTCGGCCCACGCCTCGTCGAAGGTGTCGAACGTCGGGCGGATCATGTCTCCTCCTCGGGGCGGAACACGGCGTGGACGGGTGGCGGGCGGTCTCCCTCGCCGGCCATGCGCTGGACGAGCGCCTCGAGCCCGGCGAACCCGCCGACCTCGCGCGGTAGTTCGGCGAACGGGTAGCGGCCACCGGCGAGCACCTCCAGGGCGGGGCGGTAGGCGGTCACGTCGACCCCGAGCGCGCCGAGCACGCGCAGCTCCTTGTACACGATGTGGTCGGGGACGAAATCGGGCGCGCCGGACGCGCCCCGAGTGCCGGCGACGACGACGGTGCCCCCGGGGCGAGCGAGGGCGATGGCCTGGGCGAACGCGGCCGGCGCCATCGCCGTCACGTCGACCACGACGTCGGCGAGGTGGCCGGTGGCGGCGCGCAGGGCCTTGACGGGGTCGTCGGCGGCGACATCGACGGTGAGGTCGGCGCCGAAGCCGGCGGCGGCGGCGAGCCGGTCGGCGTCGCGGGGCCCCCGGCCGGTGACCATGATGAACCCCGCTCCGGCGTCGTGCGCCGCCGCCGCGGCGCAGAGGCCACGGACGCCGGGCCCGAGGATGGCGACGACGTCACCGGGCGCGGTGCCGGGGAGGTCGACCGCCCAGCGGATGCCCGCACCGAGCGGGTTGAACATCGTGGCCAGCGCTGGGTCGAGCGAGTCGGGCACGGGCAGCAGCATCGAGTCGGGTCCGAGGTAGAGGTGCGTCGCGTAGCCGCCCCAGAGACCCGGCGGGCGCTCGACGTCGACGAACCCGACCATCGTCGCCAATCCGTTGCGACTGCAACGACGGTAGTTGCCGGCGCGGCACGGGTCGCACTGGCGGCAGGACTGGAACACCTCGACGGCGACGCGCTGGCCGGCGCGGACACCCCACCGCTCCGCGGCGCGGGCACCCACCTGCTCGATCGTGCCGACCACTTCGTGACCAGGGATGAAGGCGTGTCGAGCGGGGATGTGCCCGGTGTACTGCTCGTGATCCGTGCCGCACAGCCCGCATGCCTCGACGCGCAGCAACCCGTCGTCCTCACCGATCGTGGGAATGTCGAAGCTGCGTAGCTCGAACCGCCGCGGCGCGGTGAGCACGAGACCGGCGGCGCGCTCCGTCATCGACGCGGACTCTACGGTGGCCGACGATGAGTCCGTCCGACGACGTGTTCGCGTTCCTCGTGGGCCGGGGGCCGGTTGCCGAGGCGACGTCCGCCGCGGCGTGGCTGCAGGCACTGCTCGACGTCGAGGCCGCGCTCGCCGGCGCCCAGGCGGACGCCGGCGACATCCCCGAGGCCGCCGCGGAGACGATCGCCGGCGCCTGCCTGGTGGAGCAGTTCGACGTGGCGACCATCCTCGACGAGGCAGCCGACGGCGGCAACCCGGTGATCCCCCTCGTGACGGCCCTCCGCCAGCACGTGGGCGAGGCGGCCGCCGAGCACGTCCATCGCGGGGCGACGAGCCAGGACGTCGTCGACGCAGCGACGCTCGTGGTGGTGCGGCGGTGCACCGAGATCGTGTGCGACGGCCTGCGCCACGCCAGCACCGTGATCGACGGCCTGGAGGCACGTCACGGCGACGTGGCGATGATCGCCAGGACGCTCGGCCAGCACGCCTTGCCCACGACGTTCGCCACTGTGACCGGCCGATGGCACGACGGTCTCGCCGAGGCTGCCGCCGCGCTCGGTGACGTGCCGACACCGGTCGGGCTCGGCGGCCCGACCGGCGACGGGACGTCGTTCGGCGAGCGGCATGCGGTCATCGTCGAGCGCTTCGCCGCGCGCCTGGATCTGCCCTCGCGCGCGGCAGCCGGCCACACGCAGCGGGGCACGACGGCAGCGATCGCCGGGGCTTGGGGACTGGCCGCCGCAGCGGTCGCCAAGGTCGGTCTGGACATCGTGCTGCTCGCCCAGAGTGACGTCGGCGAGCTGTCCGAGGTCGCCGAGGGCGCCGGCGGGTCGTCGTCGATGCCGCACAAGCACAACCCGATCGCCGCCATCTGCGCCCGCGCCGCGGCGATGCAGGCACCCGGCGCGGTGTCCACGCTGCTGCACGCCGCCGGCAGCCACGAGCTGGAACGCGCCGCCGGGGCGTGGCACGCCGAGTGGCCGGCGCTGCAAGCGCTGCTGCGCTCGACCGGATCGGCGGTCGACTGGCTGCAGACGAGCGTCCGGCGCCTCGCGGTGCACCCCGACCGGATGGCCGAGAACCTGGCGAGAAGCGAGGCGCAATGAATGCTCCGGTCGTCTGGCTCGGCTCGCTCGGCAGCACGTCGCGCATGTGGGACCGCCAGCTCGCCGAGATGGCGACGGGTCGTCGTTGCATCCTCATCGAGCATCCCGGTCACGGCGGCGCGCCCGCGCCGGCGGGTCCGTACTCGATCTCAGGACTCGCCGCGTCCGTCGATCGACGAGCTGGATCGCCTCGACGTCGAGCGGGTGGACGTGGTCGGTCTGTCGATCGGGGCGATGATCGCCATGGCCATGGCGATCGAGCATTCGGCGCGGGTCGGCCGGCTGGCGCTGCTTGTGCACGTCGGCGCAGCTCGGGCCGGCGTCGGCGTGGCACGACCGTGCGGCCACGGTGCGCGCCGAGGGTGCCGGTGCTGTCGCCGCTGCCGTCGTCGGGCGCTGGCTCACGCCCGACTACGCCGCCGACCATCCCGACGAGGTCGCCGAGCTCGAGGCGATGATCGCCTCGACCGATGCCGAGGGGTACGCCGCGTGCTGCGAGGCGATCGCGGCGATGGACCTGCGCGCCGGCCTGCCGAGCATTGCGGTGCCGACGCTGGTGATCGCCGGGACGGCCGATCCGGCGACGCCGCCCGAGCACGGCGAGCTGATCGCCTCGCTCGTCCCCGGCGCCCGGTTCGAGCTCGTCGACGCCGCCCACCTGGCGTGCTGGGAAGCGGCGGATGCTGTCAACGCGTTGCTGCAGGACCACCTGACGGGAGGCACCGATGGCTGACGACGACCGCTACCTGACCGGCATGCGCGTGCGGCGCGAGGTCCTCGGCGACGACCACGTCGACCGGGCGGTGGCGGCCACCACCGACCTCGACGCCGACTTCCAGCGCTACCTCACGGAGGCGGCGTGGGGCTCGCTGTGGGCCCGCGACGAACAACTCGACCGGCGCACGCGGTCGTGCGTCACGATCGCCGTGCTCACCGCGCTGCGCGCCGAGGGCGAGCTGGCGATGCACCTGCGCGCCGGCCTGCGCAACGGGTTGACCGAGGCCGAGATCGTCGAGGTGATCATGCACACGGCCGCCTACGCCGGCATCCCCGCCGCCAACACGGCCATCGGCATCGCCAAGCAGGTCCTGACCGACCCCCGGCCGTGAGTCCATCCGAGTGTTGAGCGACCGGCGTCCGCGCATCGGACACTCGGATGGCGGCGAACACTCGGATGTCAGGCCCAGATGCGCGCCGCGGTGTCGACGACGAGGCGCAGCTTGGCCCACTGCTCGTCCTCGGTGAGGGCGTTGCCCTCGACCGTGCTGGCGAAGCCGCACTGCGGGCTCAGGCACAGCCGGTCGAGCGGGATGTGGGCGGCGGCCTCGTCGACGCGCCGGGCGAGCTCGTCGGACGACTCCAGCTCGGGCCGCTTGCTGGTCACGAGGCCGAGCACGACCTGCTTGCCGTCGGGCACGAAGCGCAGCGGGGCGAAGTCCCCGGAGCGTTCGTCGTCGTACTCGAGGAAGTAGCCATCGACGGCGAGCTCGTTGAACAGCACCTCGGCGACGGGCTCGTAGCCGCCCTGGGCGAACCACGTGCTGCGGTAGTTGCCCCGGCACAGGTGCACGCACACCGTCAGGTCCTCGGGCCGGCCCTGCAGCGCCTCGTTGATCAGCGCGGCGTACGTGCGCGGCAGCGTGTCCGGGTCGTCGCCACGATCGATGGCACCTTGGCGCATGGCGGGGTCGCAGAGATAGGCGAGGTTGGTGTCGTCGAGCTGCAGGTAGCGGCAGCCGGCCGCATGGAGGGCGGCGATCTCGTCGCGGTAGCAGGCCGCCAGGTCGGCGAAGAAGAGGTCGAGGTCGGGATACGCCTCGATGTCGATCGCCGCCCGCCCGCCGCGGAAGTGGACCATCGTCGGCGAGGGGATGCACACCTTGGGCATCTCGGTGGCGACCGACGCGAGGTACTCGTAGTCGGCGACCTGGATGTCGCGGACGTGGCGCAACGGACCCGTCACGGCCAGCTTCGGCGGCGTCATGTGCACGGTGTCGGCCGCGTCGGAGCTGGCGGCGATGTTGCCGGTGACGATGACGCCGTCGAGCTGCTGGAGGAAGTCGAGATGGAACCAGGCGCGGCGGAACTCGCCGTCGGTGATCGACCGCATCCCGGTCGCCTCCAGCTTGCGCACGGCGTCGGCGATCGCCTCGTCCTCGATGGCGCGCAGCTCGGCGGCGCTGATCTCGCCGTCCGCTCGCCGTTGGCGGGCGGCGTGCACCCCCGGCGGGCGCAGCAGGCTGCCGACGTGGTCGGCACGGAACGGTGGTGTGGTCATGGCGCGCTCCATGATGCCAGCGGTGTGTTAGACCCTTGTGCTCGACCGTGTTCGACAAGGGGGATCGACCATGTGGGGACGTTCGAAGTCGGCTGCCGTGCTCGCCGTGCTCGCTCTGATCGTAGGAGCGTGCGGCGACGACGACGATGACGATGCAGCTGCGCCGGCCACGACGGCCGGAGCGGACACTGCTCCGGCCCCGGAGACGACCGAAGCAGCCGCATCCGAGACGACGACCGCGGCGACGTCCGGCACCGCCGTGGAGACGACCACGGCCGACACCGCCGACACCAGTGGCTCGACGACACCGGCCACCGGCTCCGCCGCGGCGCCGACCGGCGAGCCCATCGTCATCGGCACGCTGACGTCACTCACCGGGCCGTTCACACCGTGGGGCGTGCAGGTGCGCGACGGCATGCAGCTCGCCGCCGACGAGATCAACGCGGCCGGTGGCGTCGGTGGCCGTCCGATCGCCATCGAGCTGCTCGACGACGAGTCCAACCCGGAGGCCGGCAGCAGTGGCATCGAGCGCCTCGTCGAGAGCGGCGCCGTCGCCGTCGGTGGGATCATCTCCAGCGACGTCGGCCTGGCGACCGCACGGGTCGCCGAGGAGCTGCAGACGCCGCTGTTCCTCGTCAAGGCGGGATCCGAGGCGATCCTCACGCGCGACAGCCGCTACACGTTCCGCACGTGCATCCCGTCGGCACCGATGGTTGCCGGGCCGATCGCCCAGTACGTCCAGCAGGAGGGCCTGACCAAGGTCGGCGCCATCGTCGCCGACTACGCGTGGGGTCAGGCGATCCGCGCCGCCCTGGAGGCGGCGTTCGCCGAGCTCGAGGGTGTCGAGCTGCAGATCGAGGTGGCACCCGTGCCCGAGCAGGACTTCACGACGTACCTGCGCAACCTCGAGGCGTTCGGGCCGGAGCTGCTCGTGGCCACCGGGCACCCACCGGGATCCGGCGCGATCACCGTGCAGTCGGCCGACCTCGGCCTCGACATCCCGGTGACCGGCGCCTACTCACCGCTGGCTGCCGTCGTGTCGGGCGCGGGAGACGCGGCCATCGGGCGCTTCTCCGACTTCGACTGCGCCGACTACGCCGGCGACGAGTACCAGGAGCTGGCCGTCCGCTACCTCGAGTTCTCCGAGAACACGTTCATGGAAGACGACGCCGTGGCCGGCTACGGCATCGTGCAGATGGTCGCCCAGGCGGTCGAGGCCGTCGGCGACGACCCGGTGGCCGTCGCCGAGTACGTGCACGGTGAGACGTTCGACCTCCCCGGCTACGCCTGGGATCTCAGCTGGACGGAGTGGGGGGAGATGGCTGCGGCCACGCCGCTGTTCTCCGTGATCGGCCCCGGTCCGGCTCCGGAGGGCGTCAACGAGGCCGGCGAGTGGTACCCGGAGACGCTGATCGTGGCCGAACCGCTCGAGCCGTACGAGCCCTGACCTCGATCCTCGAGCTCGATGCCGTCGAGAAGTCCTTCGGCGGTCTTCCCGCCGTCGGTGGCGTCACGTTGCAGGTCGACGAGGGTGAGATCCTCGCCCTCGTCGGCCCGAACGGCGCCGGCAAGAGCACGCTGCTGAAGGCGATCAGCGGGCTCGCCTCGGCGACCGGTGGGTCGATCCGCTTCGCCGGCGCCGACGTGACTCGCCTGTCGGCGCACCGTGCCCGCCAGGCGGGGATCGCCATGGTCCTGCAGACGCCGCGGCCGTTCGCCGAGATGACGGTGCGCGAGAACGTGGTGCTCGGCGCCATGTTCGGTTCGGTCGGTGGCCGGCCCAGCGAGTCGGAGGCGTACGCCCGCGCCGAGGAGGCGCTCGGGTTCGTCCACCTCGACGCGCGCGGCGACGACGACGTCGGCACGCTCAACCTCCACGAGCAGCGCTTCCTCGACCTCGCCAGGGCGCTGGCCGGCCGGCCTCGGTTGCTCCTGCTCGACGAGGTGATGGCCGGGCTCAACGACACCGAGCTGCACGCCTCGATCGACATCGTGCGCACTGCCCGCGATCGACTCGGCGTCACCGTGATCTGGGTCGAGCACGTGATGAAGGCGGTGCTCAGCCTCGCCGAGCGCATCGTCGTGCTGAACTTCGGGCGGCTGCTGGCGGACGGTGCGCCGCAGGACGTGATGCGCGACCCGGAGGTCGTGACCGCCTACCTCGGTGAGCGAGCGGGGGACGACGGTGGCGCTGCTCACGGTCACTGACCTGTCGGCGGGATACGCCGGCCAGAACGTCGTCCACGGTGCCTCGCTGTCCGTCGAGGAGGGCGAGGTCGTGGCCGTCATCGGGTCCAACGGTGCCGGCAAGACGACACTGTTGCGGGCCGTGTGCGGGCTGCTGCGTCCGTCGCGGGGCGAGGTCGACTTCGACGGCGCGGCCATCAGCGGCAAGCGGGCGCACCAGATCGCCCGCCTCGGTCTCGCCTACGTGCCCGCCGAGCGCGACCTGTTCCCGCAGATGACCGTGATCGACCACCTCGACCTCGGGGCCTACCCGCGCCGGCCCGACCCGGCCCGCCGCGCCCTGGTCTTCGAGCTGTTCCCCCGTCTCGCCGAGCGTCGGCGGCAGCGGGCGGCGACGATGAGCGGTGGCGAGCAGCAGATGCTCGCCGTCGGCCGCGCCCTGATGGCCAAGCCGCGCCTGCTGCTGCTCGACGAGCCGACCACCGGCCTCGCCCCCAAGCTGGCGCGCGAGGCGTACCGCGCCCTCGGTGACCTCGGCCGGCAACGCCTGGCCGTCGTCGTGGCCGAGCAGCAGGTACCTCTCGCGCTCGGCATCGCCGATCGCGGCTACGTGCTGGAGAACGGGCGCATCGAGCTCACCGGCAGCGCCGCCGAGCTGCGCGGCAACGCCGACGTCCGCCGCGCCTACCTGGGGGTCACGTGAGCTCCCCCATCTGGGCGGGAATCGTGCCAACCACCGATCTGGGCGGGAATCGTGTCGGAATCCGGGAAGATCCCCGCCCAGAACGATGCGCGCCCAGATGCGGGGGCGGCCGGTGAGGGCGGCGATCCTCGACGGCATCGTGCTCGGGCTGCAGTTCGGCCTGCTCGGCGTCGGGCTGACGCTGGTGTACGGCCTCGGCGGCATCCTCAACCTGGCCCAGGGGCAGATGGCCGTGCTCGCCGCGATCATCGTCGCCCGCACCATCGACGCCGGCCAGACGACGGGCGTCGCCGTGCTCGCCGGCATCGCCGCCGCCGGCGTCCTCGGCGCCGCCCTCGACGTGACGCTGATGAAGCCGGTCTACCGCGAGCGCGGCGAGCGACGCGTGCTGCTGGGACTGCTCCTGATGCTCGGCGTCGCCTTCATCATCGAAGGCCTGCTCGTGTGGCGCTACCCGATCGAGGCACTGAGCCTGCGCATCGGCGGGGAGCCCGTCGAGATCCTCGGCGTCGGGATGCGCACCGGCCAGCTGCTCGCCTCGGCCATCGCCCTGGCCGCCGGGGCGCTGCTCGTCGTCCTGTTCCGCGTCACCACGCTCGGCAAGGCCGTTCGCTCGGTGATCCAGCACGAGGAGGGTGCCCAGCTCTGCGGGATCAACCCGGCGACGATGCGCACGCTGATCTTCGCCGTCAGTGGCGTGCTCGCCGGTCTGTTCGCCGTCACCAGGTCGATGACGTCGCCGGTCACCGTCACGTCGGGCATCGACTTCACGATCCTCGCCCTCATCGTCGCCGTCGTCGGCGGACTCGGCAGCGTGTCCGGCGCCCTGCTCGCCGGTGTCCTCCTCGGCATCGTCAACACCGTCAGCTCGTTCTACATCGGCTCATACATCACGACGATCGTGCTGTTGATCTCCGCCGCCATCACCATCGTCGTGCGGCCGACGGGCTTGCTCGGGCTGCCTCGATGAAGCCGTCGCTGCTGCGCGCCTACGGACCGATCGTGGTCGTCGGTGCACTGCTGGCGCTGTTGCCGCTGCGCTACGGCGACTCGCGCACGATGATGGGGGTGATCATCGCCGGCGTGCTGTTCGCCGCCTACGCCGTCGCGTTCAACGTGCTGTTCGGCAGCACCGGCCAGCTGTTCCTCTGTGTCGGTGCGCTCGCCGGGCTCGGCGGCTACACGTCGGCGATCCTCAGCGATCGCGTCGGCATCCCGATGCTGCTGAGCATGGCCCTCGCCGGCATCGGCGCGGCGATCATCGGCGGCGCCCTCAGCTGGATCGCCGTCAGCCGCTCGCTCGACGTGATCTTCACGGGCATCGTCACGCTGACGTTCTCGCTCTCGTTCGACAACCTGCTGCTCGGCCAGCGCGACCTCACCGGCGGCGAGACCGGCCTCGTCGTCGACGCCGGCGCGGACACGTTCCTCGGCGAGCTCGTGGCGCCGTACTACGCCCTGCTCGGGCTCGTGGTCGTGTACCTGGCGCTGTACCGGTTCATCCAGCGATCGCACGTCGGTTGGGCGTTCCGTGCCCTGCGCGACGACGAGATCGCCGCCGAGCTGGCCGGCGTCGACGTCACCCGCTACCGCGTGCACGCCGGCCTCATCGGCTCGGCGATGCTCGGCGTCGCCGGCGCGCTGTACGCCCACAGCGAGGGGTTCATCGCCCCGTCGACGTTCGCCTTCGGCCAGGTCGACGTGCGCGTGCTCGTGATGCTGGCGTTCGGCGGGATCGGCAGCCTGTTCGGGCCGATCGTCGGGGCCGTCGCCTTCACCGTGCTCGACGAGTGGCTGGTGGCGTCCAACGAGCTGCGCCTCGTCATCTACGGCGTGGTGATCATCGTGCTGTTCCTGGGTTTCCGGCGGGGCGTGGTGCCCACCGTCGAGTCGCTGCTCCGACGGCGCCGGGACAAGCGCTACATGTAGGCCTCCGGGTTGACCCACGTCGAGACGACCTCGCCGCGCAGGAGGCGGCCGGTGACGTCGTCGATGTCGATGCCGATCCAGACGTTCTTCGGGCCGGGCGCCCACGGCTCGACGTTGGCCGCCGCCTGGCCGAGGCCGGCGAGGTGCTCGGAGACGTCGCGGGCGATGCCGCGCACGACGACGCTCCAACCCGACCGCGTGCGGTCGTCGACCATGTCGGCCTCGAAGACGACGGATTGGTCGATGATGGCGTCGATCTGCGGACCGGGGTCGGAGCGGAACATGATCGTGTGCTCGAAGGCGGTGTAGTTGACGACGCGGACGACCGGTGGGGCGGCGTCGATGATCAGCCGGCCGACGTGCTGGGTCGTGAGCAGCGCCAGGCAGGTGGCTCGATCGAGCTGGAACAGCTCGGCAGGACGGCTGTCCTCCGACATGTGCTCACTCCTCACGAGCCCGCGGCGCGACGTGAGCGGGTTCACCGCGATCGTCGACCACGTGGAAGCGGCGACCGCTGAGATCCTGCGGCTCGATGCGCACGAAGCGGTGCTTCGGGCTGGAGTGCCAGGGGAACAGCGGCAGGTCGAGGGCGTCGAACACGTCCTGCATCCGCTCGATCTCCGTGGCCGCACCCTTGATCACGACGCTCCACGCCTCACCGGAGTCGGGGTCGTACCCGTCGACCTCGAAGGCGACGGCCCGACCGAGCACGGCCGCGGCCAGCTTGGTGCCCTCGGCGGTGCGGAAGACCACGGCGCCGCTGTCGACGACGTAGTTGACGGGGAAGATGTCGGGATGGTCGAGGATCGACACCGCCAAGCGGCCGACCTCGTTGGCGCGCAGCAGATCCCAGCACGTCTCTGCGTCGAGGACCTCCATGCCGAGTCGATCAGTCGTCATGGCTCCAGCATTGTCGCCGCAAGCGTCGGCCGGCCAGGGGCGAAGGTCCCGGCCCCGACTCACTCGTCAGTGGCCTCCGGCTTGAGGTGCCGGGCGGCGTAGACGGCGGCCTCGGTGCGCCGGGCCATGCCCATCTTGGTGAGCACGGACGTGACGTAGTTCTTGATCGTCTTCTCGGCGAGGTACAGGCGCTCGGCGATCTGGCGGTTGGTCAGGCCCTCGGCCAGCAGCGTGAGCACCTGGCGCTCCTGCTGGCTGAGCCGGGCGATGCGCTCGTCCTCCTCCGGTCCGCGCCGGAGGCGTTCGAGCACGCGCGCCGTGACGGCGGGGTCGAGCAGGTTCTGCCCGGCGGCGACGCGCCGCACGGCATCGACGAGGTCGTTGGTGCGGATCTGCTTGAGCACGTATCCCGCGGCGCCCGCCATGATCGCCGCGAACAGCGCCTCGTCGTCGGCGAAGGACGTGAGGATCAGGCACGCCGTCCGTGGATGGCGAGAGCGGATCTCCCGGCAGGCGGCGATCCCGTCACCGTCCTGCAGGCGCACGTCGAGCACTGCCACGTCGGGGTCGAGCGCCCCGACGCGACCGACGGCCTCGGACTCCGTGCTGGCCTCGCCGACGACGACGATGTCACCCTCACCCTCGAGCAGGTCGCGCAGGCCGCGACGCACGATCTCGTGGTCGTCGAGCAGGAACACCTTGATCTGTTCCGCGCCCTGGTCCGAGCTCTCCGTCATCGCCACATCATCGCAGGTCACGGTGGTCCCGATACCTTCGCCGGGCCCACAGGGGACCTTCGACCCTGGGTCGCAGCACCGTCGTGGCGGCACGATGACCACGATGTTCACGTCCATCGTCGTGGCCCTCGATCTCGGAAGCGTCGGTGATCGCGCCCTGCCGTTCACCGCCTCCCTCGCCACGCTCGGAGGGCTCCCCGTCGAGCTGATCACGATCTCGTCGCCGGGGATGCCGACGGCCGTGGACCTCTACGAGCTCGAGCGCCGGGCCAAGGGGTACGGGCTGGAGCACTTCTCCTGCCACGTCCTCCACGACGACGACAGCGGGGCGGCGATCGTCGCC
Source organism: uncultured Acidimicrobiia bacterium (assembly GCA_963822875.1). Lineage (GTDB taxonomy): Bacteria > Actinomycetota > Acidimicrobiia > Acidimicrobiales > Ilumatobacteraceae > JALZMG01. The sequence continues at coordinate 15,997 of CAWGJK010000005.1, read as the reverse complement.
CACATGGCGTCGAGGCCCGACGCCCTGCTCGTCATGGGCAGCTCGGCGAAGGGTCCGGTCGCCGGGCACTTGCTCGGCAGCGTGAGTGAGTACGTGCTCGGCCACATCGGCAGCTCCGTGCTGGTCGTCGGGCCGCGCACGTCGTCACGTCGCCTGACCTCGCCGACGCTGGTCGCCATCGCCGGCGAGGCAGACAGCGGCGACGTCGCTGCGCAGACGATCGCCGCCTGGGTCGCCACGTTCGGTGGACAGGTCGTGAACGCCACGGTCGCGTCGCTGGAGGAGGTCGCCGGCGGTGTCGCCGACCCGGTGTACCTCGCCATCAGCGCCCGCTGGGCGGACGCCCGGTTCCACCTCCACAGCGAGACGCGCGACCTCGTACGCCGGGCGACCACGCCGGTGCTCGTCGTGCCCGCGCGCATCCTCCACCACACCGCTTGACCGTCAGCGGGACAGCTGCTCGAGACGCTGGAGGTCGCTGGCCGTCCCGACGGCGATCACCACTTGGTGTGGCGCCAGCGTGCTCGCCGGGTCGGGGTTGGTGACGAACGTGCCGTCGGCCAGGCGCACGGCGAGGACCAGCACGTTGGCGCGCTCGCGCAGGTTCAGCTCGCGCAACGACATGCCGGCGAGCGGCGAGGCGGGCGTGATCTCGACCTCCTGCATGCGGAACTCCATCGAGCGCTCGTGCATCACGACGTCGACGAACTCGGCGACGTTGGGTTGGACGACGAACGACGCCATGCGCGCGCCACCGAGCTCCTGGGGGTTGACGACACGGTCGGCGCCGGCCTGGGAGAGCTTGGGGACGCTGTCGTCCTGACGGGCACGGGCGACGATGAACAGCCCGGGGTTGATCGCCCGGCCCGACAGCGTGACGAACAGGTTGTCGGCGTCGCCCGACAGCGCGGCGATGAGTGCCTGGGCGCGGTCGATCCCCGCCGCGCGCAGCGTCTCGTTGAGCGTGGCGTCGCCGACGACCGTCGGCAGGGCGATCCCCTCGAGACGCTCACGTTGGAGGTCGACGACCACGACGTCGCGACCGCGCCCGTGGAGGTGCTCGGCGACGGCGCGGCCCACCCGGCCCCAGCCGCACACGACGACGTGACCGTGGAGGTCAGCGATCTTGCGGTCCATTCGCCTCCTCCCGACGTAGTCGGAGAGCCACCCCTCGGCGACCAGCTGGACGCTCAGCGTGAAGGTATACAGCACGGCACCGACGCCGGCGATGATGACGGCGATCGTGAACACCTTCTCGGCGGTGCCGAACTCGCCGACCTCGCGGAAGCCCACCGTCGTGATCGTCGTGACGGTCTGGTAGAGGGCGTCGAGGAACGAGAAGCCGAGCAGCCAGTACCCCACCGTGCCGACCGCGAGGACCGAGCCGACGATCCCGAACGCCAAGCGCAACCGGGCCGGCGCCGTCCCCACGACTCGGACCCTACTGAACTGGGCGCGATCTGTATCTGGGGCTCCTCCGTCTCGGATTCCGAGACGATCCGCGCCCAGAGACGTATCGCGCCCAGAATGGGGTACGACGAGACAGGAGGGGTGATGCACGCGGGGCAGGTGCGAACCGACGAGGCGGCGACGTCGTCGCTCCTCGCGCCCTTCGCCCGCGACGTGCTGCTGGCGACGGGCCGGCCCGTGCACGTCCGGCCGGCGGATCCGTCCGACATCGAGCGCCTGCGGACGTTCTACGAGCAGCTCGACGAGCACTCCACATACCTGCGCTTCTTCAGCCTGCGGCGGTCCATCCCCGACGACGAGCTCGAGCGGGCCACGGTGCACGACGTCCGCCGCCACGTCACGCTCGTCACGGAGTCCGACGGCGAGCTCATCGGCGTCGGCTCGTACCACGCCGACCCGGACGGAGAGGAGGCCGAGGTCGCCTTCACCGTCGCCGACGACCACCACCACGAGGGCATCGCCACGGTGCTGCTGGAGGACCTCGCGCTGATCGCCCGGGCAGCCGGGTTCCGCCGGCTCGGCGCCGAGACGCTCCCCGAGAACGCCGCCATGCTCGGGGTCTTCCGCACCGTCGGGCTGGTGCACCGGCTGTGGTTCGAGGACGGCGTCGTGCGCGTGCAGCTCGACCTGACCTCCGACACCGTCCTCCAGGACGACGCCGACCTGCGCGACTGGAAGGCCGCCGTGCGCTCGCTGCGTTCGATCCTCGAGCCGTCGCACGTCGTCGTCATCGGCGCCAGCGACGATGCCACGGCGCCCGGTCGGCGCGTGCTCGCCCACCTCCGCGCCGCGTTCGCCGGCCGGGTCAGCGTCGTCCACCCGAGCGCCGAGACCGTCGGCGGGATCGCCGCCGTCCCGACCGTGGAGCAACTCGACGCCGTTGCGGATCTCGCCGTCATCGCCCTGCCCGCCGCCGAGGTGGCCGCCGAGGTCGCCAGGTGTGGCGCCGCCGGCGTGCGCAGCGCTGTCGTCCTGTCGGCGGGGTTCGCCGAGAGCGGGCCCGACGGCGCGCGCCTGCAAGACGACGTGCTCGCCGCCGCCCGCCGCTTCGGCATGCGACTCGTCGGACCGAACTGCCTGGGCGTCGTGTCGACGGCCTGCGGTCTCAACGCCACGTTCACCAGCCAGGCGTTCCTGCCCGGGGGCATCGCCATCGCCTCGCAGTCGGGCGGCGTCGGGATCGCCATCGCCGCCGAAGCCCACCGGCGCCACGCCGGCATCTCCTCGTTCGTGTCGATGGGCAACAAGGCCGACGTGAGCAGCAACGACCTGCTGCGGCTGTGGGCCGACGACGAGTCGACGAGGGTGGTCCTGCTGTACCTGGAGAGCTTCGGTGATCCCGTCCGCTTCGCCCGTGTCGCTCGTGCTGTCTCCCGGCGCAAGCCCGTCGTCGCCCTGAAGAGTGGAAGGACCGCAGCGGGCCAGCGCGTCGCCCTCGCCCACACGGCGGCCCTCGCCAGCGACCACGCCATGGTCGACGCGCTGTTCACCCACACCGGTGTGATCCGCGCCCGGACGCTCGAGGAGCTGGTCGACGTCGGGCTCCTCCTCGACCGCCAGCCGGCGCCGGCGGGTCGTCGCCTCGCTCTCGTCGGCAACGCCGGCGGTCCGCTCGTCCTCGGCGCCGACGCCGCCGACGGGCTCGACGTCCCGGTGCTGTCGACCACGCTGCAGGACGAGGTCGCCCGGGCCGTGCCACTCGCCGCGTCCACGACCAACCCGGTCGATCTGGGCGCCGACGTCACGCCCGACCAGTTGGCGTCCGTCGTGCAGGTCATCGCACGCTCCGGTGAGGTCGACGCCTGTGTGGTCGTGTTCGTCGAGGTGGGCGAGCAACGCCGCCTCGACGAGGTCGCCTCGCTCCTCTCCGTCACCGACGGCGCCGGCGTGACGCTGGCGCTGTCACTGATCGGCGCCGGCGACAGCGAGAGCGGATCGCTGCCCACGTTTCCCACCCCCGAGCGGGCGGCGGCAGCCGTTGCCCTCGCCGCCCGGCGAGCCTCCCTCGCCGACGAGACGATCGAGGCGGCGGACGACACCAGCCTGCTCGACGCCACCGCGCTCGTCGACGCCCGTCGCCTCGCCAGGCGCCACGCCGGTGGACGCACCGACGTCACGTGGATGGACGCGGCGTCCTCGCTCGAGCTGCTCGACGCGGCCGGCGTGCCGGTGGCGCCGTCGGTCACGTCGGCTGACAGCCTCGAGCTGCTCGTCGGCGTGACCCGCGACCCCGCCTTCGGCCCGGTCGTCGTCGTGGGCGCCGGAGGCGTCGACGCCGCGCTGCGCGACGACCAGGTCGCACTCGTCGCCCCGGTCGGGGCGGCGGAGGCGCGGCGGGCCATCGAGAGCCTGCGCCTGGCGCCGTTGCTGCACGGCTTCCTCGGTCGCCCGGAGCTGCCGGTGGACACCGTCGTCGAGGTGGTCCAGCGCGTCGCCCTGCTCGCCGCCGCCGTGCCCGAGATCCAGCAGCTCGACATCAACCCCTTGCTGGTCGACCCGGACGGGTGCGTCGCCGCTGACGCGGCGGTCGCCGTGGCCACACCACGCTTCGCGGTGCTCCCCGTACGTGGGCTTCGTGGCCGGACGTCGGGTGGGCAGCCATGACGGCGTTCTCCGACCGATTCTCCGGCGACTTCGTTGCGTCCCTGGCGCACCAACGTCGGGTCAGAACCAGCGTGCGCAGGGTGCTGCAGTCCTAGGCCTCGTCGAGCGGCACGGCCCACTCGACGTGCGTGCCCCTCGACGGGCGATCGGCGATGACGACGTTGCCGCCCCGGGCGCGGGCCCGCTCGCGGAGGTTGCGCAGCCCGTCGCCCGCCTGTGAGCCGGTGTCGGGGTCGATCCCGATGCCGTCATCGTCGACACCGATCGTCAGCGCGCCGTCAGCGACCACGCTCAACCACGTGTGCGAGGCGCCGGCGTGCTTGGCGACGTTGGAGAACAGCTCGCGCACCACGGTCGTCGCCTCGTGCACGAGCTCCGGCGGGACGGCGTGCAGGTCGCCCGACAGCGTCAGCGTCGGCTGGTGACCGAGCACGCGCGCCGCCTCGGCCGTGCAGACGCGCAGGGCATGCTCGAGACCGATGGTGACCTCGCGCGGCCGGTGCAGCGTGAAGATCGCCGCCCGGATCTCGGTGATCGCCCGGTCGAGGTCGTCGATCACGGCCACGACCCGCTCCCGGACGTCGGGACGGTTGACGGCCGCCTGCAGGTGCAGCCCGGCGGCGAACAGGCGCTGGATCACCCCGTCGTGGAGGTCGCGGGCGATGCGGTCGCGATCGTCGGCGACCTCCATCTCGGCCTCGACCGCGCTCAGCTCGGCTGCCACCCGCCGCTCGTCGGTGAGGTCGTGGTACATCATGATGAAGCGGCCGCGGGCGGCGTCGCCGGGGATGACCGAGGTCGTCACGGCCACCGGGAAGCGGCGGCCGTCGGCGTGCTGCATCATCAGCTCGACCCGGCTGGCCACACCCTCGAACATCCTCATCCGGCTGGCCTCGTTGCGCTCCCGTTCGTCCTCCGGCCACCACGGCGGCGGGTGGGACGCCGACAGGACCTCGTCCGGCGACCGGCCGACGAGCTCGCAGAACGTGCGGTTGACGCGGACGTACTGATCGGCGCCGGCGTCGTACTCGAGCATGCCGTCGCGCAGGGCTTCGATCACGGCCGTGACATGGTCGCGCTCGGCGCGCAGCGCGGCGGCCGCGGCGAGGCGCTCGCTGATGTCGCGGATGCTCGCCGCCACCAACACTCCGTCGGGCGTCTCGATCGGGCTCAGGCTGATCTCGACGGGCACCTCGGTGCCGTCACGGCGCAGCCCGGCGAGATCGAGACCGACGCCCATCGGCCGGGCATGCGGTGCGGCGCTGAACTCCTCGCGATCGCGGACGTGGCGGGCACGAAGCGACTCCGGCACGAGCACCTCGAGCTGCTGCCCGCGCAGCTCGTCCGGCGGCCACCCGAACAGGTCCATCACCTGCTGGTTGGCGTAGCGGATCGTCCCGCCGTGGTCGATGACGATGGTGGCGTCGGGAGCGCCGGCCAGCACGGCCACGGCAGTCGATGGATCGATGCCTGCGGTGCCGTCCATCACGGAGGTTCTACCGCAAACCCCCTCGCGCCGATTGGAGCGGCTCAGCACCGCTCATCGTCGCTGGCGTCAGACGCCTCGGATCGGGAGGCCGGCGGGGAGTTCGCTGGCGTCGATGGCCACCAGGGCGACGGACGTGATCGCGCGCACGCACGCCAGGTCGGGATCGTCGGGCGGGAGGCCGACCGGCAGTAGGCGGACGTCGGCGGCCGTGAATGCGAGACGCGCCCCGTCGGCAGCGAAGCAACCACTGCTCACCGCGCCGCCGATCAAGCACCTTGCCGTCGCCGAGGGCGTCGCGAGCGGCGGTCCCCAGCGATGGGTCGCCATCGACGAAGCGCCGCGCGAAGGCGTCGAGGGCGGGTACGTCGGCGATCACGCCGGGCGGCGGAGCGTCGCGTCCCTGATCGGTGCCATCGGCATCGAAGAACACGACGGTGGCGTCGAGCACCTCGGCCGGCGGCGGAGCGATCGGTCCGCCGGATCCGACACCGCTCGACGGCGAAGCGCAGCCGAACGGCGAACATGGCGACAACTGTCATGGGGAGCAGTCGGTCGGTCACATCCGTAGGACGGTCAGCGACGCTGCCGCGGTTCCCGGCCGCTTCAAGCGTCGAGGCGCAGGTGGACGGTCACCTCGTCGCCGAGCGCCAGGTCCTCGGCGCGCCGAACGGCGACCTTGACCGGCACGAGGTACAGCTCGCCCCTCGGGAACAACGACGTCGTGAAGTCGGTGCGTCCGATGCGCGCCTTCACCGGGATCGCTCCCCAGCCGTACGTGACCAGCGACGAGACCGCCTCGATCGCCGCGCTCTGCTCCTCGGGGACGGTCACGAAGTGGAACGGCGAGGGACCGCGCCAGTGGATGATCTCGCCGCTGGAACTCGAGGTCCATGCCCGCGGTCCGGTCGCGTCGGAGTCGAGTGCCGCTTGCGGGTTCACCGGTTCGTCGGGCGGGTCGGGCGGCAGCGGCGCCGGTGGCGGATCGATCGGCCGGTCCGGCACGTCCGGATCCGGCAGGAACGGCGCGGGCGGATCGTCGGGTACGGGACGCTCCGGCTGATCCGGGTCGGGAACAACAGGCGGCAATGTCGGCTCACTCACGACGAGCGTCTACCCGCAGCGGACGCCGTCCATTCGACGGTGTCAGGTGCGTCTGATCGTGGCGAACCACGCGCGCACCGGCTCCGAGCGGATCGTCACGTCGAGCTCTGCTGGCTCGATGCGCTCGACGTCCCATCCGTCCGCGAACGCTTCCCGGATCTCGGCCTTGGTGATGCGGCGCGGGCCCCACCCGGGCGGCTCCTCGTCGCTGAAGCAGAGCATGAAGTAGCGGCCGCCTTCCCGCACCACGCTCGCAAGGCTCTCGACGAACGCGCGACGGTCGTCGTCTTCGAAGACGTGGAACAGCCCGCAGTCGAGGACGACGTCGAACTGCTCGCCGAGCGCCTCCAGCGCGAGTGCGTCGCCGACGACGAAGCGCGGCGATGTGCCTCGCTCCTGCGCCTTCGCCTCGGCGAGTCGGATCGCGGTCGGGGAGATGTCGATCCCGACAGCCGCACATCCCGCGGCAGCCGCCATCAACACGTGCTCGCCGGTACCGCAGCCGACGTCGAGCACGTCAGGGCCCAGGCTGCCGTCAGCAGCGAGCGCCGCAAAGGCGTCTTGCGGTCGACCGATGTCCCACGGCGGCGTCGTCGAGTAGGACGCCTCGAAATCCACATCTGCTCTCTACCAGGGAGGCACTCGCGTCCACGAACGCTCGGCGAGGTCGAACACCCACGTGTCGTCGAAGAACGTCTGGGCATCACGGCCGAACGTCATCACCAGACGGTCGGTGGCGGCGTCGTAGACGACGCTCGCCGAACGGCGCGGTGCCGGCCCGCTGGCGGGTTCGTCGGCAGCCAACTGCACCCACGACGCGGCGCCGTCGCCGAGGTCGAGGCTCCAGACGTCGTCGTGGTGGATCCCGCCGGGGATGGTCAGGCCGGCGGTGACGACGAGCTCGGCGGTGTCGGCGGTGGTGCGCACGGCGCTCGCCGGGCTGCGCCGTGGTGCTGGTCGGGGTCCGGTCGTCGCCAGCTCGGTCCATCGTGGTTCTCCGTCGAGCGACAGCGCCCAGGTGTCGTCGAGACCGCCGCCAGTGGCGTCGGGTGCGCTCTGCCCACCGAACACGACGAGGCGGTGGCCGATCGGGTCATAGCCCGACGCCGCGCTCCATCGGGGCGCCGGCAGCGGTCCGGTCGGGATGAGCTCGTGCCACGTCGGCGACCCGGTGAGGTCGAGCGCCCACACGTCGTTGGCGGTCGTGCCGTCCTCGGTCAGGCCGCCGAACACGACAAGGCGGTCGGCGACGGGATCGTGGACGGCGTGCGCTGCCCACCGGGGCGCCGGCCCGCTGCCGCACGATGTCGGCGAGCACAGCTGCTGCCACCGTGGACGACCTGGGTGGCGCAGGTCGACGACCCACGCGTCGGCGAGGGTCGTGTCGCCGGTGAGCCCACCGAACACGAGCATCCGTTGCCCCTCGGTGTCGAGGGCGTACGCCGCCCCTTCCCGGGCGACGGGCACACGCGTCTCGTCGGTCGGCGTCGCCAGCCGCCATCCCGACCGCCGTCGCAGGTCGCGCTGCCAGGTGTCGGCGAGGTGCGTGCCGGCCCCGAGCGTGCCGGGGAAGGTTCCGCTGCCGAAGCCGCCGAACGCCGTCACCACGTCGCCGTCCAGCACCACGGCAACCTGGTCGCGCGCCGTGATCGGCGTCGTCGGCGACAGCGTGTGCCAGCGTGGCGGCGAGCCGTCGGCGGGCAGGGACAACCCGAAGGCGTCGCGGTAGGCGGTGCCCGCGGAACCTCCGCCGAACACGACCATCTGCTCGCCGGTCACGTCATAGCCGGCCACGTGGAAGAAGCGCGCCTGGGGCGACTCGCTGTCGGGCTCCAGCTCGGTCCACGCCGGCGCGCCGTCGAGGTCATCGAGCGCCCAGGTCGACCGGTGGTACGTGTTGGTGGCCGACTCCCACCCGCCATAGAGCAGCAGGCGGTCGCCGGCGGGGTCGGCGACGAGCGTCGCCCCCGACCGTGGCGACGGACAGCTCTCCATGCAGCTGGGCGTCGCCGCGGTCCAGACGTCGGCGGCGAGGTCGTACCGCCAGACGTCGTCGAGATCGCTGCCGGGCCGCGTCCCGCCGAACAACCAGAGGCCCGTGCCCGACGCGTCGATGGCCATCGAGTGCCCGCCCCGGGAGATCGGCCCGCTCGCCAGCCGCGTCCACGTCCCGCCCTCGAGGGGCAACGCCCACAGGTCGTCGTGGTACGGGCCGCTCGTGCCGGCGAAGAGCAGCAGTCGCTGGCCGGCGGCATCGACGACGAGCTGGCTCGCCCGGCGCGGCCCGGGACCGGAGCCGCACGACACCGGGTCACACAGCACCTGCCACGCACCCGTCACCGGGTCGAACGCCCGCAGCGTGCCGTCGTGCTGGACGCCGTTCCACCCGCCGAACACGAGCAGCCGCTCGTTGATCGGATCCCACGCCGCTGCGCAACTGCGCACGGCAGGCGGCGCCGACGGGGCCCCGGCGGGCGCGGCGAGCGTCCATGCCGGACGCTCGCCATGGTCGTTGCCGACGTCGAGCGCCCACAGGTCACCGTGGTGCGTCGCCCCGTCGTCGCCCCGTCCGCCGTAGGCGTACAGCACGCCGTCGTCGGGATCGACCGCGCCACACGGTGCGAAGCGCCGCGCCGGCCAGGACACCTCGGCCGACTGCTGCTCGTGACCGGCGTCGGCAGTTCGGTCGAACGTGGCGACCGAGGTGAGGACGACGGCGGCTGCGGCGAGTCGGCGGAGCATCCAGACGACCGAACCAGAACCTCCGGCCGGAGTCGTGGAGAGCGACTGAGCATCTCGTGGAGATCACCCCGGCGCTGCTCGGTGCCCCCCCAGGGGCTCGAACCCTGAACCAATGGATTAAAAGTCCACTGCTCTTCCATTGAGCTAGAGGGGCGCGACGGGCAAGCGTACGTAGTGTCGTCCTCATGACCACGCCCGCCCGTTCGGAGCGCACTGCCCTGTGCGACCTGTTCCTCGTCGTCGGCCCGGACGCCCCGACGCTCGCCGGCGACTGGACGGCGCGTGACCTCGCCGCCCACCTCGTCGTGCGCGAGCGCCGCCCCGACGCCGGCCCCGGCATGGTGGCCGCCTTCCTCCACGGCTACAGCGAGAAGGTCCGCATCGCCGAGCGCGAGCGGCCGTGGACGGAGATCGTCGAACGGATCCGCAACGGTCCACCACGGTGGAACCCGATGCGCCTCGAGCCCATCGAGGAGCTCGTCAACACCGTCGAGTTCTACGTCCACCACGAGGACGTGCGGCGGGCTGCGCCGGGATGGACACCGCGCCCCCTGGACCGCCAGCTCGAGGACGCGCTGATCGCATCGATCCGGCGCGCCGGTCGCCTCCTCACCCGCAAGGCGACCGTCGGCATCGAGCTCGCCGCCGACGGCCACGACCCGGTGCGGCTCCGCAAGGGCACGCCGTCGGTCACGATCAACGGCCCGGTCGGCGAGTGCGTCCTCTACGTCTACGGCCGCAAGGACGTCGCCGGCGTGCAACTCGGCGGACCGCCCGACGCCGTGACGTCGCTCGCCGCAACCCCCCTCGGACTCTGAACGCGGCGCCGTAGGTTGCGGCGATGGCTGGCTCGATCCTGGGGACTCGGGTGTTGCGCACGGAGGACCCCGAACTGCTCACCGGGGCGGCGCGGTACCTGAACGATCTCGATCTCCCGGGAAAGCTGCACGCCGTCTTCGCTCGCTCCGAGGTCGCCCACGCCACGCTCGGCACCGTGCACATCGACGACGCCCTGGCCATCCCCGGTGTCGTCGCCGTGTTCACCGCGGCCGACCTCGGCGTCGCGCCGCACCACACGTTCGCCACCGTCCACCCCGACTTCGCCCGCCCGCCGCTGGCCGACGGCGTCGTCCGCTTCGTCGGTGAGGCGATCGCCCTCGTCCTCGGCGAGACACTGACGGCCGCGAGTGACGGCGCCGCCGCGGTGTGGGCGGACTACGAGGAGCTCGACCCTCTGATCGATCCCGAAGCCGCCCTCGCCGGCGAGGCCGCGGCGATCTTCCCCCAGCACGGCAGCAACCAGGCGCTCGTGATGACCGACGCCGAGTCGCTCGACCTCGACGCCATCAGCGACGTCGTCGTCCGCGGCCGCTACGTCAACCAGCGCATGGCCGTCGTGTCGATGGAGCCCAACGCCTGCGCGGCGATTCCGGGCGACGACCGGCTGACGTTCTACGCCTCCAACCAGATGCCCCACGCCCTGCCCGGCCAGCTCGGCAGGGCGCTCGGCATCGACGCCGACGCGGTGCACGTGATCGCCCCGCGTGTCGGTGGCGCGTTCGGTGGCAAGCCGGGGATCTGCGTCGAGTACTCGGCGGTCGCCGCGGCGGCGCGCCACCTCGGGCGTCCGGTCACGTGGACATCCGCGCGCACCGATGACCTCGTCTCGCTCCCCCACTCCCGAGGCCAGATCCAGTACGCCGAGCTCGGCTGCCGCCGGGACGGCACGTTCACCGGGCTGCGCGTCCGCCTCGTCGGCGACGGCGGCGCCTATCCCGGCGTCGGTGCCTTCCTGCCGGCCGGGACCAAGCGCATGTCCAACGGCACCTACCGCTTCCCGGCCATCCAGTTCGACGTCGTCGTCGCCGTCACCAACACCACGCCCATGGGCGCCTACCGCGGGGCGGGCCGGCCCGAGGCGACCGCCCTCCTCGAACGGCTCGTCGACCACGCCGCCCTCGAGCTGGGCATCGATCCGATCGAACTGCGCCGCCGCAACCTCATCGCCGACGACGCCTTCCCGTTCGCCACGCTCACCGGGCTGACCTACGACAGCGGCGACTACACGCGGCCTCTCGATGTCGCCGCCGAGGTCGCCGGCTACGACGGTCTGCGCCGCGAGCAGGCCGAGCAGCGAGCGCGCGGCGACCGCACCGCCACCGGCATCGGCGTCGCGGCCTACGTCGAGATCACCGCCGGCGGCAGCAGCAGCGAGTTCGCCGGCGTCGAGGTCCACGACGATGGCTCGGCCACGGTGCGCGCCGGCACGTCGGCGCACGGCCAGGGCCACCAGACGTCCTTCGCCATGCTCGTCAACGATCAGACCGGCATCCCGATCGACCGCATCCGGCTCGTCGACGGCGACACCGACCTCGTGCCGCGGGGCAGCGGGACAGGCGGGTCGCGCTCGTTGCAGCTCGGCGGTTCAGCCGTCCACCGGGCGACCGAGACGCTGGTCGAGCGGGCCAAGCACCTCGCCGCCCACCTCCTCGAGGCCGATGCCGCCGACATCGTCGTCGACGTCGATGCCGGCACTGTCGGCGTCGCTGGCGTTCCGGCCAACGCCCTGACGTGGGCCGAGCTCGCTCGGCGCGCCGGCGAGGCGCCTCCTGGCGTGCTCGGCGACGGAGCGGTGCCGGGCATCCTCGCCGCCGAGGAGGACTTCGAGCAGGCCGATTCGACGTTCCCCTTCGGCGCCCACATCGCCGTCGTCGAGGTCGACCTCGACACCGGCGAGGTGCGCGTCGTGCGCCACGTGGCCGTCGACGATTGCGGCACCGTGATCAACCCGCTCCTCGTCGAGGGCCAGCAGCACGGCGGCGTCGCGGCCGGGATCGGCCAGGCGCTGTACGAGGAGGTTCGCCACGACGACGCCGGCAACCCGCTGACGGCGAACCTCGCCGACTACGGCATCCCGACGGCGGCCGAACTGCCCAGCTTCGACGTGCGCTCGACCGAGACGCCCTCGCCGCTCAACCCGCTCGGCGCCAAGGGCATCGGCGAGGCGGCGACGATCGGCTCGACGCCAGCCGTGCAGAACGCCGTCATCGACGCCCTCGCCCACCTCGGCGTGCGCCACCTCGACATGCCGTGCACGTCGGAGCGTGTGTGGCGGGCGATCCGCGACGCCGAGGCGGGCACGCTCCCCGACCCCTGGCGAGAGCCACCCGAGGTCTTCGCCCGCCTGCGCGCCGGCCAGGCCGTCGACGAGGAGGGCCTCGGCGCGGCCGAGGGCATCTAGCGCAGCGAGGCCAGCGGGGGGCGCTCGGCGAGGTTGAGCGGGAGCACCGAACCGTCAGCACGAGTGAGCGACGGCTCGGGCGGCAGCGGCGGTGCCCCCTTCACGCGTGACAGCAGCGCGGCGGTGACCTCGGCGGCCTGCACCGACAGCTCGTGCAACGAGCGGTGACGATGGCGGCGCACGCCGAGGTCGACCTGAGCGATCGACCCAGCGCCGTAGCGCTGGGCGAGGTCGATGAGCATGGCGATCTCGACACCCCAACCCTCGACGAACGGCAGCTGTTCGAGGACGTCGCGGCGGCCGGCGAACTCGCCTGACAGCGGCTGGTGCAGGCCGGTCAGGTCGGGCACGTACAGCGACAGCAGCGGGCGGGCGACGAGCTCGGTGGTGCGACCACCGCCACCGGCGTGGGTCGGGCGTTCGTAGCGGGCCTTGACGAGGGCGACGGTGTCGTCGTCGAGCAGTGGCGCCAGCAGGTGGGCGACCCAGTCGGGCTGGAAGCTCGTCACGTCGCCGTCGCACCACACGACGAAGTCACCGGTGCTGGCGGCGAGCGTGGCCCACAACGCGTTGCCCTTGCCGTGACCGACGCCGTAGCGGTCGTGGACGTCGCTGATCGGCACGACCGTCGCCCCGGCGCGCTCGGCGACGAGGGCGGTGTCGTCGGTGCTGCGGTCGTCGAGCACGACGAGCTCGTCGACAACACCGTGGCGGTCGACGAGCGTGGAGCGGATCGTGCGCACGAGCGAGCCGATCGTCGCCACCTCGTCGCGAGCACGGGATGCACACCGACACGGTCCGCCCCGCTTTCGCCGCGGCAACGCGCTCGGCGGTGCAGTCGTCGACCTCGAATGTCCTGATCACTGCCCCTCAGCTTCCAGGGTGTGTTCCTGTACGGCGTGGTCAACGCCAGCCCGGACTCGCTCAACGACGACTCCATCGTCGACGGGCCGGAGGCGGCGCTGGCGCGGGCGCGACGGCTGCTCGCCGACGGGGCCGACGCCATCGACCTCGGCGGACAGGGTTCGACCGACATCGCCGCTGTCGTCGACTGGCACGAGGAGTGGGCGCGGTTGGAGGCGATCGTGCCGGCGCTCGCCGGGCTCGGCGTCGATGTCAGCATCGACAGCTGGCGGCCGGAGGTCGTCCGCCGCGCCCTGCAGGCCGGCGCCAACGTGATCAACGCCGCCGACGGCATGCAGTCCGACGGGATGTGGCGCGTCGCCGCCGACTTCGACGTGCCCGTCGTCGTGCCGTTCCTGTCCGGCCCGAACCCACGCGAGATGGTGCATGTGCAACGAGATCCGGTCGAGGTGATCGTCGAGTTCTTCGACGCCCGCCTCGCCGACGCCGATCGGTACGGCCTGCGTCACCGCTGCATCATCGACCCCGGCACCGGCTTCGCCCCGCCCGAGTGGCCGTGGGAGGACCGCTACCGCTACCAGAAGCGGGTCTACACCAACCTCGATGCGCTGCGCCGCTTCGATCTGCCGCTGTACATCGCCCTGCCGTGGAAGGAGACGGTGCAGCACGACGAGCTGCTGGACATCGTCGTTCGCCAGCAGCCCGAGTTCGGCCGGGCGCACTACCCCGCCAAGGTCCGCCAGTTCGAGCGACGAGCCGCCCACGGCTAGCGCAACGGACCGCGCGGGTGCACAGCCGCCGGCGGGAGGGTGTCGTCCCATCCCAGCGGGCATCGCTCCGGCGCCACCTCGGCGAGCGGGGCGAGGACGAAGCGGCGCTCACCGATCCGCGGGTGCGGGATCGTCAGCTCCGGTGAGTCGATCGTCACGTCGTCGTAGAACAGCACGTCGACGTCGAGCGTGCGCGGTCCCCAGCGGACTGTGCGCTGACGCAGCGCCTCCGCCTCGATGCGCTGGCACCGGCGGACGAAGGCGAACGGGTCGAGTGCCGTGTCGACGACGGCGACCATGTTGAGGTAGGGACCCTGGGCGTCGGGGCCGCCGATCGGGTCGGTCTCGAAGACCTGCGACGTGGCGACGATGTCACCCAGCCCGTCGAGCGCCCGCGCAGATAGCCCTCGCGGTCGCCGAGGTTGGAGCCGAGGGCGACGATCGCCCGGTGCGACGAGCGCGGGGCGACGTCGTACTCGCCGCGCGTCCGCCTGATGCTGACCGACGTCGTCTCGACGTGCTCGGCGATCGGCGGGCGCAGCTTGGTCACGGTCAGGTCGACGGCCTCGACGCGGTCGAAGCCGACGACGACCTCGGCGATGCGGTCGGCGAGGCGCTCCAACAGGACGTCTTTGTTCTCGCGCACGACGGCGGCCACGCGATCGGTGACCTCGCCGTAGTGCACGGTGTCGCCCAGCTCGTCGCTGCGGCCGGCGTCGTGCAGGTCGACGACGAGGGACAGGTCGACGCGCAACGGTTGGGCGATCTCCCGCTCGTGAGGCAGGGCGCCGACCACGGTCGTGACCATCAGGCCGTTGATCTCGATTCGGTCGGGCACCGTCGTCACGCTATCCGTGGGTCATGATCGAGGGATGGGCTACGAGCAGATCCTCTTCGATGTCGACGACCCCGTCGCCACGATCACACTGAACCGTCCGCAGGCGTGAACGCGTGGACGGGGGTGATGGCCGATGAGGTGCGCGATGCCGTCGGCCGCGCCGAGCGCGATCCGGCGGTGGTCGGCATCGTCCTCACCGGGGCGGGCAAGGGGTTCTGCGCCGGTGCCGACATGAACGACCTGACGACGATCTCCGGTGCCGGCGGCGGGTCGTCTGATGCCGGCGCAGCCACACGCTCGTCGAGCGTCGGCAAGCCAGGCGAGGACTCGTGGGGCAACGATCTCCGCGGCACGTACACGTATCTGATGTCGGTGCCCAAGCCGGTGATCGCGGCGATCAACGGGCCGGTCGCCGGGATGGGTGTGCCGATCGTGCTGTCGTGCGACCTGCGGTTCATGAACGAGGCGACGGTGCTGACGACGTCGTTCGCCCAGCGCGGTCTGGTCGCCCAGTGGGGGCTGTCGTGGCTGCTCGGCCGCCTCGTCGGGCCGGCGCACGCCCTCGACCTGCTCTTCCGCCCCGGGCAAGGCGTGCGCGGTGACGAGGCCGAGCGCATCGGCCTGGTGAACCGGGCGCTGCCGCCGACGAGGTGCTGCCGGCCGCGCACGACTATGTGCGCCAGCTCGCCCGTTCGTCGTCGCCGTCGTCGATGGCGGTGATGAAGCGCCAGGTGTACACCGAGCTGCACGCCGGCCTCGGCGCCGCCCGAGCGCCAGGCGATCGAGCTGATGGTCGAGAGCTTCAACCGTCCCGACTTCGCCGAAGGCGTCCAATCCTTCCTCGACAACTTCGCCGACCCCAAGTTCCCGCGGTTGCC
>CAWGJK010000004.1:0-76074 GCA_963822875.1 uncultured Acidimicrobiia bacterium | reverse complement strand
GAGTCGACGGCGGCGACCTCTCGGAAGAGGCGCAGCTGATGGCGTGGCGGGCGGCCATCAGGTGGATCCGTGCCGACATCGACGGGTGCCAGTCGTTGCTCGACCGCGCCGCCGTCGCCGCCGACGAGTCCGGCGACGACGCCGCCCTGGCGACGCTCCACACGACCAAGGCGATGGTGGCGGCGATCCAGGGCGACCGGCGGGCCAACGCCGAGGAGTACCGCCGCGCCCTCTACCACGCCGAGCGCGCAGGCGACGTCCTCCAGCTCGTGCGGATCCACACGAACCGCGGCAGCCACCACGGCGAGGAGGGCAACTACCAGCAGGCGATCAGCGAGCTCGACCGGGCGATCGAGATCGCCGAGCTGATCGGATCGGAGGCGTTCGTCGGTCTCGCCCACTACAACCGCGGCGAGAACTACCTGCGCATGGGTCGCCTCGACGACGCCCTCCGCGACCTGCACCGGGCTCAGCAGCTCTGGGAGCGATTGGGCTCGGACGACGTGGCCTACGCCCTCTCTCAACTCGGCGACGTCCAGCTGTTGCGCGGCCAGCGCACCGAGGCGATCGCCCTCTACCGCCAGGCGCTCGAGCTGGCCGAGCGCCGCGGCAACGTGCAGGGCCTCGTGCCGACGCTGATCGGGCTCGCCAAGGCACTCGTCGCCGACGACCCGACGGCTGCCGCCGAGGCGGCCGAGCGCGCCGTCGTCTCGAGCACGGCGGTGACGATGCCCCACGCCCTCGCCGCCGCAGGATGGGTCGCCCTGCGCCGGGGACGCCGCGACGAGGCCATCTCCCGAGCCGCCGAGGCGGTGCGCGTCGGGCAGGCCCACCAGGATCGCCCGGCTGTCGCCGAGGCGCTGCTGCTCCAGGCGGCCGCGGAGACGCCCGCATCGGCGACGATCGCCGAGGAGGCCAGGAGGATGTGGCAGGACCTCGGCAGTCCGATCGGCGAGGCCCGCGCCGCCCTGCTCATCGCCGAGACCACCACCGGCCCCACCCGCGACCACCTCGTCGCCGAAGCGGAGCAACGACTGTTCGACGCCGGCGCGCTCGGCTCGCTGGCCGACGCCCGGCGGGCGAGGGCGACCGGGCTGCCGATCGCCATCACCACGCTCGGCGGGTTCCGGGTGAGCAGGGACGGGACACCGATCGACGTCGGCGACTGGGGGTCGCGCAAGGCGCGGGACCTGCTCAAGCTGCTCGTCGCGCGGCGCGGCGCGCCCGTCGTGCGCGACGAGGCGGCGACGCTGCTGTGGCCCGACGAGCCGGATCGCTCGGCACGCCGGCTCTCCGTGCTGCTGAGCACGATCCGCAGCACGCTCGACCCGCGGAAGTCGTGGCCGCCGGATCACTACGTCGCCGCCGACCACGACACCGTGTGGCTCGTGCGGGAGCACGTCGACGTCGACGTCGAGCTGTTCCTGCGCGAGACGGCCGAGGCCCGCCAGCTGCTGGGAGCGGGCGAAGAAGCCAAGGCCGAGGCGCTGCTCACGCAGGCGACGGCGCGGTACCTCGGGGAGTTCTGCGCCGACGACCCGTACGCCGACTGGACCGCCGGGTTGCGCGAGCTCGCCCGCCACACGTTCGTCGAGGCCGCCGCATCGCTCGCCGCGATCGCCGACGAGCACGGTGACCCCGCCGAGGCCGTACGCCACCGCCTGCGCATCCTCGATGTCGACCCGTACGACGAAGCCGCCCACCTCGGCCTGATCCGGTCGCTCTCGGCTCAGCGCCGCCACGGTGAGTCCCGCCGCGCCTACCGCTCGTACTGCGCCCGCCTCGCCGACCTCGACGTCGACCCGGCCCCGTTCCCGGACTGATCAGCGACGCTACGAATCCTGGGCTGTCGAGTGCGTGCGAACCGAGATCGTGGCCGGCACCATCGCGACTCGACAACGCGCCCAGATACGTCGCGCCCAGTTCTCCACGAGTTCACCGGCTGGCCTCCATGCGCCGGCACCGGCATCGGCGCACGCTGGGCGGATGGACACGACCGATGCGGCCCGGCGCGCCGCCATCCTGCGCCAGTGGGAGCACATCGACGACCCCGAGCGCTCCCACGAGCTGTACCACGACGATGCCGTCCTGGAGTTCCCCCAGTCGGGTGAGAGGTTCGAGGGGGTGGCCAACTTCCGGGCGTGGCGTGAGCAGTACCCGGTGCCGGTCGAGTTCCGCGTGCGGCGCGTGAGCGGCTCCGGCGACGTGTGGGTCAGGGAGGTCTCGGCGAGCTACGACGGCGGACCGTGGATGATGGGCGTGGGCCTGCTCGAGTTCGACGGCGACCGTGTCCGGCGCGAGCGCATCTACGTGACCGAGCCATGGGAAGCCCCGGCGTGGCGGGCACCCTGGCGGGCAGCGAGCGTGGCCGAGTGAAGGCTCCTTGCAGTCCGCAGGCATCCGAACACGGTCTGAACACACCCGGAAGTGCCGTGAGCAGGATGGCAGCCGTGGCGTACAGCTCCACGACGGGAGGACCAGGGCGGGGCGGACCTGGGGAACGGGCCGGCACTCGCGGGCATGTCGACCCGTACCCGCTGGCGGTGCGGCCGTTCGCGGCCGCACCGCCGGCTGCGCCCGTCGTGGACATGCGTGCGGCCTGGGCGACCCACCATCGGGGCGACGGAGCTGCCGGCTGGCAGCAGGTCATCGACGAGCTGCGCTCGTTCGCATCCCGGGCAGGCGACGACATCGAGTTGGACACGATCAAGTCGTTCGACAGCCGGCACGGCGCCGACCACGACCAGCTGGAGCGGGTGACCGCCGCCCTCGACGCCGGACAGGCCGTCGGCTTCTTCGGCTGGTGGCCGAGCGAGGTGTCCGCGGCGACGACGGAGATCCTCGGCATCGACGCCATCGAGGTGCTCCCGCCGGACCGCAAGGGTGCCGGACTGCTCAACGGCCACGCCGTGGTGATCGTCGGCTACGGCCGTCACGATGCCTTCCCGGGCGGGGGCTACTTCATCGTCCACAACGAGTGGCGGACCTGGGGTGACGGTGGAACTGGCTACATGCCGTTCACCTACCTGCGGGCCTACGCCTCGGAGTTGTGCACGACCCGCAGGGCGGGCGGGCCCGGCGGGAGGTCGGACGGGGACGGGCCGTCCAGCGCTGATCGGCCGGAGGCGGGGGCGTGCCGCCTCCCGGCCGTCACGCCGCGCAATGCCGTCGACGTGGAGATCGACCGGCAGGCCCGTTGCCGCGACCAGCGTGGCTCGTTGACCCACCTGTTCTTCTCCGACGACCTGATCGAGCTCGCCAGGGCACGGGCGATCTGCTCGATCTGCAACGTCCGCACGGCCTGCCTCGCCCGAGCGCTCGAGCGTGAGGAGCCCTACGGCGTGTGGGGCGGCGAGATGCTGATCGACGGGCGCGTGGCCGAGAAGCGGCCGCGGGGCCGGCCGCCGCGCGTGAGCCGCCCGCCCCTCGTCGTCGACGAGATCACCGGCATCGCGGTCTAGTAGCTCAGAGTCGGCCAGGAGCTCACTGCGGCGGGGGCCCCGCTGCTGACGTACCGTCTGCTCCGTGTCTGGACCTCTTGATGGCGTTCGTGTCCTCGACTTCACCCGCGTGCTCGCCGGGCCGCACTGCACGCGGATGCTCGCCGATCTCGGCGCCGACGTCATCAAGGTGGAGCCGCCGGCCGGTGACCTGACCCGGTTCTCCAACCCGCGCGTCAACGGGCTGGCGACGTACTTCGTGCAGCAGAACGCCGGCAAGCGCAACGTCAGCATCGACCTGTCGAAACCACGTGGCGTGCAGCTGGCCGCCGACCTGGCCGGACACTGCGACGTGCTCATCGAGAACTACCGCGCCGGCGTGATGGAGCGGCTCGGCCTCGGCCAGGCCGCGTTGCTGGAACGCCACCCGCGGCTCGTCTACGCCTCGATCACCGGGTACGGCGCCACCGGGCCGTGGGCGCACCGGCGGGCGTACGCGCCGGTCGTCGGCGCCGAGAGCGGCCTGACCAAGGCGCAGGGCGACGCCCGTGGCGCGGTCTACGCCAACGATCCGGCGAGCCATGCCGACGTGTACACCGCGCTGGAGGTGGCGATCGCCCTGCTCGCCGCCCTGTACCAGCGCGAGCGCACCGGGCGCGGTCAGTGGATCGACGTGTCGATGGCCGAGACGATGCTCTACGTCAACGAGCACCTCCACGACCAGCTGTGGGACGGCGAGGTGGGCGAGGGCGTCATCCGCAGCTTCGCCCCCGCCGACTACCTCGTGTTCGAGGTCGCCGACGGCGACGCGATCGTCGTCAGCGGCCACCCGGCCGAGCGCGGCACGTTCGAGCTGTTCCTGCGCGCCCTGAAGTTGGAGCACCTCGCCGCCGATCCCCGCTTCCTCGACGTGGCCGCGCGGCAAGCGAACTTCGAAGCCCTGCGCGCCGAGCTGCTCGACGCGGCGCGCTCGATCCCCGACGCGGCGACGTTCGAGGAGCAGTTCAGCCACCACCAGCTGGCGGCGGGCGTGCTGCGCACGGCGCGGGAGCTGGCGGAGACCGACTGGGCCCGCCAGCGGGGTGCCATCGTCGAGGTGTCCGATCGCGGTGACGGCACGATCCGCGTCCCCAACCCGCCCTGGCACTTCAGCGATGCCGACGCCGCCGCACGCGGCCCGGCGCGCTACCGCGGTGAGGACAACCGCGAGGTGCTGGCCGAGCTGCTCGGCTACGACGAGGCGACGATCGACGCCCTGGAGGCCGACGGGGTCGTCACCAGCCGGGTGCCGACGTCGCCGCCGTGACGCTGTCGTTCCCCGTGTCGCCGATGAAGGCGGCGCTCGGGACACTGCCGACCGAGGACGCCAGCTGGGCGTACGAGGTGAAGTGGGACGGCTACCGCACGCTCGCCTTCGTCGAGGGTGGCCGGGTGCGCCTGCAGAGCTCGAACCTCATCGACGTGACCGCCAAGTACCCGGAGATGCAGGCGCTCGCAGGGGCGATCGGGGTGCGGCGGGTCGTGCTCGACGGCGAGCTCGTCGTGCTCGACGACGTGGGCCGGCCACGGTTCGAGCTGATCCAGCGTCACGCCATCGACAAGCGGGAGGCGGCGTTCTACGCCTTCGACGTGCTGTCGATCGACGACCACGACACGATCTCCCTGCCGTACGAGGACCGCCGGCGGCTGCTCAGCGGCGTGCTCGAGACGGGATCCAACTGGGCGGTGCCAGCGCACCGCATCGGCGACGGCCAGGCGCTGCTCGACCTCACCGAGGCGCAGGATCTCGAGGGCGTGATGGCCAAGCGGCTGGGCACGTCGTACCGGCCGGGTGCCCGCTCGAAGGACTGGCGCAAGGTGAAGCATCGCCGGCGGGCCGAGGTCGTCATCGGCGGCTACACGCCGGGGGCGGGCTTGCGCACGGGGAGCTTCGGCGCCCTGCTCGTCGGGCGCTGGGTCGACGGCAAGCTGGCGTTCGCCGGCGGCGTCGGGACCGGGTTCACGCAGCGGCGCCTCGACGAGCTGGGCAAGCGCTTCGCCGAGCTGGAGATCGCCGAGTGCCCGTTCGACCCGATCCCGCCGACGTCCTACCGCCGCGGCGCCACGTGGCTGGAACCGGTCCTCGCGCGCGCGGTCGAGCTGACCGAGTTCACCAACGAGGGCTACGTGAGACAGGCCAGCTTCATCGACCTGCTCTAACCATCCGAGTGTTGCGGTGCATCCGAGTGTTCAGCGACCGGCGTCCGCACGTCCAGCACTCGGATGAGGGCCGAGGCGGCGCGCCAGCAGTCGTCGTAGGTGTTGTAGAGCGGGGCCGGGGCGAGCCGGATGACGTTGGGCGGACGGTCGTCGGCGCGGACGCTGAACCGGTCGAACAACGCGGCGGTGACCGCGGCCGCGTCGTCGACGCGCACGCTGAGCTGGGCGCCGCGCCGCGCCGGATCACGCGGCGTGATCAGCTCGACGGGACGGCGGGATGCGACGACGTCGAGCAGCCGCTCGAGGAAGCCGGTCAGGCGCACGCTGCGCTCGCGCAGTGCCTCCATCCCCACCTCGGCGAACAGGTCCAGCGACACGCGCACCGGGGCCATCGCCAGGATCGGCGGGTTGGAGACCTGCCATCCCTCGACGCCGTCGACCGGCACGAAGTCGAACGGCATGGCGAAGCGTGAAGCCGGGTCGTGGCCCCACCACCCTCCGGGGCGCAACACCGACGGATCGGTGCCGTGGCGCTCGTGCACGAAGCAACCGCCGACCGCACCGGGTCCGGCGTTGACGTACTTGTAGTGACACCACACGGCGAAGTCGACGTCCCACTCGTGCAGGTGCAGCGGCACGTTCCCCGCGGCGTGGGCGAGATCCCACCCCATCAGTGCGCCAGCGCGGTGCGCCGCCGCCGTGATGCCAGGGATGTCGAGCAGCTCGCCGGTGCGGAAGTCGATGGCGCTGAGCACGACGACGGCGACCGAGCCGCCCTCACGATCGAGGAACCCGATCACCTCGTCTGCCGGCAGGACGACTGGTTCGAGCCCGTGGGCGCGAGCGATGCCCATCACGGCATAGCGGTCGGATGGGAACACGTCGGCCTCGATGACGATCCGAGACCGGTCGGCGCTCGGTCGATAGAAGCTGCCCAGCATCAGGTGCAGGTTGACCGTCAGGCTGTTCATCACCACGGCCTCGCCGGGCTGTGCGCCGACCAGCGCGGCGACGGTCTCACGCATCGTCTCGTGGTACGGCATCCAGGGATGCGCCCCGTGCTCGTGGCCCTCGACACCACGCGTCGCCCACGCGTCGAGCACGTCGTCGACCGCTTCGCGGGCGGCACGTGGTTGCAACCCCAACGAGTTGCCGGCGAGGTAGGCGACACCGTCGGGCACGAGGAACAGGTCACGACGCGACGGCACCGGGTCGGCGGCTTCCAGCTCGGCGGCCAGCGCCGCACCAGCCGGTCCGAGCAGCTCCTCGTCGTCCACCTACAGCTCGGTCCGCACGGTCCACAGCTCCGGGAACAACACCAGCTGCAACCGCTCGCGCAGGTACGGCACGCCGGCCGTGCCGCCCGTCCCGATCTTCAACCCGATGATCCGCTCGACCGTCGTCACGTGGCGCAGCCGCCACTGGCGCATGGCGTCCTCCAGGTCGAGCAGGTCCTCGCCCAGCTCGTAGAGGTCCCAGTGCGTCTCCGGCTCGCGGTACACGACGAGCCAGGCGTCGACGACGCTGCGATGCGCCTGGTAGCTGACCGACCAGTCGCGCTCGACCACCGACGGATCGACCGGCAACCCGCGCCGGTGGAGCAGGCGGACGACGCGGTCGTACAGCGACGGCTCGTGCAGCGCCACCTCGAGGCGGGCGAAGCGCTCGGGGTCGTGGCGGAACGGTTCGAGGTACACGGCGTCGCGGTTGCCGAGGACGAACTCCAGCTCGCGGAACTGCGACGACTGGAACCCGCTCGACGTGTCGAGGGCGGCGCGGAATGACAGGTAGTCGGCCGGCGTCATCGTCGTCAGCACGTCCCACGACGAGATCAGCCCGTCGAGCACCCGCTCGACCCTGGCCATGCTCTTGAACGCCGGGCCCAGCTCGTCGGCATCGACGAGGCGGGCGACGGTGTGCAACTCGTGCAGCATCAGCTTGACCCACAGCTCGGTCGCCTGGTGCTGGACGATGAACAGCAACTCGTCGTGGGCGTCGGTGCGCGGGTGCTGGGCGCCGAGGACGTCGTCGAGGCCGAGGTACTCGGCGTAGCTCAGCCGGCCGCGCAGGTCGCGGTGGGCGTCGGCCGCACCGCCGTGGTGCTCGGTCATCGCGACCCCCGCCGCACTCGGATCCCGGCCCGCCGCCGCGCCTCGGCGTACGGCACGGTCGTGAAGCTGACCAACTCGTACAGCGACTCGAAGTGCTCCGGCGCCCAGCGCTCGACGGCGTGCTCGACACGCTTGGCCAACCGGAACATGCGCGAGCCGACCTTGTCGCGCATCTCCACGAAGTTGTCCAGCGCCAGCTCGGCGATGGCGTCGGCGTTCGGCTTGCGCCGCTCGGCATACATGGCCATCGCCTTCCCCCACTCGTCGGCGGACTCGGCGAGGCAGCGGTCGAGCTCGACGACATCCTCGAAGGCGCAGTTCATCCCCTGGCCGAAGAAGGGGACGATGGCGTGGGCGGCATCACCGAGCAGCGCCAGCCTCCCCCGCACCCACGGCCACACGCGCACCGTGACCAGCGAGCCGACCGGGTTGCGGGCGAACTCGCCGGCGAGGTCGTCGAACAGCTCGGTGGCGTCGGGATAGTCGCGGTCGAAGCGGGCCCGGATGGCCGCGGCATCGTCGAGGCCGCCGAACCCCACCGGCCCGTCGAACGGCCAGAACAGCGTGGCCGTGAAGCTGTGGTCGCGGTTGGGTAGGGCGATCATCATCGAGTCCCCCGCGGCCAGATGTGCAAGGCGCCGGGGTCGAAGGCGAAGTCGCCCGACGCATCGGGTGCGATGGTCAGCTCCTTGTACCCCCACGGCAGGTGCTCCTGGCGGTAGTCGGCGCGCTCGCTGCGCACGATCGCGTCGCGCAGCGCGCTGTATGCGCCGTCGGCGCCGATCACCACGTCGTGGACCGCCGAGCGGCGGCCGTCGACGCCCTCCATCGTCAGCTCACCTGTGTCGGCGACGACACTGACCGCACGCTCCTCGAAGTGCACGACCACCCCCGGCTCCTTCTCCGCGGCGTCGAGCAGCACCGCATTGAGTCCGTGGCGGGAGATCGAGTGGATCGCCTTGGACCCGTCCGCGCTGTACGCCTGGAACGCCAGCTCGCCGTCACGGTCGTGGACCATGCGGCCGCGCATCGCCAAGCCGTGGGCGAGCACCTCGTCGGCGAGCCCCACGCGCTCGAGGGCGTCGATCCCCCGCGCCGAGAGGGCCAGGTTGATCGAGCGCCCCGCCGCGCCGGCCGAGCGCGGGTCGGGCCGGCGCTCGTAGAGCGTGACGTCGTGGCCGCGCCGCGACAGGAACACGGCCAGCAGCGGACCGGCCAGGCCGGCGCCGGCGATGCCGACGTCAGCCATCAGCGCCGATCCCGATGAACTCGACGGCGTTGTCGCCGAGCAGGCGGCGCTCGACGTCGACGTCGAAGCCGCACCCGCGAATGGTCTGACCGACGTGCTCCTCGCCCAGCGGGAACGGGTAGTCGGAGCCGAGCAGCACCGACGCCGGCCCCATCACGTCGACGAGGTAGCGCAGCGCCCGCTCGTCGTAGACCGCCGAGTCGACCTCGAAGCGGTCGAGGTACTCGCTCGGCGGGGCCGTCGAGCGGCCGCGGACGGCGTCTCGCCGGTGCCACGCGTTCTCCAGCCGCCCGAGCAGGAACGTGAACGACCCACCGCCATGGGCGAAGCAGATGCGCAGGTCGGACGGCAACCGGTCGAAGGCGCCACCGAGGATCATCCGGTTGAGCGACAGCTGCGTCTCCGCCGGCATCGCCACCGTCCAGGCGAGCATCCAGTCCTCCAGCCGGCACCCGCCGAACATGTCCCACGGGTGCACGAACACTGGCGCGCCGAGTGAGGCGCAATGAGCGAGGAACGTGACGAGTCCGTCGTCGTCGAGGTCGCGATCGCCGACGTGATTGCCGAT
The DNA here is from genome assembly GCA_963822875.1 of uncultured Acidimicrobiia bacterium. Lineage (GTDB taxonomy): Bacteria > Actinomycetota > Acidimicrobiia > Acidimicrobiales > Ilumatobacteraceae > JALZMG01. Next base: position 66,507 of record CAWGJK010000004.1, on the reverse strand, counting down.
CTGCACCCCCTTCATGCCCGCCTCGAGGCAGCGCTCCAGCTCACGGCACGCCAGATCGGTGTCCTGCAACGGCACCTGCCCGATCGGCACCAGCCGGCCCTCCCCCGCCGCGCACAGCTCGAGCAGGGCGTCGTTGAAGATGCGGGCACACTCCATCGCCTGCTCCGCCGGGCGGCCGTAGGCGAACAGCACGGGCGTCGCCGAGACGACCTGGATGTCGACGCCATCGCGGTCCATGTCAGCGAGGCGCACTGGGGCGTCCCAGCACGCCGACGTCACGGCGCGGAACTCACGGTCGCCGAGCATGACCGTCGCGGTGTCCGGACCGTCGCGCCGCATCCACGGCCAGTCCGACCCGCCGAAGCGGTCGTTCAGGTCGGGCCACGTCTCCGGGAAGAAGTGGGTGTGCAGGTCGACGATCACCGTACGCGAGCCATGTCGCCGATGCGAGCGAGTGAGCGCCAGCGAGCGAGCGGCCAGCAACGGCCTGCGTGGCCGGGGAACGCAGTCATAGCGGCGGGTCCGGCAGTGCCCCTGGCCGGGTGGACCCAACCGCAGCCGGGCAGGTGCGCGCCTCGTCGTCGTCGTAGAACGCGGAGAACGCCTTCGGCAGGTCGTCGACGAGGCTCACCAGTTGGAACTCGCTGCGGTGCACGAGCGAACGGCACTGCGGGCAGTACCACTCGAAGCCATCGGGTTCGCCCTCCGGCCGCGGTCGCTCGATGACGAGACCGAGCGAGCCCGGGACCGGCCGCTGCGGCGAGTGGCGCACGTGGGCGGGCAGCATGAACACCTGGCCCTCGCGGATCGGGATGTCTCGTGACGCACCGTCGTCCCACACACGCAGGACCATGTCGCCGCGCAGTTGGTAGAAGAACTCGTCGCACGGGTCGTCGTGGAAGTCGGTGCGCTGGTTGGGCCCGCCGACGATGGTGACGATGAAGTCACCCTCGTCCCAGATCTGGGCGTTGCCGACCGGCGGTTGCAGCTGCTCGCGGTGCTCGTCGATCCACCCGAACAGGTCGATGGGTTGCATCACGATTCCCTCCGTTGGGCGATCGCCTTGATCTCGATCGCCAGGTGCGGGTGCGGCAGGGCGGCGACGGCGACGGTCGTGCGCGCCGGTCCGGACTCGGCGGCGAAGTACTCCCCGTAGACCTCGTTGTACCCGTCGAAGTCGTCCATCGTCACGAGGAACGACGTGATGTCGACGAGGTCGGCGAGCGACAACTCGACCTCGGCGAGCAGGGCGGCGATGTTGTCGAGCACCGCTCGTGTCTGCACCCGGATGTCCAGCGTGACATCACCCTTGGCGTCGACCGTCGCCCCGTCGATCGTGCCGTCGGGTCGCCGCGAGCTGGTCCCCGACACGTACACCAGATCGCCGGCCACTCGCAGGTGTGGGTAGGCGCCCCGCGGCGCCGTGCGGCCGGCGACGACGACGGATCGGGCATTGGCCATCCCCGCCATGATGCCGCGTTCTGACGACGGTGAGGATCGCTCAGCGATCCCCAGACGACAAGGAATCCGGATCCGCCTCGAGCACGACGCGCACGCCGAGCAGGCGCACCGGCCGGTCGAGCTGGAACCGTTCGAGCACGGCGTGGGCGCCGCGCACGACCACCTCGGTGTCGGTCGTCGGCTCGGCGAGCTTGCTGATCTTCGTGCGCGTGAAGAACGTCGCCGTGCGCACCTTGACCGACACGTGCGTGACGCGCCTGCCCTCGGCGACGACCGACTCGGTGACCTCGCGCGCCAGGCGGGCGACCTGCGCCCTGATCTCGTCGCCATCGGTCAAGTCGCGGGTGAACGTCTCCTCGCGGCTGCGGCCCTTGGCGACGACGAGCTCGTCGTGCACTGCTGCGTCGTCGCCACCGAGGCCGAGCACGCGGAGCGAGGGTCCGATCGTCGGCCCGAAGGCCTTCGCCAGCACGTCATGGTCGGCGCGCGCCAGCTGCTCCACGGTCTCGATGCCGAGCGCGCCCAGGCGCAGCGCGATGCGCGGGCCGATGCCCCAGATCGCCGTCACCGGCCGGGCACCCATCGTCGGGATCCACTCCCGCCGGGTCAGCCGGGCCACGCCACCGGGTTTGGCGAAGCCGGTCGCCGTCTTGGCCTGCAGCTTGGACTCGCCGATCCCCACGGCGCACGACAGGCCGGTCTCGGCGAGCACCCGCACCTTCAGCTCGACGGCGAACGCCTCCGGATCGTCCGTGCTCGACACCGACGAACGCCTCGTCCCAACCCAGCTCCTCGACGGGCACGCCCATCCCTCGCACCGTCGCCATCACCTCGCGTGACGCCGCTTCGTACGCCGGCTTGTCCGACGGCAGGAACACGGCGTCGGGACACCGCCGAGCGGCGGTCACGAGCGGCATGCCCGAGCGCACGCCGAACGCCCGCGCCTCGTACGACGCCGTCGCCACCACCTGCCGCGGCCGGCGCGGGTTGCCGTCGCCACCGACGACGACCGGGCGCCCGGCGAGTTCGGGACGCCGGAGCACCTCGACGGCGGCGAGGAACTGGTCGAGGTCGACGTGGAGGATCCAGTCCGGCACTGCCAGGATGCTGGCATGAGTGTCGTCAAGATCAATGCGATTGCCGTGCCACCGGGCGCCGGACCGGAGCTGGAGGCGCGCTTCGCCGCCCGCGCCCGCAGCGTCGAGCAGATGCCCGGGTTCGAGGAGTTCCAGCTGTTGCGGCCGGTCGAGGGCGAGGAGCGCTACTTCGTCTACACCCGCTGGGACAGCGAGGAGTCGTTCCAGGCGTGGGTCAACAGCCCGGCGTTCCAGCACGGCCATGCCCGCGCCGAGTCCTCCGACGGCAAGCCGGTGTCGACCGGTGCCCACCTGCTCGGCTTCGAGGTCGTGCAACACGTCACCAAGTCGTCAGAGAGCCCTGGGTGACCCACCGGTAGGCTCGCGCCCCCGTGGCCATCATCGTCCAGAAGTACGGCGGCACGTCCGTCGCCGACCCGGACCGCATGCGAGCCGTCGCCGAGAACGTGCAGATCACCAAGCGTCATGGCCACGACGTCGTGGTCGTCGTGTCGGCGATGGGCAAGGCCACGGACAACCTGATCGCCCTCGCCGCCCAGGTCTCGACCACCCGCCCGGGGCGGGAGATGGACATGCTGCTGACCACCGGCGAGCGGGTGTCGGCCGCCCTGCTGACGATGGCCCTGACCGACCTCGGCATCCCCGCCGTCAGCTTCACCGGCAGCCAGGTCGGCATCATCACCGACACGGTCCATGGCAAAGCCAAGATCATCGAGGTCAAGGGCGACCGCGTTCGTGACGCCCTCGCCGGCGGCAAGGTGGCCGTCGTCGCCGGCTTCCAAGGTGTCAGCACCGAGCGGGAGATCACGACGATGGGCCGCGGCGCATCGGACCTCACGGCGTCGGCGCTCGCCAAGGCGCTCGGTGCCGAGGCGTGCGAGATCTACACCGACGTCACCGGCGTGTTCACCGCCGACCCGCGCATCGTGCCCCGCGCCCGCAAGCTGCCACGTGTCAGCTTCGACGAGATGCTGGAGATGGCCGGCGCCGGCTCCAAGGTGCTCGCCCTGCGCTCGGTCGAGTTCGCCCGCAACCACGGTGTGCCGCTGCACGTGCGCTCGGCGTTCACGTGGGAGCAGGGCACGTGGATCACCGACGCGCCGGACACCGACAGCCCCAGGGAGGTTCCGATGGAAGACCCGATCATCTCCGGCGTCGTCACCGACTCCAGCGAGTCGAAGGTCACCGTGCTCGGCGTGCCCGACCGCCCCGGCGTGTCGGCGTCGCTGTTCGAACCGCTCGCCGACGCCAACGTCAACGTCGACATGATCGTCCAGAACACGTCGATCGAGGGCAAGACGGACATCAGCTTCACGATGCCGTCGGCCGACATGGGCGTCGCCGAGGACATCGTCAGCCGCGTGGCCGAGGAGATCGGTGCCAGCGGCGTCACGCACGACAGCGACATCGCCAAGGTGTCCGTCGTCGGTGCCGGCATGAAGTCGTCGCCGGGGATCGCCGCCAAGATGTTCCGCACGCTCGCCGACGAGGGCGTCAACATCGAGATGATCTCCACGTCGACGATCCGCATCTCCGTCGTCGTCGCCAGCGCCGACCTCGAGCGGGCGGCACGCACGCTGCACACGGCGTTCGGCCTCGACACCGCCAGCGACTACGCCGCCCCGCTCCCCGAGCGTCGCTGACACTGCCGGCGCCGCGTACACTCGCGGCCGGTTCGGCTAATGGGGGTTGCCATGAAGTTCGTGGTCGGCATCGACGGGTCGGAGACGGCGTCCGTCGCCGCGACGAGGGCTGGTGAGATGGCGTTGAAATCGGGCGGGTCGGTGCACGTCGTGTGCGCCTACTCGGGGCGCAACGCCTCGACCATCCAGGTCGGCTCCGACTCCTTCACCATCTCCAACCTGACGACCGCCGAGCAGATCGCCGAGCAGCAGGCGGCGGCCTACCGGGCGCAGGGGATCAAGTCCACCTCGGCCGCCATCGACGGCAAGCCCGGCGACGTGCTGATCGACGAGGCCGCGCGGACCCACGCCGACGTCATCGTCGTCGGCAACCGCCGCATGCAGGGCGTGAAGCGAGTGCTGGGCGCCGTCGCCAGCGACGTCGCCCACCACGCCCCCTGCGACGTCCTCATCGTCAAGACGGTGTGACCGCCCGGTTCTGACGACGCTGAGGATCGCTCAGCGATCCCCAGACGACAAGGAATGTCGGCGGTCAGATTGGGCCCGCGGCGAAGCGGCGGGCGATGTCGAGGGCGGTGATCTCCGGCTTGTCGAACTTCAGCTCGCGGCGGTGCGCACGCGAGCACAGGGCGAGGTGGAGCGTGCGGACGAACCGCTTGAGGTTGACCGCGGCGGCGCGCGACGCCGGGTCGAAGGCGCCCCCCTGACCGGCCAGCCACGATCCGAAGGCGTCCATCCAGTCACACAGCTCGTCGTCGCTGATCGTCTCGCGGCCGATCACGTCGACCACGACGAGCACGAGGCGGTCCTCCTCGTCGTCGACGAACACTGGTCCCTCGGGCCGGGTGAGCAGCTCCTGCAGTGCGGTGAGCACGCGCCGGTGGTCCGACTCGTCGGTCAGCGGGTTGCGCACGAGGAACTTCAACAGGTCGGCGGCGTGGGCGGTGGCGTTGATCCAGCCGAGCTCCGGGACGTGGCCGCGACGGTCCGTCTCGTCGAGCAGGTAGTTGATCGCCGCGTCGAGCAGCCAGTGGACCTCGTCCGCGGGAAGGAAGTGGTCCTCCACGTCGCGATAGGCGAGGATGGCGAGGGCGAGCGCCGAGTACGAACGCCGCACCACGGCGTCGGCGGCGGCGTCCTCGGCATCACTGTCGTCGAGCCCGATGCGCAGGTCCGGCACGAGCCGCTCGACGGCGTAGCGCAGGTCGTCGGCGCCGAGCAGCTGGTCCTGCACGACCCAGCGGGCGAGCACCCCGTACCCGACCTCGTCACGGAGGAACGGGTCGTTCTCCCCGAGCAGATCGAGCAGTGCGGGGAGCAGCTCAGCGGCCGTGCGCCCGGGTGGGACCTCCGCATCGGAGTCCACGATCGATTCCCACAGTGCACGGTCCGTCGTCAAGCTCATCCCCCCAAGTCTGCCAGGAATGGTCTGGCACACTCTCCGGGTGCGCCGCCGACCGCAGCTGATCCCGTGGAAGGTCGCCGGCCGCGTCACCGAGCAGCAGGCCAGCGCCGACGAGGTCGTCCAGGCGACCGGGTGGGTGTTCAACAACGAGACCGGCCACACGTTGACGCTCGCCGAGTTCGTCGCCACCGGCGACAACGAGGTGCCCGTCTACCTGCAGAAGTTCGGCCTGGAGAGCGACCACGACGACCGGCGCTCGTTCGTCGAGATCGGCTGTGGCATCGGGCGCATGACCTGCGCCTTCACCCGCCGCTTCGGCACCGTCTACGCGTGCGACCTCGACGCCGGGTTCCTCGAGCGTTGCCGTGAGGCCGTCGCCCGCTTCGGTCGGGTCGAGCGCCTGCACACGATCGAGGTGGCGGACGGGCGCTCGCTCGACATCCCCGACGACTCGGCCGACGTGGCCTTCAGCTACATCACCCTGCAGCACTGCGAGCGCGATGACGCCCTTGCCCTCGTCGCCGAGGCCATCCGCGTCGTGCGACCGGGCGGGCAGATCGCCCTCAACTTCCGGTCCTGGTCGGGCAGCGACCCCTTCGTGCTGCCGGCGGGCGCGGCGATGCGCGGCCTGTTCCGCGTACCTGGCGTCGGACCGGCGCTGAGCAAGCGACGGTTCCCGACGCGGTTGGCCTGGCAGGCCAACCGTCTCGACCCGCACCAGGTCATGGGCACGATCCAGGACCGTCTGACCGACGTCGTGATCTGGCGCAACCCGGCTCGCGACGCCGCCGTGTGGGGGGTGCGAAGCGTCGCCCCGGCGCACGACGTCAGCATCAATCGCAACCACTGGTGGCTCGTCTCCACGGTGAAGTAACCCGCTCGCCGAGCGGGCACAGCGCATCGTTAGCCTTCACGACCATGCGTGTCGGAGTGGTCGGTGCAACCGGACAGGTCGGCGGCGTGATGCGCCGCTTGCTCGCCGAGCGGAGCTTCCCCGTCGAGGAGCTGCGCTACTTCGCCTCGGCGCGCTCGGCGGGCACGACGTTGCCGTGGGGCGACGACGAGATCACCGTCGAGGACGCCGCGATCGCCGACCCGTCCGGGCTCGACATCGCCTTGTTCTCCGCGGGGGCGACGTCGTCGCGCGAGCTGGCACCGCGCTTCGCCGCCGCGGGCGTCACGGTCATCGACAACTCTTCGGCGTGGCGGATGGATCCGGACGTACCGCTCGTCGTCGCCGAGGTCAACCCCGAGGCCATCGCCACGGCGCGCAAGGGGATCATCGCCAACCCCAACTGCACGACGATGGCGGCGATGCCGGTGCTCAAGCCGCTGCACGACGAAGCCCGGCTCGTGCGCCTGATCGCCAGCACCTACCAGGCGGTGTCGGGGGCCGGCCTGACGGGTGTCGACGAGCTCGACAAGCAGGTCCGCCAGGTCGTCGACGGTGCCGCCGAGCTCACCCACGACGGCGCGGCCGTCGTGTTCCCGCAGCCGCAGAAGTTCGTCCGCCCGATCGCCTTCAACGTGCTGCCGTTCGCCGGCAACCTCGTCGACGACGGGTCGTGGGAGACGGACGAGGAGCAGAAGCTGCGCAAGGAGACGCGCAAGATCCTCGACATCCCCGACCTCCCGGTGTCCGGCACGTGCGTGCGCGTGCCCGTGTTCACCGGCCACTCGCTGTCGCTGAACGCCGAGTTCTCCCGGCCGATCTCCGTCGAGCGAGCCACAGAACTGCTGGCTGCGGCGCCGGGCGTCACGCTCAGCGAGGTGCCCACACCGCTCGAGGCCGCCGGCAGCGACCCCTGCTTCGTCGGCCGCATCCGGGTCGACCCGGGCGTGGAGGGCGGGCGCGGCCTGGCCCTGTTCGTCAGCAGCGACAACCTGCGCAAGGGCGCCGCGCTGAACGCCGTGCAGATCGCCGAGTTGTTGACGTGACTGCGTTCCCCGGCCACGCAGGCCGTTGCTGGCCGCTCGCTCGCTGGCGCTCGCTCACTCGCATGGTCGACATGCCGATCCGGTGACAGATCTCGCCCGGTCGTTCCCGACCGGGGTGACGATCCTGCGGATGCTGGCGATCGTCCGCTGGCTGGCCTGGGGCTGGATGGTCGCCGTCGTCGCCTTCTCCGGCGACGCCGTGCGTCACCCCGTCGTGGCCTGGCTGGCGGTGATCGCCGGGTTGGCGCTGGCCACGGTCAGCACGTGGTGGATGCGCTCGTCGCCGGGTGTGCTGCTCACGCCGGCGTTCGTCGCCGTCGAGGGCGCCTACGCCTTGGCGCTGACCGTGCTCGACGGCTGGGTGTTCGAGCCCGGGCACGTCTTCGTCACCAGCCAGAACCTGGCGTCGCAGTGGCCGCTGATCGCCGCCATCTCGATCGGCGTCGCCGCCGGCCCGTTCACCGGCGCCGCCTTCGGGCTGCTCATCGGCCCGGCGCGGTGGGCCGGCGCCGAGCTCAACGGCTTCGAGTCCTATGACCCGAAGCACGTCGTGTCGCTCGTCGCCGTGAGTCTCTTCTATGCCGCCTGCGGCGCGGTCTTCGGATGGCTGGCGATGCTGCTGCGGCGTGCCGAGCGGGAGATCGCCGATCGGCGGGCGCGTGACGAGGTCGCCCGGGTGCTCCACGACACCGTGCTGCAGACGCTCGCCCTCGTCGAGCGGCGCACCGCGGTGAGCGATCCCGAGCTCGCCGGCGCCGCCCGCGAGGCCGATCATGACCTGCGGGCGTTCCTGTTCGGCGGAGCCGGATCGGCCGGCGACGATCTGCGCGGTCGCCTGCTCCAGGCCGTCGAGCATGCCCGCCAGCGAGTCGCGGTCCCCGCCGTCGAGGCGCCACGGATCAGCGTCAACGTGGTGGACGACGGCTGCCGGCTGTCCGGCAACCACCAGGACCTGCTCGCCCGGGCGATCGGCGAGGCCGTCGCCAATGCCCTCGAGCACGCCCGTGCCCGCACGATCGTCGTGTTCGCCGAGACCGACGACGACGGGCAGGTGTTCGCCAGCGTGCGCGACGACGGGACGGGTTCGATCCCGCCGCAGCGACACATGGGCACGGGCTGTCCGAGTCGATCGCCGGGCGGCTGGCGTCGATCGGCGGCCGTTCCGACGTGCTCAGCACGGTGGGCGGCGGGACCGAGGTGCGAGTCTGGACGCGCCCATGACTGCCATCCGTGTCGTGCTCGCCGACGATCACGCCGTCGTGCGCGCCGGTCTGCGCGCCGAGCTCGGCGACGGCTTCGACGTGGTCGGCGAGGCCGATGACGCCGAAGGGGCGATCGACGTCATCACCGCCCGCCGGCCCGACCTCGTCGTGTGCGACCTGCACATGCCACGCGGCGGTGGGCTGCACGTCGTCGAGCGCTGTGCCACGGTGTGCCCGATCGTGATCCTCACGGTCAGCGAGGCCGAGCGCGACCTGCTCGACGCAGTGGCTGCCGGGGCGGCCGGTTACCTGCTCAAGACGGCGCCGACCGATGAGGTCCGCGACGCCCTCGTGCGGGCAGCGGCGGGAGAGCCGGTGTTCTCGCCGTCGCTCGCCGCCCTCGTGCTGGGCGAGTTCCGCCGCCTGGCGCGCACCACGGACGCCAGCCCGCTGACCGAGCGCGAGCGCGAGGTGCTGCAACTCGTCGCCCGCGGCCACCGCTATGCCGAGATCGGCGACGAGCTGTCGATCTCCCCGAAGACCGCCGAGAACCATGTCCGCAACATCCTCGGCAAGCTGCACCTCACCCGCCGCAGCGACCTCGTTCGCTACGCCGTCCGCCACGGCATCGACTGAAATTCCCCCACGGCGGCGTGGGGGAATTTCCGGATGTCTGGTCGACGGTGGCGGCTTCAGGATCGGGGGCATGAGCTGGCCACCCCCGACCGTCACGCCCCTGCCCCCGCCAACGTCCTCACCTCGCGAGGTGAGCGCCAAGCCGATCGCGGCGTGGCTTGCGGCGACCGGCGGCGCGCTGGTGCTGGTCGCGGCGGTCATCGTGGTCGCCGGCAACTGGCAGGACATCGCCCCGGCGTTCAAGTTCGCCGGCCTGGTGGTCGCCACCATCGGCCTCGGCGTTGCCGCCGAGCGCGCCCGCGCGGTCGTGCCGGCCACGGCCCGGGCGGTCGCCCACCTCGCCGCCGCGCTCACCGCGCCGGTCGGCATCGCCGCCGCCGCCGTCACCGGAGCGACCTGGCCGGTCTGCGTGCTGACCGGCGGGGTCCTCGCCGCCGTCGTGCTGAGACATCCAGGCTCGTCGCTGGCGCGCGCCGCTGCTCGAGGGCGGCTGCCGTGATCGCCACCGGGCTCGGCCATCGTCGGCCTGGCCGCGCTCGTGCCGGTACCCGTCGGCTTGCTCGCCGTGGTCGCCTCCGGCGCATTCCTGCTGCTTCGGCGAGATGCCCCGGCGGCGGCGCTGGCCGCCGCCGCCGGGTCATCGCCGATCCTCGTGGCCCTCGCCGAGCAACGCATCGGCGACGGCACGCTGGCCCGCATCGGCGCGACGGGCGACGGGCTGGCGTGGAGTGCACCCGTCGTTGGCGTGCTCGCCGGCGGCGTGCTCGCGATCGTCGCCGGCCGGCGCAATGCCCCAGCCGTCGCCGTGATGGCGCTGGCCGCGCCGCTCGTCGGCGTGGTGACGGGACTCGCAGCCGGCGGCGTCGACGCCGTCATCTGGCTGTGCCTCCCAGCGATCGTGCTGGCCGCGCTCGAACTGGTGGTGGCGATGGCGAGAACCGAGCCGTGGCGCAGCGTGACCCGGCCGGTCGCCGACGCCCTCGCCGCGGCCGGCTCGGTGATTGCGGTCGCGCTCCCGCCGATCGTCGCCGTTGCGCACAGCCTGTTCGGCGACGTCCCGTTGCTGCCGTTGCTGCTCGGTGCCGCGGCGCTGGCGATGACGGTCGTGCGCACAGAGCGCGGCCGAGGTGCCGTCGGCGCGCTCGCCGTCGCCGGCACCGGTTCGTTGCTGATCGCCGTCGCCGCGGCGTTCGGTTGGTCGCCAGTCGTGGTCGCCGCAGTCGGAGCGGCCGTCGTCGCTGGCACCGCAGTCGTCGCCGGTCGGCGCTGGCTGCCGGTGCTTCCGCCGATGGCGACGGCCGCCGCCTTCCTCCTCGCCGCGGATGGGCACCCGGCCGCAGAAGTCGCCGTCGGTCTCGTGCTGATGGTGCTGGCTGTCGAGCTGGCCATGCGTCCCGGACGGCGCGTGCTCGACGTGCCCGTCGCCGTGAGCGCGTTCGCCGGCGCCGGACTCGCCGCGTCGTGCGCGCCGGCGCACTGGGCTGCCGTCTACCTCGCAGCACTGGCCGGCGCCGTCGCCGTCGTCGCCATCCGCAGTCCGCTGCAGGCCCCGGCCTTGCTGTTCCCCGTCACCTGCGCGGGTGCCGTCGTCGCGACCACCAACGTCGCCGAGGCGTGGTTGGGCGCTGGCGTCCTGGCGCTGGCGGTCAGCGCGGCGATCACGTGGTGGCGAGCGCAGGAGCTGTGGGCGGCGCACCTCGCCGCGGCGTTGACCGTCGTCGCCGTGCCGTTCGGTCTGGTGGCCATCGGCGCCACGGGCGTCGAGATCGCCGTCGCCCTGCTCATCGGCTCGGTCGTGTTGACGGGCACCTCGTTCCTCGTCGTCACCTCCGGTCCCGTGGTGACCGCGGCGATGACGGCGTCGGCCATCGCCGCTGCTGTGACGCCAGCCGGCACGACCGTGCTCGTGTCGATCGCCGCGGCCATCTTCGGCATCCAGCTGGCCCTCGAAGGTCTCGTCCGCTCACTCGTGCCGCTGACGCGCATAGGTGCCGGTGTGGCCGTGGCCGGCGCCGCCAGCATCTGGTGGACGAGCGGGGCGAACGACGCCGTGCTCGGCCGGCTGGCGCCGTACGGCGTGACGAGCGGCGACCTCGCCGTCGTCGCCGTGAGCGTGCTGTTGCTCGCCGCCGGCGCCTACGCCGGCCGCGTCCGAGCTGGGATCAGCACCTGGGTCACGGCGGGTCCCGGCCTCGGGCTGCTCGCCCTGTGGCTCGTCGACGCCCAGCTCACCCGCGCCGTCGGATGGAGCGTGCCGCTCGCCCTGGGCACAGGCGTCCTCGCCGTCGGCGTCGGCGGATGGCGGCGGATGACGGCTCCGCTGATCATCGGCACGGCGACGATCGGGGCGACCATCGTGGTGTCCGCGGGGCCGCGCCTCGCCGCGCTGGACTCGTGGATGTGGCTCGCCCTCGGCGGCCTCGGGCTGATCGCCATCGCCGTGCTCGTCGAGCGCAGGGTCAGCCCGGCTCGCCCGTGTCGGCGCTGAGATCACGGACAGTGACATGGGACGTCGCCGCAGCGCGGGCAGCCAGCGGCGTACCGCTCGATGGCCGCGGCGAGGTCGACATCCACCTGGTTGGCCAGCGAGGCGACCCACGCCAGCACGTCGGCGAACTCGTGCTCGCGCTCGGCGGCCGAGCCCTTGCGCACCGCTCGGGCCAGCTCGCCGACCTCCTCGGCGAGCCACGCCACCGTCGCCGGCACGCCGCGACCGCGGTCCCGTTCGCCGTACGTGCGCTCGATCAGCCCTTGGAAGGCGGCGAGGTCCAGAGTCGGGGTGGGGAGATTTGAACTCCCGGCCTCCACGTCCCGAACGTGGCGCGCTAACCAAGCTGCGCTACACCCCGTAGCGACCGGGATGCTACCCGGGGATGGCCGGGACCAGCCCCTCCCGATACGGCTCGCCGGCGGTCACCGCACGGACGGCACGCCGCAGGCGCAGCGGATCGAGCGGCTTGACGAGCCATCCGTCGGAGTCGCTGCGCTTGGCCAGGTGGACGTCGGCGACGCGGTCGAGGAGCATCAGCACCGGCACGTGGGGCAGCCGGCCGCTCGACTCGTCGAGGCGCAGCGACATGGTCACGGCCATCCCGCCCATCGAGCCGATCTGCAGGTCGAGCACGGCGATGTCGAACGGCCCACGTGTCTCGACGACGCCGGCCACCTCGCGGCCCTCCGTGCAGACGACGAACGACGTCTCGGGATCACCGATGGCGGCCGTGACCTCGTCGACGATCCACGTCGCATCCGTCGCCAGCAGCACGTGCACGGTGTGCAAGCTAGCCAGTCAGACCACGCTGAACATGTGGCGGCTGATCTCGCCGAGGCCTTCGAGGTCGTGCACGTCGCCGGCGAGGAGCGGCACGTCGGCCAGTGGGCCGAGCAGCTCGACGAGCGGGGCCAGCTCCGCGGCCGCCGCGGCGGCCAGGGCGCGCAGCTCGGCGAGGTTGGTCCACAGCGCGGCCAGGTCGGCGTCACCGCCGGCGGTGGCGGACGCCGCGGCGGTGACGGCATCCTCGGTGCTTCCCGGCCCGAACGCCGGGTGCACGCGGTTGGCGACGCCGGCCACGTGCTCGATGCCGTGGTCGGCGAGCTTGCCGGCGAACCAGACCGCCTCGGTCACCGTGTCCCGGTGCGGCGAGGCGACGACCACGTACCGCGTGACGTCGGATCGCAGCAGTCCCATCACCGCCTCGGCACGCTCGCGGAAGCCGCCCTCCATGCCGGCGAACGCCTGGAAGAACGCCACGGCGTCGGCGAGCACATCGGACCCGACGACCTTGCCGATCGCCCGCAGCATCGGTTGGGTGGCGGCGTTGACGACGCGCATCCCCCGCCGCGCCGGCAGCATCAGGAGGCGGAACAGGCGGTGGTCGAGGAAGCGGGCGAGCACGCTGGGCGCCTCGAGGAAGTCGAGTGCGTTGCGGCTGGGCGGTGTATCGACCACGACGAGATCGAAGCGCTCGTCGTCGTGCAGCAGGTTCAGCGTCTCCGCCGCCATGTACTCCTGGGTGCCCGACAATGCGCCGGAGATGTTGCGGTAGAAGGGATTGGCGAGGATGCGCTCGGCCTGGTCGCTGTCTGCGGCGTTGCGCCGTACGACGCCGTCGAACGCCGACGCCGTGTCGAGCATCATCGCCCACAGCTCACCCGAGCCGGCGGGCTCCGGGAGGGCGATCGCCTGTGGCTCGGCGCCGAGGCCGTCGGGGAGACCGAGCGCGTCGGCCAGGCGGCGGGCCGGGTCGATCGTCACGACGACGGCACGCAGGCCGCGGTTGGCCGCCTCCAACCCGATCACGGCGGCGGTCGTCGTCTTGCCGACGCCTCCGGAGCCGCAGCACACGATGACCTCGGCGCCCTCGAGCACGTCATCGAGCACGGGCGTCATGTCATCCGCCACAGCGACCCGGCGAGCACGGTGACGTCGCCGGCGTCGAGCCCGGCGACCGGCAGCATCGGCAGGTACCACTGCTCGAGGGCGAGCTGCTCGCCGAGTCGCTCGATCTCGGCGTCCTGCACGGCGCGCCGGGCGCGCCGGAAGTGGGCGGCAGCGGTGAGCGCCGCTGCCGACGACTCGCCGCGCAGGTCGAGCGTGTCGGGATCGGGGACGAGCGGGGCGCCGAGGCCGTCGACGTTGTTGACGACGATCGGCCCGAGCTTGACCCCGACGCGATCCTCGAGTGCGTAGGCCGTCTGCACGGCCTCGTTGACCGGTGTGGTCTCGGGGAGCGTGACGAGCACGACCTGGCTGCGCTCCGGGTCGCCGAGCATCTCGGCGACATCGGTGGCCTGGGCGCGCACCGGACCGCCGCGCACGGCGGCGAGCAACCCGGCGGCCGAGGTGAGGAACGTGATGGCATGACCGGCGGCCGGTCCGTCCACGACGATGACGTCCCACGTCCCGCTGCGCTCGAGCTGCTTGATCTTGCCGAGCACGACGATGTCGTCGATGCCCGGCGCTGCCGTGGCGACGACGTCGATCACGCCGGACGCCGACAGCCGCTTGGCGACACGCCCGAAGCCGTGCTCGCGCAGGTAGTCCTCGAGGGCGACCGGCGCCGAGATCTGCTCACAGTCCAGGCCGTCGACCAGCTTGGGCAGGACGGGCTTGCCGTCGAGCTCGACGACGAGCACGCGCTGGCCGGCGTCGGCGGCCGCGCGGGCGAGAACGGCCGTTACCGTGGTCTTGCCGACGCCACCCTTGCCGGCAACGATCGTCACGCGCGAGGCGGTCAGCACGGGCGTTGGATCGACGAGCTCCGGAGGCACCTGTGCGCAGACTAGCGATCGCCCTGCTCAGCGCCGCTGCCGGCGTCGGCGTGCTGACCGGCCAAGCGGCCGCCGCGCAGGAGTCCACCGCACCCGGACCCGTCGACGTGCTCCAGGTCAGCGGCCTGTTCGATCCGATCGTCGTGGACGCCATCGACAAGGCCATCGACCGCTCCATCACCGACGATGCCCAGGCCCTCGTGCTGCAGGTCAACACCCGGGGGGCGGTGGTTTCCCGTGACGAGATCGAGGCGCTGATGGCGCGCATCGCCGCGGCTCCCCTGCCGATCGCGATCTGGGTCGGGCCGTCCGGCGCTCGGCTGTACGGCACCCCGGCGCAGCTGCTGGCCGTGGCCGACGTCTCGGGGATGGCGCCCGGCGCGCGCGTCGGCCACATCGGCGCCCCGCTGTTGTTGAACGGCGCTGCGGTCGACTTCGCGGAGGCGACGACGGCGCTGCGCTCGGGCTCGCTCGGGCTCAGCGACGCCCGCCGCCTCGGTGTCTTCGAGCAGCGCATCTCCGACGAGGGCATCCCGACGATCGCCAACATGGTCAACGCCCTCGACGGCTACCGCGACGGCGACGTCGTGCTGGAGACGTCGGAGGAGCGCGTGCTCGACGACGGCAACGTCCGCCGCGACACGACGACGACCGTCCGCTTCGCCAAGCTCGGACTCGTCGACCAGCTGTTCCACACCGTCAACAGCCCGGCGGTCGCCTATCTGCTGCTGTTGATCGGTCTCGCCCTGCTCGTGTTCGAGTTCTTCACGGCGGGCATCGGCATCGCCGGCGTCGTCGGGGCGACATGCCTCGTGCTGGCCTGCGTCGGCCTGGCCACGCTGCCGGCGCGGGGCTGGGCCGTGGCGCTGATCCTCGCCGCGATGTTCGCCTTCGCCGTCGACGTGCAGGTCGGGGTGCCCCGGTTCTGGACGGGCGTCGGCCTGGCCCTGACGGTCCTCGGCAGCGTGTGGCTGTTCGAACCGCTCCCGGGCGTCACGCTGCGGCCGTCGTGGATCACCCTGCTCGCCGGCATTGGTGGCACGGCGCTGGCCTTCATCGTGGGCATGCCCTCGATGGTGCGGACCCGGTTCGCCACGCCGACGATCGGCCGGGAGTGGATGATCGGCTCGCTCGGTGAGGTCATCGAGGCGGTCGATCCCGACGGCGTGGTCAGCGTTCGATCCGCCCGCTGGCGGGCGCGGACGAACCGGGCCACCCCCGTCGGCGCTGGTGAGCAGGTGCGGGTGGTCGGCATCGACGGCGTCACGCTGGAGGTCGAGCCGCTCGAGGGCGCCGCCCGGGACCATCGAGAGCGGCGCGTGTCGGGCCAGTAAACCCTGTGTGAACAGGGCCGCCGACCCGTTGCCCGGCCCGGGAACCGTTTCTACGGTGACGCCGTGGAGCGAGTGAGCGAGCGCGTGAACGTGATGTGGCGAGAGTTCGGCGCCTGCCGCCGGGACGGCGCCGCGGCCGACTTCTACCCCCCGATGCACGGCGAGCGGAAGCACGAGCGCCTGGCGAGGGAGCGGCGGGCCAAGCAGGTCTGCGCCAGCTGCCCGGTCCGCGCCGAGTGCCTCGAGCACGCCATCGCCTTCGACGAGCGGTACGGCGTGTGGGGCGGCCTCACCCAGGACGAGCGCCGCCACCTCGGTCAGTCGGCCTAAGGCCCTGCATCTGGGCGGGAATCGTCTCACCCCGGCTTCTGGGCGGGATTCGTCCCGGATTCCGGCACGGATCCCGCCCAGTTCGTGAGGCGCGGGCCGGCGATGCGCCGGTCGTCGCGACGGCGGGTGATGGCGCGGGCGTCGAGCTCGCTGAGCAGCGGGACGGCGTGCTTGCGCGTGATCCCGGCGGCCTCGCGGAACTCGCTGACGGTGAACCCGCCGGCGTCGTTGGCCAGCAGCTCGGCGACGACCGTCGATGCGATGGCGATGGCATCGGCGTGCCACCACAGCCCGTCGCGCTCGAACAGGATCCCCCGCCGGGCAAGCTCGCGCAGGTCGGCGGGTCGGGCGTCGGGCTCGTCGGGCGCCAGACCGCCGGCCGCCAGCGTGGCGATCACCGGGTGGTCGGCCAGCGGGTCGGTGGCGCCACGGAGGCGGGCCCGCGTGCCGTCGACCACGGCGTCGTCGACGGAGTCGAGGAGCGCCCGCTCGCGGTCGGTCAGGTCGGCGAGGTCGACGCCGGCGGCGAGGCGCTCGCGCAGTTCGTCGGCTGCCATCTGCGCGGCGGCCGGGTCGACCACCCAGCGACCAACGGTCGGTTCCCGGCGCTCTCCGGTCAACACCTCCAACTCGTCGGCATCGACCCAGCCGCGTTCGGCGACGACGCGCTCGACACGGCGGTCAGGTCGCGCTCGTGACGCCGGCAGCACGGGCTGCACGTCGAGGACCTCGCCACCGCCGACCGTCTCGTCGCGGCCCGTCTCGCGCAGCACGTAGCGGTCGCCCGGCAGGAGCGGAAGGTCCACCGGGCAGGTGCAGCCGCACGGCGCCCGTTGCGCCCGGCGCGACGGACTCCGGGCCGAGCACGCGCAGGCGCACGGCGTGCTCTCCCGACCCGATGTAGGCGAGGTACGCGCCGCGGCGCGACACCACGTGATCGAGCGAGGCGAGCACGCTGAGCGAGGCATCGACGCGCCGCGTGGGCCGCCAACGACCCGGCGTCACGACGGCGTCGCCGCGCGCCAGCGCCGTGTGCTCGATCCCGACGAGGTTCAGGGCGACCCGGTTCCCAGGCCCGATGCGCTCGACGGCACGCCCGAGCGTCTGGATCGCCCGCACCCGCGCCGGCCGGCCGCCGGGCTCGACGGTGACGTGGTCGCCGGCCGCCACCGAGCCGTCGGTCAGCGTGCCCGTGACGACGGTGCCGCTGCCCTTGGCGGCGAAGACCCGATCGATCCACAACCTCGGCCGGCCGCGGTCGGCGGATGCCGGAGTGCGACGGGCGAGGCCCGCCAGCGCGACCCGCAGCTCGTCGAGGCCGAGCCCCGCCGTCGCCGCCACGGGGATGATCGGCGCGCCGGCGAGGAACGTCCCGGCGAGTCGCTCGGCGATCTCCATCGTCGCCAGCTCGACGAGCTCGGCGTCGTCGAGCAGGTCGACCTTGGTGAGCGCGACGATGCCGTGGGTGACGCCGACGAGCTCGAGGATGCGCAGGTGCTCCTCGCTCTGCGGCTTCCAGCCCTCGGAGGCGGCGACGACGAAGAGGCAGGCGTCGACACCTCCGACGCCGGCGAGCATGTTGCGCAGGAAGCGCACGTGGCCGGGAACGTCGACGAAGCTGATCGCCTCCCCGTCGACGACGCAGTGGGCGAAGCCGAGATCGATCGTCAGGCCGCGCCGTTGCTCCTCCTCGAAACGGTCGGGGTCCGTGCCGGTGAGCAGGCGGACGAGCGTCGACTTGCCGTGGTCGACGTGACCGGCGGTGGCGATCACCCGCACGGTCTCACCCCAACGCGCTGAGCGCAGCGACGATGACGGCGTCGTCCTCTGGCTCGACCGCACGGAGGTCGAGGACGGTGACGCCTTCGCGGGCCCTGGCGATGACCGGTGGGTCGTTCGCCCGGAGCGCGGCGAGGTGGTCGCCGGGGACGCGAACGCCGCACGACGGGATCGTCGCGCCGGGTGCCGACCCGGCGCCGGGGAGGGCATCGGTCGCCACGCGCTCGGCGCCGGTCGCGTCGGCGATGGCGGACGCCCGGCCGGCCAGGTCCTCGACCGGCGTCGCCGCCATCCGCCAGAACGGGATCGCCGTCACGACGTCGCGGCGGAGATAGGCGAGGGCGATGTCCTGCAGCGCGGCGAGGACGAGCCCGCCTGGGCGCAGGGCGCGGGCGAGCGGGTGACGGCCGCACTGCTCGACGAGCTCGCGCCGCCCGGCGATGATCCCGGCCTGCGGCCCGCCGAGCAGCTTGTCGCCGCTGAACGTGACGAGGGCGGCGCCGGCGGCGATCGTCTGCACGGCAGCCGGCTCGCCGGCCAGCCACGCCGGCGGGTGCGGACCCGACCACCACGGGCAGGTCGCGTCGAGCAGGCCGCTGCCGAGGTCGACGACAACGGGCGGGCCGAGCGTCGCCAGCTCGGCGACCGGCGTGTCCTCGACGAACCCGTCGACGCGGTAGTTGCTCGGGTGCACCTTGAGGACCATGGCGACGTCGTTGCTGGCGACCGCCCGGCGATAGTCGTCGAGGCGCGTGCGGTTGGTGGTGCCGACATCGACGAGGACGGCGCCCGACTGCGCCATCACCTCGGGCACGCGGAACCCGCCGCCGATCTCCACGCTCTCGCCGCGACTCACCGGCACGGCACGGCCGGCGGCGAGGGCGGCGAGCACGAGGAGGACGGCGGCAGCGTTGTTGTTGACGATCATCGCCGCCTCGGCCCCGCACAGCCGGGCGTAGAGCTGGCCGACGGCACGCTGGCGCGAGCCGCGCTCGCCGGTGGCGAGATCGAGCTCGAGCGACTGCGCCCTGGCGTCCTGGTGGTGGGCCAGCGGGGCCCGGCCGAGGTTGGTGTGCAGCAGCACGCCCGTGGCGTTGACGACCGGGGTGAGCAACGTCCGGCGCAGCGCCTCCGCCCTGGCCGGCGCCTCGGCGACGGCGCCGTCGCTGATCGCCTGGCGGGCGATGTCGACCGCCAGCGGGTGCGGCAACCCGGTCAACGAGCGAGCGAGAGCGTCGACCGACGGCGGGCGCGACATCGAGGCCGAGGTTACGACCCCCGATCTGGGCGCGATTCGTCCCAACCCCCGATCTGGGCGGGATCCTTCCCGGATTCCGGGACGAATCCCGCCCAGACACGAATCCCGCCCAGATGAGGGGACGGGGCCTGACCCGTAGGCTCCGGCCGATGTCGCTGGCCGTTGCTGTCGTCCGGCTCGACCCGGACCTGCCGCTCCCCGCCTACGCCCACCCTGGCGACGCCGGGCTCGACCTGCATGCCCGCGAGGACGTCACCGTGCCGGCCGGCGGCGGTCGCGCCCTCGTGCCGACCGGCATCGCCATCGCCGTGCCGCCGGGCCACGCCGGGTTCGTGCTGCCGCGCAGCGGCCTGGCCCTGCGCCACGGCATCGGCGTCGTCAACTCACCCGGGTTGATCGACGCCGCCTACCGCGGCGAGGTCAAGGTCGTGCTGCTGAACACGGACCCGGCAAACGACTACCACGTGCACCGCGGCGACCGCATCGCCCAGCTCGTCGTGCAACGCGTCGACGAGGTGGAGTGGCGCGTCGTCGACGACCTCGACGGTCTCGACCGCGGTGGGGGCTTCGGCCACTCCGGGCGCTGAGCGCTACTTCCAGGCGAACACCGGCTGCTCGAAGCCGTCCACCGGGTCATCGCGACCCTCCAGGCCGAGCCAGCGGAACTGCACGAGCACGGCGCCGGTCGGGGCGTGGATCAGGTCATTGCCGAGCGGCACCTGAACCACCGGGCGGTCGCTCTCCGGGATGTCGATGAACCGCGGCGAGTCGTCACGGCAGAGCTGGTGCAGGCCGACGCGGTAGGCCGCGAGAACCTCGCCGGCGTGCGGCTGCAGGTCCAGGTGGCCGCCGCCCCACACCACGACCGGCGTGATGACGTAGCCGGAGCGCGTCGGGTAGTCGTCGAGCAGACCGAGCACGGCGTCCGCACCGATCAGGACGCCCAGCTCCTCGTCGAGCTCGCGCAGCGCCGCGTCGATCACCGACTCACCCTCGTCGAGGCGACCACCGGGAAGCGCCCACTGCGAGGCGTGGCGGTTGAGCCCTGCGGCCCGCCGGCACAGCAGGAACGCGGCCCCGCCGCTGACGTCGACCATCCGCCCGTCGAGGCCCTGCGCCCCGCCGGGGATCGTTCGCATCGACTCGGCGTCGAACGAGTACGGATCGACACGGTCCTCCCCCACGGTCGAGTCGACGACGACGATCGCGACGGCCGCGTGCCGCCGCTCGTCGAGGGCGAGCACCCGGCGTGTGTGACGGGCGATGTTGTCGGTGATCCGCTCACGCAGCGCGTCGTCGTACGGCACGGGTGGCGGGATCGAAGGCATGTCCCCATTGTCGTCGTCGATCTATAGGGTCGGCCAACGGTGCTCGACAGGGTCCTCGACGACACGCATTCGGACGAGGTCCGCAGGGTGGTGCCGACGCTGACGCTGGCCCGCTTCGCCGCCAACGCCGTCTACCGCTACGCCCCGCCGTTCATCGCCACGATCGCCCGCGGCCTCGATGTCGACATCGCCGACATCGGTGTCGGCCTGGCGATCGCCGAGGCGTCGGGCCTGGCGTCACCGCTCGTCGGTCGCCTCGTCGACCGCATCCCCCGGCGCGTGGCGATGACCGGCGGGATGTTCGGGATGGCCGCCGGCGCGGTCGTGGCCGGCGTCAGCCCTGGCGTCGCCTGGTTCTCCGTCGGACTGCTGATCCTGGCGATCACCAAGATCGTGTTCGACGTCGGGTTGATCGCCTGGACCGCCGACCACGTGCCGTACGAGCGGCGCGGCCGCGTCGTCGGTGTCATCGAGACGTCCTGGGCGCTCGGCTTGCTGATCGGCGTGAGCGCGCTCGGCGTGCTCACGGCGCTGACGTCGTGGCGCTGGGCATACGGAGCCGGGGCGGCAGGCGTGCTTGCCGCTGGGACGATCCTGTTCATCCGCGTCGGGCCCGATCCGGCGCGGCAACACGTCGCTGTCACCGCGCCCACCACTCGACTCGCCCCCGGCGCGTGGCTGGCGATCCTCGGCATGTTCGGCTTGATGGGTGCGGCGCAGTCGCTGTTCGTCACATTCGGGCCGTGGCTCGAGGACGTGTTCGGGTTCGGCACGATCGGCTTGGCCGCGGTGACGTTCGGGATCGGCGGGCTGGAGTTGGCAGCGTCGACGACCTCGGCGGCGCGCACGGATCGGTGGGGGAAGGAGCGCAGCGTCGTGCGCGGCACGATGCTGATGATCCCCTGCGGGCTGCTGCTCGCCGCCTTCGACGAGCGGCTGGCCATCGGGCTCGATCGCCCTCGGCCTGTTCATCGCCGGCTTCGAGTTCGCCATCGTCTCGACGATCCCGATCGGCGCCGAGCTGGTGCCGGGATCACCCGGCCGCGGCGTCGGCACGATGGTCGCCTGGGCGACGATCGGGCGGGCCGCTGTCGCCATCCCGGCGACGAGGCTGTACGAGAGCTACGGCTTGGCGCCGGCTGCCCTGATGGCGGTCGGGTTCGCCACCATCACGTGCGTCGCCATGACGTGGCGGCAGCGTGCCTACGCCCGGTAGCCGTTGGTGATCGGCATCCGCCGATCGCGCCCGAACGCCTTCGTCGTCACGCGCACACCAGGCGGGCACTGGCGGCGCTTGTACTCGGCGATGTCGACGAGCCGGGTCACCCGGCGCACCACGGCCTCGTCGTGGCCCATCTCGACGATCTCGCCGGCCGTGAAGTCGTCCTCGACGTACGCCTCGAGGATCGGATCGAGCACCTCGTACGGCGGCAGGCTCTGGTCGTCGCGCTGGTCAGGGCGTAGCTCGGCCGACGGCGGCTTGGTGATCACGTCCTCGGGCACGATCTCGCGGCCAGCCCGCTCGTTGACGTACCGGCACAGCGCGTAGACCTCGGTCTTGAGCACGTCCTTGATCACGGCGTAGCCGCCCACCGAGTCGCCGTAGATCGTGAAGTAGCCGACCGCCATCTCGCTCTTGTTGCCGGTGGTCAGCACCATCCAGCCGAACTCGTTGGAGAGGGCCATCAGCACCTGGCCGCGGCAGCGGCTCTGCAGGTTCTCCTGGGTCAGCCCCGGCGGCCGGCCGGCGAAGCTCGGCTCGAGCATCTCGAGATAGGCGGCGAACGACGGCTCGATGGCGATCGTGCGGTAGTCGATGCCGAGGTTCTCGGCGAGCAGGGCAGCATCCGACTTGGAGTGCTCGCTGGAGTAGCGCGACGGCATCGACACGCCGTGCACGTGCTCGGCGCCGAGGGCGTCGACGGCGATCGCCGCGACGATGGTCGAGTCGATGCCGCCGGAGAGTCCGATGACGACATCGCTGAAGCCGTTCTTGACGCAGTAGTCGCGAGTGCCCAGGACGAGCGCCTCGTACAGCTCGGCGTGCGGATCGAGGAGCTCGACGAGCTCGTTGTCGATCGGGGTCTCGTGGGCCACCGGCGCCTCGCTGACGACGACCTTCGGCAGCGGCCGTTGCGAGACGCGTCCACGTGGGTCGAGCAACCGCTGGCGGTACACGGCGGGCACGGGGACGTCGACGATCATCAGCTCGGCGCGGAACTGCGGCCCCCGGGCGAGCAGGTTGCCCTCGGCGTCGAACGCCAGCGAGCAGCCGTCGAACACGAGCTCGTCCTGACCGCCGACCTGGTTGACGTACACCAGCGCCGAGTGCGCGTCGGCGGCCCGAGTGGCCAGCATCCGCTCGCGGTAGGCGGCCTTGCCGCGGTGGTACGGCGAGGCGTTGATGTTGATCGCCAGCTCGGCACCCCCGTCGGCCTGCACGGCGAGCGGGCCGTCGGGGCTCCACACGTCCTCGCAGACGCTGATGCCGACCTTGACGCCGCCGATGTCGTACAGCTCGAGCAGGTCGGTCTCGTCGCCGGGCGTGAAGTAGCGGGCCTCGTCGAAGACGGCGTAGTTCGGCAGCAGTCGCTTGCGATACGTGCCGAGCACCTCACCACGGGCGCACACGGCTGCCGCGTTGAACAGGTCGCGGTCCTCGTCGACGTAGCCGACGACCGCCGCGCAGTGGCGCGTGCGGGCGGCGAGCTTGGCGAGGGCGACCTCGTTGTCGGCGACGAATGCCGGCTTGAGCACGAGGTCCTCCGGCGGGTAGCCGGTGATCGACAGCTCGGGGTAGGCGACGATGTCGCAGCCGGCGGCGTCGGCTCGGTCGTAGGCGTCGACGAGCTGGGCGAGGTTGCCGTCGAGGTCACCGACGGTGAGGTTGAGCTGGGCCAGGGCGACCCTCAGGACGGTCACGACATCAACGCTACTTTCAGGCCCGTGGAACTGGTGGAGCTGACAGCAGTCGAGCAGCGGGGACTGATCGCGGCGCACAAGGTGTCGGCGATGGAGCTGCTCGACGCCCACCTCGAGCGCATCGCGGCGACCAACCCGGCGGTCAACGCGATCGTCGCTCTCGATCCCGATGTCGGGCGGCGACGGGCGCTCGACATCGACGCGGCGATCGCCCGCGGCGACGACCCTGGACCACTCGCCGGGTTGGTCACGGCGCACAAGGACCTCACCGAGACGGAGGACTTCCCGACGACGTACGGCTCGCCGCTGTTCGCCGGGTTCCGCCCTGGCGCCGACAGCCTGCTGGTCAGCCGCATGCGCGCCGCAGGCGCGGTCGCCATCGGCAAGACGAACTCGCCCGAGTTCGGTGCCGGCTCGCACACGTTCAACTCGGTGTACGGGACGACGCGCAACCCGTGGGGGCTCGATCGCTCGGCCGGCGGCTCGAGCGGTGGCGCCGCGGCCGCGCTGGCGTGCCGGATGGTCGCCACGGCGGACGGCAGCGACACCGGCGGGTCGTTGCGCAACCCGGCGGCGTGGAACAACGTCGATCGGCTTCCGGCCGACCGTGCGCCGCGTGCCGAAGGTCAGCGCCGGCAACGCCTGGATGCCGATCAGCACCGAGGGACCGATGGGGCGCACGGTCGACGACGTCGCCCTGCTCCTCGGTGTGCTCGGCGCACCGGACCCTCGCGACCCGATGCACCAGCCCCTCGCGGTCCCAGTGCCGGTGACGCCCCCGGACGGCCCGCTGCGCGTTGCCTGGTCCGCCGACCTCGGCGTGCCCGTCGAGGCCTCGCAGCGTGGCGTCCTGGCGGGCGCACGCCAGGCGATGGTCGACCTCGGCTGGGACGTCGTCGACGACGAGCCCGATCTGGCGCTGGCGAGCGACTGCTTCAGGACGCTGCGCTGCTGGAACATCGCCAACGGGCCCACCGCGCCCTTCCACGACCGGATCGACCAGATCAAGGCGACGATCCAGGACGAGATCCGCCGTGGCGAGGCGCTGCAGCAGCAGGACGTGGCGCGGGCATACGCACAGCTCGCTGCGCTGTGGCACGAGACGGTGGCGTTCTTCGATCGTGGTTACGACCTCCTCGCCTGTCCCGTCACCCAGCTGGCGCCGTTCCCCGTGGACATCGAGTACCCGACCGAGGTCGCCGGGCGCCCGATGTCGAACTACATCGACTGGATGGCGTCGTGCTGGCGCATCACCGTGACCGGCTGCCCGGCGCTGTCGCTCCCCGCCGGCTTCGACGCCGACGGGTTGCCGGTCGGGGTGCAGCTCGTCGCCCGCCAGGGTGCCGACGCCTGGCTGCTCCGGGCGGCCAAGGCGGTGGAGGAGGCGACCGGATTCGCCGCCCGCCGCCCTCCGGTCGCCGAAGGTGCGCCGTGATCCGGGATCGCGTGCTCCGCTGCGAGCGAGCGAGCGCTAGCGAGCGAGCGGTCACCGACGGCCTGCGTGGCCGGGGAACGCAATGATCGGCGCGCTGCCGGTCGAGCACGGCGATCGCGTGGCGATCGTCGACCCGGGCGGGACGTGGTCGTTCGCGGCGATCGACGCGGACGCCACCACGCTCGCCGGTGCCCTGCCCGTCGAGCACGGCGAACGCGTCGCCATCGTCTGCACTCCGGGCCACGACTTCGTCGTCGCCGTGCTGGCGTGCTGGCACGCCGGCGCCGTCGCGGTCCCGTTGCACCCGCCACACCCGGATGCCGAGCTGCGCTACGTGCTGGAGGACAGCGCAGCCGCGGCGGTCATCGCCTCGCCGGCCCACCGGGAGGTGGCCGAGCGGATCGCCAGCGGCGCCGAAGGCGCCGGCCGGTCGAGCGAGCGCCAGCGAGCCGAACGGCGATGGGGTTCGGGGGCGCAGCTCCCGAGGAGATACGACGCCGTTGTCGTCGACGTGTCGGCGCGAGGGGTGGTCCACCGCTTCAGCCCAGGACCCGACCGCCCGGCGATGATGATCTACACGAGCGGCACGACCGGCCGCCCGAAGGGTGCCGTGCACACCCACGGCAGCATCGCCGCGATGGTCGACGGGATGTTGTCGGCGTGGCAGTGGTCGGCCGGCGACCGAACAGTGCTCGTGCTGCCGCTCAACCACGTCCACGGGATCGTCAACGTGACGCTGTGCGCCCTCGCCGTCGGCGCGTGCTGCGAGGCGCCGGGCGCGTTCGACGCGACGCACGTGTGGGAGCGCCTGGCGTCGGGCGATGTCACCGTGTTCATGGCCGTGCCGACCATCTACGCCCGCCTGGTCGCCGCGTGGGAGGGCGCCGACGAGTCGACCCGGAGCCGGTGGTCGGATGGCGCGGCAGGGTTGCGCCTGATGGTGTCCGGCTCGGCGGCGCTGCCGGTGTCGACGCTCGACCGGTGGCGTGAGATCACCGGTCACGTGCTGCTCGAGCGCTACGGCATGACCGAGCTGGGCATGGTGCTGTCGAACACGATCGACCGGCGAGTTCCGGGTCACGTCGGCGAGCCGATGCCCGGTGTCGAGGTCAAGCTCCTCGACGATGGCGAGCTGCTCGTGCGCGGACCGCAGGTGTTCGCCGGCTACTGGAATCGGCCCGACGCCACCGCCGACGCGTTCGTCGACGGGTGGTTCCGCACCGGCGACGTCGCCGTGCGCGAGCCCGATGGCTACCGGCTGCTCGGCCGGTCCTCGGTCGACATCCTGAAGACCGGCGGCGAGAAGGTGTCGGCGCTGGAGATCGAGGAGGTCTACCGCACCCACCCGGACGTCGTCGACTGCGCCGTCGTCGGCATCCCCGACGACGAGTGGGGCGACCGGGTGTGCGCCGCCGTGGTCGTCCGCACAGGCGTGGACGTCGATGCCGACCTCATTGCGCGAGTGGGGCAAGGACCGGCTGGCGCCGGCCAAGGTCCCGCGCCAGTTCACGTTCGTCGACGACCTCCCCCGCAACACCCTCGGCAAGGTCGTCAAACCCGACGTCAAGTCCCTCTTCCGGTCGAGCGTAAGTCCCATCGGAGTGCTGGAGCGCCGGACGCCGGCGCTGGAACACTCCGATGGCGTGGAACACTCGGATGGATGTTCACGGAGATCCGTTACGAGGTGGACGGGCCGGCGGCTGTCATCACGCTCGACCGACCGGAGCAGCTCAACGCCTTCACCGGCACGATGCTCGGCGAGCTGCTCGAGGCGTTCGATCGGGCCGACGCCGACGACGCCGTGCGCGCCGTCATCGTCACCGGTGCCGGCCGGGCGTTCTGCGCCGGCGCCGACCTGAGCGCCGGCGGCGAGACGTTCGACCTCGAAGCCCGTGGCGTCCCGGCCGCCGACAGGGGCGCGCCCCGGGACGGCGGCGGCATCCTCACCCTGCGCATCTTCGAGAGCACCAAACCGGTCATCGCGGCGATCAACGGGTCGGCGGTCGGGGTCGGCATCTCGATGACCCTGCCGATGGACATCCGCATCCTCGCCGACCACGCCAAGGTCGGCTTCGTCTTCGCCGGGCGGGGCATCGCCCCGGACGGGGCGGCGAGCTGGTTCCTCCCGCGCATCGTCGGCATCGACCAGGCGCTCGAATGGGTCCTGACGGCACGCGTCTTCCGTGCCCAGGAGGCGCTCGACGGCGGGCTCGTGCGCAGCATCCATCCTGCCGACGAGGTGCTCGACGTCGCCAAGGGTCTGGCCGAGGAGATCGCCACCAACGCCGCGCCGGTGTCGGCGGCAGTCAGCCGCGGCCTGCTGTGGCGGATGCTCGGGGCGTCGCATCCGATGGCGGCCCACCGCGCCGACTCGGCGGCGATCTTCGACCTCGGCCGCAAGTCGGACGCACGCGAAGGCGTGCTCGCCTTCCTCGAGAAGCGCCCGCCGTCGTGGACGCTCAGCCCGACCCGCGACCTCCCGGCGACCTACCCGTGGTGGGACAACCCGACGTACGAGGGCGAGTAGCCGCACGACGGCTCGGCTTCATCGAGCGTTCACAATCGGGACACGGCGACGCAACGGCGCGGCGACACGATGGCCACGCACGGTGTCGACCGGCGCCCGTTGCGCGTGACGGTGTCGTGCCCCTACCCCAACACACATCCGGTCAACGAAAGAGAAGGACCCGTGGTCTACAAGGCTGAGTACATCTGGATCGACGGCTCCGAGCCGACGGCCAAGCTGCGATCGAAGACCAAGATCGTCCCCGACGGCGCCGACCCGCCCAAGTGGGGCTTCGACGGTTCCAGCACCAACCAGGCCACCGGCGACAAGAGCGACTGCGTGCTCATCCCGGTGTTCATCTGTCCCGACCCCATCCGCGGCGGGCTCGACAAGCTCGTCCTGTGCGAGGTGTACGCCGCCGACGGCAAGCCGCACCCGAGCAACACCCGCGCCGCCCTGCTGAAGACGGCGAAGAAGTACGCCCGCCACGAGTCCCTGTTCGGCATCGAGCAGGAGTACACGTTCTACAAGGACGGCCGCCCGTACGGCTTCCCGGTCGGCGGCTTCCCCGCCCCCCAGGGCGGCTACTACTGCGGCGTCGGCGCCGACGAGATCTTCGGCCGCGAGATCGTCGAGGAGCACCTCGACAACTGCCTCGCCGCCGGTCTCTCCTACAGCGGCCTCAACGCCGAGGTGATGATCGGTCAGTGGGAGTTCCAGATCGGCCCGCTCGGGCCGGTCGAGGTCGCCGACCAGCTGTGGGTCGCCCGCTGGCTGCTGTACCGGACCGCCGAAGACTTCGACGTGGCGGCGACGCTGGAGCCGAAGCCGATGAAGGGAGACTGGAACGGCGCCGGCGCGCACACCAACTTCTCGACCAAGGAGATGCGCGAGGAGGGTGGCTACCAGTTCATCGAGAACGCCTGCAAGGCGATCGGCAAGAAGTGGGAGCTGCACATCAAGAACTACGGCCACGGCATCGAGGACCGTCTCACCGGCCATCACGAGACGGCACCGTGGAACAAGTTCTTCTACGGCGTCTCCGACCGCAGCGCATCCGTGCGGATCCCCCTGCACGTCTACAACGACGGCAAGGGCTACCTCGAGGACCGGCGTCCCAACGCCAACATGGACCCCTACATCGTGACTCGCCTGCTGGTGGACACGGTCTGTTCGGCGATCTGATCCCAGTGGCCGCCGTGTGCCGGTTCCGGCGCGCGGCGGCCAGACTGGGGAGATGACCGAGATGCTCGAGCAGCAGCGTGAGTACGTCCTGCGCTCGGTGGAGGAGCGCGGCGTCCGGCTGATCCGCCTCTGGTTCACCGACGTGCTCGGCAACCTCAAGAGCTTCGCCATCAGCCCGGCCGAGCTGGAGAACGCCCTCGACGACGGGATGACGTTCGACGGCTCGTCGATCGACGGGTTCTCGCGCATCCAGGAGGCCGACGTCCTGGCGATGCCCGATCCCGACACGTTCGAGGTGCTCCCCTGGGGCGACACCAAGACGCCCGAGGCGCGGGTGTTCTGCGACATCCACAACCTCGACGGCTCACCGTTCGGTGGCGATCCCCGCCAGGTGCTGCGCCGCCACGTGCGGGACTGCCACGAGCAGGGCCTGACGCTCTACGTCGCCCCCGACATCGAGTTCTTCTACTTCGCCCCACCGGAAGCATGGTCAGCAACCCCGTCCGCTCGACGAGGGCAGCTTCTTCGACCTGACGACGAACGACATCACCGGCTCGCTGCGCAAGCAGACGATCCGCACGCTCGAGGCGATGAGCATCCCCGTCGAGTACAGCTTCCACGAGGACGCTCCGAGCCAGCAGGAGATCGACCTGCGGCACACCGACGCGCTGACGATGGCCGACAGCATCATGACGTTCCGTCTCATCGTCCGCGAGGTCGCCGCCTCGCACGGCATGCACGCCACGTTCATGCCCAAGCCGCTCGAGGGCGTCCAGGGGTCGGGCATGCACACCCACCTGTCGCTGTTCCGCGGCGACGAGAACGCCTTCTTCGACGCCGACGACGACTACTACCTGTCGCCCCTCGCCAAGTCGTTCATGGCCGGCCTGCTGCGCCACGCCGCCGAGATCACGGCGATCACCAACCAGACCGTCAACTCCTACAAGCGCCTCGTGCCGGGGTTCGAGGCGCCGGTGCACATCTCCTGGGCCCGCAACAACCGCAGCGGGCTGATCCGAGTGCCGATCGCCAAGCGCGGCAACCCGTTCGCCACGCGCATCGAGTACCGCTCCCCCGATCCGGCGTGCAACCCGTACCTGGCATTCAGCGTGATGCTGGCGGCGGGCATGCGCGGCGTCGCCGAGGGCTACGAGCTGCCGGTCGAGGCCGATGCCAACCTGTTCGAGATCGGCGACGAGGTGCTGACCAAGCTCGGCATCGAGCAGCTCCCGCAGTCGCTGTCCGATGCCCTGCGCACGATGGAGAAGTCCGAGCTCGTCCACGAGGCGCTCGGCGAGCACATCTTCGAGTGGTTCCTGCGCAACAAGCGCACCGAGTGGCAGTCCTACAAGACCCACGTCTCGACGTTCGAGATCAACC
Source organism: uncultured Acidimicrobiia bacterium (assembly GCA_963822875.1). Classification (GTDB taxonomy): domain Bacteria; phylum Actinomycetota; class Acidimicrobiia; order Acidimicrobiales; family Ilumatobacteraceae; genus JALZMG01. The sequence goes on along the minus strand of CAWGJK010000004.1, from coordinate 36,397 downwards.
GGTACCTGAAGGCGCTGTGATGAGCTGGGACCCATCTCTCCGATGCGAACAAGCGAGCGCCAGCGAGCGAGTGGCCAGCAACGGCCTGCGTGGCCGGGGAACGCTGTGAGCAGCTCCTCCGACGAGCTGATCGCCGTGTTCGGCGAGCCGGTGGCGCCGGAGCTGGCGCGCACGCTCGACCTGGCCGGCTTCGGGTGGAAGGCGGTCAGCTCCCCCGACGACGCCGCCGAGTCCGAGCCGCCGACCGGGTGGGCCGGGGCGATCATCGACTGCAGCGTCGACGCCACGAGCGCGTGGGCGTTCGCCCGCGTGCTGCGCAAGCGCGACCCGGGCAACCCGCCCGTCCTCGCGCTGGTGTCCGGCACCCAGCTCGCCGACCTGGAGCTGCGCGACGAGCTGTTCGACGACTTCTGCCTCTCGCCGTTCCACCCCGCCGAGCTGGAGGCGCGCGTTCGCCATCTGCTGTGGCGGATCGGTGGCGCCGCCCGGCCCGAGCTGATCGAGTACCGCGACCTGTCGCTCAACCTGGAGACCTACCAGGCGTCGATCGCCGGTCGCCCGCTCGACCTCACCTACATGGAGTACGAGCTGCTCAAGTTCCTCGCCCAGAACCCGGGCAAGGTGTTCACGCGCGAGATGCTGCTCAACCGGGTGTGGGGCTACGAGTACTACGGCGGGGCGCGCACGGTCGACGTGCACGTGCGGCGCCTGCGGGCCAAGCTCGGCGAGGAGCACGCCGGTCTGATCCAGACGGTCCGCTCCGTCGGCTACCGCTTCGGCCAGTCCCGCTGGGGCTCGTAGGAGCCGAGCCGACAGGCGAGGCGACCAATCATCTCGGCGCCCTCAGGCCATCCAATCGTCGACGGCGCCGGTCACCCGACTGGCGAACTGCTCGATGCCGTAGCCGGACGGGTGCACGCCGTCGAAGAGGACACCATCCTCGGCGGCGATCTCGGCCCAGTCGACGACGGTGGTCAGGCCACGCTCCGCCAGCGCGGCACGCAGCTCGTCGTTGAACGCCGCCGACTCATCCTGGAACTCGTCCAGGTAGGTGTCGACCCAAACCACTGGTGCGTCGGCCGGCACTTCGTCGAGCAGCTCGTTGATCGCCGGGCGATACTCGTCGGGGCCGTAGGCGGCGACGTCGTTGGTGCCGAGGGCGATGACCCACAGGTCCGGTGGCTCCTCGTCGAGGATGGCGGACACGGCCGCCAGCCCGGATGCCGTCGTCGCGTCGAGGACCATCCGCCGGCTGCCCTGGGCGTCGATGAACACGCTGTCGAGGCCGAGCATGGCGAACTGCTGCACGAGCGCATCCTTCGACCCGACCGTGATCGAATCGCCGACCATGGCGACGGAGTCGATCGGGATCGCCGGCACGGTCGACGCCGGGGGTGGTGCGAGCGACAGGCCGTCCGTCGTCGAGGTGGGCGCCACCGCCGGATCGCGGTCGGCCGAGCAGGCTGCCAGCAGCAGCGCCGCGCCGATGACGGCGATCCGAACCCGACTCATGGCCGACCAGTCTGCATGCGTTCGGCCGCGATGCGGTGGGCGCGCAGGCGCTCCTCGAGCGCCGGGTGCACCAGGGCTCCCTCGGCGACGATGACGCGTCCGTGCACGATGGTGTCGCGCGCCGCAGCCGGCCCACACCGCAGCCATGCTTCGATCGGGTCACCGACGGCGCCGGCGAAGCGCGGCCCGTCGAGCGACCACACGGCGAGGTCACCGACGGCACCGGGTACGAGTTGGCCCAGCTCACCCGCCCGGCCGAGACACGCCGCCCCGCCGATCGTCGCCATCTCGAGGACGGTGCGAGCGGTCATCGCGCCGGCGCCGTCGCGCAGCTTGGCCAGCAGCATCGCCTGGCGCGCCTCGAGCCACAGCGATGCCGCGTCGGCCGACGACGAGCCGTCGACCCCGAGCCCGACGGCGACGCCAGCCGCCCGCAAGCCGACGACCGGGGCGATGCCCGACGCCAGGATCAGGTTGCTCGACGGGCAGTGGGCGACGCCGACGCCGGCCGCGCCGAGCCGGACGACCTCACCGGCGTCCGGCATGACGCAGTGGGCGAGCCACGCGCGGTCGGTCAGCCATCCGGTGCGGGCGAGGTAGTCGGTCGGCCGGCACCCGAACGTGGCCACCGAGAAGGCGTCGTCCTCGGCGTTCTCGGCGAAGTGCGTGTGCAGGCGCACGTCGAGGCGCTCGGCGAGCTGGGCCGAGCGCACCATCAGCTGCTCGGTGACGGAGAAGGGCGAGCACGGCGCCAGCGCGATGCGCGTCATCGCTCCGTGGCTCCGGTCGTGGTGGCGGTGGACGGCCTCCTCGCTGGCGGCGAGGATCTCGTCGTCGTCGCCCACGATGTCGTCGGGCGGCAGCCCACCGTCCTTCTGCGACAGCGACATCGAGCCCCGCGTCGGGTGGAAGCGCATGCCGAGGTCCGCCGCGGCGTCGATCTCGGCGGCCAGCAGGTCGCCAGCGCCGACGCGGGTGGAGGTAGAGGTGGTCGCTCGAGGTCGTGCAGCCCGAGAGGGCCAGTTCGGCCAGGCCGACCCACGCCGACAGGTACGCCGCCTCGGTGTCCAGCGTCGCCCACAGCGGGTACAGCGACTGCAACCACCCGAAGAGCGGCTTGTCCGTCATCGGCGGGTACGCCCTGGTCAGGTTCTGGAACAGGTGGTGGTGGGTGTTGACGAGACCGGGCGTCACGAGGCAACCGCTGGCATTGATCGTCGTCGCCGCCGCAGGGGGTACGCCCGTGCCGACACCGCTGACCAGCCCATCGGTGATGGCGACCCAGCCATCGGCGAGCTCACCGCGCTGCTCGTCCATCGTCGCCACGCAGCGGGCGCCGGCGACGACGAGATCAGTCACCGGCGAGGCTGTCGACGATGGCGGCGAGGTCGTCGACCGTCGTCAGCGGGTTGACGATGCACCAGCGCAGCACGGTCTCGGTCAGCCAAGCCGTCGGCGTGACGAAGGACTGCTGCGTGGCCAGCTGGTGGTCGCTCCAAGCTTTGTAGTCGGCGGGCTCCCAGCCGAGGCGGCGGAACAGCACGACGGAGAGCTCGGGTTCGAGGATCAGTTCCAGGTGCGGCGCCGCGCGAACGAGCTCGGCGCCCTCCCGCGTGACACGCAGCGTGGTCTCGACGGCGTCGGTGTACGCCTGCGTGCCGTGCGTCGCCAGGCTGAACCACAGCGGCAGGCCGCGAGCTCGGCGCGTCAGGTGGTGGGCGTAGTCCGAGGCGTTCCACTCGTACTCGTCGGTCGGGCTGTGGAGGATGTCGAGGTACTCGGCGTGCTGGGTGTGGGCCCGCCGGGCGATCTCGGGCTCGCGGTACAGCAGGGCGCAAGAGTCGAACGGGGCGAACAGCCATTTGTGCGGATCGACGATGAAGCTGTCGGCGGCCTCGATGCCGTCGAATCGCCGGCGCACGCTCGGCGCGGCCAGGGCGGCGCCGCCGTAGGCGCCGTCGACGTGGAACCAGATGCCCAGCTCGGCGGCGGCGCCGGCGGCAGCCTGCAGGTCGTCGATGACGCCGGCGTTCGTCGTGCCGGACGTGGCGACGATGGCGAACAGGCGCCCCCGCTCGGCGGGGTCGAGGGCGTGGATCGTCGCTTGCAGCGCGTCATGGCTCAGCCGTCCGCCGTCGTCGGCTGGCACGGTGGCGACGTCGGCGTCCATCGCCCGGGCCGCCTGGACGACGGAGGAGTGGGCGCCACTCGACGTCAGCAGCAGCCCGCGGGTGCGGTCGTGAGTGCCACTCGCCTGCGACCGCCAGCGCCACCGGGCAGCGACGAGAGCACTCAGGTTGCCACCCGTGCCACCGCTGACGAACACGCCACCGGCCTCCGCCGGCATGCCGGCGAGGTCGGCGATCCAGCGCAGCGCCTCGTTCTCGGCGAACACGGCACCGCCACCCTCCAGCCACGAACCGCCGTAGATGCTCGACGCGCCCACGACGAGGTCGAACAGGATCGCCGCCTCGGTCGGTGCCGCCGGCACGAAGGACAGGAAGCGCGGGTGGTCGACCGAGATGCACGCCGGGGCGAGCACGTCCTTGAAGATCCGCAGCGCCTCCAGCCCGCCGATGCCCTCCGGCGTGATCGTCGCGCCGGCCGCGGCGCGCAACTCGGCGAGCGTGCGCGGTCCGTCGAGCGGCGGGGGGTCCATGCGGACCCGATCGGTGGCGTAGCTGACGATCGCCGCCTTCAGCTCGGCCATCGCCTCGGTGCGGCGGTGCATGGTCAGTCGATCAGCACTCGAACATCGTCAGTCGTCGAGGTCGAGGAGCTCGCTGCCCTCGTTGCGTGCCTCGGCGTCGCGTTCGAGCGCTTGGCCGAGGATGCCCGAGGCGATCCCGCCACTCATCAGCACGACGACGGGGATCATCAGGAGCACGACGACGATGACGATCGCTCCGGCCATGGGCTCAACCTAGCTGGGCACAGTCGGCATGGCGGAAGCAGCTCGTCAGGTGGTCGTTGACGAGCCCGCACGACTGCATGAGGGCGTAGCAGATCGTCGGGCCGACGAAGCGGAAGCCGCGCTGCTTCAGTGCCTTGCTCATCGCCTCCGATGCGGGGGTGCTGGCAGGAACCTCGGCGAGCGTGACCCAATGGTTCTGCACCGGCACGCCGCCGACGAAGTCCCACAGGAATGCGGCTGGATCGTCGAGCTCGAGCCACGCTCTGGCGTTGCCGACGGCCGCCGCCACCTTGGCCCGGTTGCGCACGATGCCAGGGTCGGCGAGACAGCGGGCCTCGTCGTCGGGGCCGAAGGCGGCGACGACCTCGGGATCGAATCCGGCGAAGCAGCGGGCGTACCCGGCGCGCTTTCGCAGGATCGTCGACCACGACAGCCCAGCCTGGGCGCCCTCGAGGATGACGAACTCGAACAGCCTGCGCGGCTCGCGCTCGGGCACGCCCCACTCGGTGTCGTGGTATTCGACGTAGAGCGGGTCGTCGCCGGCCCACCCGCAGCGACTCACGCCGGGAGATACGCCCAGGCCTCGACCTCGACGTCCATGCCGGCCGGCAGTGCCGAGACCTCGACCGTCGAGCGGGCCGGGCGGTGGTCGCCGAACGCCGCCGCGTAGGCGTCGTTGAACTCGGTGAACGTCCCCATGTCGGTGAGGAAGCAGAGCGTCTTGACGACGTCGTTCAGCGACGCCCCGGCATCGGCCAATCGATCGGCGAGGTTGGCCATCGTCTGGGTCGTTTGGGCACCGACGCCGCCCTCGACGAGCTTCCCGTCGAGCAACCCTCCCTGTCCCGAGACGATCACGAAGTCCCCGGCGCGGACGAACGGACTGTACGGACCCAGCGGCTTGCTCATGCCGCGGACGCTAGTTGAGGATCAGCCGGCTGCAGCCGGGCGGCCACGGTGTGCCGGATCCCGCCCATGAGCGCTTTGGTCACCGTTCTGCCGGAGGGCTGCGGCACCTCGGTGACCAAGGCGGGAATCGGGGTCGGCGTCAGCGACGACGCTCGGTTGCAATTATCCGATTCAGAGTATTAGATGACGGACGTGGCGCGCTGGCGACGTACGAATCCCTTGGCGCTCGCCGTGCTCGTCCTGCTGTTCGAAGGTCCCAACCACCCCTACGAGCTGGCGCGCACCGCCAAGCTGCGCCACCAGGACGAGGCGATGCGGCTCAACTTCGGCTCCCTGTACAGCGTCGTCAACAGCCTCGAGCGACATGGCTTGATCGACGTGGTCGAGGTCGTGCGCGACGGCCGGCGCCCGGAGCGGACGATCTACGGCATCACCGAGTCCGGCGTGGCGGAAGCCACGGAGTGGCTGTCGGACCTGCTGTCGCTGCCGGTCAAGGAGCACCTCCAGTTCGAGGCGGCGCTCGCCCTGCTCGGCGCGCTGGCGCCCGACGACGTCGCTGCGCTGCTCGAGCAACGGGCCGAGGCGCTGCGCATCGAGGTCGCCACCGCAGCGGCGATGTTGGCGGCCATGGAACATGACACCCATGTGCTGCGCCTGTTCCTGCTGGAAACGGAGTACCAGCAGGCGTTGCGTCGCGCCGAGCTCGGCTTCGTGAACCGCCTCGTCGCCGAGTTGCGTGGCGGCACCTTCCCCGATCTCGACGAGTGGCGCCGCTGGTCGAGCCGATCAATCAGCACCACCGCGCCGATCTCCACGACGAAAGGACACTGATGACGAACGCCATCATCGAGGCGACCGGGCTCGTCAAGCACTACGGCGAGACCGTGGCCCTCGACGGGCTCGACCTGGTCGCCCAGTCCGGCCGCCTCACCGCCGTGCTCGGCCCGAACGGGGCCGGCAAGACGACGTTCGTCAACGCCGTCGCCACGTTGCTGAAGCCGCAGGCCGGCACGCTGCTCGTCGGCGGCTTCGACGCCGTGCACCAGCCCGAGGAGGTGCGCCGCATCATCGGCCTCGCCGGTCAGACGGCATCGGTCGAGCCGGCCATGACCGGCCGGGAGAACCTCGTCATGACCGCCAGGCTGTTCGGCCTCGACGGCCAGGCCGCCCGGCGCGCCGCCGGTGACGTGCTCGACCGCCTCCGCCTGACGGATGACGCCGATCGGCTCGTGCGCACGTACTCGGGGGGAATGCGCCGGCGACTCGATCTCGGCGCCAGCCTCGTCGGCCGGCCGCGCCTGCTGTTGCTGGACGAGCCGACGACCGGGCTCGATCCACGCACCCGCCAGGAGCTGTGGACCTCGATCCGCGAGCTGGTCGTGGATGGCACCGACGTGCTGCTCACGACGCAGTACCTCGAGGAGGCCGACCAGCTGGCGCGCGACGTCGTGATCATCGACCAGGGCCGCGTGATCGCCGCCGGGACGCCCGACGAGCTCAAGTCGAGGGCGGGCCGCGACGTGGTCGAGGTGCGCCCGCACCGCGACGCCGACATCGGTGAGGTCCGGACCGTCCTCGCCGGCATCGCCGGCGCCGAGCCCCGCGTCGACGTCGACACGCACCGCGTCGCCGTGCCGGTCACCGGGCCCGGTCAGCTGGCCGAAGCCGTCCGATTGCTCGACGAGCACGGGGTCAGCGTCGATGACATCGGTCTGCGCCGCCCGACGCTCGACGAGGTGTTTCTCAGCCTGACAGGAGCAGACCGATGACCACGTCCACGATCGCTGCCGGCCGCGTCGGTGCATCTCACCGCCCGGCGCCGGGTGCCGGCTTCGTCACCACCGCCCTGGCGTCGGCGCAGCGCACCGTGTTGCAGTTCTTCCGCACGCCACAGGTCCTGATCATGGGCACGATCCAGGGCGCTCTCTTCCTCTTCATGTTCCGCTACGTGTTCGGCGGCGCCATCGGCACAGGGAGCGAGCTCGACTACGTCGACTTCCTCGTGCCCGGCTTCCTGGTGACGACGATCCTGTGGACCGGAATGAGCGCAGCGGCCGGCGTGGCGGAGGACGCCGCCGGCGGCGTCTACGACCGCCTGCGCTCGTTGCCCGTGCCCCGCTCGGCGGTGATGGTCGGTCGCTCGCTGGCCGACACGGCGCTGGTCGGATGGGGCGTGGTCGTGACCGGAGTGCTCGGCTTCCTCGTCGGGTTCCGCCCGCAGGGCAGCCTGGCTGGCATCGTCGGCGGCTTCCTGTTGATCATCGTCGCCGGCATGGCCTTCACGTGGATCTTCATCGTCATCGGGTTGGTGTCGGGCAACGCCCAGGCGGCGCAAGGGCTGTCGATGCTCGTGATCCCGTTCTCGTTCGTGTCCAGTGCCAACGTGCCGGTGGAGTCGATGCCCGGGTGGATGCAGCCCTTCGCCGCCAACCAGCCGGTGTCGGTGATCATCAACGCCGTGCGCTGCCTGATGCTCGGCGGTGCGGAGACGGTCGGCATCGGCCACTCCACCAGCTACTGGGTCGTGCTCAGCCTCGTGTGGTGCGCCGCCATCGTCGCCGTGTTCCTCCCGATCGCGACCATCCGCTTCGGCCGCCGCCGGTGAAGGTCAACGATCGAGCAGGTCGAGCACGTCTGCCTCGGCGATCGTGCCGGGCGAGGCGCCGGCAGCGGCGAGCTCACGGACCAAGCGCTGCAGCACCTCGTTGAGCGGCGCCTGCAGACCGTGCAGCCGAGCGATGCGGACGATCTCACCGTTGAGGAGATCCGTCTCCGTGGCCGTGTGACGGCTGAGGCTCTGCCAGGTCGACCCTCCCGGTCGCTGCACCCCGTCGACGGGTTGAACGTGGAGGATGTCGCCGCGCCGGCGGCGATCTTCTTCCTCGCTGGCGTGATCGATCCCGGCAGCATCGAGCACCGCGTCGCCCTCGGCCCTGACCATCTGCCCGAGGCGGCCGGCGCGAGCGGGCGGTCCGCACACCGCCTCGATGGCGTTCCCGAGGTTGGTGATCAGCTTCGCCCACTTCCAACGGGCGAGGTCCTCGATCGGCTGCGACTCGAACCCGGCTGAGCGCAGCGCCGCCGAGACCGCCATGGTGGTGCCATCGACGCCGGTGGGCCAGCGGCCGGTGTCGAGGATGCCCGGCACCGGATGCGAGTACGCCACGACGACCCCGGGATGCAGGTGCACGGTCGGGCACATCACCACGAGACCATGGACGTGCCGGAACCAGCGCAGCGCCTCCGCCTCGTTCCCGACACCGTTCTGCGCGCACACGACGGGCAGGTCGACCGGCGCAACCGCGGCCAAGGCCCGCAACGCGTCGACCGTGTCCTGGCTCTTGACCGCCAGCAGCACGACGTCGTCAGCTCGCCAGTCGATCTCATCGGGCGCCCCGGCCGCCGTCGGCCTGACGACGCGCGAGCCACTCGGATCGCGCAGCTCGAGCCCGTCCGATCGGATCGCCGCCAGGTGCTCGCCGCGCGCGATGACGGCGACGTCCACACCCGCCATCGCCAGCCGGGCTGCGATCGTTCCGCCCACGGCGCCGGCGCCGTACGTGACCAGCCGCACTCGACGATGGTACGGCCGCTGCTCAACCCGACGATGCGTCGACGTCGTCGTCGTCGGTGCCGTCTGCTCCCGTGTTGTTGATCAGCGGCGCCATCCCGTCGTCGGCGAAGGCCGTCGGATCGTCGGGCTCGTCCGGCTCGTCCGGCTCGTCGTCGCGGTTCCATGGCGCCGGTGTAGCACGCCGGCGATGGACCAAGATCTGCGCCGTGGACGTGGGCGTGCACCTGCCGCTGGTCGACTTCGGGGGGAACCCGTTCACGCTCGACCACTTGATGCGATACGCGGCGACGGCGGCCGAGCTCGGCTTCAGCGCCCTGGCGGTCAACGACCACCTCGTGTTCCCAGCACCGTGGCTCGACGGCCCGACGGCGCTCGCCGCGGTGCTCGGGTCGTCGGGAACGATGACGCTGGCCACGACGGTGGCCCTGCCGGTCGTGCGCGGTCCGGTGCCGCTGGCCAAGACGTTGGCGGCGATCGATCGCCTGTCGGGTGGCCGCTTGCTGATCGCTGTCGGCCCGGGCTCGTCGCCGGCCGACTACGCCGCCGTCGGCATCGACTTCGCTGAGCGTTGGACGCGCCTGGACGAAGCCGTGATCGCGCTGCGGGCGCTGCTCCGTCCGGGCGGAGACGCGCTCGTCGGCCGGTGGTACTCGACGGCCGGTGTCGAGCTGCTGCCGTCCCCGGCGCAGGCAGCCGGGCCACCGATCTGGCTCGGGAGCTGGGGATCCGACGCCGGGCTGCGACGAGTCGCCAGGCTCGGCGACGGCTGGTTGGCCTCGGCCTACAACATCACGCCGGCCGGTTTCGCCGATGCACGCGCCCGACTCGCCGAGCTCGTGGCGGCGAGCGAGCGGGGCATCGACGAGCTGCCCAACGCACTGTCCACGATGTGGTGCTACATCACCGAGCGTCGCGACGAGGCCGAGACGGTGCTGCGCGAGCGCCTGCTGCCCGTGATCCACCGTCCCGAGGACGGTGCTCCGCGAGCGGCTCGCCATCGGCGGCGCCGCCGACATCATCGACAAGCTCGCCGAGTACGGCGGTGCCGGGCTGCAACGTGTCTACATCTGGCCCGTCGACGACGAACGTCGCCAGCTCGAGCTGTTCGCCGAGCTCGTCATGCCGGCGATCACGACCTGATGGAGAACCCTCGCCAGCTCTCCGGTCGCCAGGCCCGACGCATCGCCGTGCGGGCCCAGCTGCTCGATGCCAACCGTCCTCGCGGCCTCATCGAGACGGTGCAGCGCCTCGGCGTGCTGCAGAACGACCCGACCAACGCGGTGGCGCGCAATGCCGATCTCGTGCTGTGGAGCCGCCTCGGACCGGGTTACAGCCACGACGAGTTGCAGGCCGCCTTGGACGGGCGGGCACTCATCGAGATCAACCTGATGATCCGTCCCGCCGAGGACGTCGCCTTGCACCGCGCCGAGATGGCCGCTCGTCGATCACGTCCCGCGGCCGCCTGGGTGTCGGCCAACGACGTCTGCCGGCGTGACATCCTGCGCCGGTTGAGGCGAGAGGGTCCGCTCGTCGCCGGAGAGATCCCCGACACGTGCGTCGTGCCGTGGCGATCGACCGGCTGGACCAACGACCGCAACGTCAACCAGATGCTCGAGACCATGGTGGCCCGGGGCGAGGTGGCCACGCCGGGCCGGCGCGGCGGCGAGCGGCTGTGGGACCTCGCCGAGCGCGTCTATCCAGACGATCCGGTGCCCCCGCTCGACGAGGCGATCCGGGCGCGGGCCGAGCTGCGCCTGCGGGCGCTCGGCATCGCCCGGGAGAAGGGCACCGCCGTCCCCGGCGAGCCCAATCACGTCGGTCCGGTCGGCGTCGCCGTCACCGTCGACGGCACCCGGGGATCGTGGCGGGTCGATCCCGGCCAGCTCGAGCGTGTGGACGAACCACTCGAGGGCCGCACCGCACTCCTGTCGCCGCTCGACCACCTCGTCTTCGACCGCAAGCGGATCGCCGAGCTGTTCGACTACGAGTACCTGCTGGAGATGTACAAGCCGGCGGCCAAACGACGGTGGGGCTATTGGGCGATGCCGATCCTGCACGGCGACGAGCTGGTCGGCAAGCTCGACGCCACCGCCGACCGCAAGGCCGGCGTGTTCCGGGTCAACGCGATCCATCCCGACACCGAGATCACGCCGGCGATGGAGGCAGCCATCGACGCCGAGCTGCACGACCTGGCGGACTGGGTCGGCCTCCCGCTGGAACGCCCCGACGATTGATCGGCGCTCAGTCGGCCATCAGGTCGGCGACCGTGGCCAGCGGCACGAGGTCGGCGGCCTTGGTGGCCATCGCCGGGTCGATGGTGACGAACGCGTCCGCCTGCAGCTTGGTGATGGCGAGGTACTCCGCATCGAGCGTCGTCTCCCAGTCCTGCTCCCGGGCGATCTTCCATGCGACACGGCGCGACACCCGGTCGCCGAGCAGCCGCATCTTCAGCTCCGTGAGGCGCTCGTGGCGATGCAGCGCGACCTCCTCGCTGATCTCACCGCGGCGCACACTGGCGAGCAGCAAGGCGAGTGCCTGCGAGCGGACGAGGTTCGGCGCGACGATCTGGTGCGCAGGATCGACCTCGACGTCCTCGGCCACGAGGTGCAGCAGGGTCGGTGCATCGATCACGTAGCGAGCCATCACGTACCGGCCGACCAGCGACTCGGATCAGGCAGTTCCACGTCGCCGTACCCGTTCGCCCGAGCCGACCCGATGAGCAGTTCGAAGAGGATGTAGCGCTCCGCCGGTTCGTACGACGCCGCAGCGACCACCTCGGCGCGCACGGCCTCGTCGTCGACCGCCGTCCCCTCACCGCTGAGGAAGAACTCGCCGCCAGAGCCGTTCGTGTCGGGCACCCCGTTGTGCATCGCGAACCGGCGCCGCTCGCGCAGGTCCCGACCCTTCGGCGACGTCGGTTCCATGAACACGTAGAGGCCGGTCGGGGACACGACCGGCGTCACCGGGTGCACCCGCACGCCACCGTCGCCGGTCACGGTCGCCAGATAGGCGGGCGGACGGAGGAGACGGTCGGCGCCGAAGGCGGCGAGCTCGGGGACGGCGAGAGCGAAGTCGGACCAGGCAAGCATCACCCCAATATTGGCCAGCGCGGCGGGTGGCCGGCGGCACGCCAGGCTGCCGCGGCGACGGCGGCGAACACGGCATCGCTGCCGTTGACCGGCGGTGCGTCGTCCGGCTCGATGTCCACCGTGATCGCCGGCGTGTCGGCAGCGCGCAGGATGCCGAAGGAGCGGATCGTCAGGTCGACGGGGACGCCGGCGGCATCGACAGCGACGCCCTCCGAGGTCACCCAGCCGAGTGCCATGTGCGCGGCGCCGGTGCAGTAGCTGCGCAGGACGACCTCGTCGAGGGGATCACCACATCTCACGTGCACGTGGACGCCGCCGGTGTCGACGCGCGCGCTGGCGACGGAACCGTTGGGTGCCGTCACCGTGTCCGGTGCATCCGCCAGCGATGCACGAAGCACGGCGACCTCCGCCCAGCCCGCCGCGCGGAGCGCGGCCGACGTCGGCGGTCCGGCGACGTCGAGCTCCTCCACGACGAGCTCGGGCGACAGACACTTGCGATGGCCTCGGTGATGCCGGGTGTGCGCACGACGCGGACCATTCCCGTGCCGTCGGCCCGCATGCCCGCGGCGATCGGTGGGCGTTTCGGCCCGAGGCGGACGATGTCCTCCCTGCTGTACAGCACGCGGACGGCCCGCCCGTGGCGATCGGCCAGACGCCTGGCGACGTCGGAGACCTCGCTCGACACCTTGCCCCCGAAGGCACCGCCGTTGGCCAGGGGCGTCACCGGATCACCGCCCGGCTCGCACCACGACGCATCGGGCTCGAGGTAGCCGGGTTCGACCCACGTCGTCTGCAGCATCATGTCCCAGTCCCCTCGTGGCAGATCGACCGGCCACGTCAGCGCCGCTGTCGAGCGCCGCCCCTGCACCTTGCCGGCCATCCGCCGCGCCTCGCTGAGCGTCTCGCCGACGTGCCACTCCCCGTCGGCGCCGCGAGCAGCGACCAGTGCATCCTCGGGCGCCGTGTCGTCGGCGAACCCGGCCCTGCCGAGTGCGACATGGGCGCCGACCGACTGGGCGCAGCCGCCCTCCAACCGCGCCCGCTCGCTCGTTCTGTCCTTCGAATCTCGCGGTATCGCGTGAGATCCGAAGGACAGAACGGTGTCGACGATGGTCCGCCATCCGGTGCACCGGCACAGGTGGGCGGCGAGGGCACGGTGCACGGCGTCGACCGACGTGCGGTCCTCCATCGCCGCGACGCGCACGATGATCCCAGGTGTGCAGAACCCGCACTGCGACGCGCCGCTCGCCGTGAACGCCTCCGCCCATGCCACCGCGTCGGGGAGCCCATCGACCGTCGTGACGTCCCGCCCGGCGACGCGCCCGACGGGTGTCACGCACGAAACGCGTGGCTTGCCGTCGACGAGCACGGTGCAGCACCCGCACTGTCCCTGCGGGCTGCATCCATCCTTGGCCGAGCGCGCGCCGAGGCGGTCGCGCAGAACCTCGAGGAGGGAGACGTCAGTGTCCGCGATCTCGACGGGACGACCGTCGAGGCGGAAGGAGATCAGGAGAAGCTCTGACCACAGCCGCAGGTGCGGCTGGCGTTGGGGTTGGTGATGGCGAACCCGGACTGGTCGAGGCCGTCCTTGTAGTCGAGCGTGGCACCGGCGAGCAGCTGCGCCGACGCCGGGTCGACGATGACCTTCACGGACTCGTCGGGCCCGAACTTGGCCTGCTCGTCGTCGGCGGCGACGTCGCCGTCGAAGAACATCTCGTAGGAGAAGCCACTGCAACCGCCCGGACGGACGGCGACGCGCAGCGCGAGGTCGTCGGCGCCTTCGGCGGCGAGCAGCTCCTTGACCTTGACGGCGGCCGATTCGGTGAGGGTGATCACGGGCGTCCTCCTGAAGAACGTTGCGATGACAAGCCTAGTGGCTGGTCACCGACACCTGACAGGGCGTGCGGTGGGCGAGCGTGCAGAACTCGGCGACCTCGGCGTCGCCCATGCGAGCGACGAAGCCGCTGACCAGTCCGCGGTGCAGGTGACAGACGATGTCGGGATGCTCGCGGGCGAGGTCGGCGAACGGGCAGTTGGCGAACGCCACGACCGCCGTGGCCGCGTCGCTGTCGCCGGCGTCGGCGACGATGGGGTCGAACCCGAGCCGGTCGAGGTCGGCGACGAGGGCCTCCAGCGCCGACGGGGCGTCCTCGTAGCGGTCCGCCCGGGCCGCCCCCTCGGTCTCGCCCACGGCGGCGGCGTCGGCGGGACCGGCGCCCAGGCGACCGGCCATCGACAGCACCATGCGGGCGAGCATCGGCATCAACGGGGGCTCGAGGCCGATCGACGGCGCGTCGGCGGCGAGCGAGTAGCGGTGCTGCGGGCGGCCGACCTCGCCACGGGCGTCGGTCGTGACCTCGAGCAACCCGACCTCACGCATGCGGTCGAGGTGCGGGCGCACGGTGTTCGGGTGCAGGCCGAGCGTCTCGGCGATCTCGGCGGTGACGAGCGGCCGGGGCGACCGGGCCAGCTCGAGGTAGATGGCGTAGCGCGTGTTGTCACCGAGCACGCGCAGGACGTCGCGCGATGGAACTCCGGCCACACCACTAGATTACACGGCGATCGCCGGTAAAATGCCTCCATGACGTTCCCCGGCCACGCAGGCCGTCGTTGGCCGCTCGCTCGCTGGCGCTCGCTCACTCGCATCGGTTCGAAGGCGCACCAGTGACCGCCCCCGCGCCGAGCCCGGACGAGGTGCGCGCGGTCCTCGAGTCCGTCATCGATCCCGAGCTGGGCGCCGACATCGTGTCGCTCGGCATGGTGCCGGCGGTCGCCGTCGATGGCGACGGCGTCGTGCGCGTCACCGTCAAGCTGACCATCGGTGGGTGCCCCCTGCGCGCCGACATCAAGCGGGAGATCGAGCAGCGCGTCGGCGTGCACCCCGGTGTGACCGACGTGCGCATCGAGTGGGGCGAGATGACACCGGACGAGCGCAGCGAGGTCATGCTGCGCGCCCGCTGGAACGCTCGCCGGCACAGCGGGGACACGCAGGTGCCGGCATCGACCCGGATCCTGGCCATCGCCAGCGGCAAGGGCGGCGTGGGCAAGAGCTCGATCACGGTCAACCTGGCCATCGCCCTCGCTCGCCAGGGGCGCACGGTCGGCGTGCTCGACGCCGACATCTGGGGCTTCTCGGTCCCGCGGCTGCTCGGCATCACCGAGCGGATGGAGGCGCAGCGGGTCGAGGGCAGCGACCGCCCGCTGATCATCCCCAACACGCTCGCCGTCGGTGACGGGATGCTCAAGGTCGTGTCGACCGGCTTCCTCGTCGACGAGGAGACGGCGCTGATGTGGCGCGGGCTGATGCTCACCAAGGCGGTCGAGCAGTTCCTGCGCGACGTCCACTGGGGCGAGCTCGACGATCTGCTCATCGACATGCCGCCGGGCACCGGCGACGTGCAGATGGGCCTCGCCAGGTTGCTGCCCCGCGCCGACATGGTCATCGTCACGACGCCAGCGCGCGCCGCCCAGAAGGTCGCCCAGCGGGCGGCGGACATGGCCCGGCGAAGCTTCGTGCGGGTGGTCGGCGTCGTCGAGAACATGACCGACTTCACGTGCGAGCACGGCACGTCGGTGCCGCTGTTCGGTGCCGGCGGTGGGCAGGCGCTCGCCGACGAGATCGGCGTGCCGCTGCTCGGCCAGGTGCCGCTGGAGCCGGCGGTGTCGGCGGGAGGCGACGCCGGGCGCCCGGTCGCCCTCGACGACGAGGGTCGGGCGGCGTCCGCCGTGCGGGCGATCGCCGAACGGCTCGATGCCGTGGTCCCCGCCGCCGCGCCGGTCGAGGGACCGGACATGGCCGGCTGCTCGGCCCGCATGCTGGCCGCCGTCGAGGTCGCCCTCGGCGAACCCGTGCGCTAACCGAGCGACGCGTAGTCCGGGTCGTCGGGCAAGGCCACGCCGGTGATGCGGCCCGACTCGTCGCGGCGCAGCCGCGGCTCGATGCGCGGTGGCGCGCCGATGGCATCGGCGATCGCCAGCGCCTCGTCAGCCGACGAGCAACCGGCGATGAGGCGGAGCACGCCGATCGTCGGCGGCAGCATCAGGAGGGAACGAGCCTCCGCCTGGGCGATGGCTTCCGCCGGCTTGACCCACATGCTGTGCTCCAGCTCGGTGTCGTCGTGGGCGCCCTCCTGCCCGGCGGGCGAGGCGGCGAGGAAGAACCGGGTGTCGAACCGGCGCGGACTCTCCCCCACCGGCGTCACCCAGTGGGCGACGTAGCGGATCGCGCCGACGTCGAGCTGCAGTCCGTCGCGCCGGCACAGCTCCTCCATCGACAGCTCCCCTGCGTGCACGGCGCGACGGTCGGCATCGGCGACCGTCACCTCGCCGCCGTCGTCGCGCCTGGCCAGGAGGACACCGGCCTCCTCGAAGCACTCGCGCACGGCGGCGACCCAGAAGGCCAGTCCGCCGGCGTCGATCCCGAGACGAGCCGAAGCGGTGGGGTCGTCCAACCCGTCGCAGTGCGCGGCGATCGATGCGGCGCCATCGGCCTCGTCGACGCGGCCGCCCGGGAACACGTACATGCCGGCGGCGAACACGGACGCCGCGGCACGCCGCAGGACGAACACCTCCACGCCATGCGGCTCGGCATCTCTGACGAGAACGACCGTCGCCGCCGGGCGCGTCGGCACGACGTCAGTGGGTGGCGGTGGGTTCACGCTCCGGCGACGCTACCGGCGCGCTCCCCGACGATCGCCGTCGGACACCGACATAGCAGATCGCAGCGAGCACGATGCCGGCGAGCACGACGGCCACGAGCTGCCAGTGGTCGTTGAGGTCGGCGGCGATCCGTGTCTGCAGGTTCTCGACAGCGTTGGTGATGGCTCCAGAGCCGTCGTTCACGTCGACGACCCAGAAGTAGTACAGGAGGTAGATCCCCGACAGCACGACGAACGCTGCCGCCAGCAGCTGGATGTGGTGCATCGAGGAACGCAGGACGCGCAGCAGGGCGTGGTTGGCGACGGCGAGGGTCACCGTCAGTGCCGTGACCAGCAACCCCATTCCCAGGGCGAAGGCGGCACCGTTGACGACACCGGCGGCGACGCCATCGCGCTCGCCGGCGTCGAAGATCGTGGGGATGAACAGGGCCATCGTGCAGCTCAGCGAGACGGTGGCGTAGGCGACGCCGTAGACGAACATGGCGCGGACAGTGGTGTCGTGAGTGGCCACGGTCAGCCGCGGCGTGGCGAAGGGCAGCTCGTAGCCGAACAACATGGCGATGCCGAGCACGATGAGACCGATGCCGACGACGCCCGTGAAGTACTTGGCCTGCTCGACGATCCACGACGTGAACCACGTGCTGATCCCGCCGACGACGACGAACACGGCGACGAACCCGGCCGTCAGCGACGCCGAGACGAGCAGGGCCCGGCGAAGTGATGCCCGCTGGGTGCTGTCGGGGCGACCCGCCTCGAGTCCGAGGAAGTAGAGGAGGTAGGTCGGCAGCAGCACGAAGCCGCACGGGTTGACGGCGGCGATCATCCCCCGCAGGAACGACAGCCCGACGTTCACACAGTGAGGTTACTGATCACCCATCTGACCCGCCGGACGAGGGGGTCGGTCCGGCGGGTCAGGGGGTGGGGGGTCAGGCGACCGAGCCGACCACGCCGAGCTCGTCGACCACGAGCTCGGGGCGTGGATGCTTCGGCGGGCGGCCGCAGGGGCGCTTGTTCTTGACGATGCGCCCGTTGAGCAGGAGCTCGCCACCCCAGACGCCCCACGGCTCCTCACGCTCCTGGGCCTCGCGCAGGCACGAGGCGGCGAGCGGGCACTTGGCGCAGATCGCCTTGGCCCTGGCGATGTCGATGACATCGTCGGAGAAGAAGAGAGGGGTCAGGGTTCCGTTGCCGTCCGCGCAGCGGGGGAGCGCGGCGCGGAGGGCGGGGGGACTTGGTTCTTGCAGTTCGTAGATCGCGTACATCGCTTCGTTCCCTTGTCGCTTCGTTCGTGTTCGCTGCCTTGTCTGTCTGTCCTGACCCCGAAAAACCAGAAAGGCCGCCGGGGTTTCCCGGCGGCCTCAGAGTCGGACTCGACATTCCCCTATGTCGAGATCCTCCCGAGGTGCCGGGTGGAGCGCTTGGCCGTATCGGCGTGGCGCCCCTGGGTGCCGGTGATGTCACCAAACGTGCTGGCCACACCATCGAGCCACCCATTGAGCATCACCGGACGCACGCGCGCTGCCGTCGGCATCACTGCCTCTGGCTGCATCGTGAGATTCGTCCGGGTCATTGGCTCGCTCCTGCTCGAGTTGTGTTCGGTTGTCGCGCCCGCGCGTGGGCGCAAGGGCCATCCAACTACGGCAGGGCGACTCAGGTCAAGGGACTTTGACAGGCGTCACGCCACGTCGGGGACTTCGGCGACGACGATGGCTGGGCGCGGATGGACCGGCGGGCGCCCGCGACGGCGCTTCACGGCGACGACGGCGCCGTCGACGAAGATCTCGCCGCCCCAGACACCCCACGGCTCTTCCCGCTCCAGCGCCCCGGCCAGGCAGGCAGGCCGGGCGACACAGCGACTGCAGATCGCCTTGGCCCTGGCGATGTCATAGGGATCGTCGGAGAAGAACAGGTGGGTGAACGAGGCGCGGCCGTCGTTGCAACGGGCGAAGCGAGCAATGTTCATCGACAAGGGGAGCCGCTTGTCACCCCGCTAATACGTACTCCCAGCCGGTCTCCAGCTCGCGCCGCTCCATCTCCCCGGCCAGGCGGAGGTGCTCGAGGTGGGCGAAGGTCTCGCTGTCGGCCATCGGACCCTGGGCACGCGGCGAGAACAGGTGCTCGGAGAGCTCGTGCACCTTCGCCGGCCGGCCCAGCTCCTCGGCGGCCTGGCGCAGCTTGTCGAGGCGTTCGGCGTGGTGCACCTCGATCGCCTTGGCCCGCCCCGCCAGGTCGTTGAACGGGTGGCCGTGCGCCGGCAGCACGACCGTCACGTCGGGGCCATAGGCGGCGACCTTCTCCAGCGACTCGAAGAACGCCAGCAGCGGGTCGCCGTTGGGATTGAGGCCACCGATGTGCGGGGTGATCGTCGGCAGCACGTGGTCACCGGAGAGCATCACCCCACCGGCCGGGTCGAGCAGACAGAGGTGGTCTTCCGTGTGGCCGGGCGTGTGCAGGGCGATCCACTCGCGCCCGCCGAAGCGGATGACCTCGGCGTCCTCGAGGCGCACCGTCGGCGTGGGCGTCTTGAACAGTCGCGGGAGGTGGGCGGCGGCGCGCATCCTCATGCGCCGCTTGAACGAGAAGGGGTAGCCGTCGCCGCCCCAGGGCGGCGGGTCCCACGGACGACGGGCCCGGTGCTCGGCAGCGTCCTCGACGTCGAGGTCGGGCGGCTCGGCACGGTCCCAGATCATGCGGAAGTCGCGATGCGTGACGATGTCGGCGCCGGTCTCGTCGCGCACCCAGCCGGCACCACCGAAGTGATCGGGATGGCTGTGTGTGACGACCACCGTGTGCACCCGGTCGATGGGGATGCCGGCGGCGGCGAGGCGGGTGCTCAGCTCCTTGAACGTCGCCCGGCCGGGCAGACCGGGGTCGACGAGCGTGACGCCGCGCTCGTCGGGGATGACGTAGCAGTTGACGTGGCCCAGGCCGGGCATGTCGATCGACAGCTGGCAGCGCAGCACACCGGGCGCCACCTCGGTGATCTCCGGGACAGCGTCCTCCTGCTCTTGGCGACGGGGGCGGTCGGCCATCGTTCGAGCGTACGGCCGCACCGGCTCCAGCGGCGACCCGTGACACGATCGCCGGGTGGCGTGGGCCTTGTACGCGGTCGGCTGGTCCGTCGGGTGGCTGCTGCTGTGGTCGACCCGTCCACTCCCCCAGCTGGCAGTTGATCGTCCGGCAGTTGCCGTCGTCGTGCCGGCGCGGGACGAGGCGCAGGCGCTGCCCCACCTGCTCGCTCCGCTGCTCGCCCAGCTGCGCCCCGGCGACGAGCTCGTCGTCGTCGACGACCACTCGTCGGACGGCACCGCCGACGTCGCCGCCGCTCACGGGGTGACGGTCGTCGCCGCGCCGGCACTCCCGTCCGGCTGGGTCGGCAAGCCGCACGCCTGCTGGATCGGTGCAGGCGCAACGACCGCTCCACTGCTCGTGTTCCTCGACGCCGATGTGCGGCCCGGACCGGACCTGCTCGACGGGCTGGCGGCGTCGATCGGGGCCGATGCCGTCGTCTCGGTGCAGCCATGGCACGACGCGCCGGGCCTGGCCGCGCTGGCCAGCGTCGTGACGCTGATGGGCAGCGGTGGGTTCACCGTTCTCGGCGCACGGTTGCCCACGACGGTGGCGTTCGGCCCCGTCCTGTCATTGAGCCGTGCCGCGTACGACCATGCAGGAGGGCACGCTCACCCCGACGTCCGCGCCAGCCTCACCGAGGACATCGCCCTCGCTCGACGTGTCGGCCGAAGCCGCATCACCAGCGATCGCCGCGACGCCTCGATGCGGCGACAGGGATGGTCACGGACGATGGCCGCCGGCATCGGCGCCACCCGCTGGTGGCTCGTGCTCGCCGTCGCCGCCTGGGTCTGGTCGCTGGCCGGCGGCCTGTTCGCCGGCTGGCTCGCCTACCCGCTCAGCGCCGTGCAGGTGTGGGTCCTCGGTCGCCGGGCGGGTCGGGTCGGTCCCGTGACCGCTGCCTGCTACCCGCTCCTCGTGGTCGTGCTCGTCGGCATCATGGTTGGCGCAGCGGCGAACCGCCTCCGTGGTCTGACGACGTGGAAGGGCCGCCCGGTCAGGGCGGCGTGACATCGAGGAGGATCTTGCCGACGTTGGCGTCGGCCTCCATGTGGCGGTGGGCGTCGGCGATGGCGTCGAGCGGGAAGCGCCGGTCGATGACCGGTCGCAGCACTCCAGCGGCGAACAGCGGGACGACCTCGTCGGCGAAGCGCCGGCTGATGGCGATCTTCTCCTCCAGTGGTCGCGAGCGCAGCACGGTGCCGATCCAGCGGATCCGCTTGGTCAGCAGCAGGCCGAGGTTGACCGTGGCTGCGCCACCGCCCATCAGGCCGACCTGGACGATCGTCCCCTTCGGCCTGACCGCGGCGAGGTTGCGGTCGGCCTCCTCGCCGCCGATGACGTCGAGCACGACGTCGACACCGTCACGCCGTCCGGCCTCGGCGAGCCCCTCACGGAGTGCCGCCGGCCAGTCCGCCGGTGAGCGGTCGAGCACGAGGTCGGCGCCGAGCTCGCGGCAGGCGCCGGCCTTGCCGGACGAGCACGTCACGGCCACGCGAGCGCCGATGGCCTTGACGATCTGGATGGCCGCCGTGCCGACGCCGGACGCCCCGGCGTGCACGAGTGCCCAACGCCCACTCGTCAGGCCGCCCTGGACGACGAGGGCGTCCCAGGCGGTGAGGAAGACCTCGGGGATCGCTGCGGCGTCGGCGAGGTCGACGCCGTCGGGCGCGGCCAGCGCCATGCGGGCGTGAGTGACCACCTGCGTCGCGTGACAGCCACCGGCCTCGATGCCCATCACGGCGTCGCCGACCGACCACTCGCTCACCCGTGCCCCGACCGTCGCCACTCGGCCGGCGTACTCCAGGCCGGGGATCTCCGGGGCGGTCGAGCCGGCGGTCCGGCGTGGGTCGGCGTAGAGCCCCATCCGCTGCAGCAGGTCGGCGCGGTTGAGGGCGGAGGCGACGACGTCGACCACGATCTCGTCGGGCCCAGGGGCGGGCGGGTCGATGTCCCGCAGCTCGAGCACCTCGGGCCCGCCGTAGGACTCCAGCACGACGGCCCGCGTCATTGCAGCACGCCGTTCGGCTCGACGGCGTCGGCGGCATCGGCGGCGACGAAGACACGCTCGCGGTAGTAGCGCAGCTCCTCGATCGAGTCGCGGATGTCGTCGAGCGCCCGGTGCTGGCCGACCTTCTGCGGCCGGGCCTGGCGGATCTTCGGGTACCAGCGGCGCACCAGCTCCTTGATGCTCGACACGTCGATCGAGCGATAGTGCAGGTGGTTCTCGATGGCGGGGAGGTAGGCGGCGAGGAACCGACGGTCGGTGCCGATCGAGTTGCCGCACAGCGGGACGGTTCCCGGTTCGGGGGCGTGGGCACGGATGAACTCCAGCGTCGCCGCGCCGGCGTCGGCCAGCGTCACCTCCGACGCACGGATGGCATCGAGCAGACCGGAGCGGTTGTGCATCTCGACGACGAAGGGGTCCATCACGGCGAGCACCTCGTCGGGCTGGTGGACGACGAGGTCGGGTCCCTCGGCGATGATCGTCAGCTCGTCGTCCGTCACGATCGTGGCGATCTCGACGATGACGTCACGCGTGTGGTCGAGCCCGGTCATCTCCAGGTCCATCCACACGAGCACGGTCGGGACACTACCGACGCCGGCTGCCACGATGACCGTCGTGGCTGGCGAGATCAAGACGGCGTTCGGGCGAGCCCTCGCCCGGCCCGGCGTCGTCGAGCACGCCGAGCTGCGCGGACGGTTCGGGTTCATGGCCTTCCACGGCGGCGAGCTCGAGCGACGCACGGACCGCATCGCCGCCGCCGCCGCCGAGGCGGCCGGCGCGTCGATCTACACCGTCATCCATCCGCCCCCCGATCCGCCGCACTTCCCGTCGACTGACGTGCGGCGCGGGCAATCCGAGGTGCTGGACGCCTTCCTGGATCACGTCGATGTCGTCGTCACCGTCCATGGATACGGACGCGACGGCATGTTCACGTCGCTGCTGCTCGGCGGGCGCAACCGCTCGGCTCGCCGGCGTTCTCGGCCAGGAGTTGTCGGCCGCGCTGCCGGACTACCAGATCGTCACCGACCTGCCGGCGATCCCTCGGGAGCTGCGCGGGCTGCATCCGACCAACCCGGTCAACGTGCCGCCGGACGGAGGCGTGCAGCTCGAGCTGCCGCCGCGGGTGCGCGGGCTCGGGCCGCGGTGGGCCGACTGGGACGGCGACGGCTTCGTGCCGCCGACTGCGGCGCTCGTCGACGCGCTGGCGGCGGTCGCCGGCACGTGGGACGGTCAGGGCGCCAGGCGCTCGATGATCCAGCCGCCCGACTGATCGCGGCGGTAGCGCACGCGGTCGTGGAGGCGGCTCGGCCGGCCCTGCCAGAACTCGATCTCGTCGATGCCGAGCCGCCACCCGCCCCAGAAGCCGGGCCGCTCCACGTCGCGGCCGGCGAAATCGGCATCCGTGGCGGCGATGCGCCGATCGAGCTCGGCGCGGCCGGTGAGCACCTCGCTCTGCGGCGACGACCACGCCCCGATCTGGCTGTCGCGCGGGCGGGACACGAAGTAGGCGTCGCTCTCCTCGTCGCTCACGCGCTCCATCGCCCCGCGCACGCGGACCTGGCGGTGCAGGTCGAGCCAGGCGAAGACCCCGGCACCGACCGGGTTCGCCGTCGCCTGCCGGCTCTTCGGGCTGTCGTAGTTCGTGTGGAACACGAAGCCACGGTCGTCGATGCCGCGGACCAGCACGAAGCGGGCGTCGGGCCGTCCGTCCTCGCCGGCAGTTGCGAGGACCATGGCGTTCGGTTCGGTCACACCCGCCGACGCGGCGTCGTCGTACCACCGTCGCCACTGCTCGGTGGGCTGCGCGGCGACGTCGGCGACGTCGAGCCCGGCCGTCTCGTACTGCACCCGCCGGGCGAACAGCTCCCCGGAGAGATCCCGCACCATCAGCCGATGGAGCGCGCGCCGCGCATGTACGGGTGGAGGACCTCGGGGATCAGCACCGACCCGTCGGGCTGGCGGAAGTTCTCCATGATCGCCGCCCACACCCGAGGCACGGCGAGCGCCGAGCCGTTGAGCGTGTGGGCGATCTCCGTGCCCTTCGGACCGCGGCGGAGGCGGATGTTGGCGCGGCGGGCCTGGTAGTCGGAGAACCAGCTGACCGAGGACACCTCCAGCCACGCGTCGGCGCCGGGGGCGTAGACCTCGATGTCGAAGCTGCGGTGGTGGCTCTGGCCGAGGTCGCCGGTGCAGATCTCGATCGTCCGCCACGGCAGCCCGAGGGCGTCGATGGTGGCCTCGGCACGGGCGACCATCTCCTCGAGCAGCGCCGGCGCCTGCTCCGGAGTGGCCACGGCGAAGATCTCGACCTTGTCGAACTCGTGCGAGCGCAGCAGGCCGCGAGTGTCCCGGCCGGCCGAGCCCGCCTCGCGCCGGAAGCACGGCGTCGCCGCCATCATGCGCACCGGCAGGTCTGCCTCGGCGACGATCTCGTCGGCATACAGCGACGTGAGCGGCACCTCTGCCGTGGGGATGCACCACAGGTCGTCGCGCTCGACGGCGAAGGCGTCGTCGGCGAACTTCGGCAGCTGCCCGCTCGCCGTCAGCGTCGCCGTGGTGACGAGCGATGGCGGACGGACCTCCTCGAAGCCATCGGCGTTGCGATCGAGAGCGAGCTGGCACAGAGCCCGACCGAGCGTCGCCCCGAGGCCGCGCGTCATGGCGAACATCGACCCGCTGATCTTGATCGCCCGCTCGTTGTCGAGGATGCCGAGGGCGGTCGCCGCCTCCCAGTGGGGGACGCGCTGGTGCTCGGCGAACTCGTTGGGCAGGTTGATCGGTCCACGCACGACCGGGTTGTCGGCGTCGGACGTCCCGTCGGGCGCGTCAGGGTGGACGAGGTTGGGCAGGGCGAGGAGGATGTCGCGCAGGTCGGCGGCGACCGCGTCGTGCTCGTCGGCGATCTTGCGCTCCGTCTCCCCGAGCGAGCGGCTCTCCGCCTGCAGCGCCTCGGCAGCATCGACGTCGCCGACGCGGCGCAGCTGGCCGACCTCCTTGGACAGCTCGTTGACCTTGGCCCGGTTCTCGTCGCGCGCCAGGGCGAGCTCGCGCACGCGGGTGTCGAGGGCCACGGCCTCGTCGAGCTGGTCGAGCAACGCCGGATCCCCGCGGCGCGCGGTCGCCGCCCGGACCCCCTCGAGGTCGGTGCGCAGGAGCCGGACGTCGATCAAGAGTGCGAACGCTACCGCTCCGGTTCGTGGAGCGCAGGGGCCCTGGCGAACTCGCGCTCGACGTCGTCGAACGTGAGTTGGCGCCGGTAGTCGTACTCGTCGCCGTGGCGGGCGGCGAAGCGGGTGAACCAGAGCGTCACGATGATCGACCAGAGGAAGATCGAGCCGCCGGTCTTCATGATCGCCCCGGCGATCTGCTGGTCGGCGGTCACCGACAGGCCCCACACCCGGACGGGCTGGTCGTAGGCGTCGTACACCGAGCCCTCGGCGAAGGCCAGCCAGCCTGCCGGCACGGTCGGCACGACGGACATGAGGAACAGGTAGATCATCGTGCCCGGGATGCCCATGCGCAGCTCGCGGAACGGGCCGCAGACGGGCATCCACATCAGCAGACCCGTGACGACGACCATCACGTGGAGGGCGTAGTGGACGAACGGGCGGTCCGACGTGACCGAGGCGTTGACGACGCCGGGGATGTGGGTGACCATCACGGCGAGGTTGAACAACACGCCGGCGACCACCGGCTTGCACAGCCAGCGCACGACGGCGTACAGGCGGCCGTCGCCGACGAGCACGCGCAGCAACCACTCCGGCGTGGCCAGCAGGGCGAGCGGCGGCAGGAAGTACGCCAGCATCATGTGCTGCAGCATGTGCACCGAGTAGAGGTACTGCTCGCCGATGTCGTGGATCGGCCAGTCGCTGGCCAGCCACAGCATCAGCATCGCCCCGCAGAAGGCGGCGACGTTGCCACGGGAGACGATCTGCCGGCCGGCGGCGACGGCGTGCGGCCCGACGACGCGCACCATGTAGACGTAGGCGGCGGTCAGCCCGGCGACGAGCAACCAGACGTCGACATGCGCCTGGAACCGGAACGGATCCGTCACGTCCTCAGTCTGCCCCCGTCGAGTACGTACTGCCAGCCGAGTACGTCCTGTCTGCTAGCCCGGCACCACGCACTCGGGTTGCACGAAATACTCGACTGGATCAGCTGCCAAAGAAGTGGAACGTTGCCAGGGCGACGGCGTAGACGAAGACGGCCAGCAGGAGGCCCAGGTAGAAGAGGAAGCTGAACAGCTTGTTGTCGAACTTCAGGTGCATGAAGAAGCTGACGACGATGAGGAACTTGGCCACCATCATGATGAGCAGCGCCGGCAGGAACAGTGGCCCGACGTCGAGGTAGGTCAGCGTGACCTCGGCGGCGGTGATCACGCACAGGATCAGGGCGATGATGATGTACTGCTTGTCCGTCGCCCCGTGCTGGTGATCGCCGTACTCGTCGGCCGAGAGGTCCTCGCCGGCGTGGGGGTGTTGCACCTGCTCAGTGGTCACGGTGCGTGCTCCGATGCGAGCGAGGGAGCGCCAGCGAGTGAGCGGCCACCAACGGCCTGCGTGGCCGGGGAACGCAGTGAACGGTGGTCATCAGGCGGGGATCAGGTAGACGAGCGTGAAGATGACGATCCAGACGATGTCGACGAAGTGCCAGTAGAGGCCGAGCAGCTCAACCGTCTCCGAGCGCTCGCCGGTCACCCGGTTGCGCGAGATGCATGCCCGATGAGCGCCAGCAGCATGATGATGCCGACCGTCACGTGGACGCCGTGGAACCCGGTCAGCGTGTAGAAGCTCGACGAGAACAGGCTCGTCGTGAACCCGAGGCCCTCACGGTAGAACGTCGTGAACTCGTAGACCTGTCCGCCGACGAACGTCGCCCCGAGCAGCGCAGTGACGCAGAGCCAGAGCTTGGTGTTGCGGACGTCGTCGCGAGCGGCAGACGACACCGCCAGCACCATCGTCAGCGAGCTCATCAGCAGCACGAAGCTGGACACCGACGTGAACGGGATGTCGTAGATCTGATCCGGCCCGAGGCTGCCCGAGTGGCGCCCGCGGTAGAGCATGTACGTGCTGATCAGGCCGCCGAAGAGCAGGCACTCCGAGCCGAGGAACAGCCACATCGCCAGCTTGTTGTTGGACAGCCCGGTCGTCCCGGCGTGGCCGCCGTGGGTGTCCCGCTCGGCCGTGTCCTCGGGCATGTCGGTGAGGCTCGTGCGCTCCTCACCCGTGTCGACGGCCGGCGCCTCGCCTGGCTCGGGGACCCCGCCCATGGGGATCTCGTCGATCGTCTCGACGATCGAGCTGCTCGTCTCCGGGCGCTCGGTGCCGAGGTCGGGCGCGCCCTCCCCCGGCGTCTTCTCCTCGGGTGGCTTCGGCGTGTCCGTCATGTCTGACCGTGGCCAGCTCGGTGCTCGGCGCGTCGTCCGGCGGGGTCGGGTCGTAGTCGGACTCGTCGGCGACCGACGGCTCGAGCGCCCACCCGAAGGCGGCGAGGATGAGGATCAGCGCGCCGACGACGCCGATCAGCCGGTTGTAGATCACGCCGTAGCCGATGATCGGCAACGAGAAGGCGAGGATCATCGGCCAGTACGACGGCGATGGCAGGTGGATGTGATGGTCGGCCTCGGCCTCCTGCTCGGCGAGGATCTCCTCGGCGGTGGCGACGCGACGCAGGTCGTGGGCATCGCCCTCGCCGACGTCCTCGTACTTGCGGTGGAAGAACTCGTCGAGGGCGTGGACGGTCGGCAAGGCGTCGAAGTTGTGCTCCTTCGGCGGGCTGGTGGTCATCCACTCCAGCGTGCGGGCGTCCCACGGGTCGAGCGGGGCGGCCGGTTCGCGGCGGTGCGTGTAGAAGACGTTGACGAGGAACAGCAGCACGCCGACGGCGATCGTGAACGCGCCGATCGAGGCGATCAGGTTCCAGAAGCCCATGTTGAAGAAGCCCTCGCCGGCACGCGCTTCGGTCCACACGTACATCCGCCGCGGCTGGCCCTGCAGTCCGATGATGTGCATCGGCCCGAACGTCAGGTTCAGGCCGATGACCATCAGCCAGAAGTTCCACTTGCCGAGCTTCTCGTTGAGGCACTTGCCGAACACCTTCGGCCACCAGTAGTAGAAGCCGGCGAAGAAGCCGAGCACGGCGCCGCCGAACAGCACGTAGTGGAAGTGGGCGACGATGTAGTAGGTGTCGGTCTGCTGCGTGTCCGACGGTGCGACGGCATGGGTGACACCCGACAGCCCACCGATGGTGAACTGCACGACGAGCCCGATGGCGAACAGCATCGCCGTCGTGAACCACAGCTTGCCGCCCCACATGGTCAGCGTCCAGTTGACGATCTTCACGCCGGTCGGCACGGCGATGGCCATCGTGGCGACGGAGAACACGGCGACGCTCACCGGTCCGAGGCCGGAGGCGAACATGTGGTGCGCCCACACACCCCAACCGACGAAGCCGATCGCCGCGCCGGAGAAGACGACGAACGGATAGCCGAAGAGCGGCTTCTTGGAGAACACCGGCAGCACCTCGCTGACGATGCCGAACGACGGCAGCACGAGGATGTACACCTCGGGATGGCCGAAGATCCAGAACAGGTGCTGCCACAGCAACGGGTCGGCACCCGCCTCGACGGAGAAGAACGTGGCGTCGAACTGGCGCTGGAAGATGAGCAGCACGAGCGCCACCGTGATCACCGGGATGGCGAACAGCAGCAGGAACTGGATGACGAGGATCATCCAGGTGAACACCGGCATGCGCATCAGCGACATGCCCTTGGTGCGCATGTTCAACGCCGTCACGATCAGGTTGATGGCGCCGGACTGCGACGCGACGCCGGTGATCACCAGACCGATCGCCCAGATGTCGATGCCGTTCGACGGCGAGAAGGCGACGCTCGAGTTCGGCGCGTACATGAACCAGCCGCCGTCGGCGGCGCCACCGAGGATCCACGACGTGTTGATGAACAGGGCGCCGAACAGGAACGCCCAGATGCCGAAGGCGTTGAGGCGGGGGAAGGCGACGTCGCGAGCACCGACCTGCAACGGCAGGAAGTAGTTGCCGAAGGCCGCGGCCATCGGCATGGCGAACAGGAACACCATGGACGTGGCGTGCATGGTGAACATCTGGTTGTAGACGTCGGCGGACAGCAGCGTGCCGTCCGGCCCGGCGAGCTGGGCGCGGATCGCCAGCGCCTCGATGCCGCCGACCACGAAGAAGACCATGGCGCTGACGCCGTACATGATCCCGATCTTCTTGTGGTCGACCGTGAACAGCCACGACCGCCACCCGGTCGACGACACCGGCCGCCGGAACACGCCGAGCGACGTCGACGGCGTGACCAGGGCCGGCGCGGGCGACGGCGCCAAGGCCAGCGGCGTGTCAGCGGGTCGTTCGATGATCGCCATGTCAAATGCGGCCCTTCATGACGCGGCCGCCGAAGGCGCTGGAGCGCCCGGCGTGCCGACTCGGGTCCTCACCTCTGAACGACGGGTTCGAGTACGTCATGTCAGCTACTTCCGCTCCAGAAGATACGCCAGCAGCTGGTCGATCTGGTCCTCCGACAGGCCGAGGAACGGCATGCCGCGGGTCTTGCCGTCGGTCGGGCCGAGCTCCTCGGCGTCGGTCTACATCGGCTTCATCTGCGGCGCGTTGCGCAGCCACTCGCGCAGCTGGACCTCGTTGAGGCACTCGAGCGTCACGCCCTCGAGGTAGCGCTCGCCGAACTCCTCCGGCGTCGCCTCCCACACCCGCTCGCGGCACTCCCGGCGAGGAGCAGGTCGAACGTCGCCCCGGCGAACGTGTTGCGGGTCATCAGGTTGGTCAGGTTCGGCGCCGCCTCCGACCACACGTACTGCTCGGGCCGGGCGATCACCGGGTTGCCGTCGGCGTCGAGCAGGCCGTCGACCTGGTGGCAGCGCGAGCACTGGGCGATGAAGGTCTCTTGACCGGTGGCCGCCAGCGTGCCCTCCTCGGGCGCCGTGTAGGCCTCCAGCTGGTTGGCCTTCCACGTCTCGAAGTCGGCGGGGTCGAGGGCGACGACCTCCATGCGCATGTTGGCGTGGGAGAGCCCGCAGAACTCGGTGCACTGACCGGCGTAGATGCCCGGCTCGTCGGCCTCGCAGCCGGACCGTGTGGACGCGGCCGGGGACCATGTCGCGCTTGCCGTTGAGCCTGGGGATCCACCAGCTGTGGATGACGTCGCGACTGGTGCCGCGCACGAGCACGTTGGTCCCCGTCGGGATGACCATCTGCCCGCTCGTGACGATCGGCGTCTCGATGCCACCGCAGCCCGGCTGCGTCGGGTAGTCGACCTCCCACCACCACTGCTGGCCGGTGACGTTGACGAAGCACTCGGTGTCGTCCGTCTTGGACAGGGCCATCAGCGTGCCGACGGTCGGGATGGCGATGCCGATGAGGATGACCGCCGGCAGGATCGTCAGGCCGATCTCCAGCGCCGGGCGCCCGTGGGTCTGCTTGGGGATCGGCTGGCCGCGGTCGCGGTACCGGTAGACGACCCAGCCGATGGCGCCGGCGACGATCAGCCCGACGAGGCCGGCAAGGGCGAACACGGGCCACTGCAGGTCCTGGATCTTCTGGGCGTTCTCGCCGGCCGGCTGCCACGTGTCCTGCGGCGCGTCGCTGGCGCACCCGGCGACGGCGATCGCAGCCGCTCCGAGTGCGAGCAGGTGGCGGCGGCGCACGGCGCTCATGGTACGAGGACCTCGACCTCGGCGCCGTCGACGCCGGGCACGACGAAGCGATACGGCGTCGTCCGCCAGCGTGCTCGGCGTGGGGATGGAGAACGTCAGCAGCTGGCTGCCGCCGTCCTCGACGAGCTGCGTGCAGATCTGGGCCGGCACCTCCGTGTCGGGGATCGTGTCGCCGGTCGCCTCGTCGAGCTCGGCCGGCGTGCCGAGATCGAGCACGAGGCGGCGCTCCTCGCTCGCTCTCGTTGATGAACAGCACATTCGTCGGGTTCGCCCGCGTGACGACGACGGTCTGCTGGTCGCCGTCGACGCCGAGGTTGTGGGCGACGAGCGTGTCGTCCTCCTGCAGCGTCACCTCGGCGGTGAGGTTGGCCTTGGCGGCGACGTTCTGGGAGGCGTGCTCGTCGGCCTCGGTCTCCTCGGGCGTGTCGCACTCACCGTCCTCGGCGAGTTGGCCCGTCGTCTCGTGCGGCTCCAGCTCGCGCTCGCCCTCGAGCGCCGCGCTGACCCCGCCGGTGACGAGCCCGAGTGCGGCGACCACGCAGACCACGCCGACGGCTCCGGTGCGCAGTGTCGGCCGGAAGGCGACGACGAACCCGGCGGCGAGGATCAGCGCGGCGATCGCCGCGAACACTGCCGGCCCGGTCGACTTGGAGAGGAACAGCATGATCCGGCTGAACGAGTACACCAGGATGCCGGCGCCGAGGGCGGCGAGGATCGGGAACTCCAGTGGGTGGGCGATGCGGCTGCGGACGCTGTCGTTGAACAGCACGTCGGCCGACGCCCGCTCGCTCCACGCCTGGACCATCCACTCCACGGCGGCGGCGAGCAGGGCGAGGATGCCGAACACGAACACGACCGGGTAGGTGACCAAGCCGACGACCACCAGCACGCCGCCGAGGGCAGCCACGATCGGCCACATGCTCGGGCCGGGCACGGGTGCCGCAGCGGGCGACGACGTGAGCGCCGCCGTGTCCATCGCCGACACGTCCGAGTCGCGGACGTACATGTTGACGCCGGCGAGGAACGCCAGGGCGATCGCCGCGCTGATCAGTCCGACCGTGCCCAGCGCGCCGTCCTGGGTGATGCCGTAGGCGACCGCCGCGATCGTCGCCAGCACGGCGGCGCCGATCAGGAACTTCGAGCCGGTGGTGATCACCGTGATGCCTTCATTCGCTCGCTGCGCTCGCTCATTTGGTCACGTACACGATCAGCCACACCGCCGAGAACAGCGTGGCGAGGACGTACCAGTGCAGGGCGTGGGCGGCCACGATCTCGCGGTCGTCGATGCGCCCGCCGAGGTAGCGGAAGGCGGTGACGGCCGTGTAGCCGAGCCCGATGATCAGCAGCGCCGTCATCGTGCCGGTGAGGGCATAGAACATGCCCGGATAGCCGCCCTCGGCGATCGGCAGGTCGATCTGGTTGTAGACGAACGCCTGGGCATTGATCACGGCGAGGGCGATCACCGCCACGAGGCCGAGGGCGAGCGCGGTGTGCGGCTTGTCCTGGCGACGCGATGCGTAGACCGCCCACTGGGCGAACACGGTGAGCACCCAGACGCCGATCAGCATCACGTTCACGGGCACCCCGGGGATGTCGACGCCCTCGGGGAGCCACGTGCCGGTCGCATCGATGGATCGCTCGCGCTGCAACACCCAGACGGCGAGCATCCCGCCGATGAGCATCGCCGCGGCGACACCGCCCAGCGCGGTGCCGACGAAGACCTGGCGGCGCGGCGGCGCGGCCGGAGCGGCGGGGAGCGCCTGCATCACCGCTCGCTTCCTGAGGTCGATCGTTCGCTCGCGCTCCGCGGCTCGCTCACACGGGGTCCATGGACGTCGAGCACTGGCTCGGGCGACATCACCGTGTGCAGCTCGGTGAAGTTGTCGTGCGGCGCCGGTGACGACGTCAGCCACTCGAGCGTGTGACCGCCCCAGGGATCGTCGCCGATCGGCTCGTCGCCGTCACGCTTCGGGCGCAGCCACAGGGCGCCGAAGGCGAGCACGACGACGAGCATCAAGACGTGCCCGATGGTGACGAGGACGTTCCAGACCTCGGCCGGGCCGCCGTAGTCGTAGGTGCCCGAGGCCGCCGGCTGGTCGGCGAACCCGGCGACGTAGTACGGCAGCGAGGCCAGGATCGTGGCCAGCACGCCGAGGAGGGCGAGGCCGGTCGCGGGTCCGTTGGGGATCGACCTGCCTGACCACTTCGGCCGCCACCAGATGAGCCCGCCGAGCCCCGCCAGCACCCCGCCATAGACGACGTAGACGAGGACGCCCTCCTCGAACACGGTGCCCTGCAGGCCGAGGTCGACGATCGGGACGAGCGCGCCGCCGAGCATGCCGACGAAGATCATCCCGACGCCGAAGAAGGCGAACAGGAACGCCGGCGTGACCTTCGGGCGGACCCACGTCTCGAGGTCGCTCGGCGGTCGGGCGGTGAGGGCGCCGACGAACATCACGACCACCACACCGAGCAGCGGCACGAGGGTGAACAGGAGGTAGGGGATGAGGTCGGAGACCTTGTCGGCGAAGCCGTCGAGGTCCACGCCGCTGCCGGCCCACGGCAGGTTGTGGTTGATCTGCTGGGTGACGCCGGAGAGTGCGGCCACCCCGATGATGGCCAGGCCGGCGTAGGCGACACCGCGCAGCGGCGTGCGCTTGCGGAACGTGACCGGCAGCAGGTCGGCGACGACACCGACGGCAGGGAGGGCGAAGAGGTAGGTGACCGGTTGGGTGAGGGCGAAGCCGATCCACGAGCCGACGCCGGCGTTGCCGCCGAAGAGGGCGCGCTCGTAGCGGTGGTCGACGAACAGGTAGACGACCACGCCGAACAGGACCGGCAGCACGAGCAGGAGACCGATCGAGGCGATCAAGCCCGACCAGGCGAACAGCGGCAGCCGGCCCATCCGCATCCCCGGCGCGCGCGTGGTCAGCACGGTCGCGGCGACGGTCGCCGAGGCCGCAGCGAGCCCGATGGCGAGGAGTCCGAGGGCGGCGATGAACAGGTCGACCATGTCCTCGTCGCCGCCGCCGGGACCACCGTTGCTGGCCAGCGCGACGAACACGAGGACGAGACCGGTGAGCCACGCCCAGAATCCGGCAGCAGCCAGGCGGGGGAAGGCGAGCGAGCGGGCGCCGACCTGCAGCGGGACGACGGCGACGGCGAGGCCGAGGAGCAGCGGGACGAGGGCACCGAAGACGAGGGCGATGCGGAAGGCGACGAACAGCTGCAGCAGCGATCCCTCGTCGATGAGGGCGTCGCCGCCGTCGATGCGCTCCGCACCGAGGATCACGCCGAGGACGGCTGCGCCGGCGAGGGCGAGCAGCGCGCAGGCGATGAAGTTGCGTCCGATGACCTTGGAGTCGCTCGACGTGAACCACGAGGCGAGCGACGCGAGCGCACTGCCGGTGACCTCGTCGGCGGCCGACCCGGTGGGGACGTCGGCGACGGTCTCGGGGGCGATGTCGGTCGTGCTCATCGGCTCGGCGGGACATTACTGTCATTGCGTTCCCCGGCCACGCAGGCCGGTGGTGGCCGCTCGCTCGCTGGCGCTCGCTCACTCGCAGCACCCCACGCGGCCCAGCGCTACAGAAGCACGTCCAGGGTGAGTGCTCCAAACAGCAAGGTGACGTACGTGATGCTGTAGGTGAACACGCGCATGCTCCCCGATGGCGTCGGGTTGCGGGACAGCGCGACGGTGGCGCCGAGGAAGCCGGCGCCGAGCACGAGCGCCGCTCCGGCGTAGATCCAGCCGAGGTCGGCGACGGGGACGAGCACGAGCGTGGCGACCACCATCGCCGCCGTGTAGGCGACCATCTGGCGTGCCGCCTCGGCGAGCGGAGCGACCGCCGGCAGCATCGGCACGTCGGCGGCGCGGTAATCGTCGGCGTAGCGGATCGCCAGCGCCCAGAAGTGCGGTGGCGTCCAGCAGAACATGACGACGAACAGGACGATCGGCGCCCATGCCAGCGACCCGGTGACGGCGGCCCAGCCGACGAGCACGGGCACGGCGCCGGCGGCGCCTCCGATGACGATGTTGTGCGTGCTCGTGCGCTTCAGCCAGATCGTGTACACGCCGACGTAGAACGCCGCCGCGCCGAGGGCGAGGAGGGCCGACAGGAGGTTGGCGCCGATCCACAGGACGGCGAACGCGGCGACCTCCAGGGCGACGGCGAAGACGAGGGCGTTGCGTGGGGCGATGATCCCGGTGACCAGCGGTCGTTCGCTGGTGCGCTGCATCAGGGCGTCGATGTCGCGGTCGACGTACATGTTGATGGCGTTGGCGCCGCCGGCGGCGAGCGTGCCGCCGATGAGCGTGACGATGACGAGACCGAGCGGCGGCCACCCGTTCTCGGCGAGGACCATCGTCGGGACGGTCGTGATCAGCAGCAGCTCGATGATGCGCGGCTTGGTCAGGGCGATGTAGGCGCCGATGACCGTGCGCGGTGTGCGCTCGGTGGCGTGGGCCCGGTGCAGCACGCCGCCCGGCGCCAGCCGGGACGGAACGAGTGGTCGGCTGCCGACGGCCATATCGCGGCCAGGTTAGGGGCGGCCGAGCGTCGATGGTTGAATGGACGTGTGTCCGCTCCCGCCGTGCTCGACGTCCCCGAGGTGGACGACGTCGTCGTCGAGGACCGGCCGTGGGTCGTCATCGTGTGGAACGACCCGATCAACCTGATGAGCTACGTCACGTTCGTGCTGCAGAAGCTGTTCGGCTACGACCTCGAGAAGGCCACGGCGCTGATGCTCGACGTGCACCACAAGGGCCGGGCTGTCGTCGCCAGCGGCAGCCGCGAGCAGTCCGAGCTGCACGTGTTCCGCCTCCACGAGCACGGCCTGTGGGCCACGCTGGACCACGACGAGTAGCCGCTGATGGCCCCGCCCCGTGCTGTCTCGCGCTCCGGCTCGGGCTATGTGCTGCACCTCGGTCGTGACGAGCGGACGATCGTCGTGCGTCTCCTCGACGAGCTGCGCGAGATGCTCCAGTCGCCGGCGACGCCCGACGCGCTGGCCCGGCTGTTCCCCGTCGTGCACCCCGACGAGCCCGAGCGCGAGGCCGAGTACCAGCGGCTGATGCGCGACGAGCTGGTCACCAGCCGGCTGGCCGGCATCGACACGGTGACGGACGTGCTGGAGCGGCCGGGTCGCAAGGTCCAGCTCGACGAAGGCGAGCTGCTGGCGTTCGTCCAGGCCGTGAACAGCATCCGCCTCGTGCTCGGCACGGTGCTGAACGTCACGGAGGACGACGAGGTCGACCCCCCCGACGAGCTCGCCGACGCCGCCGAGTACCACCTGTACGGCTACCTGTCGTGGGTGCTCGACTCGTCCGTGCGGGCCATGTCCGGCGACCTCCCCCGCTGATCTGGGCGGGATCTTCGCCAACCCCCATCTGGGCGGATCTCGCCGGATGCGGCGAGACGACGCCCAGTTCGTGCGAGCGAGGCCGAACGAGCAGGTGGAACGGGAGAGGGCCGGTGCTAACGTCTCGGTGCTCTCAACCGGATGAGGCGCCTCTGCCCCCATCGTCTAGCGGCCGAGGACACCACCCTTTCAAGGTGGCGGCACGGGTTCGAATCCCGTTGGGGGTGCGTACATATACATCACTGGTCCCGTGGTGAAGTCTGGAGTTCACGCCGGCCTGTCAAGCCGGAGGTCGCGGGTTCAAGTCCCGTCGGGACCGCCAATACGGCGGATGAGGTGCCGACCTCATCCGCCGTCTCACGGTCGAGTAGCTCAGTCGGCAGAGCGTCCGCCTGAAAAGCGGAAGGTCCCCGGATCGACGCCGGGCTCGACCACGGCATGGCGTTCAACGATGAGGAAGTGGCCTACCTGCAGCTCGCAAGGCCTGGCTCGCCTGGCGACGCTGTCACCGACCGGCCAGCCCGACGTCGTCCCCGTGGCCTACGAGTTCGACGGCGAGCAGTTCTGGGTCGGCGGATCCGGCGACTCGGTGCTGCGG
>CAWGJK010000003.1:0-37957 GCA_963822875.1 uncultured Acidimicrobiia bacterium | reverse complement strand
CAGGCGATGCAGCAGCTGGCGTGGGTGCACCCGGAGCCGGCGACGAAGACCACCCTCGTCGACCGCTGACGATGGAGATCCGCCCCGTCGACGTCCACGACCGGCAGGCGCTTTTTGAGTTCGCCCCTCCCGAGTGCCAGAAGGCGACCGCTCCTTCAGCGACCGCAACCTCCTTGTCGCAGGTCGCCGTCGCCAGCTGGACGCAGGCCGTCCCCGAGCGCCGTCTGATCGCCGTCGACGACGACGGCACGGTGGCAGCGATCGTGACGGTGGTCCCGGGAGTCGGTTGGTCCAGCCACGTCGGCGACATCCGCCTGATCGTGCTGCCGGAGTTCCGCGGCCAGGGGATCGGCCGGCGCTTGGCCGCCGGCGGTCAGGAGCTGGCCGAGTCGCTGGGCATGAGCAAGCTGATGATCGAGATCTCGGCCGCCAACGTCGGCAGACTGGCGATCTTCACCGCGTACGGCTTCGCCGAGGAGGCCCGCCTCCGCCGGCACGTGCGCGACGCCGCCGGCGACTATCAGGACCTGCTGCTGCTCAGCCGTTGGCTGAACGGATCGCCATGAGCGCCCGTCGCCACGGACCTGATGCCGACATGACGACAGCCGGGGTTACGGCCGGCTCATAGCGGGAGTTGCGCGGCGCACCGATCCACAGGAGGAGATGTGATGCGACGCAAGCAACTCGCGACAGCCGCAGTGGTGGCACTCTCGCTGACCTCGTTGGCGGCATGCGGCGACGACGACGATGACGACATCGAGGACATCGACGACACCATCGAGTCCATCGTCGACGACGTCACCGACGATTCGACGCCGACGACCTGACCGACGGGGCTCCAAGTGCCACAACCAGGGTGGAGCAACAAGCGCGAGCGGCAGTACGGACACATCAAGGAAGGCCTGCTCGAGCGCGGTGAGAACGAGGACAAGGCCGAGGAGATCGCCGCCCGCACAGTCAACAAGGAGCGCGCCCGCGCCGGCGAGGCTCGCCAGGCGAGCCGGTCCTCGACGCAGGACATCTCGTCAGGTCGGCGTGGCGGGCTGCGATCCCATCGCGGGTCAGGTGGACCAACCCGCGACCAGCTGTACAACGAGGCCAAGGCGAAGAACATCGAGGGCCGCTCGAAGATGAGCAAGGCCGAGCTCGAACGAGCCGTCGGTCGGTAGCTCAGCTCACGACGTCGACCTCGGCTCCGACGCGGACGGCGCCACCCGCACCGACCGCCGTCCACACGCCGAGGTTGCCGTCGTGGTGTTGGGCCACGGTCTTGTAGATGTCGAGGTCGCGCTCGAGCCCGGGCTGGGCGCGGGTGATCATCGTGCAGCGCACGCACGATTGTCGAGGAAGCAGCTCGACGTCGTCGATGCGAACCGTCGCGCCGCACCACCCGTCCTCGACCCATCCCTCCAGCTCCGTGTCGACGAACAGGTTGGGCCGGAAGCGTCGGACGTCCCAGTCGCCATCGCCGTAGATCCCGGCCGCGGCGCGCAGGCTGGCGGTCGTCAGGATGAGCAGTGGCATGGCGTCGACGAAACGGCCCGGCGGCATCGTCCACTCGACGGCTTCGCTGCTGTCGTCTGTGGCATCGGCGAAGAACTCGGCCCGCCCTCCCGGCGTGCCCTGCGCAGCGACCAGCGTCACGGTCCGTCCCAGCCACGCGCTCAGCGCCTCGTCCGTCGCGGCGCCGACGTCACGCAGCGTCGTTCCGTCCGGCATGGTGATCACCGGTCGCCCGTCGCCGTCGAGGGCGGCCGCCGCAGCGAGCAGCCTCGGCTCGCGACGGCCGGTCAGGATCGTGCCGGTGTCACGATCCTCGATGCCCCAGCTGCGGTCCCCGAGCAGACCCGTCGGCTCGACGACAGCCTCGTCGAGTTGTTCGCCTTGCAACGACTTGACCGGATAGCGCCAGATCGACCTCAGCACAGTCGGTGCGGGCATCTCACACCGCTCAGATCTCGAAGAACACGGATTCGCCGTCACCCTGCAGCCGGATGTCCAACCAGTAGCCCTGCGCCTTGTCACCGTCGGCGACCAACCGTGCACGGCGGTCGTCGCCGACGGCTGCCAGGGTCGGGTCGGCCGCGTTGGACTCGACCTCGTCGCCGAAGTAGAGGCGGGTGACGACCCGGTCGAGCAGGCCGCGGGCGAAGACCGAGATCACGAGGTGCGGCGCCTGCGGCGTGCCGTCACGCGTGGCCACGGGCGGTGGCTTGACCGTGCGCACGGTCCACCGACCGTCGGCGTCGGTGGCGCAGCGGCCGAAGTGCCCGTCGATCTGCCACGTCTCGACGACGGCGTCGCCGAGCGGCGTGCCCTCGCCATCGAGGACCCGTCCGGCCACGTCGAACGCGCCGGGGTGCCGTCCGGAACGGCCGCCGCGGCAGTCGTGTCGGCCAGGGCGATGTGCAGGAACGGCCCGACGGTCTGGGCCGGCGTCAATCCGAGCGGCTCAGCCATCGTGGTCCGTGTCCAGCGGCGTGCGTGCGGGGCCGCGCAGCACGATGTCGAAGCGGTAGCCGAGCGCCCACGACGGCTCGGTGACGTCATGGGCGTAGCTGGAGACGAGCCGTGCTCGCACGGCCGGGTCGGCGATCGACTCGAGCATCGGGTCCTGGAAGAACAGCGGGTCGTCGGGGAAGTACATCTGCGTGACGAGACGTTGGGTGAACGAGCGGCCGAACAGCGAGAAGTGGATGTGCGCTGGACGCCACGCGTTGGGGTGGTTGCCCCACGGGTAGGCGCCGGGGCGGATGGTGACGAAGCGGTACCAACCGTCGGCATCGGTGAGCGTGCGGCCGGCGCCGGTGAAGTTGGGGTCGAGGGTGCCCGGCCACTGGTCGCCGACGTGCCGGTAGCGTCCCGAAGCGTTGGCCTGCCAGATCTCGACGAGCGACGACGGGATCGGGTGCCCTCCGGTGTCGAGCAGCCGGCCGGTCACGATGATCCGCTGCCCGACCGCTTCGCCGGTCGCCCCGACGGAGAGATCGGCGTCCTCGGGCCGGACGGCCCCCTCGCCGAACACCGGACCGGTGAGATCGGTGGCATCGGCCTTTGCCGGGTCGAGCCGCACGAGCGGCTGGTTCGGGTGGCGCAAGCGCGTCGACTGATAGCCGGGGAAGTCGAGCGGGGGGTGGGTGCCCGGTGGTGCCGGGGCGAACTCGTCCCACAGGTCGGAGGAGATCGTCATCGTGGAGTCCTCTCGTGCGGCCATCCGAACGGCAGCCCGACGTAGTTCTCGGCGAGGTTGGTCGCCGCTGCCGGAGACGTGGTGACGAGGCGCAGTTCGGACAGTTGCAGCTGGCGCTGGAACGGGTCGTCGCCGAAGCGATGGGTCATCGATGTCATCCACCACGAGAAGTGCTGGGCGCGCCAGACGCGTTGCATGCAGGTCGGCGTGTACTCGTCGAGCCGCTCGACCTTGCCGTGAACGAGCACGTCGTCGAGGATGTCGGCGAGCACGACGACGTCGGCGATGGCCAGGTTCATTCCCTTGGCTCCGGTCGGCGGGACGATGTGGGCGGCGTCACCAGCGAGCACCAGGTTGCCGTGGCGCATCGGCGTGGCGACGAAGCTGCGCATCGCCGTGATCCCCTTCTCGAGGATCGGTCCGCTGTTCAGCGTGAAGCCGTCGGTGATGGGCAAGCGGCGCGCCAGCTCGTCCCAGATGCGATCATCGGGCCATGCGGCGAGCTCCTCGTCCGCCGGTACCTGCAGGTACAACCGCGTGATCGTCGGTGAGCGCATGCTGTACAGGGCGAAGCCACGCTCGTGGTTGGCGTAGATCAGCTCGTCCTGGGTGGGCGCCGCCTCGGCGAGCACGCCGAG
This sequence comes from uncultured Acidimicrobiia bacterium, assembly GCA_963822875.1. Lineage (GTDB taxonomy): Bacteria > Actinomycetota > Acidimicrobiia > Acidimicrobiales > Ilumatobacteraceae > JALZMG01. Next base: position 34,129 of record CAWGJK010000003.1, on the reverse strand, counting down.
CCAGGCGAACGGATAGGTCCGTTCGGCGACGTGCAGATCGGGGACCAGGCTCCGGCACACGCCGTGGAAGCCGTCGCAGCCGGCGATGATCCGTCCGCGCACCTCCACCTGCTCGTCGCCGTGGACGTAGCGCACGCCCGGTCGGTCGGTGGTGACGTCGAGCACCTCGACGTCGAGCGCCTCGAACGCGATCTCACCACCGGCGTCGAGACGGGCGGCGATGAGGTCCTTGACGATCTCCTGCTGGCCGTAGACGGTGATCGACCTTCCGGTGAGCTCGACGAAGTCGATGTGATGTCGGTGCCCCTCGAACGCCAGCTGGACGCCGCGATGGGGAAGGCCCTGGCGGTCGAGACGATCGGCGACGCCGAGCTGCCGCAACAGCTCGACCGTCGGGTGTTCGAGCACCCCGGCGCGGACGCGGTGCTCGACGTAGTCGCGGTCGCGCGCTTCGAGCACGATGCAGTCGATGCCCCGCGCGGACAGCAGGTGCGAGAGCACGAGGCCGGCCGGCCCCGCCCCGACGATGACGACGTCGGTCTGGCGTTCGTTCACGGGCCCCCTCCGGCCTGGAGGCGGCGCAGCGCGGCGAGCTCGTCAGCGGTCGGCGGGGCGATCTCCTCCACGTCAGCGGTGACGGCGAGGTCCCAACCCGTCGCGCGCACGGACGTCGTCGACCGTGACGCCCGGGTGCAGCGCCGTCAGCGTCAGCTCACACGTCTGCGGATCGGGACGGAGGATGCCGAGGTCGGTGACGACGACCTGCGGACCGCGACCGCGCAGCCCCAGCCGCTCGCGTCCACCCGGCCCGTCGCCGAAGCCGAACGAGGACACGAAGTCGACGCGCTCGACGAACGACCGGGCGCTCTGTCGCAGCAGCACGAACACCTCCCCGCAGGACGCAGCGATCTCTGGCGCGCCACCCGCGCCGGGGAGGCGGACCTTCGGGTTGGCGTAGTCGCCGATGACGGTCGAGTTGATGTTGGCGAAGCGGTCGATCTGCGCCCCGCCGAGGAAGCCGACGTCGACGCGACCTGGCTGCAGCCAGTAGTTGAACACCTCGGGCACGCTCACCACGCTGTCGGCGGTGTCGGCCAACTCGCCGTCGCCGATCGACAGTGGCAGCGACACCGGCTTGGAACCGAGCGTGCCCGACTCGTAGACCAGCACGAGGTTCGGGGCGTGGGTGTGCCGAGCGAGGTTGGCGGCGGTGCTCGGGAGGCCGATGCCGACGAAGCACACGTCCCCGTCGCGCAGGCAGCGAGCCGCCGCCACGACCATGGCGTCATCGCCAGCGCTCACGACGTCCGGGCTCGCATGACGTGCTCGTCGAGCCACCGCTCGAACCGGTCGCGGTCGGCCGAGATGGCGTCCCACTCCCGGTAGTAGGCGTTGTCGCGGGTGCTGTAGCCGTGGGCGTAGGACGGGTGCGCCCCGCCCGGCACCGCGGCCACGTGCGACACCGCCCAGCTCGGCAGCACCACCGAGCCGGGCCGCGGCACCAGCTCGTCGACGATCTCCTCCACGGTGACCAGCGCCCGCTCGGCGGCGAGCAGGGCCTCCTTCTGCACCCCGACGATCCCCCACATCATCACGTTGCCACGGCGGTCGGCCTGCTGGGCGTGGACGATCGTGACGTCGGGGTTGAGCGCCGGCACGGCCGTCAACTCTTCGCCGGTGAACGGGCAGCGGATCGACGCCAGCGTCGAGGTGTGGCCGACGAGATCGGTGCCGCGGTAGCCGCGCAGGACGGCGAAGGGCAGTCCGGAAGCGCCCGCCGCGTAGCGGTTGGCCATCCCCGCATGGCTGTGCTCCTCGAGCTCCAAGGGCCGCGGCCAGCCGTGCTCGACGGCGTCGCGGAAGCGGTGCAGCGAGCCCACCCCCGGGTTGCCGCCCCATGAGAAGATCAGCTTGCGCACGCAGCCGGCGCCGATCAGCTGGTCGTAGACGATGTCCGGCGTCATGCGCGAGACGGTCAGGTCGCGCCGGCCCTGGCGGATGATCTCCTGCCCGGCGGCCACCGGGATGAGGTGGGTGAACCCCTCCAGGGCGAGGCTGGCACCGTCGACGACGAGCTCGGCGATTGCCTCGTTCAGCGTCGTCAGCGTCGTCACTCCCGCACGTTACGTCCGTGCATGATCTGGACATCTCATCCCACAGGAGGCAGGACATGGAGCGGCTCACGGGCAAGGTCGCCGCGATCACAGGCGGTGCGAGCGGCATTGGCGCCGGCACCGTTCATCGCTTCGTCGCCGAGGGCGCCAAGGTCCTGATCGCCGATCTCGACCAGGCCAGGGGCGCCGCACTGGCGAGCGAGCTCGGTGCCGCGGCCGTGTTCCTGCGAACGGACGTCTCCAGGGAGGAGGACGTCGCCGCGATGATGGCCGAGACGACGGATCGCTTCGGCCGCATCGACGTGCTGTTCAACAACGCCGGCTTCGGTGGTGCGCTCGGGCCGATCGAGTCCACCACCGTCGCCGACTACGACCTCACCATGGACGTCCTGTTGAAGAGCGTGTTCCTGGGCATGAAGCACGTCGCCCCGCTGATGAAGGCGCAGGGTTCCGGTTCGATCATCTCGACCGCCAGCGTGGCGGGGATCCGTGCCGGCTACGCCCCGCACCTCTACAGCGTCGCCAAGAGCGCGGTCATCCATCTCACCAGGACGGTCGCCCTCGAGCTTGGCGAGCACGGCATCCGTGTCAATGCCATCTGTCCGGGGTTCATCGCCACGCCGCTCGCCGCCGGGCGCCCCGACGCCGACGAGATCCGGATCGACCAGATGCGAGCGGCCGGCGCTGCCTCGCAGGTGCTCGGCCGGGTGGGCGAGGCCGCCGACATCGCCAACATGGCGCTGTTCCTCGCCAGCGACGAGTCGGCGTGGATCACCGGCCGCGAGTTCGTCGTCGACGGCGGCGTCGAAGCGGGACCACCCTGGTCACGCTGGCCGGCCTTCGCCCGCATGGAGCGGCCGATCCGCCATCACCGCCCACCCGACCGCTGACCGTCGGAGTTCGCGTCGGGCGGGTGGGGATTCGAACCCACGACCGGGGGATGAGCATCGCTCATCACACAACTCCTCGCTCATGCGTTGCAGGAGAACTGCATGCTCGATCTCAAGAACAAGTCCCATGCCGTGACCGCTCAGGTCACCATCCCCAAGGGCGGAGCCCACGGGGTCATCATCAACGAGGGCGGCCAAACCGGAGGTTGGGTGCTCTATCTGGACGACGACGGCAAGCTCGTCTACCACTACAACTTCCTCGGCATGCAACGCACCAGCGTGAGGTCGAGCAGGAAAGTGCCGAGGGGCTCGCATCAAGTGCGGATGGCGTTCGCCTACGCCGGCGCGGGCATCGGCAAGGGTGGCACGGCGACGCTGTTCATCGACGGCAAGAAGGTCGGCTCCACCAAGATCGAACGGACCCACGCCTCAACTACTCGCTGTGCGAGACCGGCGGGGTCGGTGTCGACAGCGGCGCACCCGCGAGCGACGACTACCCCACCGACGGTTACCGGTTCACCGGCGACATCGACTGGGTCCGCCTCGAGGTCGGCGCCGACAGCCACGACCACTTGCTCGATCCCGACACGCTCATCCACTTCGCGATGAGCCGCCAATAGCGGCGTCGCGTGCCGGCACGCCGGATCTGTCAGCCTCGGAAACGTCGATGCGCCACACGCACGCTGCGGCCCACTACGCGCGCGGCAGCTACATGACCGCCGACCAGTTCGAACAGCTCGGCTGCCGGAAGTAGCCACAGTGAACGCCAGACGGGCGGGTCGGCGTTGGCCGTCGACAGCCTTCCGGCTGACTGACGGTGATGTTGGAAGACTCGGCGACACGAGCGCGAGACGAAGGAGACACGAGTGGTCGAAGTAGCGCAGTCGCCGAGCCCTGGCGTGTCGGCCGAGGAGCTGACGTCGCTCCAGTCGCCGGACACGCTGGACACGCCGTTCGGGACGATGGAGTTCTTCGACGGCGTGCCCCTGCCGGAGACGGTCGAGCGGGCGTACGACGCGCTCGATCTGCTGCGCGGCGTGGACGTGTTCTTGAACTGCATGCCGGGGGCGTCGATGCTGGCGATGCGCAACGGCCTGCGATCCGTCGGTGCCCGCTCCAACGTGATCGCCTGCACCGACCCGCGCAGCACGTCGGCACCGGTGGTGTTGACCGCCAACACCGAAACGACGTACGGCACCACGTTCCTCGACCTCAGAACCGACGGGCCGACGGTCATCGAGTGCCCGCCGAACTCGTTGAGCTTCGTCGACGACCTGTGGCAGCGCTACGTGACCGATATGGGCAACGCCGGACCCGACCGCGGGCAGGGCGGCAAGTACCTGTTCCTGCCACCCGGCCACGACGGCGAGGTCCCCGACGGCTACTTCGTGTTCCAGTCACCGACCAACTCGAACTGGGTCGTCATCCGCGCCCTCGACGGCCTCGACGCCCTACTCACCACCCGCATCTATCCGCTCGCCGCCGCCGACGATCCGCCCGAGACCGGGTTCGTCAACTTCGCCGAGGCCTCGTTCAATGGCATCCACGCCAACGACTTCAGCTTCTTCGAGGAGGTCAACGAGATCATCCAGGAAGAGCCCGAAGGCGCTCTCGACCCGGAACGGGCGGGGCAGCTGGCCGCCATCGGCATCATCCGCGGGCGACCGTTCGAACCCGACACACGGCGACGCGACATCCTCGACCAAGCAGCCCGTGTCGGGGCCGGGATCGCCCGCACCCTGCTGTACAAGCCTCGTGACCCCGACGTCTACATCTTCAAGGGTTCGTCGTGGAAGACCGCCTTCGTCGGCGGCAGCTACGAGTTCCTCGCCAACGGCGCACGGCTCCTCGACTACCGCGCCCTGATGCACTACGTCGGCACCGGCATCACCCCGGCAATGACCCACGCCGCCCCCGGCACCGGCTCCCAGTACGCCTACACCGTCGACGACGCCAACGGCGACACCCTCGACGGCGCCAAGGACTACACCCTCACCCTCCCCGCCCCGATCCCGGTCAAGACGTTCTGGGCGATCGACATCTACGACACCCAAACCCGCTCCCTGCTGCAGACCGACAACCCCTACCCGAGCATCAACGACCGCTTCGGCGACCTCCACACCGAAGCCAACGGCAATGTCGTCATCCACTTCGGACCCGAACCACCACCCGACGGCGACGTCAACTGGCTGCGAACCATCCCCAACAAGAGCTGGTTCCCGATCCTCCGCCTCTACGGACCACTCCAAGCCTGGTTCGACCAAACCTGGCAACCCGGCGACATCCAACCCGCATAACTGCAGTCCCACCAGAACTCCCACTCAGCGCTCACCAGCCGCTCCCAGTCGGGCTGATCGCGCCCCCGACTCTGCGTACGACGTGGCCGCCCGTCCGTTGATCTCTCGTCCTGGGTCGCAGTTCATCGTCGCCGCGAGCCGTGAGGCGTGACTGGCTCACGTCGTCGAGATGGCAGCGAAGCGACGACCTTCGGGGATCGACGTTGGCTGGGCCCACTCGACGGCGGCGACATGCCTGTTGGGTGATGACGCCGCGGCGCGAGCCCGTAGGGCCCGCGGCGAATGGCTGTCGAGCGTTCGCGACACCGCTCGGCCCGGTGCGGTCACCGTTGGTGCAGATGTGCAGAGCGGTGACCGGGACAGATGCGCGTGCGTCAATGGGACTGCCGAATCGGGAGAGCACCACCGAGATTGCTCTACGCCGGTGGGTCGCCCTCGGCGCTCGCGAGCGAGTCGGCGATCCGTTGGAGCTGAGTCCGAAGGTTCGGAACGTCGCGGTCGATCACGCTGCCGACGACGTCCTGGTCGAGGTGGAAGTAGCCGTGGGCCAGGATCACCCGAATGCCGGCGATCTCGCGCCAGGCGACCTCGGGGTGGGCCTGCTTGATCTCTTCGGACACGTTCGAAGCAGCCTCACCGAGCACCTCGATCCAGCGCTGTGCGGCTGCCTGGACCACCGGATCCTCGGCGAGGCTCCGCCGGTCCGACGCATGCTCGATCAGCAGATCGCACATCTCGAGCATGTCGAGGAGACGGTCGTGGTCGCCCCTCACAGCTCGACGGCGTCGGCCAGCACGCGCTCGGCGACCCTCGAGCGGAGCCCACGCTCGGTGACCACGTCGACGTCTCGCTGCAGAAGGTCCTGGAGGTCCATCAGGAGACCGCCGAGGTCGAGCAGGTTCCGGTCAGGTTCAAGGTCGACGAGGAAGTCGACGTCGCTGGACTCGATGGCGTCGCCGCGCGCCACGGATCCGAACACCCGCACCCTCGACGCACCGCGAGCGCGGGCGATCTCGATGATCTCGTCGCGCCGATTGCGCAGCTCGGTCAACGTCGTGCCGGCCATCGGCTCAGGATATGTCGGTCGCCGATCCGGGTAGTGATCCGTGACGTCACGTCACGGTGGCGGATGTCCACCTACCGCTCGTCGACATCACGGGTCGGCTGACGTCACGAGGAGCTCGCCCAGCGTGGGGCATCCACCGAGTCGCTCAAGCGGTGCGCAACGGACGTCACCGGTCGCCCGATCATCCCGGGCGCCGGCCGGTGGGTGTTCTCGCTCGCCGCCGTCGAGCGTGCCGAGGCCGAGACGCTGGCGAGCTGAACGTGCGCACATCAGTCAAACAGCCGACCGATGATGTCGGCGGCGTCGCGGTCCTGCTCGGGGAGCCAGTGGCCGTACGTGTTGAGCGTGACGCGGTGCTGGTGTGGCCGAGCCGCTTGCTCACGGTCGTCACCGGGACGCCGGCGGCGAGGAGCTGGGTGGCGTGGTAGTGGCGCAGGTCGTGCAGCCGGTACTCGCGCTTGGACAGCCGGCCGTAGGCGAGCGACAGGTAGTCGGGTCGCCAGGGCGTGACGCCGGCGTCGAAGGAGAACACGTAGACCGGCTCGGGCAGCTCGTGCTCTTCGGCGGCGCGCTGGCGCCGCGAAGCGCGTCGATCGCCCGCATCGTCTCCGCGTCCACCGCGATCGTCCGGTGACCCCTTCGAGCCCGTCTTCGTCCGGCGTTCGAACAGCTGACCCTCGGACTCGACGAGCGACCGGCGGATCGTCAACCGGCTGCCCGTGAAGTCGGCCCACCGGATCGCCACCACGTCTCCCCGACGGGCGCCGGTCGCCGCGGCGAGGCGGAGGCACACGGCGCAGGTCCTCGTTCACCGCCTCGGCCGCGGCGATCAACTTGCGGACCCACTCCGGCGACGGTGGCTCGATCTCCTCGCTGTCGACCTTCGGCTTGGTCGCCTGGAGGCACGGGTTGGCGACCATCCAGCCGTACCGCACGGCCCGGTTGAACGCGGCCGACAGCAGCCGATGGACCTTCTGGATCTTGTGCTCGCTCGCACCCTCGTCGCGCAGCTCGCCGTACACGCTGTCGAGCACCAGCGGTCGTCACCTCGGCGACGGCTCGGATGCGGAACGTCTCGGGAAGCGCAGCCAGGCCCTTGCGGTAGAAGTCGATCGATCCCGGCGACAGCCGGCTGGCGCCGTCGGCGACGTAGCCCGGCGACGACATTGCCCCCATGACCTCGCCGACCGGTGGCGCTCGCGGCGTCGCCGAGCCGCCCATCGACATCTTGAGCTTGGCCTCGAGCATCCTCGCCGCAGCGACCGTCGCGACGGCCTCGCTGGCCCGTTTCGCACCGGCGTGACGGACCACCGCTCGGTACTTCCCCGACGGCAGCTTCTCGATCGACACCGTCGAAAACGTCCCATACGTCCCACGCCTTGTCAATGACCGAGACAGGGAATAGCCTCTGACCAGGTAGGGCGGGTGGGGATCGAACCCACGACCCAGGGATTATGAGTCCCCTGCTCTGACCACTGAGCTACCGCCCTGGGCTGGGTTGTCTGGCTCCGGGGGTGGGGCTCGAACCCACGACCTAGGGATTAACAATCCCTCGCTACTGCCAGCTGAGCTACCCCGGAAGGGCAGTTGGTGACAATACCGCCGCGATCATCCCCATGACACGTCGATGTGTGCGGCTGCAGCCGTAGGAGACCGCGGGGCAGCCGTTGACGTGACGGTTCCGCCGGATCGTCTCGTCCGCGACGGCCCGATACGGCTTCCCGAACTGGTCTGTCGGGATCGAGGTCAGCGCCGCCCAGAACCTGATCGCGGCATCGACATCCAGGTCGTTGTGTAGATAGAGGCGCATCCTCAATCGGGCTTCGTCGACCTCGAAGAAGCGACGGAGCCACGTGACGAACACGAAGATCATCCGAGGGTCGCTGTTGGCGAACCTGACCTCACCGTCCGTCTTGCCGCCCTCGCCGGCGTAGAGCGCCAACCCAAGGACGAGGAACTCTCGCTCCGACAGCTGGCCGATGAGCTCAATGCCCTCGCGATGGCATCGATCGATCTCCTCCAGCCTGCGAACGTGCATCGGATGCGGCTTCATTGAGCCGTGGCCGCGATTGCGCGGTCGGGGTGTGAACTCGACGTCGCGGACCCAGAGGCTCACGGATCGACTTCGACACCCCGAGCTCGGTGGCGATGTCCTGCAGCGTCCATGCTTCGGCGCGCAGCTCACGCGCTCGCAGCTGTTCCCGGACCTTGCCGCCGTACCCCACACGCCCATCATGGCGACGGGGTGTCGCACTGACGTTCGGCTACTCGGCTTCGAGGAACTCGCGGAGGCGCTGGCTGCGTTGGGGATGGCGCAGCTTGGCGAGCGTCTTGGCCTCGATCTGGCGGATCCGCTCGCGAGTGACACCGAACTCACGGCCGACCTCTTCGAGCGTCTTGGCCTGACCACCGTCGAGCCCGAAGCGCAGGCGGACGATCTCCTGCTCGCGCTCGGACAGCTCGTTGAGCACGGCGCCGACGGCCTGCGTCAGCATCACCCTGGTGGCGGCGTCGGCGGGGCCGTCGGTCGTGGAGTCCTCGATGAAGTCCGCCAGGTTGGACTCGTCCTCCTCGCCGATCGGCGAGTCCAACGACAGCGGGTCGAGCGAGTAGCGCAGCAGCTCCCGCACCCGGTCGGGCTCCAGCTGCACGCGGGCCGCGAGCTCGTCGATCGTCGGCTCGCGCTCGAGCTCCTGGTGCAACTGCCGCTTCGCCCGGATCACCCGGTTCATGTGCTCGACCATGTGCACCGGGATGCGGATCGTGCGCGCCTGGTCGGCGATCGAGCGGGTGATCGCCTGGCGGATCCACCATGTGGCGTACGTGGAGAACTTGAACCCTTTGGAGTGGTCGAACTTGTCGACCGCCCGCATCAGCCCGAGGTTGCCCTCCTGGATCAGGTCGAGCAGCTGCATTCCCCGCCCGGAGTAGCGCTTGGCGATGCTGACGACGAGGCGCAAGTTGGCCTGGGTCAGCTCGCTCTTGGCGCGCTCGCCACGCTGCACCGCCCGCATCAGCCGTCGCGTCTCGGTCTCGTCGCAGCCACCGTCATCGATGCGCTCGGCGGCGACGTGGCCCTCCTCGATCAACTGGGCCAAGCGGCGCTCGTCGTCGCCGGTCAACAGGTCGACCTGGCCGATCTCACGCAGGTACATGCGCACGCCGTCCGAGGTCATCCCCTCGGTGCGCGGCGCCGACCGCTTGATGCGGCGCCGTCTGCGGCGACTGAGCAGGTGCTCGTCGGCCTCGTCGGTCTCGCGTGAGTCGAGACGCTGCGCCGCCGTCGGCATGTCGTCGACCTCGATCGTCTCGTCGAGCCCTTCGACGGTCTCGTCGAGCGAGATCCCCGCCTCGGTGAGCGTGTACTGCACCGTTTCGAGCACGTCGCCGGTCAGCTCGACGTGACGCAGGACGTGGGTCACCTGCTCGGCGTGGATGCTTCCCTGCTGACGGCCCCGATCGATCAGCGACTGCCACTCGCCGGCGTCGACGCCCTCCATGCTCGGTGGATCGACGGCAACCCGCGTGGACGGAACCCCGTGGCTCGCATCCTCATGGCGCTCGTCAACGTCCCCCACTGCCGCCTTCCTCCATCCGACGATGGAGCCAACCTAGCAACCACTCCGCCGCCGCAGCGGCCGTGATCGGGTCGGCCAGTTGTTCGAGTTGCAACCTGGCCTGGGCATCGTCCCGGATCTGCTCGACGTCACCGATGCGACCCCGCTCGGCGAGCTGGCGGCGCACCGCGGCGCCGATCAGGTTGCGTGCCTCGGCCTCCGGATCGACCTCGAGGTCGGCGACCGCGGCCCGCTCGAGCACCTCCCTCGCCTCCGGATCGGCCGCCTCGATGGCGCCGACGAGCTCGCCGCCCGCCTCGGCGAGCGCCAGGAACGCCCGCCGGTTGGCCTCGTCGTGGAACAGCTCCTCGACGAGCCACCCGGCGATCGATTCCCAGTCCTGAGCGAGGAGCGCGACGGCGACGAACTCGGCGTTCTCGCGCACGACGGTGCGCCGGGGCGCGATCACGGCCACCGTCGGCTGGCGGGTGCGTCGCTCGGCGACGGACACGAGGTCGGCGACCGGAAGTCCGACCTCGGACGCCACTTGGCCGGCGTACAGCTTGCGCACGTTGGCGTCGGGGTGCTCGTTGACGACGCCCATGGCCCGCTCGGCCAGCCGAGCGCGGTCCTCCGGCGTCCGCGCTGGTCGTCCGTCCATGACCCGCTGCAGGCGGAAGGCGAGGAACGGGACGGCATCTGCGACCGCAGCGACGAGGGCGTCCGGGTCGCGCTGTGCCAGGTCTCCTGGGTCGAGGCCACCGGGCAGGCGGGCGACGGACACCTGCACCTGGTATCGCTGCTCCCACTCGTAGAACCGCTCGGCCGCGCCCTGACCCGCGGCGTCGGCGTCGAACGCCAGCACGACGTTGCTGGCGTAGCGCTTGAGCAGTCGGACATGGTCCTCGGTGAACGCTGTCCCGCACGTCGCCACGGCCCGCGGCACGCCGACGCGGTGGAACCCGATGACGTCGGTGTACCCCTCGCACACGACGACCTGGTCGGCGTTGGCGATGTCGGCCTTCGACCAGTTGAGCCCGTACAGGGTCTTCGACTTGGCGTAGATCGGCGTCTCCGGCGAGTTCTTGTACTTCGCCGGATCGGTCGAGCCCGGCAGCACCCGCCCACCGATCGCCACGGCCTCGCCGGAGTCGGAGAAGATCGGGAACAGCACGCGCCCCCTGAAGGCGTCCTGCATGCGATCGCGACGATTGGTGAACGCCAGGCCGGTCGCCCGCAGCAGCTCGCCGTCGATGCCGGAACGTCGTACGAGCGCGTCCCAGTCGTCCGGGGCCCAGCCCAGCTTGAACGTCCTGGCGACGTCGCCACTCAGCCCGCGCGAGCGGAGGTAGTCGCGCGCCGCCCGCGCCGACGGGTCATCGAGCAGCGTGCGGTGGTACCACTCGATCGCCGTGCCCATCGCCTCGACGAGCTGCTTGCGCCGTGCCCGCTCACGCGTCTGGCCAGTCGTGGTGTAGGTGAGCTGCATCCCCACCTTGGCCGCCAGGTACTCGACGGCGCCGACGAAGTCGACGTGCTCGTGCTCCTGCACGAACGTGAACACGTCGCCCGACTTGTCGCAGCCGAAGCACTTGTACCGGCCGGTCTCCTCACGGACGTTGAACGACGGCGTCCGCTCGGCGTGGAACGGGCACAGCCCGACCCAGTTGCGTCCGGTCTTGCGCAGGGCGACGAACTGGCCGACGACGTCGACGATCGACACCGTCGAGCGCAACCGCTCGATGTCGTCGTCAGCGATCGCCATGGCGCCAGGGTACGGCCGGCGGCGCGATCTGAATCTGGGCGCGGGTCGTCTCGGATTCCGACACGATCCGCGCCCAGATTGTGGCCGGGGATTTCCCGCGCCGACTACTTGGTGTCAGATGATCCAGCGCCGACGATGGCCTGGGCGGCGGCGAGGCGGGCGATCGGCACGCGGAACGGTGAGCAGCTGACGTAGTCGAGGCCGGCCTCGTTGAACAGGGCGATCGACTCGGGGTCGCCGCCGTGCTCGCCGCAGACACCGAGCTTGATCGACGGCTTGGCCTTGCGACCGCGCTCGGCGGCGATCTTGACCAGCTCGCCGACACCGCCGACGTCGATCGTCTCGAACGGGTTGCGCTTGAGCAGGCCCTGCTCCAGGTACGCCGGCATCATCCGGCTCTCCACGTCGTCACGGCTGAAGCCGAACGCCATCTGCGTCAGGTCGTTGGTGCCGAAGCTGAAGAAGTCGGCCTCCTCGGCGATCTCGTCGGCACGCAGCGCGGCGCGTGGCGTCTCGATCATCGTGCCGATCGTGATGTGCGGCTTCTTGCGCAGGTTCTTCGTCGCCGCATCGATCTCCACCTGGACCCACCCGCGGGCGAGCGCAAGCTCCTCACGCGTGACCGTGAGCGGGATCATGATCTCGACGATCGGGTTCTTGCCCCGCTTGCGCAGGTCGGCGGCGGCATCGAGGAGGGCACGCACCTGCATCGCGTACAGCCCGGGCTTGATCACTCCGAGGCGCACACCTCGCGTGCCGAGCATCGGGTTGTGCTCGGACCAGCTCTCGGCGGCGCGCAGCAGCCGCTCGTCCTCAGCGCTCAGGCCCTCCTTGGCCTGCTTGATGCGCAGCTCCTCGATCGACGGCAGGAACTCGTGCAGCGGCGGGTCGAGCAGGCGCACCGTGACCGGCAGGCCGTCCATCGCATCGAGGATCTCGGTGAAGTCGTCCTGCTGCACCTTGCGCAACTCGTCGAGCGCTTCGGTCTCCTCCTGCTCGGTCGAGGCGAGGATCATCCGCCGCACGACCGGCAGCCGGTCGGGGGCCAGGAACATGTGCTCGGTGCGGCACAGCCCGATGCCCTCGGCGCCGAGACGGCGGGCGTTGGCGGCGTCCTCGCCGGTGTCGGCGTTGGCGCGCACACCCATCTTGCGCTTGCCCTTCGTGCGGATGGTGTCGGCCCACCCGAGGATGACCTCGAACTCGGCCGGCGGCTCGGCGTTGGCGAGGGTCATCTCGCCGAGCACGACCTCGCCGGAGGACCCGTCGATGGAGATCGAGTCGCCCTCGTTGACCGTGACGCCGCCCGCCGTGAAGGACTTGCCCGTGATCTTCACGGCCTCGGCACCGACGACGGCGGGCGTACCCCAGCCGCGGGCGACGACGGCGGCGTGGCTGACGAGGCCGCCGCGGGCGGTGAGGATGCCCTGGGACGCCATCATCCCGTGGACGTCCTCGGGGCTCGTCTCGCTGCGCACGAGGATGACCTTCTCGCCGCGCTCGGCGGCGGCTTCGGCGTCGTCGGCGGTGAAGTAGACCTTGCCCACCGCGGCGCCGGGAGACGCGGCCAGGCCCTTGGCGATCACCTTCCCCGACCCGGAGAACTGCGGGTGGAGGACCGAGTCGAGGTGGTCCGCCGACACGCGGGTGAGGGCCTCCTCCTTGCTGATCTTCCACTTGGCCGCGCCCTTGCCGGAGCCCTTGGTCATGTCGACGGCCATCCTCAGCGCGGCGACGCCTGTGCGCTTGCCGACGCGCGTCTGCAGCATCCACAGCTTGCCCTGCTCGATGGTGAACTCGGTGTCGCACATGTCCTGGTAGTGCCGCTCGAGACGGGCGAAGATGCCGAGCAGGTCGTCGTGGATCGCCGGGAAGTGGCTCGGCCATGTGATCGAGGTCCTCGGTGTTGCGGATGCCCGCCACGACGTCCTCGCCCTGGGCGTTGATGAGGAAGTCGCCGTAGGGCTTGTTCTCCCCCGTCGCCGCGTTGCGCGTGAAGCCGACGCCGGTGCCCGAGTTGTCGTCGCGGTTGCCGAAGACCATGGTCTGCACGTTGACGGCCGTGCCGAGCTCGTGGCTGATCCGCTCACGCACGCGGTAGGCCTTGGCCCTGGCGCCGTTCCAGCTCCTGAACACGGCCTCGACGGCGCCGCGCAGCTGCTTCATCGGGTCCTGCGGGAACGGCTTGCCGGTCTGCGCCTTGACGACCGCCTTGTACGTCGCGCACAGCTCCTTCAGCACGGCTGCCGGGATCTCGGCGTCGTTGGTGACGCCGGCCTTGGCCTTGACCTCCTCGAAGGGGTGCTCGAACTGGGCACCGTCGACGCCGAGCACGATGCGCCCGTACATCGAGATGAAGCGGCGGTACGAGTCGTAGGCGAAGCGCTCGTCGGTCGGTGCCCGCCGCCAGCCCCTTGACGCTCTTGTCGTTGAGCCCGAGGTTGAGGACGGTGTCCATCATCCCTGGCATCGAGAACTTGGCACCCGAGCGCACGCTGACGAGGAGCGGATCGGTGGCATCGCCGAGGCGCCGGCCCATCGTCTTCTCCAGCTTGGCGACGTGGGTGGCGATCTCGTCGTCGAGTCCCGCCGGCCAGCCGCCGTACATGTAGGCGCGGCAGGCGTCGGTCGAGATCGTGAAGCCGGGCGGGACGGGCAGCTTGAGCACGCTCGTCATCTCGGCCAGGTTGGCTCCCTTGCCGCCGAGGAGATCCTTGTACTCCATCGGTGGTCGACGGTGCTTGTGGTCGAAGGCGTAGACGTAGGTCTGGAGAGCTCTTGGTGGGCGGCACGGCAACGGAGTGTACGACTCCTACGATCGGGTGTCTGATGCGAGTGCTCGGCTTCCCGGTCCACGTGCGGCCCGGCTTCCTGTTCTTCATGCTGTTGATCGTCTTCCTCTACGGCGACGAGTTCGGCGTGTGGCTCGCCGCGTCGATCGCCGGGTTCACCTTGCTCCACGAGCTCGGCCACGCCGTCGCCGCCCGCCGGGCCGGCGCCACCGCGGAGATCTCCCTCGACTTCCTCGCCGGCTACGCCTCGTACACCAGCCCCAAACCGCTGACGCGGGGGACCGAGGCGGCAATCGCCCTCGCCGGCCCGCTGACGCACGTCGCGGCCGGGTTCGCCGTGCTGTTCGCCATGGGTGTCGATCCGCTCGACGCGGCCAGCCGCGGCAGCTCACCGGCGTCGGCGGCGGTGTGGTGGGCCGGGCCCGTCATCGGCGCCTTCAACCTGCTGCCGGTGCTCCCGCTCGACGGCGGCAACGTCGTGGCGTCGGGGCTCGAGCGGATCATCCCCGGCCGGGCGCGCCAGGTGATGACGTACGCCAGTGTGGCGATCACCGCGGTTGCGGCAGTCGCCTTCGCCTTCAACTCCCAGACCCGTGGCATGGTCGTGTTCCTCGGATTCCTCCTCGTGATGCAACTGCAGGCCTTGTTCGCCGAGCGCGACCGCCAGGCCGTGTCACCGTTCAACGCCGCCGCGGCTGCCCTCCGGCGGGGGGACGAGGCGAAGGCCCGGCGCATCCTGGTCAAGGGCCTGCAGCGGCCGAGCCCGCGCCGCGCCGCGCCCCGCGACCTCGATGCCGACACCGCCCAACGCCTCGTGGCCCTCCTGCCCCGGCCGCTCCCCGAGGGCGAACCGTGGAACGAGTACGTCCTCACCAACCTGCTCTTGCGCCACGGCGACCCCCGCGAGGCGGCGACATACGGCGCCCAGAGCTACGGCCGCAACCCGCAGCCGATGCTGGCGGCGACGGTGGCCCGAGCGGCAGGTGTGTTGGGCGACGAGGAGACGGCCGTGGCCTGGCTCCGCGCGGCGGCCGACGGCGAGCCGTCGGGGTCGGGACTGGCGACGGTCATCGACCAGGCGCCGGAGCTCGCCCGCGTCCGCCAGCGCCCCGACGTCGTCGCCCTGCGCAACGCCCTCGTCAGTGGCCCCGCTTGACGTAGCCGAGGGCGCGGTTGCCGGCGACGCTGGTGAGCCGGCCGACCTCGACCCCATCGACCACGATCGGATCGCCCGGTGCCGCCCCGTCGGCGACGTCGAGCACGCGCAGCTGGCGCGGTGCGGAAGCGCCGCGTGAGTCCATCCGCTCCACCAGCTCCTGGCCC
The DNA here is from genome assembly GCA_963822875.1 of uncultured Acidimicrobiia bacterium. GTDB lineage: Bacteria > Actinomycetota > Acidimicrobiia > Acidimicrobiales > Ilumatobacteraceae > JALZMG01. Next base: position 18,325 of record CAWGJK010000003.1, on the reverse strand, counting down.
GGGTAGCAACCCTTGCGGAAGTCGACCGCCACGTCGGCGATCCCGGTCTCGCCAGGGATCGTCTCGCCGGGCACGATCTCCGAGCCCATCGCCGGCCAGCCCGCCTCGATGCGCGCCGCCTCGGTTCGCGCGCCATCTCCGGTTGGTGGCAGCGGCTCGACGTCGACCTTGACCCGGATCTTGAAACGGTTGAGCCGGACGACGAGCGCCTCGCCCCATCCGGCGTCGACGTCGAACAGGAACTCGTCGTCGGCCGTGCGTTGGACGCCTGCGAGCACGTCGATCTTCCCGGTCGGCTGCAGCAGGAACGTCCAACGGCGGTCGCCGACCGCCATCGGCAGCAGGTCTTGGGACACCTGTCCCTGCAGGTACGTCAGCGCGTCGGGGCCGCTCACTCGCACGACATCGCGGGGCTCCACGGCTCCAGTATGGAGTACACACGGGGGCTCCGCCCCCGTGGACCCCCGAAAGCCCAGAGCTGGCACACTCGCACGCGTGCCTGACGTCGACGCCCTCGCCCGGCAGCTCACCGTGCTCGTCACCACGCTGGCGCAGCGCGTGCGCCTCGTCGCCATCGGCGTCGCTGTCGTCACGTTCATCATCGGCGGGCTCTCGTACCTGACCGGGCTCGCCGCGCTCGACGGCAGTGCTCGGTCGGCGTGGGCGCTCATCGGCGCGCTGATGCTGATCGTCGCCGTCGGCGCGCCGCTGCTGGCGTGCTGGCGACTGTCGTCGGTCAGCCGTCACGCCACCGAGTTGGTGAGCGAGGCCGGGCGGCTGATCTCCCGCGACCCCGCCGCCGAGCGGGTGGTCATCGACACCGTCACCGTCGACCAGGCGACGCCGGCCGGCACGCGTGTGCCGGCGATCATCGAGACCCGGCAGTTCAGCCGCCTCCGCCAGAGCGCCATCACGGCGAGCGACCTCCGCGCCCTGCCCGGCGCGTTGCGCGCGGTCACGACGTTCCCGTGGCTGCTGCTCACCGCCATCGTGCTGATGCTGGTGTTCGGCGTGCTCGGCTTTCTCTTCCTGATTGCCTGGATCGTCTGACCGTCAGGCAGGGGTGCCGGCGGCGAGGCGGGCGGCGGTCATCCGTCGGGCGGCAGGGACGGCGGCGAGGAGGGCGGCCGCCTTGTTGCGGCACTCCAGGTCCTCGTCGTCGGGGACCGAGTCGGCGACGATGCCCGCACCTGCCTGCACGCTCGCCCCGCCGGCTGTGCAGAACATCGTGCGGATGGCGATCGCCGTGTCCAGGTTGCCGCTCCAGTCGACGTAGCCGACGACCCCGGCGTACGGACCGCGCTTGACCGGCTCGAGCTCGTCGATGATCTCCATCGCCCGCACCTTCGGCGCCCCGCTGACCGTGCCGGCCGGCAACGTCGCCCGCAGCACGTCGATCGGACCGAGACCGGCACGTAGCGAGCCGGACACCTGGGACGTCAGGTGCATCACGTGGCTGTAGCGCTCCAACGTCATCAGCTCGTCGACGTGCACCGTGCCGAAGTCGGCGACGCGGCCGACGTCGTTGCGGGCGAGGTCGACGAGCATGACGTGCTCGGCGCGCTCCTTGGGGTGCTCGACGAGCTCGGCGGCGAGGCGGCGATCGTGCTCGTCGGTGCTGCCCCGCTTGCGCGTGCCGGCGATCGGTCGCGAGATCACCGTGCCGTCGAGCAACTGCACCATCGGCTCCGGCGACGAGCCCACGATCGTCAGCTCGGGATGGCGGACGAAGTACATGTACGGACTCGGGTTGACCTGGCGCAGCACCCGGTAGACATCGAACGGCTCGGCATCGAGGTGCATGTCGTAGCGCTGGGCGAGCACGACCTGGAAGATGTCGCCGGCGACGATGTGCTCCTTGGCCACCTCGACGGCTTGCTGGTAGAGACCGTCGGGCATCGAGCTCTTGACGTCGGGCAGCACCTCGTCGGCGGCCGGCGGGGCCACGGGCACGTACGGCAACGGACGGGCGAGGTTGGCGACGGCCCGCTCGATGCTGGCGACGGCGGTGTCGTAGGCGGCATCGACGTCCACGTCGCCCAGCACCGGAACGCTCTCGATGAGGGTCACCCGCTGGCGCCAGTGGTCGAAGGCGGCGAGCGAGCCGATCATGCTCATCACGGCGTCGGGCAGGTGGCGATCGTCGGGCGGGATGTCGGGAAGGCGCTCGACCTCGCGGATGACGTCGTAACCGAGGTAGCCCATCAGCCCGCCGTGCAGCGGCGGCAGCTCGGGGATGACCGGGGCGCGGTAGACGTCGAGGAGGTGCTCGAGGGCGGCCAGGATCCCCCGGTCGCGCGGCACGTCGACCGGCAGGGATCCCTCGACGTCGACGCGGCCGTCGCGCAGCAGCAGCGTGGCGACCGGATCGCGACCGACGAACGAGAAGCGGCTCCACCGCTCACCGTGCTCGACCGACTCGAGCAGGAACCCGGGGGCGTCGCCGACCAGCTTGGCGTAGGCGGCGACGGGTGTCTCCAGGTCGCCGAGCAGCTCGGCCCACACCGGCACGACCGTGAACTCGCGCGCCAGCGCGCGGAACTCGTCGCGGCTCGGGCTGATGCGCATCACGTCGCGCCAGTCGGGGCTGCGCCCCCGAACCCCATCGCCGTCCTGCGCAGGCGGCATGTAGCTGGCGCTCGCTCGGCCGGCCGGCGCCTCCGTCGCCGGGCCGAGGCGGCGGAAGAAGCAGGAGTACTCGCCGGTGTGGCACGCCCCGGCGCCGACCTGCTCGACCTTGAAGAGCAGCACGTCGGCATCGCAGTCGTACCAGGCCTCGCGGACGAGCTGGTGGTCGCCGCTGGTGTCACCCTTGCGCCACACCTCCTGGCGGCTGCGGCTCCAGTAGACCATGCGCTCCTCGGCGAGCGTCATGCGCAGCGTGTCGGCGTTCATCCACGCCATCATCAGCACGGTGCCGTCGAGATCCTGGGCGATGGCCGGCACGAGGCCGTGCTCGTCGTAACGGACCTCGGCGAGCTGCTCCGGCGTCGCCGCGATGCTCACAAATACAGCCCGGTGGACGCCTCGATGCGCTCGGCGGCCACGGCGTGCAGGTCGCGCTCGCGCAGCATGATGTAGTCGGCGCCCTGGACCTCGACCTCGTAGCGGTCCTCCGGGCTGAACAGGACGAGGTCGCCGACCTCCGCCGCCCGTACGTTGCTCCCGAGGGCGACGACCTCGGCCCAGACCAGCCGCTTGGCCATCTGCGCCGTCGCCGGGATCAGGATGCCGCCCTGGCTGCGCCGCTCGCCGTCCTTGTCGGGGATGCGCACGAGCAGACGGTCGTTGAGCATCTTGATCGGCAACTTGTCCGGGCTCGCTGGCACCACGTGATCGTACCGTCCGAGTGTTCAGCGCCATCGGAGTGCTGCAGCGCCGGCGTCCGCCCTTCCAGCACTCGAACGGATCAGTCCTCGGGCGCGGTGGTCGACTCGAGGAGGCGCCGGGCGCGGCGTCCGAGGTCGCCGAGATCGACGCGGCCGGCGTCGGCGGCGTCGACGAGTCGCTGGGCGAGGTCGAGGGCGTCGTCGACGATCGGCGTGCTGGCGGCGGCGTCCTCGCCCATGTCGTGGAGGATCGTCCGCTCGGTCCGCGAGGCGACGATGGGGTCGGCGATGCCCTCGATCCACACCCTCGTCCGGCGGCCGTCACCGCGGTCCGGCCCGCGCAGCGGCTCGAGGGCGAAGATGCGGTCCGACCGCACGAACTTGCCGAACCCCAGCGACACCATGTGCGGATCGGCCACGCCGCGATCATCCCAGATGACACACTCAGCCTGTGGATCGGCAGCGCTTTCCCGGGGTGCGCGACGGGTGGGCGCGGTTCGACGGGCCGGCGGGGACACAGATGGTCGACTCGGCGATCGAGGCGATGGCGAACTGGGCGGCGAGCGGCGACAACGCCAACTCCGGTGGCTCGTTCGCCGCCGCCGACGCCTGCGATGCCCTCCTCGAACGGGCTCGCGGACGCGTCGCCGAACTGCTCGGGGCGTCGGCTGCCGGCATCGCCTTCGGCGCCAACATGACCACGCTGACGCTCGCCTTCACCCGTGCCGTCGCGGCCACGCTGAGCCCCGGCGACCGGATCGTCGGTACCCGGCTCGATCACGACGCCAACGTCACGCCGTGGCGCCTCGCCTGCGACCAGGCCGGTGCCGAGCACGTGCTCGCCCCGTTCGACCCGCAGACCGGTCGCCTCGATCCGGCCGCGGTGGCCGATCTGATCGACGAGCACACCCGGTGGGTCGCGGTCACCGGCGCGTCCAACCTGCTCGGGACGATCCCCGACGTCGCCCCCATCGTCGCCGCCGCCCACGACGCCGGCGCCCGCGTGTTCGTCGACGCCGTGCACCTCGCCCCACACCGCAGGATCGACGTCGACGCCATCGGCTGCGACGTCCTCGTGACCAGCCCGTACAAGTGGTACGGCCCGCACGCTGGCGTGCTGTGCGCCGACCCGGCGCTGCTCGACGAGCTGCCCGTCGCCAAGGTCCGCCCGGCCGCTGATCGCGGCCCGCGCCGGTGGGAGACGGGCACGCCGAGCTTCGAGGCCATCGCGGCCATCGACGCCGCTGCCGCCTTCCTCCTCGACGTCGGGCTCGACGTGCTGGCGGCCAGCGAGGCCGCCGTGTTCTCCCCGCTGCTCGACGCGTTGAACGCCATCGACGGTGTGACCGTGTGGGGTCCCACGACGATGGATGACCGCACGCCGACGGTCGCCTTCACGATCGAGGGACACCACCCCGACGACGTCGCCAAGACGCTGGCGACCGAGCGCATCGCCACGTGGGCCGGCCACTCGTACGCCGTGGAGGCCGTCGACCAGCTCGGCCTCACCGACAGCGGCGGGATCGTGCGCGCCGGCGTCACCGCCTACGTCGACGACGAGGACGTGCAGCGCCTGCTGCGCGTCGTCGAGAAGCTCGCGAGTTGAGTGCACTCCACGATCTGGGCGCGGATCGTCTCGGAATCCGACACGATCCGCGCCCAGATACGAATCGCGCCCAGTTACTTGACCGCGGCGTCGATGCGCTCGAGCACGTCGCCGTCGAGCGCGGCGATGACGTCGAGGGCGGCGAAGTTCTCGACGACCTGGCTCGGCCGGCTGGCCCCGGTGATCACGGTCGACACGTTCGGGTTGGCGGTGCACCACGCCAGCGCGAGCTGGGCGAGCGAGCACCCCAGCTCGTCGGCGATCGGTCGCAGCCGCTCGACCTTGGCCACGGCCCGCTCGTCGGACAGGTTCTTGGCCAGCCAGCCATAGCCCTCCAGCGCGCCGCGCGAGTCCTGCGGGATGCCGTCGCGGTACTTGCCGGTGAGCAGTCCGGAGGCCAGCGGGCTCCAGATCGTGGCGCCGTACCCGGTGTCGGTGAACAGCCGTGCGTACTCGCGCTCGACGCGCCGCCGCTCGAGCAGGTTGTACTGCGGCTGCTCCGTGACCGGCTTGTGCAGGTGGTGGCGCTCGGCGATGTCGATGGCCCCGCGGATCTCGTCGGCCGACCACTCGCTCGTGCCCCAGTACAGCGCCTTGCCCGACGACACGATGTCGCTCATCGCCCACACCGTCTCCTCGAGCGTCGTGTCGGGGTCGGAGCGGTGGCAGTAGAGCACGTCGACGAAGTCGACGGCCAGCCGCTCCAGCGACCCCTCGATGGCGTGCATCAGGTACTTGCGGTTCAGCGTGTTGCGCATGTTCGGGGCGTCGTGGATGCCCCAGAACACCTTCGTCGTCAGCACGTACGACCACCGCGGCCAGCCCAGCTCGGTGAGGACGCGACCCATGATCGCCTCGCTCTCGCCACCGGCATAGACCTCGGCGTTGTCGAAGAAGTTGCAGCCGGCGTCACGTGCCGCCTGCATGCACTCCATGGCCAGGTCGTCCTTCAACTGGTTGTCGAACGTCACCCACGATCCGAACGACAGCACCGAGACCTTGATCCCGGTTCGTCCGAGCCGCCGGTACTGCATCTCCGTCATGCGCTGCACCCTACGCAGTGCGCACAGTGATGCCGCGAGCGGCCATCGCCGCCTTGGCCTCACCGACGGTGTGCTCGCCGAAGTGGAAGATCGACGCCGCCAGCACGGCGTCGGCGCCGCCGTCGATGATCCCGTCGGCGAGGTGGTCGAGCGTGCCGACACCGCCGCTGGCGATGACGGCCACGCCGACCGAACCGGCGACCGTTGCGGTCAGCTCGAGGTCGAAGCCCTCACGCGTGCCGTCGCGATCCATCGACGTCAGCAGGATCTCTCCAGCGCCCCGCTCCGTCGCCGCGACCGCCCACGCCACGGCGTCGATGCCCGTCGGTGTGCGCCCGCCGTGCAGGTACACCTCGAACCCTCCCGGCCGGCGCTTGGCGTCGATCGCGCAGACGACGCACTGGGCCCCGAACTCGGTGGCGATCTCACCGATCAGGTCCGGCCGCTGGACCGCGGCGGTGTTCACGCTGACCTTGTCGGCGCCGGCGCGCAGCATCCGTCGGGCGTCGTCCGGCGTGCGGATCCCGCCGCCGACCGTGAACGGGATGTAGACCTGCTCGGCGGTGCGGTAGACGACGTCGACCATCGTGTCGCGGGCGTCGCTCGACGCCGTGATGTCGAGGAAGACCAGCTCGTCGGCTCCCTCGGCGTCGTAGCGGGCGGCCAGCTCGACGGGGTCGCCGGCGTCACGGAGGTCGACGAAGTTGGTGCCCTTGACGACCCGGCCAGCGGTGACGTCGAGACACGGGATCACGCGGGCGACGATCACCGCAGTGCCTCGACCGCATCGGCCACCGTGAACCGGCCCTCGTACAGCGCCCGCCCGGTGATGATCCCGTGGAGGCCGTCGATGGCCGCCAGCGCGGCGAGGTCGTCGAGCGAGCCGACACCGCCGCTGGCGATGACGGGCACGTCCGTCGACGACACGACGGCGGTGAGCCCCTCCACGTCCGGACCTGCGAGCAGACCGTCGCGGTCGATGTCGGTGACCACGAACGCCGACGCGGTCGGGAACCGTGTGATGGCGTCGACGAGGGCGACACCGCTGGTCTCGGTCCACCCGTGCACGGCAAGCTCGCCGCGGCGATGATCGAACCCGACGGCGACGGGCACGATGGCCGCCACCTCGTCGACGATCGATGGTTGCTGCACCGCCGCCGATCCCATCACGACGCGGGCCACACCGGCAGTGGCGAGCGCCTCGGCGTCGGCGACCGATCGGACTCCCCCACCCGTCTGCACGTGCACCGCCGGCCGAGGGCCGCCGTGATCGCTTCCACCACGGGACGATTGCGCGGGTCGCCGGTGCGGGCGGCGTCGAGGTCGACGACGTGGATCCACGCCGCCCCCTGCTCGGCGAAGGCCATTGCAACTGCAACGGCATCGTCACCGTAGATCGTCTCATCGGCATAGTCACCCTGCCGCAACCGCACGACGTGGCCACCGCGCAGGTCGATCGAGGGGTAGAGGACCGTCACGCCGGGACTGGGAGCGCGGCGACGAAGTTCGCCAGCAGGCCGAGTCCGGCGGCCGCCGACTTCTCCGGGTGGAACTGCGTGGCGAACACGTTGCCCTGCCGGAACGCCGCGTTCAGCGTCCCGCCGTACTCGCACGTGGCGACGACGGTGTCCGGATCGTCGGGGACGCCGTGCAGCGAGTGGACGAAGTAGAACCACGGCCGCTCGCCCAGACCGTGGAACATCGCCTCACCTGGGTCGGTCACGTCGACACGGTTCCACTGCATCTGCGGTCGCTTCACGCCCTCCGGCAACCACCGCACGACGCCGGGGATGACGCCGAGCCCGCTCGTCGCCGGATCCTCCTCGCTGCGCTCGAACAGCATCTGCGTCCCGATGCACACGCCGAGGAACGGCCGTCCCGATGCCACCGCATCGAGCACGGGCTCTTCCAGACCGTTGCGCCGCAGCGCTGCCATGCACGCACCGAACGCGCCGACGCCGGGCAGCACGACGGCGACGGCGTCGGCGATCAGCCCTGGATCCGCGGTGAGTCGGGCATCGGCACCCTGACGAACGAGTGCCTTGTGCGCCGAGTGCAGGTTGCCGATCCCGTAGTCGACGACGGCGACCAGGGTCACAGCACCCCTTTCGTCGACGGCACGGCGCCAGGCCCGTCGACGCGCACGGCGTCGCGGAGGCTGCGGGCGAGGCCCTTGAACGTCGCCTCGATGATGTGGTGGACGTTGCGCCCGGCCTTCTTGGTCACGTGCAACGTCAGGCCGGCGTTCGTGGCGAACGAGGACACGGCGTGCTCGGCGAGCTGCGGGTCGAACGCCGGGTTGCCGAGCGGCAGCGACTCGGGCATCTCCACGTCCCACGACACGAACGGCCGCCCGGAGATGTCCAGGGCGACCTCGACGAGCGCCTCGTCGAGCGGGTACTGGCCACTGGCGAAGCGGCGGATCCCGGCCTTGTCGCCGAGCGCCTCGCGGAACGCCTCGCCGAGCGTGATGGCGACGTCCTCCACCGTGTGATGGGTGTCGATGTGCAGGTCGCCGGATGCCGACACGGTGAGGTCGAAGCCGCCGTGGCGGCCGAGCTGGTCGAGCATGTGGTCGTAGAACGGGATGCCCGTCGAGCACGCCGTGGTACCCGTGCCGTCGAGGTCGATGGACACCTCGACCGACGTCTCCTTCGTCGCCCGCTTCTTGGTCGCCGACCTCACGCCAGCACCGTACCGAGGGCGTCGAGGAAGCGATCGTTCTCCGCCGGCAGCCCGATCGTCACCCGCAGGCAGCCGTCGAGCCGCGGCCAGCGCGAGCAGTCCCGGACCAGCACGCCCAGCTCGACGAGTCGTCGCCACACGTCGTGACCGTCGGCCTGGTGTGGCCTGAACAGCACGAAGTTGGCACCGCTCGGGAAGGCGTCGACTGGCAGCGCGGTCAACCTGTCGAACAAGCGCCCGCGCTCGTCGACGATCTGCTTGACCCTCGCGTCCATCTCGTCGACGTGACCCAGGGCCAACCGTCCGGCGATCTGCTTGACGGCGTCGAGGTGGTAGGGCAGGACGACCTTGTCCAGGTTGGCGACGACCCAGCTCGGGGCGATCACGTAGCCGATGCGCGCGGCCGCCATGCTCCACGTCTTGGAGAACGTCCGCACGACGGCGAGCGGTGCGTCTTCTCCCACGAGATCGAGTGCCGACCAGGGGGCGAACTGGGCGTACGCCTCGTCGACCACGACGAGACCTGGCGCCGCGTCGATGACGGCGCGGACGGCGGACGGGTCCTCGACGAGGCCGGTCGGATTGTTCGGCGAGCACAGGAACGTCACCGCCGGTGCGGCCTCGCCGATGACGTCACGCGCCGCGTCGACGTCGAGCGAGAAGTCGGCTCGCCGCTCGCCTTCGACGACCGTCGCACCCGTGATCCTGGCGATGTGCCCGTGCAACTGGTACGTCGGCTCGAACGTGACGACCGTCCTGCCCGGCCCGGCATAGGTCAGCAGCAGCGTCTGCAGCACCTCGTTCGACCCGTTCGCCGCGAACACCTGCTCGGGGCGCACACCGTGCCACCGGGCGATGGCCGCGCGCAGCTCGGTGGCCGCCCGGTCCGGGTAGCGGTGCCACGCGATCGTCGCCAGCGCCTCGGCCAGCTCGTCTCGCCACGACTCCGGCGGCGGCAACGGCGACTCGTTGGTGTTCAACCTGACGTCGACGTCGACCTGCAGGGAGTGATAGCCCTCGAGCGCCCGCAGGTCGGCACGGACCGGCACCGGGTCGGGAGCGTCGGCCACGGTTGGCGACGCTACCGGCAGGGTGCCAACGTGGCGGCATGAGTAGCCGTGACCTCGGCGCCACCGCCGCCGAACTGAGTGCGGCGGCCGAAGCCGTCGCCAGCTACCGCCGTCGCGTCGCCGGCCTCGCCTCCCCGCTCCTCGGCACCGAACATGACGATCTGGTGTCGGCGATCTACGAGGCCGAGCGCTCGCTCGGCACCGCCGAGCGGGTGCTCCAGCGGGCCATCAAGGTCGCCCGGAACTGAGCCGAAAAGCGGCGACGGCCCCTGGTGGGAGGGGCCGTCGCTCAGGCGACGCCAGGCGGCGGATCCCGGCTGTCGCTGCAAACCAGGTGGCGGGAACCTGGTTGGTTCACCCATCATACCATCCGCCTGGCCCCAGGCAAGCAAGGGCACCGTGTCACCCGAGGACGGGACGGTTCTGGCGACGAGGAGCCCGCGGCAGCCGGCTCGACGGGCAGATGTCCTCGAGCACGCACCGATCGCATGCCGGGTTGCGGGCGAAGCACACGCGCCGGCCGTGGAGGATCATCCGCAGACTGAAGTCGCCACGCGCGGCCCTCGGCAGGTAGCTGTTCAACTCCAGCTCGACCTTCACCGGATCGTCATGAACGGTGAGCCCGAGGCGGCGCGAGAGCCGCCCGACGTGGGTGTCGACCGGCAGGCCGGGGAGGTCGAAGGCGACGGACCGCACCACGTTGCCGGTCTTGCGGCCGACGCCTGGGATGGTGACAAGGTCCTCCAACCGTGTCGGCACCTCACCACCGAATCGCTCGACGACGGCGGTGGCCATGCCGATGAGGCTCTTCGTCTTGTTCTGGTAGAAGCCGGTCGGGCGGATGACCTCCTCGACGTCCGCCGGGTCGGCGGCGGCGAGATCGGGCGCCGTCGGGTAGCGGGCGAACAGCTCCGGCGTCACCGTGTTCACGCGGACGTCGGTGGTCTGGGCGGAGAGGATCGTCGCCGCCAGCAGCTCGAAGGCGTTGCGATGGTCGAGCTCACACACGGCGTCCGGGTACTCCTCGGCCAACCGGCCGGCGACCTCGCGGGCCCTGCCCTTCGGGGTCCGCGGACGGATCGCTCGAGCCCCAGCCATGCTGACCGAGCCTAGGTAGTCGATTGCGTCGTTCAGAGGTAGGCCACCCGGCTCGGCACGGCGGGCGCTCCAGCGCCTTCGCCGGCCGCATGGTCTAGGTAGTCGATTGCGTCGTTCAGAGGTAGGCCGCCCGGCTCGGCACGGCGGGCGCTCCAGCGCCTTCGCCGGCCGCATGGTCTAGGTAGTCGATTGCGTCGTTCAGAGGTAGGCCGCCCGGCTCGGCACGGCGGGCGCTCCAGCGCCTTCGCCGGCCGCATGGTCTAGGTAGTCGATTGCGTCGTTCAGAGGTAGGCCGCCCGGCTCGGCACGGCGGGCGCTCCAGCGCCTTCGCCGGCCGCATGGTTATCGTCCATCATCGATGGCGACGCTGACGACGACGAGCAGTGGCGCCCCCGGCGACGACGTGCACGGACTGCTCGACGAGGTCGCCGCCGCCGACGGACGATTCCCGCTCTCCGACCACATGCGCATCGAGCTGGAGTCGCAGCGCGACGTCCGCGCCGTGATCGCTCGCGACGGCGCGCGGCTCGTCGGCTATGCCCAGCTCGCCTCGCTGCCGGAGACACGGTCCATCGAGCTCGTCGTCGCTCCGGATCACCGCGCGGACGATGCCGTCCGCTCGAGTCTGCTGTCCGCCGCCCTCGACGTGGTGGCGAGCGACGGCGGTGGCCCGGTGCAATGGTGGGCCTTCGACGCGACCGGCGCAGACCACGACGCGGCGAAGGCCGCCGGACTCGTCGCGTCACGGACCCTGCTGCAGATGATCCGCCCACTGCCGACTGGCCTCGCCGTCGAGGTTGCCACCCGACCGTTCGTCCCCGGCCACGACGAGGACGCCTTCCTCGACGTCAACAACCGCGCCTTCGCTGGGCACCCCGAGCAGGGAGCGTGGAGTGTCGACCTGCTGCGCCAGCGCGAGCGGGCACCGTGGTTCGACCCGGACGGGTTCCTGCTGCACGAGCGCGACGGCCGGCTCGCCGCGTTCTGCTGGACGAAGCTCCACGACGCCCCCCGGTCGGAGGACGTGGTCGGCGAGATCTACGTCATCGCCGTCGACCCCGACTTCCAGGGCCTCGGGCTCGGGCGCCACTTGACGATCGCCGGGCTCGACGCCATCGCCCGCCGTGGCATCGCCACGGGGATGCTCTACGTCGACGCCGCCAACGCCGCCGCCGTCGGCATGTACGAACGCCTCGGCTTCTCGCTCGCCCGCACCGACGTCGCCTTCACCGGCCAAGTGACGTGACCCTGTACGGCGTCGACCGCGAAGCGCTCGGCGCGCTGCTCGACGGCGAGCCCGGCTACCGCGTCGATCAGATCTGGCAGGGGCTGTACCGACGTCTGGCGACGGTCGAGGAGATGACCGACGTGCCGGCCCGACTGCGCCAGCGGCTCGCCGCCGAGCTGCCGCCGGCGCTACGGCTGGTCACCGAGTCCGTCAGCGACCGCGGCGACACGGTCAAGTTCCTCTGGGAACTGGACGGCGGTGCCCTCGTGGAGACCGTGCTGATGCTGTATCCCGACCGGGCCACGGTGTGTGTCTCCAGCCAGGCCGGCTGCGCCATGGGCTGCGGCTTCTGTGCCACGGGGCAGGCGGGCTTCACGCGCCATCTGACCACCGCTGAGATCGTCGAGCAGGTCGTGCGCGCGGCACGCCGGGCGAGCGACGGCGGCCGGCGCGCCAGCAACGTCGTGTTCATGGGCATGGGCGAACCGCTCGCCAACGAGGAGGCGGTGTGGGGTGCCGTACGCAGGCTTCACGACGACGTCGGCCTGTCCGCCCGGCATCTCACGATCTCGACGGTCGGGATCGTTCCCGGCATCCGCCGGCTCGCCGAGCGCGAGCTACCTGTGACGCTGGCCGTCAGCCTGCACGCCGCCAACGACCGGCTGCGCGATGAGCTCGTGCCGATCAACCGTCGCTACCACCTCGACGCACTGATGGCGGCGTGCGCCGACTTCGTCGCCGTCAACCGCCGGCGGCTCAGCTTCGAGTGGGCGCTCATCGACGGCGTCAACGACCGCCCCTCGGACGCCGTCGAGCTCGCCGCGCTGACTCGGCGTCTGCGACCGGCGGCGCACGTCAACCTGATCCCGCTCAACCCGACGCCCGGGTGGCCGACGAGGGGTACACCGCCGGGCCGGGTCGCCGCGTTCCGGGATCAGCTCGTCGCACTCGGCGTCAACGTGACAGTCCGCCGCAACCGCGGCACCGACATCGACGCGGCCTGCGGTCAGCTCGCCGCTTCCGCTGCGCCAGTGGCGGTCAACAGCCGGCGTCGCGCACCCATGGGTACGGGTTGACCGAGGCTCCGCCGCCTGGATGCACCTCGAAGTGGAGGTGCGGGGTGCCGCGAGCGTTGCCGGTGTCCCCGACGTAGCCGATCACCTCGCCCTGGCCGACGCCGCGACTCGAGCCCTCGAACGAGCTGAGGTGGGCGTAGTAGTAGCGGTTGCCGTCGCTGCCGTCGAGCCAGATGGCGTTGCCGCCGAGGCTGTTGCGCTTGAACACCACGCTGCCGGAGACGACGGCGACGAGTGGTGTGCCCGTCGAAGCGAGCATGTCGACACCCTGGTGCGCGCGACCGCCGGAACGTCCCGCGCCGTACGTGTCGCTGTAGGCGGCCGAGCCGGCGACCGGACAGATGACGGCGGCGCGCGGGGCGGGCGCCGGGGACGAGGCCGAGTCAGTCGCGTCGCCACCCGACGACGCCTCGGGTGCGGGTGCCGCGGCGAGCTGCTCGCCCCCGCCGCCACCCGACGCGTCGGAGGCCGCCGACGCCGTGGCTGGCGCGGCCACGAGCACTGCCGAGGCGGCATCGGCGGCGGCGGCTCGGGCCGCGGCGGCGACCGCATCCTCGTCCCGCAGCCGCTGTTCCTCGGCCTCCCGCTGGCGCTGCTCCTCGCGGCGCTGGGCCTCCAGCGCCTTGCGCACGCGCACGTCCTCCAGGCGTTCCGCCTCGACCTCTTGCAGCCTGACGACTTCGGCCTCGGCGGCCTCCTGACGATCGAGGAACTTCTCCTGGGCTTCCTCCAACTCGGCCTGCTTGTCGGCGACCGCCTGCTGGTTCGCCTCGAGCGCCGAGCGAGCCTCGTCGAAGTCGTCCATGGCGTCGGCCGAGGACTCGTTGACCACGTCGACGAGCACGTCGGTCTGCAGTTGCTCGCTGGGCAGCTGGTACGCGGTGAGCAGCGGGATCCCGGAACTGCCGCTCGACACGAAGCGGTTCACCGCAACCTGCTCGACCTTGCTGTGGAGGGCGTCGACCTCTTGCTGCAGTTGAGTGTTCTGCTGCTCCAGCGCGGCCGCCTCGTCGGCGAGCACCTCCAGCTCGGACTGCGCCTCGAAGTAGTCGGCGGCCGCCTCGTTGGCACGATCGCGGGCAGCGGTGATCTCCCGCGCGGCACGTGCAGCGGCGTCGTCGTCGGCGTCTGCTCCGGCCGTCGCGCTCGGCATGGCCAGTCCGAGCACGAGCGCCACGCCCCGCGGCGAGCGTGGGAAACGTGCGGCCGCGGGTCACGGGCGGGCAGACTACCGGGCATTGCGGTTGAGTGACGATCGCGCGACATCCTCTTCTCGATGGACCCACGATGACCCCCCTCCACCTCGACCACATCGTCATGCGGCGAGGCTCGACCCTCATCCTCGACGACGTGTCGATGTCGGTCGGTGACGGCGAGCGGTGGCTCGTGCTCGGTCCGAACGGCAGCGGCAAGACGTCGCTGCTGCGCGTCGCCGCCCTCTACGACCACCCGACGTCGGGAGTCGTCGAGGTGCTCGGCGAGCGACTCGGTCGCACCGACGTCCGCCAGCTGCGGCGCCGCGTCGCCTACGCCTCCGCCGCCTTGACGGACCTCTTGCGTCCGTCGTCCCGCGTGCTCGACGTCGTTCGCACGGCCCGCTTCGCCGCCCTCGAGCCGTGGTGGCATCGCTACACCGACGCCGACGACGAGCGGGCACGCGGATGCCTCGGCCGGATGGGAGTGGCGGACTTCGCCGAGCGGACGTTCGAGACGCTGTCGTCGGGCGAGCGCCAGCGCGTGCTGCTCGCCCGGACGCTGATGAACGAGCCGGCGGTCGTGCTCCTCGACGAGCCCTCGGCGCGACTCGACCTCGGCGGACGCGAGCAGCTCGTCCACGCCCTCGACGATCTCGCCGCCGACGCGTCCTCGCCGCCGTCCGTCATCGTCACCCACCACGTCGACGACATCCCGACGAGCACCACCCACGTGCTGTTGCTGCGCGGCGGGCGCGTCCTGCGCCGAGGCCGCATCGACGACGTGCTCGACGCTGCCGCGCTCAGCGACTGCTTCGGCCTGCCGCTCGCCCTCGAGCGCCGGCCGGACGGTCGCTTCAGCGCGTGGGCTCGACGCTGACGATCTGGCGCAGGGCGAGCTTGCCCTGCCGAATCTCCTCGTCGAGCGCCCGTTCCAGCGCGGCCGAGCCCCACAGCCGGCCGGTGTACGTCAACGCCGTCGTCAGCGACGCGCCACCCTCGACCGCTTCGACGTCGGCGGCGAGGATCCACTCGGCGTGTTCGCGCTCGTCGTCCTGCACTCGTTCGAAGCGGACGTGACGCTCGGGCTCGTACTCCGTGCGCACCATCCGCAGCTGCTTCGAGCGGGCGAACGGCCCGATGCGCGCCCGCAGCTCGACCCGCCAAGCCGGCCGGCCGTCGTCTGGCTCGAGCGCTTCGACGCGGTGGACCATCCGCATCCACGCCGGGTATCGATCGAGCGTCGCCACCTCGGCGAACAGGTCGGGCGCGTGGGCGCCCTCGATGACGAACGTGACCGTGGTGTGCATCGGCGGGTCAGCGTGGCCTGTCGGTGCCGCGGAACGCGCGGGCCAGCAGCGGGCTGTGGGCGTCGAGCACGCCGTCGAGGTCGTCCTGCTGGTCGAAGTCGGGCATCCAAGGAATCGCCACCGTGGCATCGGGGTCGTCGGATGCGTGGGCGCCGGCGACGTCGGCGACGGTGCGTTCGTCGGAGTCCAGGACGAGCTGGTCGGCCGGCGGCTCGGTCGCGGACGTGCGCTTCGCGCGTGACCTGGCTCGTGGTTCGTCACTCGGAGGCGAACGGAACAGCCGCGGCCGCGCCTCGCGGCGGTCGTCGAGCGTCCACCCTCGCGGCACCACCATGGCGTCGGCATGACGCCGGCACAGCGACCCGGCGCGCAGCGGTTCGGCGTCGGGATCTCGCGGCGCCAGCCACACGAGCAACTGGTCGACGTCGAAGCCGTAGGCGATGGCGGCGACCTCGGAGCACCCCGGTCGCTCGCACAGCCTGCCCATCGAGCGCCAAAGCTAGCCGTCTACCTGGGCTGTCGATGTGACGCTCGCCAACAGCAAATCGGCCAAGCCGCAGACGGTCGAAGCGCCGGCAATCGCGGGCGCGGCGAGATCTTCGGAGAGAACGGCGTCATCGTTGGCACCGGATCTTCCGAAGAAGCGGCGCTACCAGGACTTCCCCGGTGGGCGATGCGGGACTCGAACCCACGACCTCCACGGTGTGAACGTGGCGCTCTAACCAGCTGAGCTAAACGCCCGAACGACGGCAGGCTAGCAGTGTCACCTTCCGCTGCCCTCGACCGATCCGCTGAGCGGTGAGGAGTCCACGGTGACCGCCATGCAGACGTACTCGCGGTCGTCGGCGTCCTCCCACATCTCCTCGATCGGGAACAGGTAGTAGACGTCGAGCTCGCTCTCGGCGTAGCCGCGGCCGACGTAGGCACGGAACGCATCGCCGGTGCACGCCTCCTCCACCATGCCGATCACCTCGGACTGACCGGGGTAGTCGTCGTCGCCGGTGGCGATGTCGGCCACGGCGAACACCTCGGCGTCGTGCGGCTCGGCACAATCGGTTCCGTCCAGCTGGCGGACCTCGGTCTGCCCCGGGCTGTCGGGAACGTCGACGCAGTCGCCGACGTCCAGGTCGTTGACATCGACGGAGTCGTCGTCGAACCCACCGGCGACCGCGACCACGATCAACGTGACGAAGAGGACGATCCCGATGGCGCCGAGGATCCACCCCGCCCGCGCCCGCCCGAGCCCAGCTCGCGGGTCTCCGGACTGCTTCGCGCGCGACGCGGCGATGAGGCCGAGCACGACGGCGACGATCGACGGCACGATGGACCAGCACAGGACGATGCCGACGATCCCGCACACCAACGCGGCCGTCGCCATGCCGGTGCTCGGCGGCGTCGCCGGGAGACCGCCGTGCCAGCCGGTCGGAGCGTGAGGTGACGGGGGCGGCGGGGGTGACGACGAGGAAGGAGGGGGCGGGAACGGCGTCGACACGGCCGGTCAGGGTATCGATCGCACGCAGGCCACGCCGCGGCCCTGCCGGTCACGATGAGCAGCGATGCCGTCCGGGCAAGGCTCGCCGGTGGGCACGAGCACCTCGACGACGAGCTCACCGGCGTCGCCGGTGCAGCTCACCTCCCGGGCATCGCCGTTGGCTTCGATGGCGACGCAGGATCCGGATTCGAGGAGGTTGTCCGGTCGCGCCGGTCCGGCCGGCTCGTACAGCGCCGCGCCGACGAGGACGATGGCGACGCCGACACCGGCCATGAACAACATCAACCGCCACGGGACGCGCGCCGGAGTCAGGTCGAGCGCCACGCGTACCGGCTCGGGTGCGGTGACGGTGCGGGCAGGCGCCGGCGCGACGTGGAGCGCGGCGTCGTAGGAGGCCCGCCGGGCGGGATCACCGAGCACCCGGTACGCCTCGTTGATCCGCGGCATCGCCTCGGCATCGACCGCGCCCTGGTCGGGGTGGTGCCGGCGGGCGAGGCGCCGGTAGGCATCACGGATCTCAGTGGCCGTGGCGTCGGCGCGCAGTCCCAACGTGTCGTAGTGGCTGGACGGTCCGGTCACGGGACGGTCCCGCCGATGCGCCAGTACTCACCTCCGGCGCGGTCGAGGAGATGCTCGTCGACGAGGTAGCGGCGCAACATGGCGGTGTCGGCGTGGCGGCCGGCGAGGATGTCGTTGACGCGCCGTTCGCTGTAACGCTCGCCGGGCTCGAAGTCCTGGGCCACCCAGTCGAGGACGACGAGGCGCTTGCCGCGCGCCGCCGGCATCGATGTGATGCGACCCTCGTGGACGAACGCATCGAGGACCTTGCGCCGTTCGGCGGGCTCACCGGCGTGCTCCTCGCGCGCCGGCCTCGCAAGAGCGCTGCGCGCCGCCCATTGGAACGCCGCGCCGAGCACCACGAGCGTGCCCTCGTCTCCGGCCACCACCAGGCCACCGTCGATGAGCCGGCCGAGCGCCCGGCTCACCCGATCGACCGGCAGTCCCGTCGCCGCGGTCACAGTGTCGAGGTTCGTCGCGCCGAGCGTCAGGGCAGCGACCACGGCGCGCCGGTCATCGTCGGCGAGGAGGCCGACGATGGCGGCGGCGTCGAGCTCAGCGGCCGCTTGGCGTCGAGCCGAGCCCGAGCGATCAGTATCCGAGGTCGGCATCGACCGGACCGAGGAGCTCCTCGCCA
>CAWGJK010000002.1:0-24717 GCA_963822875.1 uncultured Acidimicrobiia bacterium | reverse complement strand
GGCGGAGGTGGACGGGAATCGAACCCGCCGGACGGGGATCGCCCGTCCCAACCGCTTTGAAGGCGGCGGAGCCCACCAGGTGCCCGGACACCTCCCTGGTCGGCTCGGTTCTAGCACCAGATCAGCTCGTCGGCGTCCTCGCCGGTGATGACCTGGTCGCATGTCGGGCACCATGGTCGCGTCTGCAGCGCCGTGCCGCACGCCGCATGCACGGCAGCCGGCTGGCCCTCGCGCGCGGCGCCCCACTCCGTCAGCGAGGCGATCGATGCGGCGAGCCGGCGGCCGGGATCGGTGAGCGAGTAGCGCATGCGCACGGGCCGCCGCTCGTAGGGGGTGGCCGTCACCAGGGCCAGCCGCTGCAGGGAGCGCAGTCGCGACGTGAGGATCGTGGGGGCGATGCCATCGACCGCCTGCGCCAGCTCGCCGAACGTGAGGTCGCCGTCGAGCAACGCCCCGACCACGCGCAGGCTCCAGCGGTCACCGATGCGCCGGGCGGCGGCGTCCAGACCGGCAGCCTTGTGGGGGAGCACGCCGCGAGCCTAGAGTCACTAGCGATTCGATAGTGACTGCAACGGAGGTGGCCATGACGGTGATCGACGAACTGGGCGGGCTCGTCCGGGAGATCGGAGGCAGCGCTGGACCGCTCCGTCGTCGGCATCGGGCGCCACGGCCGGGGCAGTGGGTTCGTGATCGCCTCCGGCCGCGTGCTCACCAACGCCCACAACCTCCGCGACGAGACGACCGAGGTGCGCTTCGCCGACGATCGCACCGCGCAAGGCGCTGTCGTCGGCTCCGACGTCGACGGCGATCTCGTCGTGCTCGACGTCGACACGGGCGACGCTCCCGCCCTGCCATGGTCCGACGAAGCCGTCGACGCCGGCGATGTCGTCGTCGCCGTCACCGCCGGCCGCCACCGGCGCCGGGTCACGTGGGGCCAGGTCACGGCGACCGAGGCCGGCTTCCGCGGGCCGCGTGGACGCCCCATCGCCGGAGCCATCGAGCACACCTCGCCGTGCGCCGCCGGCTCGTCCGGCGCGCCCGTGCTCGATCGCGCCGGGCGGGTCGTCGGCGTCAACACCCATCGTCTGGAGCACGGCTTCTACCTCGCCCGCGCCGTCGATGACTCCCTCCGCGAAGCCATCGCGGCGATGGCGGACGGGCGGCGCTTCGAGCGCCTGCGCCTCGGCGTGGCGCTCGCGCCGGCCGACACGGCGGCACGGCTGCGGCGATCGGTCGGGCTCGACGAGCGTGACGGGCTGTTGGTCCGCGGCGTCGTCGAGGGGTCGCCGGCCGACGCTGCGGGGATCCGCGAGGGCGATCTGCTCGTGCGCGCCGGCGATCGCGACCTCCGCTCGCCCGACGACCTGTTCGCCGTGCTGGCGACGGTCGAAGCCGGCGCGGACGTGGTGATCGCGCTCGTCCGCGGCAGCGAGGAGCTGACCATCACCGTGTCGTTTCCGGCGTAACGTCGACGCCATGGCGGTCGAACTCAACCACACGATCATCCCGTCACGAGACCCTGCTGCAGGCGCGGCCTTCCTCGCCGAGGTTCTCGGGCTCCCCGAGCCGAAGCGCTTCGGGCCGTTCCACGAGGTCCGCCCCGCCAACGGTGTCTCGCTCGACTACATGCGCACCGACGGTGACGTGCCATCGATCCACTACGCCTTCCTCATCAGCGAGCAGGAGTTCGACGAGGTCTTCGGCCGCATCGTCGAGCGCGGCGTCGCCTACTACGCCGATTCCGGTGGCAAGGTCGAGGGCCAGATCAACACCAACGACGGCGGGCGCGGCTGCTACTTCTACGACCCCGACGGGCACTGGTTGGAGATCATCACCCAGCCGTACGGCTGGGGCGCGTCGTAGCCCGCCGGCTCAGACGGCGAGGAGGTCGCGGGCGCCGGTGTCGCTGGACGGGTGGCGCAGCTTGCTCATCGCCCGCGCCTCGATCTGGCGGATCCGCTCGCGGGTGAGGTTGAAGTGCTCGCCGACCTCCTCGAGCGTCCGCGGCTCGCCGCGGTCGAGGCCGAAGCGCAGCTTGAGGATCTCCCGCTCGCGCTCGTCGAGTGGCGCCAGCAGGCGGGCGATCTCCTCGGGCAGCAGGGCCGTGGCGGCGACCTCGAAGGGGCTCTCGGCGGAGCGGTCCTCGACGACGTCCCCGAGCTCGGCATCGCCGTCCTCGCGCAGCGGCTCGGACAGTGACAGCGGCTCAGCGGCGAAGCGCAGCGCCTCGGTGACCTTGTCCTCGGGCATCTCGACCTCGCGGGCCAGCTCGGCCAGCGTGGCCGGGCGGCCGTACTTCAGCTCGAGGCGCGAGCGGGCCTTCTGCAGGCGGGCGAGCGTGTCACCGGCATGGACCGGCAGACGGATCGTGCGGCCCGTGTTGGCGATGCCGCGCGTGATCGCCTGGCGGATCCACCACGTGGCGTACGTCGAGAACTTGAACCCCTTGCGCCAGTCGAACTTCTCGACGGCGTGCATCAGGCCGAGGTTGCCCTCCTGGATGAGGTCGAGCAACGGCAGCCCGGACGCCTGGTACTTCTTGGCGATGGAGACGACCAGGCGCAGGTTCGACTGCACGAACTGGCGCTCGGCCTCCTCGCCGTGGCGGGCGGTGCGGCGCAGCTCACGCTTGCGGGACGGGGTGACCTCCTTGCCGCCGGCATCGAGGACCTCGATGGCTTCTTTCCCCGCTTCGATCGCCTTGGCCAGCCGGACTTCGTCGTCCTTGGTCAAGAGGGTGTATTGCCCGATGTCGGTGAGGTAGAGGCGTACGAGGTCTTCGTCATCGCGTTCAACGCGATCTTTGGCCACGGCGGCTCCTTGATGTACCGACCCGCAGGGGCGGTGTGGTCGGGCGAGTGCACCCCCAGCGGGGATGAGCCTCACGATACCGACGAGGTCAAGTCCACCAACCCGTGAGATCCCTGTTCACGGCGCCGAGCGATAGATTCGGGGTCAAGTGGCGCGGATCGCGCCGGCTCGAAGGGAGACCACAGGTGCCCAATCCGATCCTCAACGACAAGCAGTTCGAGGAGGCGCGCTCCGGCTGGGCTGCGCCGACCGCGCCGAGTCCGGGCGGCGAGGTGTGGCCGGCGCCCGGCCAGCCAACCGAGGCGCCGATCACCGACGGCCCGGTGACCCGCTGGCGTGGGGCGATGACGGTGCGTGGCTCGATCACGGCGACCGGCGCGCTGTTCACGCTGCTGATGATCACCGCCACGATCGGGTTCCTCCAGACCCCGGACGCCGAGCAGCTCCCCGACGGCACCTGGGAGTTCTCTTTCCCCGGCCTCGCCATGGTCGGCGTGATCGTCGGCTTCGCCGCCGTCATCGGCCTCTACTTCAGGCCGACGTGGGCGAAGTTCCTCGGGCCGATCTACGCCATCGCCCAGGGCTACTTCGTCGGGGCGATCTCCAAGGCCTACGAGAACTTCTACGACGGCATCGTCCTCCAGGCCGCCGGTGCCACGCTCGCCGTGTTCGGCGTGATGCTCCTGCTCTACAACACCCGCATCATCAAGGTCACCGACAAGTTCCGGCGCACGGTCATCTTCGCCACCATCGGCATCATGGTGCTGTACCTGGTGTCGTTCGTGATCTCGCTGTTCGGAGCGACGATCCCGTTCATCAACGAGCCGTCGCTGTTCGGCATCCTGTTCAGCGTGTTCGTCTGCGGCATCGCGGCGATGAACCTGGCGCTCGACTTCGACTTCATCGAGCGCGGCAGCAAGGCCGGCCTGGCGAAGGACTACGAGTGGGTGGCGGCCGTCGGCCTGCTGGTCACCATCGTCTGGCTGTACCTCGAGATCCTGCGGTTGCTGTCGAAGCTGCGTTCGAACTGACCGTCGAGCCAGCGGCGACTGCCGCCGGTGGCGGCCTGCTCGCTGGCGCGTCGTGGTCGCTCGTCGGCCTCGGCTGGCCGGCGGCCGTCGTGGGCGCGCTGAATGGTGCGATCTGCGGTTGGCGTCGGACCTACAACTGGCGTCGTCGCGGCGCGCTGGCCTTCTTCCTCGACTCGACGTGGGCGTTGCCGATGACGGCGGCGGCCCTCGTCACCCACGTCGTCGCGGCGGGCCAGCGGGGCCGGGGCGGCTACCTCGCCGAGCTCAGCGAGCGGGCGAACCGCCACGTCTACGCAAGCGGGTTCCGCGTGCGTCCGGGCTTCATGGTCACGCTCGGCAACTCCGTGAACGGTGCCGGCACCAATGCCCTGACGTCGGAGCGTCGCCGGCGGATCGTCACGGACCACGAGGACGTCCACGTGTGGCAGGCGCGCTGGTTCGGGCCGCTGTACCCCGTGCTGTACGTCACGTGGACGGTCGCGGGTGGTGCCATCGGCGCCGTGCTGTGGGCGGCGCGACATCGGCGCGAGCCACTCGGTCGCGTCGTCGAGACGTGTGGCTACTACCTCAACCCGTTCGAGTGGTGGGCCTACAGCCGCGGCGGCACGTTCCCGCCGACGAAGAAGGTCGCCGCGGTCGGTTGGAACCGGGCGTGCGCCGCTCCACTAACGCGTGCTGACCCGCCATGACGCCTCGGCGGCGCCGAGCTCGGTGGCGGGCGGCGCGTCGACGCGGTACTCGAGCAGCATCGCCCGCCACGGCCCGGCCACCTCGAGCTTGCCGAGGATGGCGCTGACGCCCCAGACCACGCGGTCGAGGATGACGAAGCTCGGCGGCATGTTCAGCTTGGCGATCACCGGCCCGTGCGGACCGTTGAGGTCGAAGATGCGTGCCAGCGTGTCGCGCATCCAGTCGCGCGTGAACCGGAACTCGTCGACGAGGTACGGGCGGTACGGGCTGGACACGTAGTCGTAGACGAGCTCGGGTGACAGGCCGTGGCCCTCGGCGAGGAAGCCGACCTCCTCCATCGATCGCACCAGCAGGTCGGGATCGCGGTGCACGACGATGGCGTCGATGCTCGGCTCGAGCCGCTCCCACTCGCCGACATCCCACCGCTTGACCAACCCGAAGTCGAGGAACGTCACGCTGCCGTCGTGGTGGAAGCGGTAGTTGCCGGGGTGCGGGTCGCCGTTGAACTTGCGCAGCCGCTGGATCGAGTGCTGGCCGAAGCGCCAGATCACCTCGCCGGCGCGCTGCTTGGTCTCCGCCGAGGCGGTCGAGGCGAACTGCTCCCACGACATCCCGTCGATCCACTCGGTCGTCAGCACACGCTCGCGTGAGAGCTCGGGCAAGACCTCGGGGATGCGCACCCACGGGTGGCCGGCGAAGTGGGCGGCGAACTCGGCGATGTTCTCGGCCTCCAGCCGGTAGTCCAGCTCCTCGCGCATCCGCGCCCGCAGCTCGTCGACGAGACCGCGTGCGTCGAGGCCGTTGAGCGCCAGCGCCGAGAACACGCTGTACATCACCTCCGCGCCGTCGAGGTCCTCCTCGATGGCCTCGGCGACGCCGGGGAACTGCACCTTGACGGCGAGCTCGCGATGGTCCTTCGACTCGGCGCGATGGACCTGGCCGATGCTGGCGGCGGCGACGGGGAGGTCGTCCCACCGCCGGAAGACCTGCTCGGGCGGCGCGCCGAACTCATCGGCGACGACACTCGCGGCGAGCGTCGGTGACATCGGCGCAGCGTCGGCCTGCAGCGAAGCCAGCGCTGCCTGGGCGTCGTCGGGGAGGCCCTCGGCGATGAAGCTGACGAGCTGGCCGACCTTCATCAGCACGCCCTTCATCTCGCCGAGCTCCTTGGCGACGTCCTCGGCGGTGCGGATGGCGAACTGCTCGTCGAGTGCTGCCCGTCGCTCGGCCGGCGTGACGAGTTGACGCGCCTTGGTGCCGGCGAAGCGGGTGGCGTTGCGCGCGGTGAGCCGCCACATGCGCCGAGACCGCCACGACATCGCTTTGCCCAGCTTCACGCCCGCAGCGGCGGCCAGCGCGCCGAGGCCGAGCCCGCCGGCGGCGACCATGGCGGCGCGGTTGGACTTCACGCGGGCGGCGACGATCGCCGGGCTGTTGGCCGTTCGGCGAGGAGCTCGTCGGACAGGGCGGCGCCGGTGACCTCGTCGGTCCAGTACGTCCCCTCGTCGAGCCGATCGAGGGCGGCTTCGACATCGGCGAGATCGGTGGCGATGGCGTCTAGATCCGGCGTCGGCTCCACGGCGGGCAGGCTACTTCGGCCGCCGTGCACCGTGCGGGGCGACCTGCTTGCCCGCCAATGCGTTCCCCGGCCACGCAGGCCGTCGTTGGCCGCTCACTCGCTGGCGCTCGCTCGCTCGCATGCGTGACCTACATTCAGGTCGTGGCGTCGCCAAGGGCCTCCCGATGGCGCGACCTGCCGACGGCGGTGCTGATGCTGGCGCCGTCGATTGTCATCCTGACGACCTTCGTCATCTATCCGTTGGTGCAGTCCGTGTGGCTGGGCCAGACCCGCTGCGATGCCCAGGGGCAGAACTGCACGTCCAACGGCTGGGATCAGTACGTCGACGTGGCGCGCAGCGTGGAGTTCCAGGATGCCCTGTGGGTGACGGCGAAGTTCGCCCTGCTGACCGTGCCGACGGGGATGATCCTCGGTGTCGGGCTGGCCGTGCTCGCCGACAAGTACCTGCGCGGGCTGTCGGTGTTCCGGTTCATCTTCACCTCGACGGTCGCCACGTCCGTCGCCGTCGCCAGCCTGATGTGGTTGTTCCTCTTGCAACCAGATGTCGGCGCACTCGCCAACGTCGAGTGGTTCGCCGATCTGTTCCCAGTGGTCAAGACGCCGGGCCTCCTGCGCGACCCCGGGACCGCCTTGGCGTCGGTCGCCGCGTCGAGCGTCTGGGCCAGCCTCGGCTTCACGTTCCTGCTCGTGACCGCCGGCTTGCAGGGGATCCCGCGCGACGTCCACGAAGCGGCGGCGGTCGACGGCGCCGGCGGCGTCCGGCAGTTCTGGAGCATCACCGTCCCGCTGCTCGGCCCGACGCTGCTGTTCGTGCTCATCGTCCTCACCACCCGCGCCTTCCAGGCGTACGGCGAGATCGATCTGCTGACCCGCGGCGGACCACGCCCGGAGAACCCGACGACGACGATCACCTACCTGACCTACGGCACCGACTCGATCATCAACAACAACCTCGGGCTGCAGGCGGCCGTCGCCGTGCTGCTGTTCCTCGTCCTGCTCGGCCTGTCCATCCTCCAACTGGCCGGCATCGGCCGCCGCGTCCACTATGGCTGAGGCTGCCACCTACGACACGCCGCAGGGCTGGCGGCTGGTCGGGCGCTACGGCGTGCTCGTGGTCGTGTCGGCGATCGTGCTGTTCCCGATCTACACGACGGTGGTCGCCTCGTTGAAGCCGGGCAACAAGGTGCTCGTCAACCCGCTCGTCCCCGACGCCTTCACCCTCGACGTGCTCCGCCAGGCATGGAACGAGGGCCACCTCGGGCGGTACATGCTCAACTCGATCGTCGTCGCCGTCATCGTCACGGTCGCCCAGGTCGTCACTTCGGTGACGTCGGCGTACGCCTTCGCCCTGCTCGACTTCCCCGGTCGCAACGTGCTGTTCGTCGGCTTCATCGCCACCCTGCTCGTGCCACTGGAAGCGACGCTCGTCGTCAACCGCCGGACCGTCGATTCGCTCGGCTGGCTGAACACGTTCCAGGGTCTCGCCGTGCCATTCCTCGCCACCGCGTTCGGCACGTTCCTCATCCGCCAGGTGTTCCTGACGTTGCCGCGGGATTTGCGTGACGCCGCGGCGATCGATGGCGTCGGGCACTTCGGGTTCCTGCGCCACGTCGCCGTGCCGCTCGTGCGCCCGACGATCGGGGCGATGGCAGCGCTGGCGTTCCTGTCGACGTGGAACATGTACCTCTGGCCCAACCTCATCACGACCGAGGAGGACATGTACACGCTGCAGAGCGGGTTGCGCTTCCTCAGCCAGGCCCGCTTGGACGAGCCCAATGTGGTGATGGCCGGCGTGGTCATCGCCTTCCTGCCGATCGTCCTCGTCCTGCTGTTCTTCCAGCGTCAGCTCGTGCGCGGCCTCACGTCTGGTGCGGTGAAGGGGTGAAGCGCGCGCTTGCTGTGATCCTCGCGTTGACGGCGTGCTCGTCGAACGAGTCGATCCTCGGAGCCGGCAACGAGACGGTGACGACAACGGTGCCGGCGCCCACCGCGCCACCGGAGACCGCGGCACCGGGTGAGACGCTGGCGCCGACGACGACACAGCCGGCCGCCACCACGACGACCACGCCGCTGGCGTCGCTGCCGCCGTGCCCCGTCGACGCACTCGACGCTGCCACGGCGCCGGTCGAGGTCGTGTTCTGGTACGCGCTCGGTGGAGAGAGTGAGGACGCCCTCGTCGCCCTCACCGAGGCGTACAACGCCAGCCAGCAGCGCGTACGCATCCGGCTGGAGAACCAGGGCGGCTACAAGCAGGCGATCGACAAGTACGTGCAGAGCAGCCAGTCGGGCCGGCCGGACATGGTCATGTTCCCGGAGTACATGGTGCAGCAGGTTGCCGACTCCGGCAGCGTCGTGCCGGTCCAGGCGTGCTTCGAGGAGAGCGACTTCGACACGTCGCCGTTCCTCCCCAAGGCGCTGCGCACGTTCGAGACCGAGGGTGTGCAGTGGTCGATGCCGTTCAACGTCAGCAACCCCGTCCTCTACTACCTGACGCCGATCTTCGAGCAAGCCGGGCTCGACCCGGCGGACCCGCCGGTCTCCATCGAGGACCTGCGCACGACGTCGCAGGCGATCGTCGACTCCGGCGCGGCGGCGACGGGGATCGCCCTCGACTCGGGCGTCGACTCCGGGGGCGGCTGGTTCATCGAGCAGTGGTTCGCCCGCATGCACGAGCCGTACGCCGACAACGGCAACGGCCGGCTGGCGCCGGCGACTCAGGTGCTCTACGCCGGCCCCGTCGGCGTCGATCTGATGACCCAGGTGCAGGCGCTGATCACCGACGGGCTGGCCGTCACGGTCGGCGACAACCCGAACAGCCAGGACGGCTTCCTCAAGCTCGCCGACCAGGTGAGCCCGGCGGCGATGACGATCGCCACGTCGGCGGCGCTGGGCACGGTGCTCGCCGTGCTCGACGGTGGTCTCGTCCCCGGCAGGACGAGCGCCGACCTCGGTGTCGGTCCGATGCCCGGTCCCGGCGACACTCCGTACGTGGTGCCCGGCGGCGCGTCGCTGTACATCGTCGCCGAGAAGGGCGACGAGAAAGCGGCGGCGGCGTGGGACTACATCCAGTACGTCACGAGCGCGCAGGCGCAATCGACGTGGGCGGCGGCGACCGGGTACGTCCCGATCCGAACGGACGCCCTGGAGCTCGATCCGCTGAAGGCGACGTACGCGACCGATCCGCGGTTCGCGGTCGCCTACACCCAGATGCTCGGCGGCGGCGACGACGTCTACGGCCTGGCGCCGGCGCTCGGCCCGGTCGTCGAGGTGCGCGCGACCACGGCCGGCGCCGTGGCGGCGATCTTCAACGGCGCCGACCCGGCGGCCTCCCTCGCCGCCGCCGCCCAACAGTCCAACGCCCTCCTCGCCGACTACAACGCCCGCAACTGACCCCCCAATCTGGGCGGGATCGTTTCCTGGGCGGGATTCGTCCCGGAATCCGGGACGGATCCCGCCCAGATGACCTGCCCGTTCCCTTTCCCCATCGCCGCAGCACCCATGGGCGGTGTGGAACCTCTCGCACTTCAGGACTACGCCAACGAACACCATGGCCTCGTCACGCGGGCTGCCGCCGAACGCCGCGGCATGTCCACCTCGGCGTGGTATCGAGCAGTCGAGTCTGGCGTCCTCACGCCGCTCCACCCCGGCGTCGCCCGACTCGTGGGAGCAGCGGTCACCCGTGAGCAGCGCATCGCGGCCGCGGTGCTCGCGGCCGGACCCGGTGCGATGGCGTCGCATCGTTCCGCCGCCCACCTGTGGAGCATCCCACGGCCGGACGACGATCCCGTCGACGTGATCCTCACCGAGCGTCGCCGCGAGGCCACGCTCCGGGGCGTGATCGTCCACCGGCCACGCGATCGCAAGGACCTGTCGCCGGTGCTGCGTCAGAACATCAGAACGTCGAACGTCCTCCGGCTGCTCTGCGATCTCGGTGCCGTCGACCCTCGATCGGTGCCGGCAGCGGTCGGCCATGTCGTGACGACCGGGATGGCGTCGCCGGTGGCCTTGCGGACGGCGGTCGACGTCCACGCGCGACGCGGGCGTCACGGCGTGCCGGCGTTCGAGACGCGCTCGACGAGTGGGTGATCGACGGCAAGCCTGCCGACAGCGTGCTCGAACCGGCCATGGCGGCGCTCGTCGCCAAGTACCGACTGCCGCCCGTCGAGTTCCATCGAGTCATCCACGGCTACGAGGTCGACTTCTGGGTGATCGACAGCCGCATCATCCTCGAGTGCGACGGGTGGGACACCCATGGACGCAACAAGTTGAGCTTCGAGCGCGATCGGGTGCGCGACGGTGAGTTGACCGCCATGGGCTACATCACGACGCGGTTCACGTATCGCCACCTCACTCGCCAACCAGCCGCCCAGGCTGACCGCATCCGCCGGGTGGTCCGACGGTGGGCTCCCCACCTTCTGGGCGGCGATCGTCCCGGAATCCGGGACGGATCCCGCCCAGACACGATTCCCGCCCAGATTGGGGGGCGACGGTAGGGTGCCGGGCCTATGGCTGATGAGTTCCCTCCGTTCGACGGGTCGGCGCCGACGCGGCAGCAGTTCGAGCGGGCGCCGGAGATGGGGATCGACCCCGACAAGCGGTACACGGCGACGCTCGACACCACGCTCGGCGAGATCGTCATCGCCCTCGACGCGCTGAAGGCACCGAAGACGGTCAACAACTTCGTCTACCTCGCCCTGCACCACTACTACGACGGCATCATCTTCCATCGCATCATCGACGGCTTCATGTGCCAGGGCGGCGACCCCACCGGCACCGGGCGCGGCGGCCCCGGCTACCGCTTCGAGGACGAGCTGCCCAAGCGCGGCGAGTACCAGATCGGCTCGGTCGCCATGGCCAACGCCGGCCCGAACACCAACGGCAGCCAGTTCTTCCTCGTCTCCGGCGCCAACGGCGTCGGCCTGCCGCCGCAGTACAGCCTGTTCGGCCAGATCGTCAAGGGCCTCGACGTGCTCGACCAGATGCAGCGTGTCCGCACCGGCAGCGGCGATCGCCCGGTCCAGGATGTCGTCATCAACAGCGTGACGATCACGGAAACCGACTGACCGCGCCGGCGATGACCGATCGCCTCGACGCGGCCCTCGCCGACGCCCACCAGCGCTACATCGACGCCCACCCGCGCAGTCGTGACCTCGCCGAGCGTGCGGCTCGTGTCCTGCCCGGCGGCAACACGCGGTCCGTGCTGCACATCGAGCCGTTCGCCTTCCGCGTCGCCGGCGCCACCGGCGCCGTGCTCCACGACGTCGACGGCCACGACTACCTCGACCTCCTCGGCGACTACTCGGCCGGGCTCCTCGGTCGCGGCGACGCCGTCGCCGACGTCATCCGCGGCGTGCTCGACCGCGGCTGGTCGTTCGGCGCGATGAGCGAGCCGGAGACGGCGTTCGCCGAGGCCGTCGTCTGCCGCTTCCCGTCGATCGAGCAGGTGCGCTTCACCAACTCGGGCACCGAGGCCAACGTGATGGCGCTGATGACCGCTCGCCACGCCACCGGCCGCGAGCGAATCGTCGTCTTCGCCGGCGGCTACCACGGCGGCCCGCTCTACTTCGGTCACGGCGGCGGGCCGCTGCGCATCCCGTTCGACTACGCCGTGCTCCCGTACAACGATGTCACCGCCGCCGAGGCCGAGTTCGCCGACCGCGGCGACGACATCGCCGCCGTCCTGGTCGAGCCGATGCTCGGGGCCGGAGGCTGCATCCCCGGCGACCCGGCGTTCCTCGCCGCGCTCCGCCGGCTCACCACGCAGCACGGCGCCATCCTGATCTTCGACGAGGTGATGACGTCGCGCCTCGCCGTCGGCGGCGCCCAGTCGCTGCTCGGCGTCACGCCCGACATGACGACGCTCGGCAAGTACCTCGCCGGCGGGCTGTCGTTCGGTGCGTTCGGCGGGCGCGCCGACCTGATGGCCGCCTACGACCCCGAACGAGGCGGCGGGCTCACCCACGGCGGCACGTTCAACAACAATGCCTTCACGATGGCCGCCGGCGCGGCGATCGGGGCGACCCTTGTCGACGCCGACGCACTGGCCGCGGTGAACGAGCGCGGCGACCGCTTGCGCGCCGGCCTGCAAGCACGACTTGCCGGCTTCGACTGGTGCGTCACGGGTTGGGGCTCGATCCTCAACATCCACCCGGTTCCGGGGCCCGTCACGTCACCCGCCGATCTCGCTGACGCCGACGAGCGCTGGCGCCAGCTGTTCTTCCACGGCATGCTCGCCGCCGGCTTCTACCTCGCGCCTCGCGGCTACATGGCGCTGTCGATGGATGTGTCCGACGACGACACCGGCCGCTTCCTGGCGGCCGTCGACGCCTTCTGCGACCGATGATTGAGCTGTCGGCTGGCGAAGCTCGGCGAATGGCAGTCGCTGCGCAAGGCCTGGCGGAACGCCGCCCGGCGGGGCGCGTCGACCGGCGCCACCTGCGCAAGGTGTTCGGCCGCATCGGCGTGATCCAGATCGACTCCGTGAACGTGCTCGTGCGCAGCCAGGAGCTGCCGCTGTTCGCCCGGCTCGGGCCGCACCCCCGGACGATGCTCGCCGATGCCCTCGACGACGGCGAGCTGTTCGAGTACTGGGCGCACATGGCGGCCATCGCGCCCAGTTCGCAGCACCGCCTGTTCCGCTGGCGCATGGACCAGGCGCACCAGTGGGATCGCGTCGACGGCCTGCGCCATCGCCGCCCGAAGTTCCTCGACGAGGTGCTCGACCGCGTCCGCGACCTCGGGCCGATCACGGCGGCCGACCTCGGCGAGCGCGTCGGCAAGAAGGCAGCGTGGTGGGACTGGGACGACGGCAAGATCGCCCTCGAGCACCTCTTCCACCACGGGCTCGTCGCCGCCCGCCGGCGGCGCAACGACTTCGCCCGGCTCTACGACCTCCCCGAGCGGCTGCTGCCGGCGGAGGCGCTGGCGGCGCCGGCGCCGACCGAGGCCGAGGCGCGCAAGGAGCTGCTCACGATCGCCGCCCGGGGGCTCGGTGTCGCCACGTTCAGCGATCTCACCGACTACCACCGCCAGGGGAACGTGGCGTGCAAGCCGCTGGTCGCCGAGCTCGTCGCCGACGGCGTCCTCACGCCGGCGAACGTCGACGGCTGGGGCAAGCCCGCCTACGTGCACCGGGACGCCGCGCTGCCGCGCTGGGTCAAGGGACGAGCGTTGCTCAGCCCGTTCGACTCGCTGGTCTGGTACCGCGAGCGGACGGAGCGGCTCTTCGGCTTCCGCTACCGCATCGAGATCTACACGCCACCGCCCAAACGCGTCTACGGCTACTACGTGCTGCCGTTCCTCCTCGACGGCGAGCTGGTCGGGCGCATCGACCTCAAGGCCGATCGTGCCGTCGGCGTGCTGCGCGTCCAGGCCGCCCACGCCGAGCCTGGCGTCGACGAGCAGGCAGTGGCGGTCAACCTGGCCGCCGAGTTGCGCTCGATGGCCGACTGGCTCGAGCTCGATCGGGTCGCCACGACCGGCCGTGGGGACCTCGCACCTGCGCTGCGCAAGGCCGGCGTGGCGCCGATCGACGCCCCCTGACGGCAACGGCCGCTGGATACGCTCCGCATGTGACCACCCAGGACGCGCGGTCCGAGCCGGTCGTCGTCGCAGTCGATGGCATCGACGGCCAAGCCGATGGTGACGTCGACGGTGACGTCGATCCGACGGTGCCGCTGGCCACGCCCTCGGAGTCGCGGCGGCTTCCCCGTTGGGTACTGCCCGGCGTCGCCGTGTTCTGGGGCGGGTTCCTCGCCGCCCTCGCCGTGCGCTTCTTCTGGGGCAAGCTGAACGGGCTCTTCGTCCTCCTCGCCATCTCGGTGTTCCTGTCGCTCGCCCTCGAGCCGGGCGTCAACCGCCTCGCCCGCCGCGGGTGGCGGCGGGGCACGGCGACCGCGTTGCTCCTGTTCGGCGCGTTCGCCACGTTCCTCGTGTTCGTCGTCGCGATCGGCACGCTGGTCGGTTCGCAGATCGCCGACCTGCTGTCGGACTCCGAGACGTACATCACCGACACGGTCTCCACGATCAACGACACGTTCGGCACCAACCTCGACGCCCAGGCGGTGATCGAGGACTTCAACGACCCGGATGGTTCGATCCAGGAGTTCATCCGCGACCAGCGTGACGAAGCGGTGCAGCTCTCGGTCGCCGCGCTCGGCGGCCTGCTGCAGCTGTTCTCGGTCCTGCTGTTCACCTTCTACTTCGTCGCCGACGGCCCGAAGATGCGCCGGGCGATCTGCAGCCGGCTGACACCGGCGCGCCAAGAACGCGTGCTCTCGCACTGGGAGCTCGCCGGCGACAAGACGGGCGGCTACCTGTACTCGCGGGCGCTGCTCGCCCTGCTGTCCACCATCTTCCACTGGATCGTGTTCCAGTCCTTGGGCACTGCGGCACCTGTTGCGCTGGCCCTGTGGGTCGGCATCATCAGCCAGTTCCTGCCCGTCGTCGGCACCTACCTCGCCGGCATCCTGCCCGTGCTGCTGACGTTCCTCGACTCGCCGATCAAGGCGGCCATCGTGCTCGCCGCCATCGTCATCTACCAGCAGGTCGAGAACTACCTGCTCTCACCTCGCATCACGGCGCGGACGATGGAGCTGCACCCGGCGCTGGCGTTCGGGGCGGCGCTCGCCGGCGCCGCTGTGCTCGG
The DNA here is from genome assembly GCA_963822875.1 of uncultured Acidimicrobiia bacterium. Taxonomy (GTDB): domain Bacteria; phylum Actinomycetota; class Acidimicrobiia; order Acidimicrobiales; family Ilumatobacteraceae; genus JALZMG01. The sequence continues at coordinate 9,959 of CAWGJK010000002.1, read as the reverse complement.
CGCCGTCGGTGCCGTGCTCGCCCTGCCGGCAGCGGCGATGGGCCAGGCGATCGTCAGCGACTGGGGCGATCGCCATCAGGTCATCAAGAGCGAGTTGACCGAGGTGCGCCACCACAGCGTGTGGAAGCGCATGGCCAAGATCCGCCGGGCCACCGAGTGACGCGCTACGCGCCCATCGCCGTGGCGTCGCGTAGCGGCGCCGAGGAGAGCCTGCACCACGGGTCCGTCGTCGCCATCGGCACCGACGGGGAGGTCGCCTGGTCCACCGGCGATCCCGACGGCGCCGTCTTCCCGCGATCCGCGCTCAAGCCGCTGCAAGCGGCGGCGATGATGTCCGCCGGACTCGAACTGGAGGACCGGCTGCTGGCCATCGCCTGCGCCAGCCACGACGGTCGCCGCGAGCACGTCGCGGCCGTCTGTGACATCCTCGCCGGCGCCGGGCTGACCGAGGCCGACCTGGAGAACACGCCGACGCTGCCGCTCGACCACGACGCCATGCACGCCGCGCTGCTCGCCGGCCTCGACCCTTCGCCGGTCCTGCAGAACTGCAGTGGCAAGCACGCGGCGATGCTGGCGACGGCCGTCGTCAACGGCTGGCCGACGGCCGGTTACGTGTCGCCGGAGCACCCGGTCCAACGGCTGATCCTCGACGACCTCGCCCGCGTTGCCGGCGCGGTGCAGCACGTGGGGGTCGACGGTTGCGGCGCGCCGGCGCCGGTCGTCACGTTGGTCGGGCTCGCCATGGCGGTGCGCCGGCTCGCAGTGGACGGTCATCGCGGTGCACCGGGCGATGACCTCGTTCCCCGAGCTCGTCGGCGGCCCGACGCGCGACGTCTCGATCCTCATGCGCCTGGTGCCAGGCCTGCTGGTCAAGGACGGCGCCGAAGGCGTCCAGGTCGCCGCCCTGCCCGACGGGCGGGCCGTGGCGGTCAAGGTCGCCGACGGCGGCGGGCGGGCGCGGACCCCGGTGACCGTCGCTGCGCTGCGGTCGCTCGGCGTGGACGTTGCCGCCGACGCCGTGCCCGAGCCGGTGTTCGGCCACGGCGTCCCGGTCGGCGACGTGCGCTCGCTGGTCGGAACACCATGAGTGGGCCCGACTTCCAGCCACTCGACGACGTCGTCTATGGGCGTGTCGATCAGGTCGCCCCGATGCTCCGGCGGGTCATCGCCGAGAACCCGTCGAAGTTCACCTACCGCGGAACCGGCACCTACATCGTCGGCGAGGGCGAGGTCGCCGTGGTCGACCCAGGACCGCTGCTCGACGCCCACCGCGACGCGCTCGCCGCGGCGCTGGCGGGTGAGCGGGTCACGGCGATCTGCGTCACCCACTGCCACAGCGACCACTCCCCGCTGGCGGCGTGGCTGAAGGAGGAAACCGGCGCGCCGACGCTCGGCTTCGGTCCGCACCCGCCCGCGGAGACCGACGACCCCGACGCAGTGAAGATGGAGGAGGCCGTCGACCTGGCCTTCGATCCGGACGTGCGCATTGCCGACGGCGAGCTCGCTGCGGCGGGACCTGGTTGGACGATCACCGGCGTGCACACCCCCGGGCACACGTCGAACCACATGTGCTTCTCCGTCGCCGAGCTCGGCGTGTTGTTCCCCGGCGATCACGTGATGGGGTGGAGCACAACCGTCGTGTCGCCGCCCGACGGGGACATGGCCGCCTACGTCGAGTCGTTGCGCAAGGTGGCCGGGCGCCGCGCCGACCGCACGTACTGGCCGACGCATGGGCCGGCGATCAGGGAGCCACAGCGTTACGTCGAGGCGCTCGTCGAGCACCGCGTCGGAGCGCGAACGACAGGTGCTCGACGCGGTCCGCTCGGGCTTGCGGTCGATCCCCGACATCGTCGCCGTGCTCTACGCCGACGTCGCCGCCGAGCTGCACGAACCGGCCGGCCGGACGGTCCTCGCCCACCTCGTCAAGCTCGCCGCCGACGGGTCGGTGCGGACTGACGCCGATGGTGTCTACGTGGCGGCGTGATCGAACGAGGCCATGTCGTCGAGCAGTGACGAGAGCATCTCCGGGGTGGTCAGCGGGTTGACGACGCAGACCCGGTAGCAGATGTTGCCCTGCCACCACGTCGGCATGATCAGGGCGACGCCTGCCTTCGCCCGTGACTCGCTCCACGCGGCGTAGCGCGCCTCGTCCCACCCGTCGACGGCGAACAGGACGACGGACAGCTGTGGCTCGAGCAGCAGGTGGAAGCCGTCTCGTCCGTCGACCTCGGCGGCGAACTGCCGGGCGACGTCGAGCGTGACCTCGACGGCCCTGGTGTAGGCGTCGGTGCCATACGTCGCCAGGCTGAACCACAGCGGCAGCCCGCGGGCCCGCCGGGACAGGTGGAAGGCGAAGTCGCTCGGGTTCCACTCGTCGCGGCTGACCATGTCGAGGTACGTGCCGTGCTGGGTGTGGGCCGCAGACGCCAGCGCGGGATCGCGGTACACGAGCGCGGCGCAGTCGTACGGGGCGAACAGCCACTTGTGCGGGTCGACGCCGAAGCTGTCGGCGCGCTCGAAGCCGAGGCGTAGCGGTTCGGTCGAGGGCGCGCACAGCGCCGCTCCGCCGTAGGCCGCGTCGATGTGCAGCCAGAGGTCGAGCTCGGCGCAGACATCGGCGACCGCGTCGAGTTCGTCGACGGCACCGACGTTGGTCGTGCCGAAGTTGCCGACGACGGCGAACATCCCGCCGGCACCGTGCTCGGCGATCTCGGCCCGCAGCGCCGCGCCGGTCATTCGGCCACGATCGTCGGGCGGCACGTCGAGCACGTCGACGTCCATCACCCTGGCCGCGGCGTGGACGGAGGCGTGGGTCTCGCCGGTGGCGGCGAAGCACCACCGTCCCGTCGGGATCGCCGTGGCGGAGGCGAGCCTGGTGGCGGGCGGTGACGAGCGCCGACAGGTTGGCGGCCGAGCCGCCGCTCACGAAGCAGCCGCCGGCGCCATCGGGGAACCCGGCCAGCCCGGCGAGCCACTCGAGCGTGTCGTTCTCGGCGGCGATGGCGCCGGCGCCGGCCTCCCACATGCCCCCGAAGATGCTCGAGGCGCTGACGACGAGGTCGAACATGTTGGCGGCCGGCGTCGGCGCGGTGGCCACGTAGGCGAGGTTCAGCGGCGCGTCCATCGGGCGGCAGGCGGGCAGCAGCACGTCGCGGAACAGGGCCAGCGCGTCGTGGCCGCCGAGGCCTTCCGGGCGGATCACCCCATCGAGCGCGTCGGCCAGCTCGTCGGCGGGTCGGGCTCCCCATGTCGTGTCCTTCGCCGTCTTCAGTCGCTCGATGGCGTAGTCGATCACGGACCGGGCGAGCAGCTCCGTCGCCTCGTCCCAACGATGCATGCCGTCAGCCTGCCATCGTCGATCCACCCGAGTGTTGGAGGCCAGCGGAGTGCGGGAGGTGCGGCGGCCGCACGACTGAACTACTCGGATGGGTCAGGCGGTGGGCAACCGCGGGAACTTGGGGTCGCGACGTTGGAGGAAGGATTGGACGCCTTCGGCGAAGTCGGGACGGTTGAAGCTCTCGACCATCAGCTCGATCGCCTGGCGCTCGGCGGCGCCGAGGCCGGCGTGCAGCTCGGTGTACACCTGGCGCTTCATCACCGCCATCGACGACGGCGACGACGAACGGGCGAGCTGGCGCACGTAGTCGTGCGCGGCCGGCAGCACCTCGTCGGGCGGCAGCGCCCGGTTCACCAGGCCGATGCGCTCGGCCTCGTCACCGCGCACGCGCCGGGCGGAGAACAGCAGGTCGAGGGCGTGCGCCGGCCCGACGAGGCGGCCGAGCAGCCACGACAGCCCCCACTCGGCGACCAGACCGCGCTGGGCGAACGACGTCGTCAGCACCGTCGCCTCGTTCATGAACCGCAGGTCGCACGACAGCACGATCGGCACACCCATCCCGGCGACCGGCCCGTTGATCGCCGCGATCACCGGCTTGGGCACCGACATCAGATACGTGTACGTGCCGCGCAGATCGTCGCCCCACGAGTCCTCGCCTGGCTTGCCGACGCTCGACGAGCGTGTGGCTGCGCCGGCATCAGACGACCCGCCGCCGGCACCGGAGATCGTCGTCAGGTCGTTCATGTCGGCACCGGCGCAGAACCCCTTGCCCGCCCCGGTGAGGACGATGCCGACCACCGCCGGATCGCGCTCGGCGCGGCCGACGGCATCGCGCACCTCATCGGCCATCACCCCCGTCCACGCGTTCAGCGCCTGCGGACGGTTCAGTGTGATCGTGGCGACGGGGTCGTCGACGTCGAAGAGGATCTGCTCGTAGCCCATCCCTCGATCATGACCCACGGATAGCGTGACGACGGTGCCCGACCGAATCGAGATCAACGGCCTGATGGTCACGACCGTGGTCGGCGCCCTGCCTCACGAGCGGGAGATCGCCCAACCGTTGCGCGTCGACCTGTCCCTCGTCGTCGACCTGCACGACGCCGGCCGCAGCGACGAGCTGGGCGACACCGTGCACTACGGCGAGGTCACCGATCGCGTGGCCGCCGTCGTCCGCGAGAACAAGGACGTCCTGTTGGAGCGCCTCGCCGACCGCATCGCCGAGGTCGTCGTCGGCTTCGACCGCGTCGAGGCCGTCGAGCTGACCGTGACCAAGCTGCGCCCGCCGATCGCCGAGCACGTCGAGACGACGTCGGTCAGCATCAGGCGGACGCGCGGCGAGTACGACGTCGCCCCGCGCTCGTCGCACCGGGCGATCGTCGCCCTCGGCTCCAACCTCGGCGACCGCGAGGGCTATCTGGCGCGGGCGCTCGACGGGCTGGGTGACATCGTCGCCACGTCGCAGGTCTTCGAGACCGACCCGATCGGCGGCCCCGACGCCCAGGGTCCCTACCTCAACATGGTCGTCGTCGTCGACACGGCACTCGACCCGTTCGCCTTCGTCCGCCGGTGCCAGCGCATCGAGGCGGAGGCGCTGCGTCAGCGCACAGTCCGCTGGGGACCGCGCACGCTCGACGTCGACGTGCTGTTCTACGACGACGTGACGATCGACTCACCGGAGCTGACGATCCCGCACCCGCGGATCGGTGAGCGCCGCTTCGTCCTCGCCCCGCTCGCCGAGGTGGCGCCGGAGCGATGCCCGCTGGGATGGGACGACACCCTCCCGCCGGCGGCTGTGCACCCGCGCGGTCCGTTGCGCTAGCCGTGGGCGGCTCGTCGCTCGAACTGGCGGACCTTGGCGGGGTAGTGCGCCCGGCCGAACTCGGGCTGCTGGCGAACGACGATGTCCAGCAGCTCGTCGTGCTGCACCGTCTCCTTCCACGGCAGGGCGATGTACAGCGGCAGATCGAAGCGGCGCAGCGCATCGAGGTTGGTGTAGACCCGCTTCTGGTAGCGGTAGCGGTCCTCCCACGGCCACTCGGGCGGGGCGAAGCCGGTGCCGGGGTCGATGATGCAGCGGTGACGCAGGCCGTACCGATCGGCGTCGGCGAGGCGGGCGTCGAAGAACTCGACGATCACCTCGACCGGATCTCGTTGCACATGCACCATCTCGCGTGGGTTCGGGCCGGACAGGAACGGCACGACGACGGGCACGTCGAAGTCGGCGGCGACGCGCCACATCCCGTCGGACTGCATGCCGTCGGCGGCGTTGATCACGTTGGCGCCGGCCTGCAGGGCGCGGCGGACGACCTCCGGCCGCCAGCTGTCGATGCTGACGTCGACGCCGAGCCCGGCGAGCGCCGGCACGATCGCCTCCAACCGCGCCCACTCCTCGTGCCAGTCGACGACGGCGGCGATGTCGGTCGAACCCTGTCCGCCGAGGTCGATGGCGTCGGCCCCGTCGGCGAGCAGCCGTCGCGCCCGCGCCAGCGCCGCCTCCGGCCCGTCGACGATGGAGTCGGTCGTTGAGCGAGTCCGGGCTGGCGTTGACGACGCCGTACAGGAACACGCCGCTGGACACGCGTACGAGGCGATGTGACGTGTCGGACCTTCGAGGTCGACGACTGCACCGCCGAGCGCGTCGCCGCGGCGAAGGCGGGGCGGACCGTGTCGATGTGCATCCCGTGTCGCGACGAGGTGGCGACGATCGGCTCGCTCGTGCGCACGATCCGCTCCACGCTCGTCGACCGCCACGGCGTCGTCGACGAGCTCGTCGTGCTCGACGACCGCAGCACCGACGACACCGCCCTCGTCGCCGAGCGCGCCGGGGCGACGGTCGTGCCGATCAGCGACGTCCACGACCGCTACGGCGTCGGTCACGGCAAGGGCAACGCCCTGTGGGCCACGCTCGCCGCCAGCACCGGTGACTTCGTCGTGTGGTGCGACGGCGACGTGACGAGCTTCCAGCCCGACTGGGTCGCCCACCTGCTGGCGCCGCTGCTCGACGACGACACCGTCGCCCTCGTCAAGGCCCGCTACGAACGCCCGACCCACGCCGGTGGCGGTGGTCGCACCACCGAGCTCGTCGCCCGCCCGCTGCTGTCGCTGTACGTGCCCGACCTGACCGGCCTGCACCAGCCGCTGTCGGGCGAGTTCGCCGGCCGCCGCGACGTCCTCGAACAGCTGCCGTTCGTCGAGGGTTGGGGTGTCGAGATCGCCATGCTCGTCGACCTCGCCCAGCGCTACGGCGCTGAGTCGATCGCCCAGGTCGACCTCGGCGTGCGCCGCCATCGTCACCGCTCGCTGCACGAGCTGTCGGTGCAGGCCGCCGAGGTCACCGCCGCGCTGCTGTCGCGCGTGAAGGGGGCACCGCCGCTGCCGCCCGAGCCGTCGCTCACCCGTGCCGACGGTTCGGTGCTCCCGCTCAACCTCGCCGAGCGCCCTCCGCTGGCCTCGCTGCGCTAGATGCCCTCGGCGGCGCCGAGGCCCTCCTCGTCGACGGCCTGGCCGGCGCGCAGGCGGGCGAAGACCTCGGGTGGCTCGCGCCAGGGGTCGGGGAGCGTGCCCGCCTCGGCGTCGCGGATCGCCCGCCACACACGCTCCGACGTGCACGGCATGTCGAGGTGGCGCACGCCGAGGTGGGCGAGGGCGTCGATGACGGCGTTCTGCACGGCCGGCGTCGAGCCGATCGTCGCCGCCTCGCCGATGCCCTTGGCGCCGAGCGGGTTGAGCGGCGACGGCGTCTCGGTCGAGCGCACGTCGAAGCTGGGCAGCTCGGCCGCCGTCGGGATGCCGTAGTCGGCGAGGTTCGCCGTCAGCGGGTTGCCGGCGTCGTCGTGGCGGACCTCCTCGTACAGCGCCTGGCCGATCCCGGCCGCGACGCCGCCGTGCTGCTGGCCCTCGACGAGGAGCGGGTTGATCACGGTGCCGCAGTCGTCGACGGCGACGTGGCGCACGACGCGCACCTCGCCGGTGTCGAGGTCGACCTCGACGACGGCGATGTGGGCGCCGAAGGGGAACGTCGAGTCGGCCTGCTCGAAGTCCTCCTCGGCGGCGAGGATGCCCGGCACCGCACCGTCGCCGAGCACGCCGGGAGGCGCCTCGCCGGCGCGCCGGGCGAGCTCGGCCCACGTCAAGGCGCTGGCCGGAACGCCAGCGACGCCGACAGTGCCGGCGTCGACGTCGACGACGATGTCGGCGGCGTCGGCCTCGAGGAGGTGGGCGGCGAGGTGCTTGGCCCGCTCGACCAGCGTCTCGGTCGCCCGGTGGACGGCCGAACCGCCGAGCTGCAGCGAGCGCGACCCGCCCGTCCCGCCGCCCCGCGGCACGAGGTCGGTGTCGCCGTCGACGAGCCGGATGCGGTCGATCGGGATGCCGGTCTGGTCGTTGACGAGCATGGCGAAGGACGTCTGGTGGCCCTGGCCGTGCGCCGACGTGCCGGCGCGCACCGTGGCCGAGCCGTCGTCGTGGACCTCGACGCCGGCGAACTCGCTGCCGCTGCCGCCGGCGGTGATCTCGACGTAGGCGGCGACGCCGATGCCGAGTGGCGGTGCGGTCGCCGCGCGCTCGGCGCTCGGCCTGCTCGCGGCGCAGCTCGTCGTAGCCGACGACCTCGGCGGCGACGTCGAGAGGCCGCGTGTAGTCGCCGCTGTCGTAGGTCAGCCCGGTGAGCGTGGCGAACGGGAAGGCGTCGTCGGCGATGAGGTTGCGGCGGCGCAGCTCGATCGGATCGATGCCCAGCTCGAGGGCGGCGTGGTCGACGAGCCGTTCGAGGAGGGCGGTCGCCTCGGGCCGGCCGGCGCCGCGGTAGGCGCCCATGGGCGTGGTGTTGGTGACGGCGACGACGACGTCGAACTGGATGGCCGGGAAGCGGTAGGTGCCGTTGGACATGCGCTTGGTCCCGGCCGGCAGGAAGGCGCCGACGCCGGGGTAGGCGCCGCCGTCGCCGACGAGGCGGACGCGCAGCCCGGTGAACGTGCCGTCCCGGCGGCAGCCGAGCTCGGCGTACTGGATCTGGCCTCGGGAGTGGGGGAGCGAGACGAGGTCGTCGCTGCGCGCGGACGTCCACGTGACCGGACGCCCGAGGTGGCGCGCCGCCGCGGCGACCGCCGAGTACTCGACGCAGATCCCCGGCTTGCCACCGAACGCGCCGCCGACACGCGGGGCGATCACGTGCACGTCGTCGGCGTCGATGCCGAGCGCCCTGCCGAGCTGGCCGGGCAGGGCGTGGGGCATCTGGTTGGAGGCGTAGAACGTCAGCCGGCCGTCGTCCCGGGCATCGCCGCGCAGGCGTTCGGCTCCATCGGCACGACGGCCATGCGCTGGTTGACGTAGCGGCCGCGGACGACGACGTCGCTGATGGCGTCGAGGTCGAGCGACTCGGCGTCGGTCATCACGAGCGCCTGGTTGCTGCCGTGCTGCGGGAAGATCGCCGCGGCGTCGTCGGCGAGGGCGGCTTCGGGATCGACCAGAGGGTCGAGCTCCTCGTAGTCCGCCCACACCGCGGCGGCGCCGTCGCTCGCGGCCGTCAGCGTCTCGCCGACGACGAGGGCGATCGCCTCGCCGACGAAGCGGACGACGCCGTCGGCCAGCGGCGGGCGGGCGAAGTCGGGGTGGACGATGGCGAACGTGTGGTGCGGCGCGACGCCGAGGTCGGCGGCGGTGAACACGGCGACGACACCGGGCGTGGCCAGGGCGTCGTCGATGTGCACGGCGCCGAGCGTGGCGTGGGCGACCTCGGAGCGGGCGAAGACGGCGTGCAGCTTTCCCGGGAGGTCGAGATCGTTCAGGTACCGCGCCGCCCCGGTGAGCAGTTCGGGGTCCTCCGTGCGCAGCACCCGAGTCCCCAGGATCGAGCCAGCCATCGCCGCAACCTACGGCGCCGCGTTCAGAGCCCGAGCGGGGTTGCGGCGAGCGACGTCACGGCGTCGGGCGGTCCGTCGAGTTGCACGTCGGCGACGTCCTTGCGGCCGTAGACGTAGAGCACGCACTCGCCGATCGGGCCGTTGATCGTGACCGACGGCGTGCCCTTGCGGAGCCGCACCGGGTCGTGGCCGTCGGCGGCGAGCTCGATGCCGACGGTCGCCTTGCGGGTGAGGAGGCGACCGGCGCGCCGGATCGACGCCGTCAGCGCGTCCTCGAGCTGGCGGTCGAGGGCGCGCGGTGTCCATCCCGGCGCGGCCCGCCGGACGTCCTCGTGGTGGACGAAGAACTCGACGGTGTTGACGAGCTCGTCGATCGGCTCGAGGTGCATCGGGTTCCACCGTGGTGGACCGTTGCGGACCCGTTCGACGATCTCCGTCCACGGCCGCTCGCGCTCGGCGATGCGGACCTTCTCGCTGTAGCCGTGGAGGAAGGCGGCCACCATGCCGGGGCCGGCGTCGGGGCGGCGCTCGCGCACGACGAGGTGGGCGGCGAGGTCGCGCGTCGTCCAGTCGCCGGCGAGCGTCGGGGCGTCCGGGCCGACGGCGAGGAAGAGGTCGCACAGGGCAGTGCGCTCCGAACGGGCGGGCGTGGTCATGAGGACGACACTACGTACGCTTGCCCGTCGCGCCCCTCTAGCTCAATGGAAGAGCAGTGGACTTTTAATCCATTGGTTCAGGGTTCGAGCCCCTGGGGGGGCACC
>CAWGJK010000001.1:0-284527 GCA_963822875.1 uncultured Acidimicrobiia bacterium | reverse complement strand
GACGCCACCGGCACGCTCGGTCGTCATACGGTGACCATCGAGAGCCGGACCGGGTTCAGGCGTTCGACGAGATCCGCGCCGGCGTGACGAGCACGGCCACCCGGCGCTCCGCGACCATCACCCTGTCGAACTCGTCCCAGTCGTCGTGGCTGCCGCCAGCGGCGCTGAACACGTCTCGCAGCAGCCGCGGCACACCCGCCGGATCAAACCCGCCGGCCGCGTCGTCGGGGCCGATCATCGTCGCTGGCCCCTCGACACCGGCCCACTCCCAACCGGATCGAAACGTCACGGCGCAACGCCCGCCCCGGCGCACCAGCCGCACCTTCAACGCGTCGCCGCGGGCGACGAACCCGACGACCGGATCGCCGTGGATCGGGTCGTCGAGCACGCCGGCGTTGACGAGCGAAGTCTGCACCGTGCCGTCGGGGCGGGCGACGGACACCACGGCCAGGCCGTTGTCGGCAGCCACGAGACGACGGACAAGATCGAGGTCAGCCATCGATCCTGACTAGCAGCTCAACGCCGCCGTCACCATCCTTGACAAGACTTGTCTATCTTGTTAAATAACTGATCTGTGAAGTATCTGGACGAGGCAACGCAACGATGACGCTGGCGACCACCGATCGGTTCGACGTCGTCTTCGCTGCTCTCTCGGATCCCACGCGGCGCGCGATCGTGCGCCGGCTGGCCGACGGTGAGGCAACGGTGCTCGAGCTGGCCGAACCCTTCCCGATCAGTCTTCCGGCCGTCTCCCGTCACCTGAAGGTCCTCGAGCAAGCGGGGCTGATCAGCCGGAGCCGAGATGGACAGCGGCGGCCGTGTCGCCTGCGGCCCGAGCCGTTTGTCGAGATCGCCACATGGGCCGAGCACACCCGCGCCGCGTGGGAGCAGCGCCTCGACCGCCTCGATACCCACCTTCGGCGCACACGTACCCGAAGCACATCCCCACCCACACTGGAGAAGCCATGAGCACGACCCCGACAACGTCCGACGCGACCACGTGGGCTCTCGACCGTGAGATCGTCCTCGTTCGCGTCCTTGATGCCCCACGCGAAGCCGTGTTCGCCGCGTGGACCGACGCCGATGCCTTCTGTCAGTGGTTCGGCCCGAACGGGTTCACCTGCACGGTCCGCGAGATGGACGTGCGCAACGGGGGACGAGCCCGCTTCGACATGACCTCCGGCGACGGTACCGTCTTCACAAATCGATTCGACTACGTCGAGATCACTCCAAGCGAGAAGCTCGTGATGGATCATGGGTCCGACATCGACGACGACCCGGCACGCTTCCGAGTGACGGTGAGCTTCGACGAGCAGGCCGACGGAAAGACGGTCCTGACGCTGCGGCAACTCCATCCGACGGTCGAGCAGCGAGACGCCGGTATCGGCTTCGGTGCGGTCGAACTCGGTCTACAGACGATGCAGAAGCTCGCACGTCATCTTGGAGTCGCCTGACAGGCACACGGGGAACGACACTGTCGCCGGCGCGGACGGCTCACACCCCGAACACCGCTGCAGCCGAGCCACTCCCGGATGGGAGGCCCAACAAGACGGTCCCCAGGTTGGGGTCGCGCCTACGCTGTGTGCGGGCGAGACTGACTTGTCCGGGTTCGAGAGTCGTGAGAGGGCGGGACGATGATGTTCGCGAGTCCGCTGCCGTCCATCAGTGTTCCGGCGTTGCCATTGACGCCTTACATCTTGCAGGGCGCCGGCCGACTGGCCGACAAGGCCGCCTTCATCGATGGGGTGACGGGCCGGATGATGACGTACGGCCAGTTCGAGGAGGCGGTACGCCGTCAAGCGGGTGGTTGGCTCGAGGGTGGGCTGTCGAAGGGCGAGGTGGTCGCGTTGATGGCGCCGAACTGTCCCGAGTACGGCGTCACCTTCCATGCGGTCGCCTTGGCTGGTGGTGTGGTCACCACGGTCAACCCGACGTACACACCGGGTGAGGTCCACCACCAACTCGTCGACTCGGGCGCAACGCGTCTGGTGACGATCCCGATGTTCCTCGACACGGTGACGGCGGCGATCGCAGGTTCTGCGGTCAAGGAGGTGTACGTCATCGGTGATGCCGACGGCTTTGCGTCGATCGCCGCGCTGGCCGCCGCGCCGCTTGCCGCGCAGGTGTCCGTCGAGCTCGACGACGTCGTCGTATTGCCCTACTCGTCGGGAACGACCGGTCTGGCGAAGGGCGTCATGCTGACGCACCGCAACCTTGTCTCGAACGTCGAGCAAGCACTCGCCACGATCGAGCCGCACGAGGACGACTCCTTCGTCGCGGTGCTGCCGTTCTTCCACATCTACGGCATGCAGGTGCTGATGAACCTCGGCCTGCGCGCCGGCGCCACGATCGTCACGATGCCACGGTTCGACCTCGAACAATTCCTGTCGTTGCATCAAGAGCACCAACTCACACGGGCGTTCGTCGCGCCGCCAATGGTCGTCGCCTTGGCGAAGCATCCGCTCGTCGACAACTACGACCTCTCCGCGTTGCGGTGGATCCTCTCGGGCGCAGCGCCACTGTCGGCCGAGCTGGCGATCGAGTGCGGCCGACGGCTCGGATGCGAAGTCGTGCAGGGCTACGGGATGACCGAGCTGTCACCGGTCAGCCACGCCACGCCGGCGGGCAGGTTCAAGCCCGGCTCGGTCGGGGTCACGGTCCCGAACACCGAGGTCAACATCGTCGATCCGGCGACCGGGTCGCCGCTCGGCGTCGACCAGGATGGCGAGGTCTGGGTTCGCGGCCCGCAGGTGATGAAGGGCTACTTGAACAACGAGGCCGCGACGATCGCCACGATCGATGACGACGGTTGGCTGCACACCGGCGACATCGGCCACATCGACGCCGACGGGCACCTCTTCGTCGTCGACCGGCTCAAGGAGCTGATCAAGTACAAGGGCTTCCAGGTCCCACCCGCAGAGCTCGAGGCGCTGCTGCTCACCCATCCCCAGATCGCGGATGCCGCCGTGATCGGAGTACCCGACGACGAGGCGGGCGAAATCCCCGCCGCGTACGTCGTGCTCAAACAGGGACAAGACGCAACGGCGACCGACATCCAAACCTTCGTCGCCGACCAGGTCGCCAGCTACAAGCAGATCCGAAAGCTCACCTTCGTCGACGCCATCCCAAAGTCCGCGTCGGGCAAGATCCTGCGTCGCGTCCTACGCGACCAAGCGACACAGTAGGACCGCGTCTCGCCATCTGCCCTGCTCACCCTCTCAAGGTGGCGGCACGGGCTCGAATCCCGCAAGGCTGCGAAGAGATGTCCAGGTCAGAGACACTCCGGAGTGCCTCTCCTGCTGTTGAGTCGCTGACGGGTATTTCGCAATCAGGTCTCGATGGCGATGGATCGCAGGCCCACCAACGGTCCGGACGCGAGGCGGCCGAACAGGAAGAAGGGGACCTCGACGACGCCGTCGCCGCGGACGAAGACCTGGGTCAGCCCGCTCAGGCTGCGGCGCATCACGTGTTCGAGCACGGCGAAGACCTGCTGTGCACCGGGATCGTCAGTGGCCGCGGTGGCGTTCTCGAAGAACCTCGCTGCCGGACTGAGCACCGCGCGGCGGGTCGGCTCGAACCCGAGGGCAGCCTTGAACGAGGTCGCCGTCACTCTCGCGCCGACGTCGAAGCTGGCGGTGAACGGCTCGAACGGCACGTCGGACTCGCTCGTCAGCGTCTGGTCGACGACGAGCGTCGCCAGCGACAGCGACAGGCGGTGGGCGACGCCGTGGTTGAAGGCGACGACAGGATCGATCATCCGGGCTGCTCCTCGCTCGTGACTGTTCGGATGTGGGCGGCGACACGGGCGGCGTCATCGAGCCCGATCACCACCACCGGTTCAGGATGGCACGAGCCGACGAGGCCGTGGGGCTTACCTTGGTGGCGATGCGGTTCCGGCGACGCGAGTGGGATGTGGCGATGCCCGACGCCCTGGTCGCCTATTGGACGGCCTGGAACGAGCCCGATCTCGAGCGGATCGGTCAGCACCTCGCCCGCGCGGTCACCGACGACGTCGCGTGGAACGATCCGCGGGACTCCTTCGTCGGGATCGCCGAGCTCGAGTCAGCAGTCCGCCGGCTGCGCTCGAGCAAGCCCGACTACCGGTTCGTGATCGCGTCCGAGATCGACCACCAGCACGGCCGGCTGCGCTATCGCTGGGACATGATCCGGAAGGATCGCATCTTGATGGAAGGTCTCGACGTCGTCACGCTCGATGCACGGTCAGGGCTGATCCAGCGCGTCGACGGCTTCTTCGGCCACCCGACGCCGATCGATCCTGATGACAGCGGGATCCCGGCGTCGCTCAGGGGCTCGAGCGGGCGATCGTCAGAGCTCGCGGCCGGCGCGCAGTTCGACGTCGAACTGGACCCGAGCCTTGAGATAGCACAGGAACTCCGACCACCCGGCTGACTGCTGCACCGCCGTGGCGGCTCCGGGGGCGTCGACCGGGAACTCCGCTTCGGTGACTTCGACACGGGTGGCGCGACCGTCGTCGAGGGGTTCGAGGCTGAACGTCACGGTCTTGAACCCGTCACCGGCGACGCTGTCCAGGAGGCGTCGGGCGAGCGCCCGGACCGCCCGTGTCAGGCTGCGTGCTGGGTGCTCGGCGCCGTCCGGAGCGCCGATCGGCGGAACTGTTCGAGCTCGGCGTGCAGCCGACCGAACGCTCGTTGGCGGACCACCTCGGGCTGGGTGCGATCGGCCAGGATCGCCACCAGCAGCAGCGTTGCGTTGTGCCGGCGGGCTTCTCGGATGAAGCGCTGCAGTTCAGGCTCCACCGCCGCCGGCCCAAGGGTCGCGACGCGCTCCGCGAGTTCGGTGATGAGCTCTTCGTGCATCGGGATCTCCTGGGTCGAGGTGGGGCCTCAAGCAGTGTGCGGATCTGCCAGGCCGAGCGCTTGGAGATGACGTGGAGATCTCGTCATGTCGCGGTCGGCGGTCCGAACCAGGTGGTGAGCGCATCGCGGAGCTTCGGGTCGGTGGGGTCGCCCACCCAAGCAACGTGTCCGTCGGGCCTGATCAACACGGCGGCGGGAGCAGCGACCTCGCCGAGCACGGGGAGCTCCCACGCCCCGACGTGCTCAGCGTCGACCAACCGGACTCGATTCGCCCATGGTGTGATGTCGGAGCTTCCGGGGTCAGCGAGGTTGAGGAGCACGGGCCGGGCGTCGTGCAGCAGGGTGAAGACACGCGTGGGACCGTCCGCGGTGCGTACCTCGAGGTCGGGCATGCGCCGCCCGAGCAGCGGGTGTCCCTCACCGAGGTCGTAGTGGATGTCGAGGCCGGAGAGCATCGCAGCGATCCGCTTGCGCGGCCCGTCCATGCTCAGCAGGTCCGCCATGAGGTCGCGGAGCGCCTGATGACGGTCGCCGGGGGTGCCGAGCGCGACTTGCGCCATGGTGTTGTGCAGGACGCGGGCAGCGACCGGATGCCGTTCGGCGTGGTAGGTGTCGAGGAGGCTCTCGGGCGATGTCCTGTTGACCACCTGAGCGAGCTTCCAGCCCAGGTTCACGGCGTCTTGCACGCCGGTGTTGAGGCCCTGGCCGCCCTGCGGGGGATGCACGTGGGCGGCGTCCCCGGCCAGCAGCGCACGGCCCTGGCGGTAGGAGGTCGCTTGCCGGGTCATGTCGGTGAACCTGGAGATCCAGTTGGCACTGCGGAGCCCGTAGTCCGTCCCGTACACGGCGACGAGCGCGTCGCGCAGCTCGGCCATGCTGGGCTCGCCGTCGTGTTCCAGGTGTCGTTCCGTGAGGACGACCCGGACCGGCTCCTCGGGTGCCCTCCGACCGATTGCATGCTGGCGGCCGGCGCTGTCGCGACGGAAGCCGAGCTCCGGCTCCTCGTCCATCTCGACCTCGGCGATCATCCAGCTGGTCGACGGATCCAGTCCGGCGAAGTCGATGCCGGCGGCCTTGCGGATCACGCTGCGCCCTCCGTCGCAGCCGACGAGGTACTGCGCGCGGAGCGCCGCGTCCCCGGACAGCTCGACGTCGACGCCGGTGTCGTCCTGCGTGAAGCCCAGTACCTCGCGGCCGCGAAGGACTGGCACGCCGAGCTCGGCGACCCAGCCGGCCAGGATGCGTTCGAAGTGGCCCTGCCAGAGGGCCAGCCCGTAGTTGTGGCGGGTGGGGAAGTCGCTGATGTCCAACGGGATGTAGGCGAACCCCTGGACCTGCATCACCTGACCTTCCGACAGGAACCGGTCAGCGATCCCGCGCTGCTCGAGCACCTCGATGGTGCGTGAGTGCAGACCACCGGCGCGCGAGCCGTCGAGGTCCTGGCTGACGCGCCGCTCGACGACGGCGACGTCAACCCCGGCCAACGCCAACTCGCCCGCCAGCATCAGCCCTGTCGGACCTCCGCCGGCGATCACCACCGCGTGCTCCATCAGCCGCTTCCCCCTCACGTGAATGCGCGGCTCGTGCCCGCATGTCACGGTCGAGTGAAGCGACAAAGCCGATTTGCAGCAAGCCCCCCACCGCGTCGTATGTTGAGGATGGCGGGCGGGAATTCGAGCTGGGGTAGCTCATTCGGCCGTGACGCTGCCGGAGGCGTCGCCGTCACGGACAGGGCGACGTCAGCGTGGACGGCATCGTCGCCGGCGGTGACTTGCAGCGCTCCGTCATCGCGACCGTGAGCGGTTTCGCCGACCCGCCACGGTCTGCGCCGAAGCCGAGCAGATCGCCGCCCAGCTCACCTGACCCGGACGAAGTCGAGGTCGGCGAAGCCCGGGGTGCGCCGGCGGCGCCGAGTTGCACGCCCCGCCGATCGGCCTCGGCGCTGAGGCGGCGACGCAACCGGCGTCCGGCCGCGGATCATCGAGCAGCGCCGAAATCGCGCGGGTCGCGCGCCAGCCGGCCGAAGCTCGCGACAGCGCCGCGTTCGCATGCGCAGCTGCACCTCACGTCGAGGCGGTCGGTGACGGCCCTCGCCGGACCCGGCGTCTACACCCTGCTCACCGGTCACCTCGGTCGATCACCCTACGACTACGAGCAGTGGCTGCAGCAACGCCTCGTCAATCTCCTGCTCGAAGACCACTGACCGCGAGTCGCAGCTGGCGGTGGCGGGTAGACACGGGCATGAGCGACGATCAAGCACTCGACCCGAACGATGACACACTGCCGCCGGAGCACCCTGCAGGTTCGGACGCACCTGTCTCGGCTGGCGAAGCGCTCTCGGGCGAAGGCATTGGCACCGGCGCAAGTGGTCCGACGCCAGCGAAGTCGGCGGAACCGAACGCTGACCGGTTGCCCGACGACGACACGTGATCACGTGAGGTCGGCGACCGGGCGGAAGTGCCGGCAGGTCGCTCGACGCCGGAGCGTTCGCGCGATGGCCGATTGCTGCCGCGACACGACAGGATCCGGTAGCCGTCGGCGCCACGCACGTCGTCGGCGGTGGCGACGATCCTCGACACCGATCGCGCGCCAGGCGGTGCGCACGCTGCAGGTCTGCTCGGGGACGAGCCCGAGGCGCATCAACTGACCGAACACCCAGCAGCCGGCGCAGAAACCCACGACCGACTCGAGCGTGGCGAAGACGACGAGCACGCCGAGGAGGACCGAGGCCACATCGGAACGGTCGAGCATCAGGCTGGCCACGGCGGCGGTGGCGGTCAGCACCAGCCCGATCGACTGAGCGAACCGCTTCGGCGGACCGGCCACGAGCGCCGGCGCGCCCAGCCGGGGCGCCACGACGCGAGTCGCCAGCTGTCCCAGCGGGCTCAACGTCGGACCGCTGAGCACTCGAGCGAGAAAGCCGAGCGCGAGCGGCACCAGCAACCAGTGCCAACCGGTCATGAGCGTGACGAGCGCCATGATCGCCACGCCGCCCGCCACCACTCGGGCAGCCTTCTCGTTGACGGGATTGGGGAAGCCGAACACCGACGCCACCGCGCCCAAGGTAGCGGCGCACGATGACAATCTTGACCAGAACGATCAGGATTCTGGACCATCGGCGAGAAGCCGCCACGTAGCCTCGCTCCGTGGGATACCGGCCGGCGCCCGAGGGTTGGTGGCAGTCCTTCGTGTCGGCGCTGCCGGCACGGACCGGCAAGCTGGCGCTGGTGCGCGCCGACGGCAGTCCGCACGTTGCGCCGGTGTGGGTCGACCTCGATGGTGATGAGATCGTGCTGATGACCGCAGCTGACACGATCAAGGGCAAGTCGATCCTGCGCGATGGCCGGGTGGCGATCTGCTTCGATGACGAGCGGCCGCCGTTCTCGTTCGTCACGATCGCCGGGACCACCACGACGTCGACAGATCCCGACGAGTTGCTCCGGTGGGGCACCCGCATCGCCGCCCGCTACATGGGCGCGGAGCAGGCCGAGGCCTACGGCCGGCGCAACGCCGTCCCGCCGGAGATGGTCGTCCGCGTCACCCCGACGAAGGTCACGGCGATCGTCAACGTCGCCGACTGAACCTACCGAGCACGGCTGAGGCGCTGGATCGTGTCCCGCAGCGCCTCGGCGCCGGTGTACCGAGGCTGCCACCCGAGCTCGCGCCGATCCTGTCGTCAGCCTGCAGCAGCGGCACCAACCCGAACCCGAACGTGCCGGTCGGGCCGGTGACGGCCACGGTCAGGTCGCGCTGGCTCGCTGTCGGCATGACGACTTCGACCCTACGTGTTGTCCACCTATCCAGCCAGGAGGGGTGCCAGCGCGGCGTCGAGGAGCGGGGTGAGGAACTCGGCCATCGGGGGCGTGAGGTGCGTCTCGTCGCGCATCACCAGCAGGTCGCCGATCACGCTCGGGCAGGTGCTCGGCGTGCAGAACCAATCGGTGGTGTCGATGAACGTCACCCCGTGGGCGCGGGTCGCGGCGACCTCTCCGCTGATGAACTCGGTGCGAACGGCGTCGGCGCGGGCTGTCGCGCAGGCCGACGCGTCGTCGAGATGGCCCGACAGGCAGGCCGGCGGGTCCGCCTGGCTCGACGGGTTGTCGCCGATCACGACGAGGCGAGGGGCGACAGCAGCCAGGCGGGCAATGGTGGCCTCCGCCCCTGTTGCCCACGCGGCGGCGTCGCTCTCGGTGTGCGTGTAGGAGTTGGAGACCACGACCAACGCGGGTTGGTTCTCCTCGATCCAGGCGATCGCCCTGTCGCGATACGGCGGGCACGTGTGGCGCAGCACCGGTGTCGGCACGACGACATCGCGTGACCGGGCAACCTCCCTTGGCGAGCAGCACCAGGCGCAGACCGCGTTGTTGGGCGATCAGCTCGAGCGGTTCGAACCACTGCACGGCGTGGGAGTCGCCGTAGAGCAGGATCGTCCGCTCGGCGCCGGCGACCCCGAACTCGCAGGGCAGGAGGCGGGCGTTGACGCCGATGTTGACGCAGCCCTTGGTGTAGGGCAGCGCCCGGTCCCGAGCTGCGCTGAGCGATGGTCGCAGGTTCGACGGGACCGGCGCCGGACTCGACGCCGTGTCGAGCAGTTGCTGCATCGAGGCGACGAGGGAGGCGAGCTCGCCGGTCGGGGGATCGGCCGCGACCAGTGGCACCACCGTGGTCGTCGGGGCGAGGGTGGTGGTCACAGCGGCGACGCTCGTGGTCGGGGCAACGGTCGACGCCGGCGCCGCCGGGACAGTCGTCGTTGCCGGGATGGCGACGGGGGAGACGAGCAACTGTGGCGCCGCAGCAGCCTGGCCACCGTCGAGGGTGGGGATCGATCGGGAGAGCGCCCATCCGGCGCTCAGCATGATCAGCACCATGGCTGCGCCGAAGGCCAGGCTGCGTGCCGGCACCGCGGCGAGCCAGCGGGAGTGGCGCACGGGATCCTCGACGAACCGGAACGAGAGCGCCGACAGCCCCACGGAGATGACGACGGCGGCGGCGCGTTGGGTCCAATCGAGCGGGCCCCAGCCGGCGTCGGCGAGCACCAGGACGGGCCAGTGCCAGAGGTACAACGCGTAGGAGTGCCGCCCGATCCACTGCATGGCGTCGACGCCGAGCGGCCGGATCATCGACCCTCCGACGATCACGCCCATCGTGGCCAGCACGGGCACGAGCACGGCGGTGCCCGGCCACGGCATGGCCTCGTCGAACCGCACGCACGCCATGAGGATGACGGCCAGCCCGCACCATGCCAGCGTCGCTCGGACGACAGCCGGGATGCGGGCGATCTGTGTCCCGATGACGGCGAGCAGCGCACCAGCCAGCAGCTCGCCCATGCGTGTCGGCAGGAGGAAGAATGCCCACGACGGAGCCCGCGGCGTCATCCACGCGGCCAGCGCGAAGCCGAGCACACCGCCGATGGCGATGGTGGTCAGCAGCAACCGGCGGTACTGCCGCGGTCGCCGCGTCATCACCGCCAGCAGCGGCGGCCAGCACAGGTAGAACTGCTCCTCGACGGCCAGCGACCAGAAGTGCAGCAGCGGTGACGGCGTCGACTGTCCGAGCTGGGCGCCGAAGTAGCCGCCGAGCCGCCCGGCGAAGACGATGTTCGACGAGAACGTGCCGGCGGCGACGACGTCGGTGACCACCGTCCGCTGGGTGAGCGGTGGCAACACGACGTGTGCCGCCAGCGCCGTGGCGACGACGGCGAGGGCGGACGCGGCGAGCAGACGGCGGGCGCGCCGGCCCCAGAACGCCGTCAGCGACAGCCGCCCGGTCTTCGCCAACTCGCCGAGCATCAGTCGCGTGATGAGGAAGCCGGAGACGACGAAGAACACGTCGACGCCCACGAACCCGCCATGCAGGCCGAACAACCTGGCGTGGTACACGATCACGGCGACGACAGCGATGGCCCGCAGGCCTTCGATGTCCGGCCGGAAGCCGGTGTCGACGTGTCGACCGAGCGACCGCCGGATCGGGTTCGTCCGGGGCGGGTGCCGCGGGCGCTGTTGCGGCTGGACCGGGTGGAGCGATGCCCAACGAACGGCCGGATGCGACGCAGGGAGGTGACGCCGGGTCCGAACCGAGTCCACTGGGTGCCGGAACGTACTGCGGGCGGCCGCGCCATCGGGGGATGCCGGTCGAGTACGTGATGCCGGTCGAGTACGTGATGAGGGCCTGGCAGGTACCACGTACTCAGCCGGCAGCACGTACTCGGCGGGACGATGTGTCAGTACGAGCGCGGCAGGCCGAGGACGTGCTCGGCGATGTAGTTGAGGATCATCTCCTGGGAGATCGGTGCAATGCGAATCAGTCGCGCCTCGCGCCAGTACCGCTCGACGTCGTACTCGGTGGCGTAGCCCATGCCGCCGTGGGTCTGCACGGCTCGGTCGGCGGCGTCCCACGCCGCCTCGGCGGCGAGGTACTTGGCGCTGTTGGCCTGTTCGCCGCACGGCAGGCCGGCGTCGTAGCGGGCGCTGGCGTCGCGGATCACCAGCTCGGCTGCGCCCAGGCGCATGTGGGCGTCGGCGAGGGGAAAGGCCAGCCCCTGGTTCTGCCCGATCGGCCGGCCGAAGACGATGCGCTCGTTGGCGTAGGCGACCGCCCGCCGGATCGCCGCCCTGCCGATGCCGAGCGCCTCGGCGGCGAGCAGGATGCGCTCGGGGTTGAGGCCGTCGAGCAGGTGGTGGAACCCCCGGCCGACCTCGCCGACGACGTCGGTCTCGGCGACGAACAGGTCATCGAACGAGACCTCGCACGAGGCGACGGCGTTGCGCCCGAGCTTGGGGATCGGCACGATCGCCACCTCGGGAACCTGGAGGTCGGCGAGGAACAGCGTCATCCCGTCGGTGCGCTTGCGCACCTCGGTGAGCGGGGTCGTGCGGGCGAGCAGCAGGCACTTCCCCGCGATGTGCGCTTTGGTGTTCCAGATCTTGCGCCCGCGGATGCGCCAGCCACCCTCCACGCCGTGGCGCGCGTCGAGATGTTCGTCGTGTCCGTGCCGGCATCGGGCTCGGTGACGCCGAACGAGACGTGCAGTTCTCCCGACGCGACCTGGGGGAGGTACGTCGCCTTCATCTCGTCCGAGCCGTGGTGCACGACCGGGTTCATGCCGAACACCGACAGGTGAATGGCCGAGCATCCGTTCAGGCATGCGCCCGACGCGGCGATCTCCTCGAGCAGGATCGACGCCTCGGTGATGCCGGCCCCGCCGCCGCCGTACTCCTCGGGGATGGCGATGCCGACGTAGCCCGCATCGGCGAAGGCGCGGTAGAAGTCCCACGGGAACTCATGGGCAGTCTCGCGCTGGCGCCAGTACTCGTCGGGGAACTTCGAGCAGATCTGCCTGACGGCGTCGCGTAGCTCGGCGTGTGGATCCTTCATCTCCTGAACTGGCGGAAGTCGGCGGGCGCCGTTCGGTGAACGCCCGCTGACCTTCCATCGCCTCGTCGGTGCCGTAGTACAGCGCCAGCGCGCTGATGCCGAGGGCGCCGACGGCGCGGATCGACTCGCTGTCGGTGTTGAACGACTGCTTGGCGATCGTGATCGCCGTCGGGCTCATGTCGACGATCCGCCGCGCCCAGGCCATCGTCGCGTCCATCAGTTCGGCGGCCGGCACGACCTTGTTGACGAGGCCGAGCTGGCGGCACTCCTCGGCCGTGTACTGCTCGCACAGGTACCAGAACTCGCGCGCCTTCTTCTCGCCGACGACGCGAGCGAGATAGGCGGTGCCGAAGCCGGGGTCGACGCTGCCGACCTTCGGGCCGACCTGACCGAAGCGCGCCGTGTCGGCGGCAATCGTCAGGTCGCAGATCACGTGCAGCACGTGGCCGCCGCCGATGGCGTAGCCGTTGACCGCGGCGATGACCGGCTTGGGGATGTCGCGGATGATCGAGTGCACCTCCTCGATGTCGAGGCCGATCGCGTGGCGCGATCCCTCGCCCGCGTAGCCGGACTCGCCACGCACCGAGACGTCGCCGCCCGTGCAGAACGCCCGGTCGCCGGCGCCGGTGAGGACGACCACGCCGATCGTCCCGTCCGCCCATGCGTCCTCGAACGCCTCGATCAGCTCGCGGCACGTCTGCGCCCGGAAGGCGTTCATCTTGTCCGGGCGGTCGATCGTGACGATGGCGACCCCGTCGTCCTTCTCGTAGCGGATGTCCTCGAAGTCACTCATTGCATCGTCAACCCTCCGGAGACGGACAGAGCTTGACCGGTGATGAATGCGGCGTCGTCGGAGGCGAGGAAGGCGACCGCCGCGGCGATCTCCGCCGGCTCGGCCGGCCGGCCGAACGGGATCGCCCTGGCCAGCGCCTTGACGAGGTTGGGGTTGCGCTCGGCCTCGCCCTGCAACAGCGCCGTGTTCGTCGGGCCGGGGCACACCGTGTTGACGTTGATCCCGTGGCGGGCGACCTCGCGGGCGATGGTCCGACTGAAGCCCATGATCCCCGCCTTGGCGCCGGAGTAGACCGCTTCGCCACTCGAGCCGACGCGGCCGGCATCGGAGGAGATGCTGACGATGCGCCCGCTGCCTCGCTCGACCATCTGCTCGAGCACGGCGCGAGTCACGGCGATCGGGCCGCGCAGGTTGATCGCCAGCACGAGGTCCCACGTCTCCGCGCTGCTCTCGACGAACGGTTCCATGCGGTCCCAACCGGCGTTGTTGACGAGCACGTCGATGGCGCCGAGTCGTTCGACGACGTCGTCGACGGCGCGGCGGATCGACGTGTCGTCGGTGACGTCGAGCTCGACACCGATGGCGCCGCTGCCGATCTCCACCGCGGTGCTCTCGGCGTCGGGCAGCGAGAGGTCGCTCACAGCGACCCGCGCGCCCTCCTCGGCCAGCCGCTCGGCGATCGCCCGCCCGATGCCCCTCGCCGCGCCCGTGACGAGCGCGCACCGGCCGTCGAGACCCCTCATGGAGGCTCACCGTAGGCTGAACCCATGGACCGGTACGACGCCGTCGTCATCGGTGGCGGGCACAACGGGATGGCGTGTGCGGCCTATCTGGCCGAAGCGGGCCGGTCTGTCGTCGTGCTCGAACGCGCGTCGACGCTCGGTGGCGCGACGCAGGTCGGCGCGCGTGTTCCCGGCGCACGACGCCCACCTGTCGAAGTACTCGTACCTCGTCAGCCTGCTGCCGTCGCAGATCGTCGAAGAGCTGGGCCTGGACATCGAGCTGCGTCGTCGCGATGTCGCGTCCTGCGAGCCGATCCTCGGCGCCCTCGGCCCGGTGATCGCGACGATGGCCGAGCGGGTGGCCCCGACGCTGACCGAGCCGCTGCGCAGCGCCGGCGAGTTCCGCCGCCTCATCGGCGACGACGCGTGGCGGATGTTCGTCGAGCGCCCGATCGGTGAGGCCATCGAGGAGCACATCGCCGACGACACCACGCGCGGCATCGTGCTGACCGACGCACTGATCGGCACGTTCACCCACGCCCACGACCTGCTCGCCAACCGTTGCTTCCTGTACCACGTCGTCGGCCGTGGCACCGGCCACTGGGACATCCCCGTTGGTGGCATGGGGACGGTGTCCGCGGAGCTCGCGGTTGCCGCGGAGAAGCGCGGCGCCGAGCTGGTGACGGACACCGAGGTCGTCGCCGTCACCACCGATGGTGAGCGGGCGAACGTGACGACCGCAGACGGTCGGACGATCGTCGCCCGCCAGGTGTTCGCCAACGTCGCGCCCACCGTGCTGCGCCGGCTGCTCGGCGAGCCGACCGGCCCGGCGCCGGAGGGCGCCCAGGTCAAGGTCAACATGCTGCTCAGCCGGCTGCCGCGCCTACGCGACCCGGACCTTCGCCCCGAGCAGGCGTTCGCCGGCACGGTCCACGTCAACGAGGGCTACGCCCAGCTGGAGACGGCCTATCGCCAGGCGGTGTCCGGGCGGATCCCGGACCCGGCCCCGTGCGACGTGTACTGCCAC
The DNA here is from genome assembly GCA_963822875.1 of uncultured Acidimicrobiia bacterium. Classification (GTDB taxonomy): domain Bacteria; phylum Actinomycetota; class Acidimicrobiia; order Acidimicrobiales; family Ilumatobacteraceae; genus JALZMG01. Next base: position 269,773 of record CAWGJK010000001.1, on the reverse strand, counting down.
TCACTGGCCGATCCGTCGATCCTGTCGGCGGAGCTGCAGGCAGCGGGCGCGCAGACGCTCACCGTGTTCGCCCTGCACATGCCGGCGCGGTTGTTCCGCGCCGACCCCGCCGGTGCGCTCGCCGAGGCCAAGGCCGCGGTCCTGGCGTCACTCGACAGCGTGCTCGCCGAACCGATCGAGGAGTGCCTGCTCGACCCGGAGTGCATCGAGGTGATGGGTCCGCTGGAGATCGAGGCCGCCCTCGGCATGCCCGGCGGGCACATCTTCCATGGCGACCTGCAGTGGCCCTTCGCCGAGACGGCATCCGAGGTGGGCCGCTGGGGCGTCGAGACCGAGCACGCCAACGTGTTCGTCTGCGGTGCCGGCGCCCGTCGCGGTGGCGGCGTCTCCGCCATCCCCGGCCGCAACGCCGCCATGGCCGCCCTCGGGACCTGACGTCAAGTCTCCAGGGGGAGGAGTGCCTCGGCGGCGGCGGTGAGGTGGGTGTCCCACGCGGCGGGGTCGCTCGGTTCGGCGACGGGGAGGACCACGAACTTGGTGGTGCCGACGTCGACGAAGCGCTTGATCGTGTCGGTCAGGGCGTCCCAGCCGACCGGCACGAGCGTCGCCGGGTCGTCGAGATCGGGACGGCGCCGGGCGAGCTGCGCCAGCAGGATGTCGGGCACGACGTCGAGCGTGTAGGGGATGAGCACGCCGAAGTGGTCCTCCTCGATCGCCCGGTCGTGCTCGGCGGCGACCTGCTCGATGACCGCCCGCCCCGCGGCGACGTCACCGGGGGTGACGAACGACGGCAGCCACCCGTCGGCGAGGCGTCCGACCCGGCGCAGCTCCGACGGGGCGATGCCGCCCAGCCACACGTCGAGCCGGGCCGGCTGCGGGCGCACCTGCAGCCCGGCGTAGTGGAAGCGCTCGCCGTCGTGGTCGACGACCTTGGAGAACCAGCACGCCCGCATCACGGCCAGCGCCTCGTCGAACCAGCGCGCCCGCTCGCCCCGCTCGACGCCGAACGCCTGGTGCTCGCGGGCGTCGGCGACGCCGAGACCGAACGCCGGCAGCAGGCGCCCACCCGACATCACGGCCAGCGTCGCCAGCTCCTTGGCCAGCACGACCGGGTTGCGGCCAGGCAGCACGAGCACGCTCATGCCGAACTTGAGGCGCGTCGTTCGCCCGGCGGCGTACGACATCGCCACCACCGGGTCGGGTGCGTCGCCGCCGATGCGCTCGGACAGCCACAGGCTGTCGAAGCCGAGCCGCTCGAGGGCGTCGACGACGTCGCCGAACTCGGGGCCGTGCAGGCGGGTGCGCGTGCCGAGCCCGACGCCGACGCGCACCTTCATCTGGGCGCTCACGGTGCCCAGGCTGTCAGGAACGGCGCGTCGTCGTGTGATCGTGGCCGCTGGCGTACCAGCTGAGGGCGAACCCGACGATCACGACGGGGATCACGATCAGCACCGCCGGCACGCTGACCGTCAGGTCGAGGGCGATCGCCACGGCCGCGGCGAGCACGCTGAGCAGGATCCCGATGCGGATCGTGAACCTCACGGAGGGTTCTTCGGCACGAACGTCGCGTTCGGCCAACAATTCCTCAGGTCGTCGAAGGATGGCGGTCTGACCAGGGGTGCGCCGACTCCAGTTGCGAGGCGACGCGGAGCAGCACGTCCTCGCGGCCGTAGGCGGCGACGAGTTGGACGCCGATCGGCAGGCCGTCGGCGTTCCAGTGCAGCGGCAGGCTGATCGCCGGCTGCCCGCTCATGTTGTACGCCGGGGTGAACGCCACCCACTGCCCGGCGCGGCGCATCTGCGCCGTCGGCTCGCCGTCCACCGGCTCGAACTCGGCGAGCAGCGGCGGCGGCTCGGCGAGCGTCGGCGTCACCAGCACGTCCCACCCATCCGCCCACCACTGCTGCAACCGGCGACGGAAGGCGTACATCTCGGCCTGCGCCGTCGCCAGGTCGACGGCGGACAGCCGTCTGGCGTGCTCGACCTGGACCCAGTTCACCGGCTCGATGTCGTCGGCGGTGACTTCACGACCCAGCGTCTGGCCGAAGCCGTTGGCACCCATCGCCATCTGCGTCGCCCACAGCGCCATGAAGCGCATCGTCAGCGTGGGATCGGCCAGCGCGTCCGGCCACGCCGGCTCGACGTCGTGGCCGAGCCCCTCCAGCATCGATCCAGCAGAGCGGGCGGCGCTGGCGCAGTCGTCGTGCAGGACGCCACCGAGCGGGTGCACGTCGAGCAGCCCGACCCGCAGGCGGCCGGCCTCCGCGCCGACCTCGTCGGCGTACGGGCGCGCCGGTTCGGGGGCGATGACCGTGTCGCCGGCGCCCGGCCCGCGGACGGCGTCGAGGAGCACAGCGGTGTCTCGCACGGTGCGGCTCACGCAGTGCTCGACGCCGAGGCCGGCCTCGGCGCGCACCGGACCCATCGTGATGCGTCCCTGGCTCGTCTTCAGACCGACCAACCCGCACGCCGACGCCGGGATGCGGATGCTCCCGCCGCCATCCGACGCGTGGGCGAACGGCACCATCCCCGCGGCGACCGCCGCGGCGGATCCGCCGCTCGAACCGCCGGGCGTGCGGTCGAGGTCCCACGGGTTGTGCGTTGCACCCCACGCCAGCGGCTGCGTGGTCGGCAGGCTCCCCAGCTCGGGGCTGTTCGTGCGCCCGGCGATCACCAGCCCGGCCGACCGGTACCTGCCGACGAGCGTGGTGTCCTGCTCGTCGACGATTCCCGCCTCCTTCAGCACGCGGTTGCCGTTGGACAGCGTCTGGCCGGCGTAGCTCGCGTACAGGTCCTTGAGGAGGAACGGCACGCCGCGGAACGTCCCGCCCGGCAGCTCACCGGCGGCGACCTCCCGCGCGTGGTCGAACCACGTGATCGTCAACGCGTGCAACTGCGGATCAGTTGCCTCCATCCGCTCGATCGCCGCCTCCAACAACTCGACGGGAGTGACCTCCCCCTTGGCCACGAGCGCCGCCTGATCGACGGCATCCATCCAGCGTGTCTCGTCGGCGAGTGAGCTCATCGGCTCTCTGTAGCACTCCGTGTACCGTCCCTCCGACGTGGAGCCGATCGCCGCCCAGCCGCTCGCCGCGCCGAGCGGTCGGGAGCTGCTCCGTGATCGGGCAGTGTCCACCTACCTGCTCGGCGCCACCCTCTCGACGACCGGCACGACGTTGCAGGCGGCGGCCCTCGGCAAGCACCTGTACGACATCACCGACAGCGAGTTCGCCCTCGGGCTGCTCGGCCTCGTCGAGTTCCTGCCGGCGCTGATCCTGCTGCCGCTGACCGGATCGGCCGCCGACCGCTTCGACCGGCGACGTGTCGCCGCCATCGCCCTGTCCTTCGAGGTGGTGACGTCGGTGCTGTTCTGCCTCTACGCCGCCGGTGACCCGACATCGGCTGTGCCGATCTTCGTCATCGCCGCCCTGTTCGGCACGGCGCGGGCGTTCGCCGCCCCGTCGTATCGCTCGCTGCCCCCGCTGATCGCTCCCGACGGCGGCCTGCCGCGCATGATCGCCTTCTATTCGGGAACCTGGCAGTTCGGCCTGATCGTCGGGCCGGCGGCCAGCGGATTCCTCTACGACATCGACCCCGCCGTGCCCTACGTCGTGTCGGCGTGCTGCTTCGCCACCGCCGCCGTCGCCGTCACGACGATCAAGCTGCGCCGCCCGCAGGCGCGCACACCGGGCGACGAGCGGCCCAGCTTCCACCACGCGATGGAGGGGCTGCGCTTCATCCGTGGCCGGCCGGTGCTGCTCGGCGCCATCGCCCTCGACATGTTCGCCGTGCTGTTCGGCGGTGCTGTCGCCCTGCTGCCGGCGATCGCAGAGGATCGCCTCGGCGTCGGCAACGTCGGCTACGGCTGGCTGCGAGCGGCACCCGGGATCGGTGCCGTCATCGTGACCGCCGTGCTCGCGGTACGGCCCGTGTCGCGTCGCGTCGGGCGCACGCTGCTTGTCGCCGTCGCCGTCTTCGGTGCGGCCACGATCGTCCTCGGCCTGACGCGGAACTACGCCGTCGCCTTCGCCGCCCTGCTGGTCCTCGCCGGCGCCGACTCGATCAGCGTGTTCATCCGTGCCACGATCGTGCCGCTGGCCACGCCGGACGCCATGCGCGGGCGCGTGATGGCCGTCGAGAACGTGTTCATCGGTGCTTCCAACGAGCTCGGGGCGTTCGAGTCCGGCGTCCTCGGCTCGGTGCTCGGTGTCGCGCCGGCCGTCACGCTCGGCGGGGTGCTGACGCTCGGCGTCGTCGGTGTCTGGTGGCGGCTGTTTCCGTCGTTGCGCGACATCGACCGCTTCGAGGACGTCGCGGTCGACTCGGCGGTCCCTGCGGGCGACGAGTTGCGGGCCGGCCGGCCCGAGGTCTGATCGGCTCGACGACCCGCTTCAATGGGCCGGGTGCGCCGGCCCCCCTTCGTCCCCAGCGCGCTGGTCGCCCTGGTGTTGGTGGCGTGCGGATCCGGCGAGGCGGCCGCACCGGAATCGGCGTCGACGGTCGGCGATGTCGGCCACCTCCCGGCCGCCTTGGCGCCGCGGGACACCGGGGTCACGGTCCCGGCGACCACCGAGCAAGCTCCGGAGACGACGCAGGACGAGCCACGGCGCAGCGCCACCACCACCACCGGACCGGTGGAGCGTCTCGAGCCGGTCGGGCGTCTCGTCGACGGCAACCGCGTGCTGGCGATCGGGGATTCGATCCTGTCGTCGATCTCCAACCGCCACGGTGGTCAGCTCTGTGATCGACTCGTCCCGCGTGGCTGGGCGGTCGAGGTCAATGCCGCGACCGGCCAGCACGTCGAGTACGGCCGGCAGGTGTTGCGCCGGCGACTCCGGGAGGGTTGGGATGCCGCCGTGGTCATGCTCGGGAGCAACTACGGCCGCGATCCGGTGGCCTATGGCGCCGAGCTCGACCGCCTGCTCGACGAGCTGGCCCCGATGCCGGTCGTGCTGGTCAACGTGACCGAGTTCAAGCCGGACCGCCTCGAGGTCAACTACGTGATCCAGGCGGAGGCCAAGCGCCACGAGAACGTCCGCGTCGTCGACTGGGCGTCGCGCACGCGCGACGCGGACGAGCTGCTCGGCGAGGACGGCCTGCACCTCAGCGAGGAGGGCCGCGAGGCCCTCGCCACGATGATCGCCACCGCCCTCGGCCGCGCCCCCGCCGGCTCCGACGGCGCCTGCCTGCGCCCGCGCTGACACACGGGGCTTCTCCTCTTCGGGGGCACACGGGGGCGGAGCCCCCGTGCGTAGCCTTGCTCGGTGCTCCAGGCGCAGGGTCTCTCGGTCGAGGTCGGCGGCCGGCTCGTCGTCGAGTCGGCCGACTTCACCGTGATGCCTCGCGACAAGGTCGGCCTCGTCGGCCGCAACGGCGCCGGTAAGACCAGCCTGTTCCGCGTCCTCGGTGGCGAGGCCGAGCCCGCCGCCGGGCGGGTCGCCCGCAAGGGCGCCTTCGGCTACCTCCCCCAGGATCCGCGCATCGCCGGCGTGCTCGACGGGCGCACCGCCGCCGCCCACGTCCTGTCGGGGCGCGGTGTCGACGCCGAGATCGAGCGCATCGAGAAGCTGCGCATCGCCATGGAGGAGCGACCCGACGAGCGCAACGTCGCCCGCTACACCCGCGCCGAGGAGCTGTTCCGGACCAACGGTGGCTACGCCGCCGACAGCGAGGCGCGCTCGCTGGCGGCCGGCCTCGGCATCGGCCCCGACCGCATCGATCACCCGATCGGCGTGCTGTCGGGCGGCGAGCGCCGCCGCGTCGAGCTGGCCCGCATCCTCTTCGCCGGCAGCGACGTGCTGTGCCTCGACGAGCCCACCAACCACCTCGACGTCGACGCCAAGGAGTGGCTGATGGGCTTCCTGCGCGCCTACCGCGGCGCCCTGCTCGTCATCAGCCACGACCTCGACCTGCTCGACGAGGCGATCACCCGTGTCCTCCATCTCGACCGGCCAGACGAGGCTGGCGTCGGTCACCTCGTCGAGTACCGCGGCACCTATTCGCAGTACGTGGCGGCGCGCGCCGCCGACGAAGAACGCCAGACGCGCATGGCCGTGCGTCAGGCCCGGGAGATCGCCCGCATGCAGCGCTTCGTCGATCGCTTCGGCGCCAAGGCATCCAAGGCGTCGCTGGCCCACAGCATGGAGAAGCGCATCGCCCGTCTCGAGGCGGAGAAGGTGGACACGCCGCGCGGCGACAAGTCGCTGCGCGTCCGCTTCCCGCAGCCGCCGACGCCCGGGCGCACCGTCATCGAGGTCGTCGGTCTGGCCAAGTCCTATGCCGGCCCACCGGTGTTCACCGATGTGTCCTTCGACCTCGGCCGCGGCGAGCGACTGCTCGTGCTCGGTCTCAACGGCGCCGGCAAGACGAGCCTGCTGCGCATCCTCGCCGGCGAGACCGAGGCCGACCGCGGCACGTTCGCCTTCGGCCACAACGTGACCATCGGCTACTACGCCCAGGAGCACGACAACCTGCGCGTCGACGAGTCGTTGCTCGACAACATCCGCCGTGAGGTACCCACCGACATCGTCCTCACCGAGACCGAGCTGCGCGGCCTGCTCGGGATGGTCGGGCTGTCGGGCGAGAAGGTGTTCCAGGACGCCGGCACGTTGTCGGGCGGCGAGAAGACCAAGCTGGCGTTGGCGATGCTGATGGTCGGTCGCAACAACCTGCTGCTGCTCGACGAGCCGACGAACAACCTCGATCCCAGCAGCCGTCGGTCCGTCACCAACGCGCTCGGGGACTGGCCGGGAGCGCTGATCATCGTCAGCCACGACACCGAGTTCGTCGAGCAGCTCGCCCCGACGAAGGTGCTGCTGATGCCCGACGGTGACGTCGACTACTTCAACCCGAACTGGCTGGAACTGGTCGCCCTGGCCTGATCTGACTACCGTCCCGCCGTATGCGAATCGGGATCTTCGGCAGCGCCATCAACGACGGCACGATCGACGACGTTGTCGAGGAGGCCAGGCGGGCCGAGGCGGACGGCTTCGCCTCCTACTGGGTGTCGCAGATCTTCGCCCACGACGCCCTCACGGCGCTGGCCGTCGTCGGACGCGAAGTGCCGCGCATCGAGCTCGGCACGGGCGTCGTTCCGACGTTCCCCCGGCACCCGATGATGCTCGCCCAGCAGTGCCTGACGACCAACCAGGCGGCGGGCGGGCGGCTCTGCCTCGGCATCGGGCTGAGCCACAAGATGGTCATCGAGTCGATGTTCGGGCTCAGCTTCGACAAGCCGGTGCGCCACCTGCGCGAGTACCTCAGCGTGCTCGGTCCGCTGTCGCGCGGCGAGCCCGTGTCGTTCGACGGCGACGACTACAAGGTCCACGCAGGCGTCGCCGTCAAGGGCTCGTCGCCGTTCCCGATCGTCGTCGCCGCGCTCGGCGCGCAGACGCTCAAGGTGACGGCCGAACTGGCCGACGGCACCTACACCTGGTGCACGGGCCCGAAGACGCTGTCCGAACACACGATCCCGACCATCAACGCGGCGGCGGATGCGGCCGGCCGGCCGTCGCCGCGAGTCATCTCGGCGCTTCCGGTGTGCGTCACCTCCGACGTCGGTCGGGCGCGCGAGCGGGCGGCGAAGATCTTCGCCATCTACGGGCAACTGCCCAGCTACCGGGCGATGCTCGACCGTGAGGGTGCAGCGGGGCCCGCCGACATCGCCATCGTCGGCACCGCCGACGAGGTCACCGAGCAGGTGCTGGCACTCGGCGAGATCGGCGTCACCGACTTCGCCGCGTCCGAGTTCGGCGCCAACCCCGACGAGGTCGAAGAGACGCGAGCGGCGCTCGTCGGTTGCCTCACCTCTCGATGAGGTGGCGGACCGCCTGGCTCGCCGGAGCGGTGCTCGCCGCCACTGCGTGTTCCGCCGGACCGGGGGTGCGCACCGATCATGCGGCGCAGCCGACGGCATCCACGAGGCGACCGGTCGCGCCGGCGTCGACGCTCGTGTGGTCGTCGTGCCCAGATGAGACCCCCGAGCTGACCACGGAGTGGGAGTGCGCCTGGGTCGACACCCCGCTGGACCACGACGAACCCGACGGCGACACGATCTCCGTCGCCCTCAGCCGCCCGGTCCTCGACGACGGCGACACCCGCACTCCGCTCGTCATCGACCCCGGCGGTCCGGGCGCGTCGGGCATCGAGCTCGCCTGGTACCTCGTCGACCTCCTGCCGGCCGACCTGCTCGACCACTACTACCCCGTTGGCTGGGACCCTCGGGGCGTGGGACGTTCGCTGCCGGCCATCGACTGCGGTGACGTCGACTCGACCGGCCTGCCCAGCGCGGAGACGTGCATCGAGCGCACCGGACCGCTGCTCGGCGAGGTCGGGGCGGCCGACTCGGGACTCGATCTCGAAGCCGTGCGCGTCGCCCTCGGGGTCGAACGCCTCGACTACCTCGGCTACAGCTACGGCACGGCGCTCGGCTCGGTCTACGCCATGGCCCATCCCGACGGCGTCGGGCGCTTCGTGCTCGACGGGGCGTTCGACCCGACTGCGGGCGACCCCGACGGTCCGCTCGCCGCGGACAGCGTGCCGGACTACGCCGCCGACGAGACCGACGACGTCATCGCCCGCTTCCACGAGCTCTGCGACGCCTCCACTGAGTGTGCCGCCGGCCCGGACAGCCGGGCACTCGTCGAGGATCTCGGCGGGATCATCCGTGACCTGCCCACGGCCAGCTTCCCGGGCGAGCCGGCGCAGATGAACCGCATCGACCTCGAGGACGTGATGCTCGGAGCGATGTACGACCCGTGGTCATGGGGCATCGTCGGCGACGCGCTCCGCGACGGTGTCGACGGCGACGCCTCGACGCTCGCCGCGCTCAGCAGCTACCTCCTCGACGGCTACCCGGTCCCGCCTCCCGGCGAGGAGATGATGAGTGACTTCGCCGACGCCCACTTCGCCATCTACTGCGCCGACTTCAGCCATGTCGAGGGGCTCTGGGAGTGCGACGGGATGCCAGACGCCGATCCGCTGCCGGTGGTCGAGCCGGTGGACGTCGCCGAACCGATCCTCGTCGTCGGCACACGATTCGACCCGTCGACGCCTGGCCGTCACGCCGCCGAGCTGGCGGCGGCGCTCGGCGACGCTGTGTCGATCACATGGGAGGGCGTCGGGCACACCGCCTTCCCGGTCGATCCGTGCCTCGATGGCGTCGTCGTCGACTACCTCGTGGACGGCAAGGTGCCCGAGGACGCGACGACCTGCCCGTTCGTCGAGGGACTGACGACGGATGCCGAGCTGGGCGACCACCTCTTCGCGTTCCCGCCGTGGTGGACCGAAGGGTTGATCGAGGACGTGCTCGTGGCCGAGGGCACCGGCACGGCCGTCGCCGCTTGCCGAGCCGGCGAGCTGGCCGGTGAGGAGCACCGCGTCGTGACGCACATCCTCCTCGGCGTCGAGTCGGATGCAGCGACCCGCGCCCGAGCGCAGGCCGCGGCCGCCTGTTGATGGCCGTTTCGGTTCAGCGGCCGAGTGCCACGGGTGTGGCGTCGCGGCGGACCTGCTCGAAGAAGTCGTTGCCCTTGTCGTCGACGACGATGAAGGCGGGGAAGTCGACGACCTCGATGCGCCACACCGCTTCCATCCCCAGCTCCGGGTACTCGAGCACCTCGACCTTCTTGATGTTGTCGAGGGCGAGACGTGCCGCCGGTCCGCCGATCGAGCCGAGGTAGAAGCCGCCGTGGGCGGCACAGGCGTCGGTGACCTGGCCGCGAGCGGTTGCCCTTGGCGAGCATGACCATCGATCCGCCGGCGGCCTGGAACTGCTCGACGTAGCTGTCCATGCGCCCGGCGGTCGTCGGGCCGAACGACCCCGACGCGTACCCCGCCGGCGTCTTGGCCGGGCCGGCGTAGTACACGCAGTGGTCGCGGAGGTAGTCGGGCATCGGCTCGCCGGCGTCGAGGCGCTCCTTGATCTTGGCGTGAGCGATGTCGCGGGCGACGACCATCGGCCCGGTCAGCATCACCCGCGTCTTCACGGGATGCCGTGACAGCTCGGCGAGGATCTCCGGCATCGGGCGCTCGAGGTCGATGTGCACGGCCGGCGTGGCGTCGAGCTGATCGGTGACCTCCGGGCAGGAAGCGCGCCGGATCGGTCTCCAGCTGTTCGAGGAACACGCCGTCGGGGGTGATCTTGCCCTTCGCCTGACGGTCGGCCGAGCACGACACGGCCATCGCCACCGGGCAGCTGGCGCCGTGGCGGGGCAGGCGGACGATGCGCACGTCGTGGCAGAAGTACTTGCCGCCGAACTGCGCGCCGATGCCGGTCTGCTGGGCGAGCCGCAGCACCTTGGCCTCCAGCTCGACGTCGCGGAAGGCGTGACCCGCCATCGAGCCCTCGGTCGGCAGCGTGTCGAGGTAGTGCGTCGACGCCAGCTTGGCGGTCTCCACGGCCAGCTCCGCCGACGTGCCGCCGACCACGACGGCGAGGTGGTACGGCGGGCAGGCGGCGGTGCCCAGCGTCTGCATCTTCTCGAAGATGAACGGCAGCAGCGTCGCCTCGTTGAGCAGCGCCTTGGTCTCCTGGTAGAGGTACGACTTGTTGGCGCTGCCGCCGCCCTTGGCGATGAACAGGAACGAGTACGTGTCGCCGTCGACCGCCGAGATCTTGATCTCGGCCGGCAGGTTGGTGCCGGTGTTGCGCTCCTCGTACATCGTCAGCGCGGCCATCTGGCTGTAGCGCAGGTTGGTGGTCACGTAGGTGCGCTGCACACCCTCGGCGATCGCCGCCTCGTCGCCGCCGCCGGTGAACACGAACTGACCCTTCTTCGCCTTGACGATCGCCGTGCCCGTGTCCTGGCACATCGGCAACACGCCGCCCGCCGAGACGGCGGCGTTCTTCAGCAGGTCGAGGGCGACGAAGCGGTCGTTGTCGCTCGCCTCCGGGTCGTCGAGGACCTTGCGCAGCTGGGCCAGGTGATCGGGCCGGAGGAAGTGGGCGATGTCGCGCATCGCCGCCGCGGTGAGCGCGGTGATCGCCTCGGGCTCGACCTTCAGGAACCGACCGGCGGGCGTGTCGAACGTGGAGACGCCGTCGGTCGTGATCAGGCGGTACGGCGTGTCGTCCGGCGCCAGCGGGAACATCTCCGTGTACTCGAACTCACTCATTGGCTGCACCATCATGTCTCCGCCGACGGATCCTCCGGCCACCGGTGCTTGGGGTAGCGGCCGGCGAGGTCCTTGCGCACCGCCGCCCACGAGCCGCCCCAGAAGCCGGGCAGGTCGGCGGTGACCTGGATCGGCCGGTCGGCGGGGGAGAGCAGGGCGATCGTCAGCGGGACGTGCCCGCCGGCCACCGACGGGTGCTCGGTGACGCCGAAGACCTGCTGCACGCGCACGGCGACCGTCGGCCGGTCGGCCGTGTAGTCGATCGTCCTGTTGCGCCACGTCGCCGGGGCGAGCTCGTCCAGCTCGGCGCCGAGCGGCCACGGCAACTGGGCCCGCAGCAGCACGCCGAGATCGAGCCGCTCGAGATCGGCACGGCCGGTGGCGCCGGCGAGGTACGGCGCCAGCCACTCGTCGAGCCGGGCGACGAGCGCCCGGTCGGAGACGTCCGGCCACGGCTCGCCGAGCGTGTCGTGGAGGAACCGCATGCGTGCCCGCAGCTGCTCGGTCGCTGCGGTCCAGCGGCAGGGCGCCGAGGCGGGTTGTCCTGACCCGCTCGACGAGCGCCGCGGTGGTCTCGTCACCGGGTTGTGGTTGCCGGCGCACCTCGCCGAGCCGCAGCGCGTCGAGCCGGCGCTCGACCCGCTCGACGAGCTCGTCGCCCTCCCAGACGAGGCGGCGGTCCTCGACGACGTCGTCGAGCACGTCGGCGATCTCGGCGGCGTCGACCGCCGCGCCGAGACGGATGCGCGCGCCCGGAGCGCTTGCCGTCGAGGTCGGCGGCGACGAGGAACGGCACGGTCGCCAACGGATCGTTGTCGGCGACCCACGCACCGGACCCGGTGCGCAGCTGGAACTGGCCGGGACGCCGGCGACCGGCGAGGCGATCGGGGAAGCCGGCGAGCAGCGCCGCGCCGGCGGCGTCGGTGTCGACGTCGCCGAGGTCGAAGGTGATGCCGGCGCGCCGGGCGATGTCGGCGGCGCGATCGCCTGACGCGGCGCGCTGCGGCCGTCGCCGCGGCGCACCAGCTCGATGCGCATCGCCAGGTCAGCGGAGGCCGAGCGGTCGCGGACGATGTCGCGCTCGTCGACGAGTGCGGCCACCACGCACGACAACGTGTCCGGCCGCCCAGCGATCATCCGGGCCAGACGGGGGTGCACCGGCAACCCGAGCATGCGTCGCCCGAGCTCGGTGATCGCGCCGCCGGTGTCGAGCGCGCCGAGCTCGGCCAGCAGCTCGCTCGCCGCTCGCCATGCCTTGTGCGGCGGCCGATCGAGGAATGGCAGCTCGTCGACGGGTGTGCCCCATGCGGCCACCTCGAGCACGAGCCCGGCGAGGTCGACCTGGGTGACCTCCGCGGCGCGGTGCGCTGGTCGTGTGCCGTGCTCCATCCGGCTCCACAGCCGGTAGGCCACGCCGGGCCCGAGCCGGCCGGCTCGGCCGGCTCGCTGGTCGGCCGAGTCACGGCTGATCGACACGGTCGTGAGGCGTGTCATCCCGGTGCCGACGTCGAAGCGCGGTGCCCTCGCCAGTCCACTGTCGACCACGATGCCGACACCGTCGACGGTCAACGACGTCTCGGCGATGTCCGTGGCCAGCACGACGCGCCGGCGGCCAGGCGGCGACGGCGCCAGCGCGCGGTCCTGCTCGTCCGGGCCGAGCGCACCGGCCAAGCGGTGCACGTCGACGTCCACGCCGGCGAGCTGCTCGGCGGTCCGTGAGATCTCGGCGATGCCCGGCAGGAATGCGAGCACGTCACCCGGGTCGTCGCGCAGCGCGGTCAACACCGCCGACACGACCGCCGGTTCGATCCGGTTGTCGCGGGTGCGCGGTCGCCAGCGGATGTCGACCGGGTACGTCTGCCCGGCGCTCTCCACGATCGGGGCGTCGCCGAGCAGGCGAGCGAAGCTGGCCGTGTCGGCGGTGGCGGACATGGCGAGGATGCGCAGGTCCGGGCGCAGCGTCGCCGCCGCATCGAGCGTCAGGGCGAGGCCGAGGTCGGTGGTGAGGTTGCGCTCGTGGACCTCGTCGAAGACGACGAGCCCGACGCCTGGCAGCTCGGGGTCCTGCTGCAGGCGGCGGGTGAGGACACCCTCGGTGACCACTTCGACGCGGGTCAGCGGGCCGATGCGGCGCTCGTCCCTGGTCTGGTAGCCGACGAGTCCGCCGACGACTGTCTCCGTGAGCGTGGCCATGCGCCGGGCGGCGGCGCGGGTCGCCAGGCGGCGAGGTTCCAGCACCACGATCCGCCGGCCGGTCGAGCCATGGTTCGTCGAGCAGGGCGAGCGGGACGATGGTCGTCTTGCCGGCGCCGGGCGGCGCGGCGAGCACCGCTCGCGTGCCGCTGGCGAGTGCTCGGCGCAGCTCGTCGAGGACCTCGACGATCGGGAGGTCGGGGAACAACGCGCTCAGGCGAGCGCCGGCGACCCGCGGAACGGGCCGGGGTCGCCCAACGCGGGGATGTCGGGTGGGCGCCACGCCGTCGCGTCGGCGATGGCGTCGGCGACACCCCGCCAGGACGGCACGCTCCACCCCTCGGCGGCGGACGGCACGGTGCCGTCGACGCGGACGAACACGAAGGCCGGCAGCTCGCTGAGCCCGAGCGCCTTGACCGCAACGCGGTCGGGATCGGTGAACACCAGGAACCGCTCGACGAGCGGGCCGAGGAAGGCGCGAGCGTCGCTGGCGTCGGCGGTGACGAGGAAGTTGACGCGGGCGTCCGAGCCGCGGAGGCCTTCGAGGACCCGTGTCGCCGTCGGCAGGATCCACGAGCTCTCGTTGGTGTACGGGTCGAGTGCGACGGTGGCCAGGTGGAACGTGGTCAGCCACTCCTCGAGGGGTCGTGGCTCGCCGCCCAGCGGGGTCAGCACGAGATCCATCGGCGGGTTCGTCGCCACGGGCTGCGACGGTAGCAAGCGGCGCGGAACCGGCCCCAACACTCTGTCGGTACCGTGAGAGCGTGCACCCCATCGAGCGGCTGCGGTATGTGGCGAGGGCCAGGGGTGCCGACGCCGAGTCGTTGGTTCGGGAGACCGCCGGGGCGCTGCGCGGGCTCGGGTTGGACACGGCCGGGCTGGTGGTCGCCTGCCGGCGCATCGTCGAGCGCCACCCGACCTGCGGGCCGCTGTGGTGGCTGTGCGCGCGGATGTTGACGAGCGCCGACCCGATGGTCGCGGCACGGGCGGCCATCGACGAGATCGAGGCCGATCCCACCGTCTCTCGCGTCGTGGCTGAGATTCCCGACGGCGCGACGGTCGTCACCGTCGGGTGGCCGGACCTGACGGCCATGGCCCTCGCTCGACGTGGCGACGTGCGCGTGCTGGCCATCGACGCGGCTCACCACGGCTCGTCGTTCGTGCAGCGGCTCGAGCGCGCCGAGGTGGACAGCGAGCTGGTGCCGATGGAAGCGGCGGCGATCGCCACGGCCTGCGCCGACCTCGTGCTGATCGAGGCCGACGCGCTCGACGGGACGCAGATCGTCGCGGCGACCGGTTCGGCCGTCGTCGCCGCGGCGGCCGGGCTGGCGGCGACGCCCGTGTGGTGCATCGCCGGGTGCGGGCGGCGCCTGCCGATGCCGATGGTCACGGCGATCACCGAGCGCGTCGGTCAGCAGTCGATCGATCCGTGGACGCGCGAGGTGGAGACGCTGCCGGCGTCCCTCGTCACCCACGTCGTCGGCCCACCCGGTCGCACGACGGTGGCCGGCGTGCGCGCCGAGTGCGAGATGGCGCCCGAACTCCTGCGCACCGGGATCATGTAGGTACGGTGCCGCGATGGCCAGTCGACGCGATCAGATCATCATGTCGGACGAGGAGATCGCCGCGTTCCTCGACGAGGAGCGCGTGCTCAACGTGGCGACGATCGGGCCGAGCGGCCATCCCCACGTCGTGGCGATGTGGTACGCGGTCGTCGACGGCCGCCCGGCGTTCTGGACGTTCGCCAAGAGCCAGAAGGTCGTCAACCTGCGACGCGACCCGAAGATCACCGCGCTCGTCGAGGCCGGCGACTCGTACCCCGAGCTGCGCGGCGTCGAGCTCGTCGGCACCGCCCGCCTGGTCGAGGACTACGACGAGACGCTGGAGATCGGCCGGCTGGTCTCCGCCCGCTACGGCGGCGACGGGTCGATCAACGAGTTCATCGAAGCCCAGGCGCGCAAGCGCGTCGGCGTCGTCCTCGACGTCGAACGCACCGTCAGCTGGGACCATCGCAAGCTCCCCGGCGGCTACTGACCGCTTTGGTCACCAAGTTGCCGGTGCCCGGCGGCAGATCGGTGACCAAGGCGAGGCGAGAGCGCATGGTGCGGACGACGTAGGTCGGGTCACGGGTCACCTGTTGGTACGTGTACTCGTAGACCTTGCGGCCGATGTCCTGGAGCTCGTTGCGGCGCTGAGCGTCACGCGCTCGCTCGGCGTCCGACGCGTGGCCTTTGCGCCCTGACACCTCGACCACGACGCCGTGGTCCGCGAACAGGAAGTCGACGCGCGCGAACGTGCGACCGTCCCGCCGGTGGACGACTTGAGGCGTCGGCACGGGTAGCCCGGCTGTGCGCATCAGCGTCAGGAACCGCCGCTCGAGGATCGTGTGCCCGCCGGAGTCGAGCAGCAACTCGTCGAGCCGCCGGCGCGCCCCATCGGCCTGGTCCGCGCAGATCGCTCAGGCGACGCGCGATGCACGATCGGTGCGCTCGCGCCTGATCGCACCGCCGAGTCGATCGCCGCCTCCAAGCGAACTCGTGGAATCCGCGCCCGAGCCAGGTCGATGATCGTCCGCGTCGCCGACGTGCACCGGAACCCGCCGATCGTGCACGCGGTCGATGGCGGGCAGCTCTCGGGTCGAGTGGACCCGGAACGGGCCGCGCGCATGCCGTTCCGATCGCGGGACGCTGAACTCGACGGCGTCCGACCAGGCAACGATCGAATCCGTGGAGGCGGGCGGCGGCTTCGTGGCTCACCACGGCGGTGTCGCCGAGACTGAGCAGCCCCAGCATCAGCCGCCGCTCGGTCGACGCCGGCGCGCCGGAGATCCCGTAGACCCGTGGCGCCATGAGGTGCAACCACCCGCGCTCGACGAGTCCTTGGCGCTGGTGGCGGCTCACGCCGAGGTCGTCGAGCTGTCGCTGGGTGATGAGCCCGTGCTGGTTGGCTGCCCGGATGGTGACGTGGGTGATGAGTCGGTCCTCCACACCCGTCCTGGGTGTTGCGTGGACCGGGGAAAGGAAACGACCAAAGTACGATCGGCCGCATGGTGAACACCGTCCGCGCAGCGCTCCTGCAGACCGACTGGGCCGGGACCAAAGAGGCGATGATCGACAAGCACGAGGAGGCTGCCCGCGAGGCGGCCGCCGACGGCGCCCAGGTGATGTGCTTCCAGGAGCTGTTCTACGGCCCGTACTTCTGCCAGGTGCAGGAGACGCAGTACTACGACTACACCGAACCGATCCCCGACGGCCCGACGACGCAGCGCTTCCAGTCCGTGGCCAAGGAGCTGGGGATGGTGCTCGTCCTGCCGATGTACGAGATCGAGCAGGCCGGCCTCTACTACAACACCGCGGCGGTCATCGACGCCGACGGCAGCTACCTCGGCAAGTTCCGCAAGCAGCACATCCCGCAGGTCAAGGGGTTCTGGGAGAAGTTCTACTTCCGGCCCGGCAACGGCGGGTACCCGATCTTCGAGACGGCCGTCGGCAAGGTCGGCGTGTACATCTGCTACGACCGCCACTTCCCCGAGGGCTGGCGGATCCTCGGCCTGAACGGCGCCGAGATCGTCTTCAACCCGTCGGCCACCCACCGCGGCCTCAGCGAGTACATCTGGCGCATCGAGCAGCCCGCCGCGGCGGTCGCCAACATGTACTACGTCGGGGCGATCAACCGGGTGGGCATCGAGGCGGAGATCGGCGACAACGACTTCTACGGGCAGAGCTACTTCGTCGACCCGGAGGGCAAGTTCGTCGGCGATGTCGGCGACCCGTACAAGCCCGAGCTGATCGTCCGCGACCTCGACATGGACAAGATCAAGGTCGTCCGCGACCGCTGGGCGTTCTACCGCGACCGCCGCCCCGACGCCTACGACGAGCTGGTCGAGGGATGAGCACGCACGCTGATCACGGGCGGCACGGTCGTCAGCGCGACCGGCCGCAGCGCGGCCGACGTCCTCGTCGACGGCGAGACGATCGCCGCCGTGCTGGCGCCCGGCCAGGCCGACACCCTCGGCGTCACCGCCGACCGCACCATCGACGCCACCGGCAAGTACGTCGTGCCCGGCGGCGTCGACGTGCACACGCACATGGAGCTGCCGTTCGGCGGCACCGCGGCGTCGGACACGTTCGAGACCGGCACGACCGCCGCAGCGTGGGGCGGCGTCACGACCATCGTCGACTTCGCCGTGCAGACGCGCCGGCGAGAACGTGCAGGACGGCCTCGCCGAGTGGCACGACGAAGGCCGACGGCAACTGCGCCATCGACTACGGCTTCCACCAGATCATCGGCGGCGTCGACGACGAGTCGCTGAAGGCGATGACCTACCTCGTCGACAACGAGGGCATCACCAGCTTCAAGCTGTTCATGGCCTACCCCGGCGTGTTCTACGCCGACGACGGGCAGATCCTGCGGGCGATGCAGAACGCCGGCGAGTCCGGCGCGGTGATGATGATGCACGCCGAGAACGGCATCGCCATCGACGTGCTGATCGCCCAGGCGCTCGCCCGCGGCGAGACCGACCCGAAGTACCACTCGCTCACCCGACCGGCCGAGCTCGAGGGCGAGGCCACCAACCGGGCGATCCAGCTGGCCAAGGTCGCCGGCAACGTGCCGCTCTACATCGTCCACATGTCGGCGTCGGAGGCGCTCGAAGAGGTCGCCGAGGCGCGCCACGGCGGGCAGAACGTGTTCGCCGAGACGTGTCCGCAGTACCTCTACCTGTCGCTCGAGGACCAGCTCGCCCAGCCCGGCTTCGAGGGCGCCAAGTGGGTCTGCTCGACGCCGCTGCGAACCAAGCACGAGCACCACCAGCGCGACCTGTGGAAGGGTCTGCGGATGAACGAGCTGGCGGTCGTGTCGACCGACCACTGCCCGTTCTGCTTGAAGGAGCAGAAGGAGCTCGGGCTCGGCGACTTCTCCAAGATCCCCAACGGCATCGGCGGCGTCGAGCACCGCATGGAGCTGCTCTACCAGGGTGTCGTGAGCGGCGAGCTGTCGCTCGAGCGCTGGGTCGAGACGTGCGCCACGACACCGGCGCGCATGTTCGGGCTGTACCCGACCAAGGGCGTCATCGCCCCAGGAGCGGACGCCGACATCCTCGTGTGGGACCCCAACGGGCACACGTCGATCGGCGTCGACAAGAAGCACCACATGAACATGGACCACTCGGCCTACGAGGGCTTCGAGATCGACGGCAAGGTCGACACCGTGCTCAGCCGCGGCCGGGTGATCGTCGAGAACGACTCGTTCACCGGGTCGAAGGGGCACGGCCGCTACCTCAAGCGCGGCCTGTCCGCCTACTTGAACTGAGGACCGTATGAACCGCATCTCGCACTGGATCGACGGGGCCGTCGTCGAAGGGACGTCAGGCCGAAGTGGCAAGGTGTTCAACCCGGCAACGGGGGAGCAAGCGGCGAGTGTCGACTTCGCCAACGACGCCGAAGTCGACGCCGCCGTCGCCGCCGCCAAGGCGGCGTTCCCCGAGTGGCGGGCCACCGGCCTCGGCCGTCGCGCCGAGGTGATGTTCCACCTGCGCGAGCTCGTCGACGCCAACCGCAAGGAGATCGCCTCGCTGCTCACCGCCGAGCACGGCAAGGTGCTGTCCGACGCCCTCGGCGAGGTCGCCCGCGGGCTGGAGAACATCGAGTTCGCCTGCGGCATCCCGCACCTGCTGAAGGGTGGCTACAGCGAGCAGGCGGCGACCGGGGTCGACGTCTACTCGATCCGCCAGCCGCTCGGCGTCGTCGCCGGGATCACGCCGTTCAACTTCCCGGCGATGGTGCCGATGTGGATGTTCGCCAACGCCCTGGCGTGCGGCAACACGTTCGTGCTCAAGCCGAGCGAGAAGGACCCGTCGGCGTCGCTGCTGATGGCCGAGCTGCTGGCCAAGGCGGGGCTGCCGGCCGGGTGCTTCAACGTCGTGCACGGCGACAAGGTCGCCGTCGACCGCATCCTCGAGCACCCCGACATCGCCGCCGTCAGCTTCGTCGGCTCGACGCCGATCGCCAAGTACATCTACGAGACCGGGACCAAGAACGGCAAGCGGGTGCAGGCGCTCGGCGGCGCCAAGAACCACATGCTCGTGCTGCCCGACGCCGACCTCAACGCCGCGGCCGATGCCGCCGTGTCGGCCGGCTACGGCTCGGCGGGGGAGCGGTGCATGGCGATCAGCGTCGTGCTCGCCGTGGACACGATCGCCGACGAGCTCGTCGCCAAGATCGCCGAGCGCCTCCCCTCGGTGAAGGTCGGCCCGGGCAACGAGCCGGACAACGAGATGGGCCCGCTGATCACCGGCGAGCACCGCGACAAGGTGCGCGGCTACGTCGACGCGGCGGGTGGTGAGGGCGCGTCGGTGGTCGTCGACGGCCGCGAGGGCGTGGCCGGCGAGGGCTTCTTCCTCAACCCGACGCTGCTCGACAACGTCACGCCGGAGATGGCCTGCTACTCGGACGAGATCTTCGGGCCGGTGCTGTCGGTCGTCCGTGTCGACTCCTACGACGATGGCCTCGAGCTGATCAACGACAACCCGTACGGCAACGGCACGGCGATCTTCACCCGCGACGGCGGTGCCGCCCGCCAGTTCCAGTGGGACGTCAACGTCGGGATGGTCGGCGTCAACGTGCCGATCCCCGTGCCGGTCAGCTACTACAGCTTCGGCGGCTGGAAGGCCAGCCTGTTCGGCGACACCCACATGTACGGGCCGGAGGGCATCAACTTCTACACCCGCGGCAAGGTCGTCACGTCGCGGTGGCCCGACCCGCACACGTCCTCCGTCGACCTCGGCTTCCCGCAGAACCGGTAGTGACGTGATCGAGCGGGTAGGCGCCCGGAGCGCCAGCGGAGGGCGCCGGCGCGCCGGCCTGCGTGGCCGGGGAACGCAGTGATGGACCTCGGGCTGGTGCTGCAGACGACGCCGCCGTCGGCGCGCGTCGTCGAGCTGGCGAAGCGGGCGGAGGCCTACGGGTTCTCCCACGTGTGGACGTTCGACAGCCACATCCTGTGGCAGGAGCCGTACGTCATCTACAGCCAGATCCTCGCCGCCACGCGCAACGTCGTCGTCGGGCCGATGGTCACCAACCCGGCCACCCGTGACTGGACGGTCACGGCGAGCACGTTCGCCACGCTCAACGAGATGTACGGCAACCGCACCGTGTGCGGCATCGGCCGGGGCGACTCGGCGGTGCGTGTCACGAACGGCAAGCCGACGACGATCGACACGCTGCGCGAGTCGGTGCACGTGATCCGCGAGCTCGCCAACGGGCGCAGCGTCGACTACAAGGGCTCGACGATCACGTTCCCGTGGGCCGGTCGCAGCAGCCTCGACGTGTGGATCGCCGGCTACGGACCGCGTGCCCTGGCGCTCGCCGGCGAGATCGGCGACGGGTTCATCCTCCAGCTCGCCGATCCGCAGATCGTCGAGTGGACGATCGCCGCCGTGCGTGAGGGCGCCGAGCGAGCCGGGCGCGATCCGGACGCCGTGACGATCTGCGTCGCTGCGCCCGGCGTACGTCGGCGACGACATCGCCCACATGCGCGACCAGTGCCGCTGGTTCGGCGGGATGGTCGGCAACCACGTCGCCGACATCGTCGGGCGCTACGGCGACTCGTCCGACGTGCCTGCCGCGCTCACCGAGTACATCAAGGGCCGCGAGGGCTACGACTACAACGAGCACGGCCAGGCCGGCAACGTGCACACGCAGTTCGTGCCCGACGACATCGTCGACCGCTTCTGCATCCTCGGACCCGTCGACGAGCAAGTGCGCCGGCTGCACGAGCTGCGCGAGCTCGGCGTCGATCAGTTCGCCATCTACCTCCAGCACGACGGCAAGGACGACACCCTGCAGGCCTACGGCGAGCACGTGATCCCCCAACTCGTCGAACACGGTCGCGCCAAGACGTGATCCGCAAGCTCGGGCTGTTCGTCCTCGCGTTGGTGCTGGTCGCCGCGGCGTGGGAGCTGTACAAGGCGCTCGGGCCTGAAGACGGCGGGAAGGATCGTCGGCTGGAACCTGCTCCCGCGCGCCAACGACACGGCGATGCCCCACGTGTGGGAGATGGGCGAGCGCCTCACCGACCCGGAGAGCCGCACGTCCGACCGGCCGATCTGGCTCGTCGTGCTCTCCGGGGCGTGGTACTCGTTCCGCCTCGCCCTCGTCGGCTTCCTGCTCGGCACCGCGGTCGGCATCGCCCTCGCCGTCGTGATGAACCGCTTCGGCGTGGTGCGGCGCGGGCTGATGCCGTACCTCGTCGTCTCCCAGACCGTGCCGATGATCGCCCTCGCCCCGCTCGTGGTCAGCTGGGGCGGCCGGCTGCACCTCGGCGGGTGGGAGTGGCCGCGGTGGCTGTCGGTCGCCGTGCTCGGCGCCTTCCTCGCCTTCTTCCCCGTCGCCGTTGGCACGCTCCGCGGCCTGGAGTCGGCGTCGGCGACGTCGCTCGAGCTGATGCGCAGCTTCGCCGCGTCGAACGGCCAGGTCATGCGCAAGCTGCGCTTCCCGGCCGCCGTGCCACGAATGGTTCCGGCGCTGAAGCTGGCCGCGACGGCGTCGGTGATCGGCGTCGTCGTCGCCGAGATCTCGACCGGCCTGCGCGGCGGCGTCGGCCGGCTGATCATCGAGTACGCCAGGCAGGCGTCGGGCGACCCGGCCAAGGTGTACACGGCGCTGCTCGGCGCGGCCGCCCTCGGTCTGGCGATGGTCGGCGTCGTCTCCGCGTTCGAGCTCGCCGCCACGCGCAACCGGCCGGCGGAGGCGACATGAACGCGGTGGACGTCGTCGGCGCGGGGAAGGTCTTCAACCCGGGGACGACCAAGCAGGTCGATGCCCTCGTGGACGTCGACCTGTCCGTCGCCGCGGGCGAGTTCGTCAGCCTGATCGGGCCGTCCGGGTGCGGGAAGTCGACGCTGCTGCGGTTGATCGCCAACCTCATCGAGCCGACCTCCGGCGACATCCGGGTCAACGGCAAGCCGGCGTCGCAGGCCCGGCTCGACCAGGAGTACGGCATGGCCTTCCAGCAGGCCGGCCTGTTCGAGTGGCGCAGCGTTGTCAAGAACGTCGAGCTGCCGCTCGAGCTGAAGGGCTGGGACAAGGGCGCACGGCGCCAGCGGGCGATGGAGATGCTGCAACTCGTCAAGCTCGGCGACTTCGCCGAGCACCGGCCCTGGCAGCTGTCGGGTGGCATGCAGCAACGCGTGGCGATCGCCAGGGCGCTGGCGGCACACCCGCCGCTGCTGTTGATGGACGAGCCGTTCGGCGCCCTCGACGAGATGACACGCGAGCACATGCAGGCCGAGCTGCTGCGGATCTGCGCCGAGACCGGCACGAGCGTCGTGTTCGTCACCCACTCGATCCCCGAGGCCGTCTACCTCTCCGATCGAGTGGTGGTGATGTCGCCACGTCCCGGCCGCATCATCCACATCGTCGACGTCGAGCTCGGCGGTCGGCGTGATGCCGACACGCGCGAGGACGCCGCCTTCTTCAAGAAGATCACCGAGGTCCGCGAGGCGCTGCGCGGCCACGAGGTCGACGACATCGAGGCAGCGGTGGGGCTGGAGGACCGGTGAACATGCGGCGGGTGTTCAAGGCGGTGTGGCCGCCGGCGGTGTTCGGTGTGCTCTTCCTGCTCGCCTGGGAGGGTGCGGTCGAGCTGTTCGACTGGAAGCCCTACTTCCTGCCCAAGCCGTCGAGGATCTGGGACGCCTTCACGGGCAACCTCGACCAGATCTGGGAAGCCGCCAAGGTCTCCGGAACGAACGCCCTCATCGGCCTGCTGTTCGGCACCGCGTTCGGTGTGGCGATGGCCTTCCTGCTGATGCGCTTCCGGCTGCTCAACGACATGCTCACGCCGCTTGCCATCTCCCTCAACGCCATCCCGATCTTCGTGCTCGTCGCCGTCTTCAACAACATGTTCGCCATCACGTCGGAGATCCCCCGGCGGCTGATGGTCACATTGGTCGTCTACTTCATCGTGCTCGTCAACGTGGCCAAGGGCCTGCGCCAGGTGGAGGCGACGCACCTCGAGCTGCTCCGCTCGTACGCCGCCAAGCCCTCGCAGGTGCTGGTCAAGGCGCGCATCCCCAACGCCGTGCCGTACCTGTTCCAGGCGCTCACGATCGCCGCCCCGGCTGCCGTGATCACCGCCTTCGTCGCCGAGTACTTCGGCGGGGCGCAGAACGGGCTGGGCACCCGCATCACCTCGAACATGACCGCGAACACCGCTGCCGCGTGGGCCTACGTGCTCGGCGCCTGCCTGCTCGGGCTGGTGTTCTACCTGATCTCCATCGCCCTGGAGAGCATCACCACACACCACAGGGGCGCAAGCCCCGGGGGAGGACCCACGACATGAGCAGATTGAGGATGGCGACAGCGGGCGTACTCGCGCTCGCCCTGATCGCCGCGGCATGCGGCGACGACGACGACGATGACGCCGTCGTCTCGGACACCGACGCGGCGGTGGCCACCGACGCACCCGGCACGACGGCGGCGGCGGGCACCACGGCGCCAGCGGCGACTGACGCGCCGGGCACCGAGCGCGCCGGCAGGCACTGATGCACCGGGCACCACCGCCGGCACCGAGGGCAGCGCGCCGGCCGGTGACTGCGAGACCACCGACGAGGTGACGTTGCAGTTGCAATGGTTCATCCAGGCCCAGTTCGGCGGCTACTACGCGGCGATCGACCAGGGGTTCTACGAGGACCACTGCCTCGACGTCACGATCACCGAGGGCGGTGTCGACATCGTGCCCCAGCAGGTGCTCGCCGACGGTCAGGCCGACTTCGCCATCGCCTGGGTGCCCAAGGCGCTGCAGACCCGCGAGCAGGGCGCCGACATCGTCAACATCGCCCAGATCTTCCAGCGCTCGGGCACGCTGCAGGTGTCGTTCAAGGACGCCGGGATCACCTCGCCGGCCGACTTCGCCGGCAAGAACATCGGCAACTGGGGCTTCGGCAACGAGTACGAGATCTTCGCCGCCCTGGCCGCGGAAGGCCTCGATCCGGCCGGCGACGTCACCCTCGTGCAGCAGCAGTTCGACATGCTCGGCCTGCTGTCGGGTGACATCGACGCCGCCGAGGCGATGACGTACAACGAGTACGCCCAGGTCCTCGAAGCCGTCAATCCCGACACGGGCGAGCTGTACACGGCCGACGACTTCAACGTCGTCTCCTACGAGGAGGTCGGTGTCGGCATGCTGCAGGACGCCATCTGGGCCGACGGCGCCCGGCTGGCGAGCGACGACGCCTACCGCGACATCGCCGTGCGCTTCGTCGCCGCGTCGATCCAGGGCTGGGCGTACTGCCGGGACAACCCCGAGTCGTGCCGCGACATCGTCGTCGCCGCCGGTTCGCAGCTCGGCAACAGCCACCAGCTGTGGCAGATGAACGAGATCAACAAGCTCATCTGGCCGGCCGAGAACGGCGTCGGCGTGATCGACCAGGCGGCATGGGACCGCACCGTCGAGATCGCCCAGAGCACGCCGAACCTGGAGGGGGCGACGGTGCTCACGGCGCCGCCGACGGAGGGTGCCTTCACCAACGACATCGTCGAGGAGGCCATCGCCCTGCTCGGCGACAGCGTCGACACGACGGGCGCCGACTTCGAGCCGATCGAGGTCACCCTCGAGGAGGGCGGCGAGGCGGGAGGTCGACCTCCGAGAGTTGAACGTGTTCAGATTTCTCTTGACACCATCTCGCGCGGGCTGGTCAAGGATGATTAGTTGAACACGTTCAACTTCTCGGAGGATGACCCCCATGACGCTCAAGACCCTCGCCTATCTCCTGTACCTGGCGATCACCGTGCCGCTGACGATCTACGTGGCGCGGACGCTCTTCCGCAACGGCAGGGTGTTCCTGCACGACGTCTTCAACGGCAACGACGCCCTGGCCGACGCTGTCAACCGGCTGCTGGTCGTCGGCTTCTACCTGTTCAACCTCGGCTACGTCGCCCTGTTCATGCAGAACGACGAGACGATCGAGAACACCGAGCAGCTGTTGGAGGTGCTGTCGATCCGCGTCGGCCTCGTCGCGATGGTGCTGGGCGTCGTGCACCTCGTCAACGTGTGGGTGTTCAACAAGATCCGCCGCCACGCGGCCATCGAGCGCCAGTGGGCGCCGCCGGTCGCCCCTGATGAGTACACGACGGTGAGCCGATGATCCTGACCGTCCTCTACGACGAAGCGTGCCCGGTCTGTCGCCGGGCACGCCGGTGGGTCGAGGGCCAGCTCACCTACGTGCCGGTCGTCTTCGTGCCGGCCGGCAGCGAGGAGGCCGAGCGCCGGTTCCCCGCACTCGACCACGCCGCCACCAAGCGGGAGATCACCGTCGTCGCCGACGATGGCGCGACGTACCGCGGCGAGGCGGCGTGGATCGTGATCCTGTGGGCCGTCGCGTCGACCAGGCAACTCGCCAACGACGTGGCGATCGGTCGCCGGCGATGGCTGTTCGGCAGCGTCAAGGGAGCGACGGAGTGGGTGCGCCGGCTGACGGCGGGGGAGTCCGATCCCGCCGGCATCTGGGCGCCACCGAGCCCGTCAGGTCGATACGGGTGACCGGGCCGCAGCGCCGCGCCGAGCGCACCCGCTCGGCGATCATCGACGCCGCGCTCACGCTGTTCCGCGACGAGGGCTACGACGCGACGACGATGCGGGCGATCGCCGAGCGGGCGGGCGTCTCGGTGGGCAACGCCTACTACTACTTCGCCTCCAAGGAGCACCTGATCCAGGGCTTCTACGACCGGGCCGCGGTGGAGCACGGCGAGCTGTCGGCGCAACGGCTGGAGGGGCTGACGGCGATCGACGAGCGCATCGAGACCCACCTGACGGCGTGGTTCGAGCTGTTCGAGCCGTACCGCGCCTTCGCCGGCGCCTTCTTCCGCAACGCCGCCGACCCGGCGAGCCCGCTCAGCCCGTTCAGCCCGGAGTCCGAGCCTGCTCGCGTGGCGGCGATCGAGCTGTGGCGCACGGTGGTCGACGGTGCCGAGCTGGACGCGCCCGAGGAGCTCCGTGCAGAGCTCCCTGAGCTGCTGTGGCTGTACCAGATGGGACTGGTGCTGTTCTGGGTGCACGATCGCTCGGCCCAGGCGGTCGCCACCAGGCTGGTGGTCGCCCGCACCGTCCCGATCGTGGTGCGGGCGATCGAGGTCAGCCGCCTCCCCGCGCTGCGCGGACTGCTCGACGATCTCCTGGCCCTGCTGGCCGACCTGCGCGCCGTCGCCGCGGCGAGCGTCAGCTCGTGACGGCGAGGACCCGGGCGGCGGGGTCCTGGCGGTAGTAGCCGGCGAGCACGTCGTACAGCTCCGGTCGAGTTGATTGCATCTGCACCGGCAGTGTGAAGAACACCTCGGTGGCGACGGCGAAGAACTCACCGGGGTTGGTGCCTGCATATGGCCGCAGCGGCCAGACCGCCTCACCGGATCGCACGCCCTGGTAGGCGCTGGTGCAGACGTCGATCCAGCGGTCTCGTTCGGCGCCGTCGGCGATCGGTGGGGTGCCGTCGATCGTGCCGTCGAGCATGTCCAGCTTGTGGGCGAACTCGTGGAGGACGACGTCGCGACCGAGCCGTGGGTTGGCGGCCTCACGCCGCGCCGACGACCACACGAGCATCACCGGTCCGTCGGCGTGGTGGGCTTCGCCGTCGACGGCGCCCGGCGCGTCCATCAGCACGCCCTTGGCCGGGCCGGCCATCGGCGCCGTGCGGCGCATCGCCCGGCCACGCACGACGATCGTGCCGACGCCGTCGAACGGAGCGCCGTCGAGGCCGAGGGCGAGCAACCCGGCGTGGCCGGCGACGACGGTGCGCACCTCGTCGGTGAGCTCGAACCCCCGAGCCGCCTCCCATCGCTTCGTGCGCAGGACCTCGTCGGCCAGCTCGCCGAGCCGGGCGCGCTCGTCGCTCGGAGAGCAGCGCCCAGTGGGCGGACCGGGCGGCGAGGATGTCCCGCCAGTGAGGTGGGAGCCCCGCCCGCTCACGATGGAAGAGGCGGGCCACCCCCTCAGTCAACCGGCGGCGTAGCTGTCGGCGACAGCCAGTGCCTCGTCGATGATCGCCAGGCCGGCGCGCATCTCGTCGTCGCTGATCGTGACGCGGCGGGACGACGTGCATGCGGTTGAAGTGGGTGAACGGCCACAGGCCGCGCTGCTTGCAGGCCGTGGCCAGCTCGGCCATCGGCTTGGCGGCGGCGCCGGCGGCGTTGTAGGGCACGAGCGGCTCGCGGGTGTCGCGGTCGCGGACCAGCTCGATGGCCCAGAACACGCCGAGGCCGCGCACCTCGCCGACCGACGGGTGGCGCTCGGCGATCGCCGCCAGCTCCGGCCCGACGATGTCGTCGCCGAGGTGGCGGGCGTGCTCGATGATGCCCTCCTCCTTGAAGATGTTGATGCTGGCGACGGCCGAGGCGCAGGCGAGCGGGTGGCCCGAGTACGTGAGGCCGCCGGGGTAGACGCGGTCGGCGAACGTGTCGGCGATCGGCCGGCTGATGACGACGCCGCCGAGCGGGATGTAGCCGGAGTTGACGCCCTTGGCGAAGCAGATCAGGTCGGGCGCGACGTCCCAGCGGTCGACGGCGAACCACTCGCCGCAGCGGCCGAACCCGGCCATCACCTCGTCGGCGATCATCACGATGCCGTGCTCGTCGCAGAGGGCGCGGACGCCCTGCAGGTAGCCGTCGGGCGGGACGAGGATGCCGTTCGTGCCGACGACGGTCTCCAGCACGATCGCCGCGACGGTGGACGCGCCCTCGATCATGATCACGTCGGCGAGGTGGGCCAGCGCCCGCTCGCACTCCTCGGCGTCGTCGGCGGCGTGGAACGCCGAGCGGTAGGTGTACGGGCCCCAGAACTTGACCACGCCGGGGATGCCCGGCTCGCTGCCCCAGCGGCGCGGGTCGCCGGTCATCGTGATCGCCCCGGCGGTCGATCCGTGGTAGCTGCGGTACGTCGTCAGCACCTTGTGCCGGCCGGTGTGCAGGCGGGCCATGCGGATGGCGTTCTCCGTGGCCTCGGCGCCGCCATTGGTGAAGAAGACCATGTCCAGGTCACCGGGTGCCAGCTCGCAGATCAGCCGAGCCGCCTCGCTGCGGGCGTCGTTGGCGTGGATCGGGGCGACCGTGCAGAGCTTGTCGGCCTGCTCCTTGATCGCCGCCACCAGCTTGGGGTGCTGGTGGCCGATGTTGACGTTCACGAGCTGGCTGGAGAAGTCGAGCCAGCTGTTGCCCTGGTCGTCCCAGAACCGCGAGCCCTCGGCGCCGACGACGACGACAGGGTCGAACGAGGCCTGCGCCGACCAGGAGTGGAACACGTGGGCGCGGTCGTCGAGGTACGCCTGCGAGCGGGTGGTCTCGGTTGCAGTCATGGGGCCGACGCTATTCGCTGGCACCGCAGGGACCAGTACGTTGACCGGGATGGGTGAGCACGTGACCTTCCCGAGCAACGGCGGGACCTGCGCCGGCTACCTCGCCGACGGCGGCGGGCCGGGCGTCATCGTCATCCAGGAGTGGTGGGGTCTGGTTCCCCACATCATCGACGTCACCGACCGTTTCGGCGACGCCGGCTTCACCGCCATCGCCCCCGACCTGTACCACGGCGAGTCGACGACGGAGCCCGACGGCGCCGGCAAGCTGATGATGGCGCTCAACCTCGAGCAGGCGGCCAAGGACATGTCCGGCGCCGTCGACCTGCTCGTCGAGCGCACCGGCAACGACCGCGTCGGCGTCGTCGGCTACTGCATGGGCGGCGGGCTGGCGCTCGTGCTGGCCACGCAGCGTCCCGACAACATCCGCGCCGCCGCTCCCTACTACGGCCTCATCCCGTGGTCGACGGCGCAGCCGGACTGGAGCAAGCTCGAGGCCAAGGTCGTCGGTGAGTACGCCGAGGGCGATGAGTTCTTCACGCCGGAGATGGCTCGCGAGTTCGAGGCGATGCTGCAGGGCCTCGGCAAGGACGCCACCATCCACGTCCACGAGGGCTGCGACCACGCCTTCTTCAACGACGCCCGACCCGAGGTGTACTCCGCCGAGCACGCGCTGGAGGCGTGGGAGCGCACCAACCAGCTGTTCCGCGAGGAGCTGACGCCACCACTCACTGAGTGAGCGGCGGTACGCTCCGGCGCTCGTGAACATCGCGGAGGAGTCCCCATGCGACGCGCCCTGATCCTGGCCACCCCCCTCGCCCTCGTGCTCGCCCTCGGGGCGTGCGGTGACGACGACGACGACGACTCACCCGGCGACACGGCGACGGAGTCGACGAAGCCGGAGACGACGGAATCGGCCGACGACGCCATCACGATCCCGGACATCTCGATCCCGGACATCACGATTCCGGACATCTCGACTCCCGGACATCTCGCTGCCCGACATCTCGCTCCCCGACATCAGCATCCCCGACCTCGACGAGCTCGAGGACCAGTTCCGCGAGACGCTCGAGCAGACCGGGCTCGACGACGCGCAGATCGACTGCCTGCTCGAGCAGCTCGACATCAGCAGTGGCGACATCCCCGACCTCAGCGAGCTCACGGGCCTCTTCGAGGAGTGCGACATCAGCCTCACCGATCTCGGCGGGTGACCCGCTTCGAGGCGATCTGGCTCGATGCCGGGGGCGTGCTCGTCCTGCCCGACCCCGACGTGCTCGGTCCGTTGCTCGCCTACTACGGCGGGGCTGTCGACGTCGAGCGTCACCAGCGGGCGCACTACGCGGCGATGGCGGTGAAGTCGGCGCAGGGCGCCGAGGAGCGCGACTGGCGCGACTACGACCGGGCCTACGTCGAGTCGATCGGCGTGCCGCCCGACGATGTCGAGGAGGCCGCCGCCGCTGCTCGGCCAGACCAGGGGTGCGCTGCTGTGGCGGTGGCCGATCCCGTCGAGCGGGCCGGCGCTGGCGGCGCTCGCCGAGGCCGGCGTGCCGCTCGGCGTGGTGTCCAACGCGTCCGGCCAGATCGAGGCGGTGCTGCGGCGGTCAGGCGTGTGCCAGGTCGGCCCCGGCGCCGGGGTCGAGGTGCGATGCGTCGTCGACAGCCACGTCGTCGGCGTCGCCAAGCCCGACCCGGCGATCTTCGCCCACGCCGCCGTGCACTTCCCGGGCATCGCCCCGGAGAACATCGCCTACGTCGGCGACTCCGTCACGATGGACGTCGGCGGCGCCCGAGCCGCCGGCCTGCACCCGATCCTCGTCGACCCCTACGACGACCACCCCGACGCCGACTTCGACCGCATCCGTCGCTTGAGCGACTTGCTGTAGCGACCCATCCGAGTGTTCGGCGCCATCGGAGTGCCTGAACACCGCCGTCCGGCGCTCCAGCACTCGGATGGACTAGGCGGTGAGGCGCTTGGCGATGACTCGGAGGCAGAGGGTCTCGTCGGCGCCTTCGAAGATCGACAGCACGCGGGCGTCGACGAACAGGCGGCTGACGGGGAACTCCTCGGCGTAGCCCATTCCGCCGTGGATCTGCATCGCCTCACGGGTGACCCACTCGGCGGCCTTGCAGACGTACGCCTTGACCATGCTCGCCTCCGTCGCTCCCTGTCCCTTGGCCATCAGCGTGGCGACGTGGTACATGAACTGCCGGCCGGCCTGGATCAGCACGGCCATCCGGCCGAGCTTCGCCCGCGTCAGCTGGAACTCGACGATGTCGGAGCCGAACACGGTGCGGTTGCGGGCGTAGTCGAGCGCCGCCTCGTACGCCGCCTGCATCACCCCGACGGCGCGCGCCGCGGTCTGCAGCCGGCCGTTCTCGAACCCCTGCATCGTGAAGTAGAAGCCCTGGCCGAGCCCGGCCTCGCCGCCGATCAGGTGGTCGGCGGGGACCCACCAGTCCTCGATGGCGATCTCGTAGCTGTGCATGCCGCGATACCCGATCGTGTCGATCGGGCGGCCCTCCATCCGCCCGGTGCGCCCGGCGGCGCCGGCCTCCTGGGTGAACTCGAAGCCGTGGCCCTCGCCCCGCGGCTTGGGCACGATGAACAGGCTGAGGCCGCGATGGGCCTTGGACACGTCGGGATCGGTGCGCGCCAGCAGCATCAGCACGTCCGCCCGCGCGCCGAACGTGCACCACGTCTTGACGCCGTTGATGACGTAGCCCGGCGCGCCGTCGGGGCCTTCCGCCGCGGTGGCGGACACCCGGACGGCGCCGGCGTCGCTGCCGTAGTCCGGCTCGGTGACGGCCACGGCGACCAGCGTCTCGGCGGTCGCCAGCTTGGGCAGCCAGTGCAGCTTCTGCTCCTCGGTGCCACCGTTGACGAGCGCCCTGGTGAGGATCTCCGGCCGCGTGATCAGCGAACCACCGATGCCCAGGCTCGCCCGGCTCAGCTCCTCCGTGGCGACGACCATTCCCAGGTACTCGCCGTCGCCGCCTTCGTTGTAGCCGCCGTACTCGGCCGGCACGGAGAGGCCGAAGGCGCCGATCTCGGCGAGCCCGGCGATGACGTCCTCGGGGACGTCGCCGTTCGTCCGGTGCACGTGCTCGGCCTGCGGAGCGACGACGTTGGTGGCGAACGCACGGAACGTGTCCTGGACCAGCTCCATGTCGCCGTCGAGGTGCCGCGGGCCCGCCGACTCGGCGAGCGCGGCGACGAAGTCGGGGTCGCGGTAGGTGGCGAGGAAGTCGTGGGCAGGCGCGAGGTGAGCCGGATCGGCGCCCCACAGGGCGTCGCGCCCGACGAGCCTGGTGACCAGGTCGTGGACCATGTCGGCGACGTAGGCGCAGGTGATGCGCGCCTCGGTGTCGCCCTTGGCGCCGTAGTCGAGCAGCGCCCTGGCCGTGGCCGCAGCAGAGGCGGCGTGAGCGACGTCGTAGGCCAGGACCTGGTTGGCGTCGGGTCCGCCCGTCTCGTTGAGCCGCCGCACGGCGGCGCCGATCACGTCGTCGGCGAGGGCCACCACGTCGGCGGCGGCCGAGAGGTCGGCGGGTGATGATGCGTCCACGAGACGACGTTACCGAGCGGTAGCCGACACCCGGGAATCGCTCCTGCCGTACCCTCTGCACCGTGTCGCAGCTGATCGGCGTGTTCTGCGGGTCCAATGCGGGCCGCTCGCCTCGCTTCGTCGAGCACGCCCAGCAACTCGGGTCGGCGATCGCCGGGCGCGATCTGGGCGTGGTGTACGGCGGCGGGCACGTGGGCTTGATGGGTGCCGTCGCCGATGCTGTGCTCGACGGCGGTGGCGAGGTCGTCGGGGTGATCACCGAGCATCTCGTGGGTGCCGAGATCGCCCACGGACGCGTCAGCTCACTCGAAGTCGTCGCCACCATGCACGAACGCAA
The DNA here is from genome assembly GCA_963822875.1 of uncultured Acidimicrobiia bacterium. Taxonomy (GTDB): domain Bacteria; phylum Actinomycetota; class Acidimicrobiia; order Acidimicrobiales; family Ilumatobacteraceae; genus JALZMG01. The sequence continues at coordinate 237,225 of CAWGJK010000001.1, read as the reverse complement.
AGCCCGGATGGCCGAGCTCGCCATCGGCTTCGTCGTCCTCCCCGGAGGCTTCGGCACGCTGGACGAGACGATGGAGATCCTCACGTGGAACCAGCTCGGCCTGCTCGCCAAGCCGGTCGTGTTCCTCGACGTGGACGGCTTCTTCGGATCGCTGTTCGACTTCTTCGATCACGCCGTCGACGCCCAGTTCATCCGCTCCAGCCACCGCCAGCTCGCCCAGCGGGCAGCATCGGTCGACGAGGCGCTGTCGATGGTGCTCGCCCCGGTGCCCGACTCGCCGCACAAGTGGATCGACCGCGATGCCGTCTGATCTCGATGGCGAGGTCGACGCCCTGTTCGACCGGCCGGCGGACGAGGGCACGACGCTCGCCCTGATCGTGCTGCGTCATGGCGAGCTCGTCGTCGAGCGCTACGGCGTGCGTCCGCCGAACCTGTTCCAGCCCGAGACCGAGCCGGTGACAGCGGCGACACCACTGATCTCGTGGAGCATCGCCAAGTCGATGACCCACGCCGCCGTCGGCATACTCGTCGGCGATGGCCGGATCGACCCGGCCGACGCCGCGCCGGTCCCCGAGTGGGCGGGCACGGAGAAGGCGGCGATCACGCTGCTCGACCTGCTGGAGATGCGCTCGGGGCTGGAGTTCGTCGAGGACTACGTCGACGGTGACTCCTCGCACGCCCTCGACATGCTGTTCGGGTCGGGCGCGGCCGATCACGCCGCCTACGCGGCGGCGCTGCCGCTCGCCCACGCTCCCGGCACGGTGTGGAACTACTCGTCGGGCACGACCAACATCGTCTGCCGGGTGATCGGCGACATCGTCGCCGGCGGTGCCGGAGGCAGCGCCGCCGCACGCGAGTCAGCGATGCGGGAGTTCCTCGACCAGCGGCTGTTCGGCCCGGCCGGCATGTCCGATGCCGATCCGGGGTTCGACGGCGCCGGCACCTGGACAGGGTCGTCGTACGTGTACGCCCCGGCACGCCAGTTCGCCCGGTTCGGCGAGCTGTACCTCCGCGACGGTTGCGTCGGTGACCAGCGCCTGCTGCCCGAAGGGTGGGTCGAACACGCCAGGACGGTGGTGGCCCGCGATCCGGAGACCGGGTTCGACTACGGCCGGCACTGGTGGGTCTGGCCGGACCAGCCGGACTCGCTCGCCGCCCACGGCTACGAGGGCCAGTACGTCCTCGTGCTGCCCGCCCTCGACGCCGTCGTCGTCCACCTCGGCAAGACCGACGTCTCCGTCCGCGACCGCCTCCTCGCCCGCCTCCGCCGGCTGATCGCGGCGCTCTGACATGCACATCCATCCGAGTGTTGGAGTCGATCGGAGTGTCCGAGGTGCGGACGCCGGTCCTCCAACACTCGGATGGATGCAAACACTCGGGTGGGACGGGGTGATCGGGTAGCAAGGATGGGGTGGTGATCGAGCAGTCGCCGGACGCCGCCGAGGCCGCCCTGCTCGACACGGGCGAGCTGCCCCCGATCCAGCGCGATCCCTCGCGGCCGGTCACCCGTCCGCGATTCCGCCCGATCGGATTGACGCTGAAGGTCGTCGTCTTCGCCGGCGTCTTCTACTTCCTGCTGCTGCCGCTGATCCCCGGCTTCCGCAGCGCGGCGACGGAGATCACCAAGGTCGAGCCGGCGTTCCTCGTCGGTGGCCTCGCCCTGCAGGTCGCCGCCTGGTTCACCTACTCCCTGCTCACGCGCTCGGCGCTCGGCGACGCCGCTCACCAGATGTCGCGCGTGCGCATGTTCCGGATCCAGATGAGCACCAAGGCGCTCGGCAACATCGTGCCCGGCGGCAGCGCGGCCAGCTCGGCGCTCGGCTACCGGCTGATGACCCTGTCGGGCATCCAGGGACCGGACGCCGGCTTCGCACTGGCGACCGCCGGCCTCGGCTCGGCCGTCGTGCTCAACGTGATCTTCTGGGTGGCCCTGCTCGTGTCGATCCCGCTGCGTGGCGTCAACCCGCTGTACGTGACGGCGGCGCTGGCCGGACTGGGGATCATGGTCGTCGTCGCCCTGCTCGTCCTCGGCCTGCAGCACGGCCAGGGACGGGCAGAGACGTTCCTGCGCTGGCTCGGCGGCAAGCTGCACTTCGACCCGGAGACCGCGGCCAAGTCCCTGCGCCGCGTCGGCGAGCGCCTCGAGGAGCTGATCGCCGACCGCTCGCTGATGCGCCGGGTGCTGCTCTGGGCCAGCCTCAACTGGCTGCTCGACGCGGCGTCGCTGTGGGTGTTCGTCCGCGCGTTCGGTGGCACGCTCGACATCGACGCCCTGCTGATCGCCTTCGGCCTGGCCAACATCGCCTCGGTCATCCCGATCACGCCGGGTGGCCTCGGCATCGTCGAGGGCATCTACATCCCGACGCTGGTCGGCTTCGGCGTCCGCCGGCGGGCAGCGACGCTCGGTGTGGCGTCATACCGCATCGCCCAGTTCTGGCTGCCGATCCTCCTCGGTGGCCTGGCGTACGCCTCGCTGCGCGTCGGGCCGTGGTCGATCGAGCGGCGCGACCGCCTCGACCGCCTGCGCGACATCGCCCGCCGGGAGACGTCGGAGAGCGAGCGGCGCATGGAGTTCGCCCTGCGCCAGTGGGAACGCAAGCGGCCGGGTGAGCCACCGCCCGACGACACCGAGGATCTCCTCGCCGTGCTCGGCGAAGTCGACACTGGTGCCCTCGAGGCGCTCGACGCGCCGCCGGACGACTCCGAGGAGAGCGCCAGTAGCGTCGAGTTGCGTGACCATCCATGAGCGGCCGTTCGGGCGCCATCTCGAGGACTTCGTCGTCGGCGACGTCTACCGCCACTGGCCGGGCAAGACGATCACCGAGTACGACGACCACCTGTTCTGCATGATCACGATGAACCACCACCCGTTGCACACCAACGAGTGGTTCGGCGCCCAGAGCGTGCAGGGGCGCAACGTCGTCGTCGGCAACCTCGTCTACTCGCTGGTGCTGGGGATGAGCGTCCCCGACGTCAGCGGTGCGGCGATCGCCAACCTCGAGGTGGAGACGCTGCAGCACAAGTTCCCCACGTTCCACGGCGACACCATCCACGCCGAGACCCGCGTGCTCGACGTCAAGGAGTCGTCGTCGCGTCCCGATCGTGGCGTCGTCACGGTCGAGTCGAAGGGCTTCAACCAGGACGGCCAGGAGGTGTGCTACTTCCGCCGCCGGGTGATGGTCTGGAAGCGCGACGCCGCGCCGCCGCGGGAGCGTCCGTACGACAGCGAAGGGGCGTGGGACTGACATCCCGTAGCGCCGGCGCGCTCGCCGGGGCCGTCGCCGCGGGTGTGGCGCTCGGGGTCAGCGAGCTGGTCTGCGGCCTTGCCGGGTCGTCGACGTCGCTCGTCACGGCCGTCGGCACCCAGTTCATCGACCGCTTCGCCGCCGCGCTGAAGGACCTCGCCGTCTCGGTGTTCGGCACCAACGACAAGGTCGCCCTCGTCGTCGGCATCGTCGTCGTGTCCATCGCCCTCGGCGCCGTGCTCGGTCGGGCGTCGGTGCGCCGTCCGTGGGTCGGTGTCGCCGGGTTCGCCGCCTTCGGAGTCGTCGGCCTGCTGTCGTACCTCGACGACCCGCAGTCCGAGCCGGCAGTGGGTGTCGTCGCCGCGGTGCTCGCCGTGGCCGCCGGCATCGTCACGCTGTTCACGTTGCTCCGCCTCGGTCGGTCGCGGCCGATGCGGCGAGCGCGGACCGGCGGGCGTTCCTCGTCGGCGCCGGGTCGCTCGCGGTGATCGCCGCGGGTGCCGCCGCCATCGGGCGCCGCGTCCGGACGAGCGACGTCGTGGAGACGGCCCGTGCCGAGACGGTGCTGCCGCCGCCGGCCTCGACCGCCCCGACCTCGCCGGGCTCCTTCGGCGACGTGCGTGGACTGTCGCCGTACGTCACGCCGAACGACGACTTCTACCGCATCGACACCGCCCTCAGCGTGCCCCAGGTCGACGTCGGGTCGTGGACGCTGTTCGTCGAGGGCATGGTCGACGAGCCCTATGGGCTGACCTACGACGAGCTCGTCGACATGTCCGACGTGGAGGAGGTCGTCACGCTGTCGTGCGTGTCCAACGAGGTCGGCGGCCACCTCGTCGGCAACGCCGTCTGGCAGGGCGTGCCGCTGGCGACGTGCTCGACCGGGCCGGCGTGCAGCCGGGCGCGACGCAGATCGTCGGCCGCTCGGTCGACGGCTTCACGGCCGGGTTCCCGACCGAGGTCGGCCTCGACGGCCGGACGGCGCTCGTCGCCGTGGCGATGAACGGCGAACCGTTGCCGGCCGAGCACGGCTTCCCCGCCCGGCTGGTCGTCGCCGGCCTGTACGGCTACGTGTCGGCGACGAAGTGGCTCGACGCCATCCAGCTGACGACGTGGGAGGACGTCGACGGCTTCTGGATCCCGCGTGGGTGGTCCAAGGAGGGCCCGATCAAGACGGCCTCGCGCATCGACGTGCCGCGCAGCGGGGCGACGCTCGACGCCGGGCCGCAGCCGATCGCCGGCGTCGCCTGGGCGCCGCCCGGCGGGATCACCGCGCGTCGAGGTGCAGATCGACGACGGCGGCGAGTGGCGGGAGGCACGACTCGGCGAAGCGGCGAGCGGCAACACGTGGGTGCAGTGGCTGGTCGAGTGGGACGCCACTCCGGGCGAGCACACCATCCGCGTGCGGGCGACCGACGCGTCGGGGACGACGCAGACGAGCGAGCCGGCTCCGCCGGCCCCCAACGGGGCGACCGGGTGGCACCGCCGGACGGTGCGCGTGCGGTGACCGTCGATGCCGGCGCAGTGCTGGCGTGGGGCATGCCGCGGTTGCGTGACCTGCCGTGGCGGGCGACGCGCGATCCGTGGCGGATCCTCGTCGCCGAGGTGATGCTGCAGCAGACCCAGGCGCTGCGCGTGATCCCCAAGTGGACGTCCTTCTGCGACGCGTACCCGACGCCGGCGGCCTGCGCCGCGGCGTCGCTCGGCGACGTGCTGCGCCACTGGCAGGGGCTCGGCTACCCCCGCCGGGCGCGCAACCTGCACGACGCCGCCGGGCTGATCGTCTCGCGGCACGGCGGCGACGTGCCCGACACGATCGAGGCGTTGCACGCCCTGCCCGGCGTCGGCCCGTACACGGCGCGGGCGGTGCTGGCGTTCGCCTTCGAGCGCGATGTCGCCGTCGTCGACACGAACATCGCCCGCGTGCTCGCCCGCGTCGTGCGGCGAGCGGCTCACGCCGCGGCGGGTGCAGGCGGTCGGTGACGCGCTCGTGCCGCAGGGTGCCGGCTGGGTGTGGAACCAGGTGCTGATGGACCTCGGCGCCACGGTGTGCCGGCCCACGCCACGCTGCGACGAGTGCCCGCTGGCGACGACCTGCGGGTGGAACGTCGCCGGCCGCCCGTCGCCCGATCCAGCGGACGGCTCGGCCGGGGTGAGCACGCGGCAGGCTCCCTATGACGGCAGCGATCGCCAGGCCCGCGGTGACGTACTGCGGGCGCTCCACGACGGTGCCCGCCGCGCCGATGCCTTTCCTCCACGGATCGTCGACGGCCTGCTCGCCGACCGCCTCGTCGCCCGCACCGGCGAGCTGCTGCACCTCCCGTGAGTCAGCGCGTCACGCGTTGCAGCACGGTCAGCACGGCCACCACGACGATTGCGCCGCATGCGAAGAAGAGCACGTTGAACGTCACGCTGTGCTCGTCAGGTGGGAACAGCAGGCGCTGGCTGGCGGCAAGGGCGAACAGGCCGAAGAAGTACACCCAGAGTGGGGCGAACGCTCGGTGTCGTCTGGCCACGCTCCGCAGTCTGGCCGTAGCCTGCGCCCGTGCGTCCACCGAAGGACTTCTTCCGCCCGCTGGCGATCGGCGCTCCCGAGCCGGTGCGCGAGATCCCGACCCGGCCGTCGCGGGTCATCCACTTCCTGCCGCCCCACAACCCGAAGATGGTCGCCAAGGTCCCCGACATCGCGCCGACCGTCGACGTGCTGCTGGCCAACCTCGAGGACGCCATCCCGGCGTCGGAGAAGGACAACGCCCGCGCCGGCCTCGTCGAGATCGGCAAGGCGTGGGACCACCCCGACACCCAGTTCTGGACCCGCGTCAACGCCCTCGACTCGCCGTGGGTGCTCGACGACATCACCACAGCTGTCACCGAGGTCGGCGACAAGCTCGACGTGATGATGATCCCCAAGGTCGAGGGGCCCGAGGACATCCACTACGTCGATCGCCTGCTCGCCCAGCTCGAGGCGCGGGCCGGGTTGACCCGGCCGATCCTCGTCCACGCCATCCTCGAGACGGCCCGTGGCGTTGCCAACGTCGAGGCGATCTGCGCGGCGTCGCCGCGGATGCAGGGCCTGTGCCTCGGGCCGGCCGACCTCGCCGCCAACCGCCGGATGAAGACGACGCGAGTCGGCGGCGGCCATCCCGGCTACCTCGTCCGTCAGGATCCCGATGCCGACGCGCCCGACGCGCCACGTCCGACGTACCAGCAGGATCTCTGGCACTACACGATCGCCCGCATGGTCGACGCGTGCGTGACCTACGGCGTGCTGCCGTACTACGGGCCGTTCGGCGACATCGCCGACACGGTCGCCTGCGAGGACCAGTTCCGCAACGCCTACCTGCTCGGTTGCGTCGGGGCGTGGAGCCTGCACCCGGCGCAGATCGAGATCGCCAAGCGGGTGTTCAGCCCGCCGCCGGAGGACGTCGCCCACGCCCGCCGGGTGATCGAGGCGATGGGCGACGGCACCGGCGCTGTGCTGCTCGACGGGAAGATGGAGGACGACGCCTCGGTGAAGCAGTGCAAGGTCGTCCTCGCGCTGGCCGAGCAGCTCGCCGCTCGCGACCCCGAGCTGGCCGAGGCGTACGGGCTGTCGTGAGCGAGGAGCTCCGGCCGCGGCGATCGGTGCTGTACATGCCGGCGGCCAACGAGCGGGCGCTGGAGAAGGCCAAGGCGATCCCGTGCGACGCCATCATCTTCGACCTCGAGGACGCTGTCGCGCCGGACTCCAAGGACGTCGCCCGCGAGCAAGCGGTGGCCGCGGTGACGTCGGGTGAGTACGGGTCGCGGGAGTTGACGATCCGCTGCAACGCGCTGTCGACGCCGTGGGGCGCCGACGATCTCGCTGCCGCCGGCGCGGCTCGTCCGTCCGCGGTGGTGATCCCCAAGGTCGACTCGACCGCCACGCTCGACGAGGTGGCCGCCGCGCTCGACGCGGCGGGCGGGCAGGACACGTCGATCTGGGCGATGGTCGAGACGCCGACGGCGATCTTCGACGTCCGTGCGATCGCCGGCCACGATCGCGTCGTCGGTGCTCGTGCTCGGCACCAACGACCTCGCCAAGGAGTTGCGCGCCCCGCTCATCCCCGGCCGCGGCAATCTCACGCACTACCTCGCCATGGCCGTGCTCGGCGCACGCGAGGCCGGCAAGGTCGTGCTCGACGGTGTCTACAACGACGTGCGTGACGCCGAGGGCTTCGCCGCCGAGTGCCGCCAGGGCGTGGAGATGGGCTTCGACGGCAAGACGCTCGTCCATCCGAGCCAGGTCGAACCGGCGAACGAGGCGTGGTCGCCGACAGCGGAGGAGATCGAGCTGGCAACGCGGATCATCGCCGCCTACGAGGAGGCCGAGGCCGACGGCCGCGGCGTCGTCACCGTCGACGGCCGCATGATCGAACACCTCCACGTCGCCAACGCCCGCCGCACCCTCGCCACCGCCGCCGCCCTCGCCGCTGAGATCGACTTCTCAGCGTTTTCAGCGGCCACGATCGGCCGAATCTTCCAGAGATCGGTCGGGCGGTCAGGACGTGATGGCGGCGACGATGTCGTCGTAGGCGGCGTCGGCGTAGGCCTGCATCTCGTCGTCGGTGCGGTCCTGGATCGGGTGCGGGGTGAACACGCGGGCCATCGAGGCGAAGCCGAGCGACGTCGACTGCGCGTCGGCGGCCTGCACGAACTCCGCCGAGGCGACGAACACCCCGGGCACGCCGCGCAGCTCCAGATCACTGATGTCGTGCACACTGCACGACGTGCAGCTGCCTCAATCGGCGAGCGCCTCGATCACGAGGTCGCACTGCGTGGAGATCTCGTGGCGCAGGTCGACGGGCGCCGGCTTGGTGAACGTCGGCTTGCGGTAGCGCTGCACACTCGCTCCGGCATCGGTGAGCCGCGACTCCAGCCGATCGAGGAACACGTCGCCGCGCGGCTTGGAGATGTCGAGCAGCCCGATACGCAGCCCGGCGATCGCCGCCGGCCGGTCGAGGCGCTGGCGTTCGGCGACGTTGCGCTCGCCGGTCGGGTCGAGCACGTACCTCGTCATGACCGCACCTCCCTGGTCACTGGCTGGCTGCCGACCTCGCCGTTGGCCCAGCCGCCGATCATCGTCGAGAACAGCCCGGCGCCACCGCCGGCGTAGGCGAGCAGGATGCCGCCGGGCCGGAACTTGGGCAGCGTCGCGCCGGCGAACGACTCCGGCACGCCCTCGGCCATCCCGCCCGCGCCACCGACCAGTTCGCTGCCCGGGATCTGCAGGCGGGCGTCGAGCTCGGACAGCACGCGGGCGCGGTCCCAGCCGGCCTCGGCGAACACCCGGCCGTGCTCGGGGCCGACCACCAAGAGGACGTCGAAGGCGAGCACGAGCTTGGGGTGGTGCAGCGTGCGCAGGCACGACGCCAGCGACGTCGCCAGGCTCTGCGGATCCCGCGACTTCTGGTCGACGATGCAGCGCGGACCCTCGCCGGCGAACACGGTGACGGCGTCGGCGCCGGCGGTGCGCGCCGCGGCTCTCGGCCAGCGCGCCGAACGGCGAGTCGGCGAGCTCGGCGAAGCAGAACGACAGCTTGCCGGGGTTGCCGTGGGCCGCCCGGTCGACCTCGCCGGGGCGCCCGCCGCCGACGTTGCGCACGACGAGCTGCACCGCTCGGCCGATCGTCAGGTTGGCTCGGTTGCCCTGACCGAGGACGTTGACGCCGGCGTTCATGCCGATCGCTCGCGTGCCCGGCCCGCTGGCGACGATCACCGGGCCGACCGGCATCGTCGTGGCCAGCACGCCGTGGATGTTGAACTCGTCGGTGCAGATCGCCTCGATCACGGTGAGCACCCACGGCAGGTGCTCGGGGAGGCAGCCCGCCATCACGGCGGAGATGGCGACCTTCTCGACGGTGACGTCGACGAGGTCGGGCGGCACGGTGGCGACGACCTCGTCCGGCTCGGCGCGTGGTGCCGTCGAGCATCCGCAGCACGCGCTCCTCGGTCGGTGGCACGACGGGCAGGCCGTCGGTCCAGCCGCGCGTGAACATCGCCTCGATGTCGTCCTCGAGCTCGGCGAGCTCGACGCGGCGAGAGCGCAGCCGGCCGCCCTCGAAGCGCACGCGCAGCTCGTCGACGCGGTCGGGGTCGACGCTGAGCGAGCCGCAACCGGGCCGCATGACGGGCAGGTCGTCGCCGAGCCAGTCGAGGCCGGTGATCCGCTGCCAGTCCGCGCGTGACCAGCCGACGGTGCGCTCGACCTCGACGCCGTCGACCACGCGGAGCAGCGTCGGCACGGTCTCGATGGCGTGGTGCCAGCTGACGGCGAGGTCGTCGTCGTGGAGCGCGCTCGACGCCGGGCGGGAAGGACGGGTCGTCCTGCGTCCACACGGTGAGGTCGAGCTTGCCGGCCAGGTCGGCGAGCAGCGGGGCGACCATGCGGCACGTCTCGCACTCCGCCTTCACGACGACGACGAACCCGTCGGGCAGGGGCGAGGCTGCGTTCACGTAGCACGATCATCGCGCCACGTCCCGGCGACGGGCGACACGATGGACACACGTCACGCCGCGCGCGTTCACATTGCGTTCACAAGCGGCCTAGCGTCGTCGCACACTGATTGGCGCGTAGTTGTCCTGAGGGGGTCGGCGAGCAGCATGCAGGTCACGTTTCATGGCGTCAGGGGATCGACTCCGTGCCATGGCGACGACATCGGTCGCTACGGCGGCAACACGTCGTGCGTCTCGATCGACGCGCCGGGTGAGGACCCGCTGCTGTTCGACCTCGGCACCGGATTGCGCTACTTCGGGTTGGGGTGCCCGGGCGACGAACCGTTCCGCGGATCGTGCCTCGTCAGCCACCTCCACTGGGACCACGTCCAAGGCCTGCCGTTCTTCGGGCCGTTGCAGCACGAGGCGAGCGAGCTCGTCGTGTACGCCCCGGCGCACGACGACGGCCGCACGGCCGCCGAGGTCCTCGCCGCGACGATCTGCCCGCCGATGTTCCCGGTCGGGATCGATGCCTTCCCCGGTCGGGTCGACATCCGCGAACCGGCCGCCAAGTTCCGCATCGGCGGCTTCGACATCGAGAGCGGCGCCGTGCCCCATGTCGGCGAGGCACTCGGCTATCGCGTGACGCACGGTGCATCGAGCGTCGCCTACATCAGCGATCACCAGCAACCGCTCAGCGGGGCGCACATCGCCGACAGCGTGTTCGCACTGTGCGAGGGCGTCGACCTGCTGATCCACGACGCCCAGTACACGCCCGCCGAGTTCGCCCGCAAGAGCACATGGGGTCACTGCACGGTCGAGTACGCCGTGTGGCTGGCGGGTGAGGTCGGCGCCAAGCGCCTGGCCCTGTTCCACCACGATCCCGGTCACGACGACGACATGATCGACCGCCTCGCCTCGGCCGCCTTCGCCTGCGGGGCGGCGATGGGTGTGGAGGTCTTCGCCGCCCGCGAGGGCCTGGTGGTCGATCTCACCACGGGCTGACGTCAGGTGGTCGCCCGCATCGCCAGCGTCGTGCTCGGCGCGGTGTTCGTGCTGGCGGGCGCGGCGAAGCTGGCCGCCGGCTCGACGTGGATCGCCCAGGCCCGACAGATGGGGGCGCCGCAGCCAGTGGCCACGGTCGTGCCCGGCGTCGAGGTGCTGCTCGGGGCGGCGCTGGTGACCGGGCTCTGGACGCCGATCCCGGCGCTCGTCGCCATCGGCCTGCTCGTCGTGTTCAGCGTGACGATCGCCCGCCAGCTCGTCGAGGGTCGCCATCCCCCGTGCGCCTGCTTCGGCGCCTGGTCGACCCGCCCCCTCGGTGAGGGTCACCTCCTCCGCAACGCCGCCCTCATCGTCGTCGCCGTGGGCGTGCGCCTGCTTCGCGCTGAGCGAGCTCGGTCAGAGCGACGTCGAGGAGGAACGTGATGGTGCGGGCCTCGTCGCGCCACGCGTCGTAGCGACCGCTCGGTCCGCCGTGGCCGGCGCCCATCTGCGTCTTGAGGACGCAGCAGCCGGTCACGCCCGGCGCCGACGGCGCGCAGCTTGGCGACCCACTTCGCCGGCTCGTGGTAGCTGACGCGCGGGTCGTTGAGCCCGGCGGTGACGTACATCGCCGGATACTCGGCGGCGACCGTGTTGTCGTACGGCGAGTAGCTCGACATGTAGCTGGCGAACGGCTCGGCGCGCGGGTCGCCCCACTCCTCCCACTCGTTGGACGTGAGGGGAAGCGTGGGGTCGCTCATCGTCGTCACGACGTCGACGAACGGCACCTCGGCGACGGCGGCGCGGAACAGCTCGGGGCGCATCGTGATGCAGGCGCCGACGAGCAGTCCGCCGGCGCTCCCGCCGCGGATGGCGACGCGCTGCGGATCGACGAGGCGCTCGGCGACGACGTGTTCGGTCGCCGCCAGCGTGTCGGTGAACGTGTTGCGCTTGTTGAGCAACTTGCCGTCGAGGTACCAGCGGCGGCCGAGCTCGCCGCCACCGCGGGGGTGGACGAGCACCCAGACCACGCCACGGTCGAGCAGCGACAGGCGCATCACGGAGAACCACGGCGGCATCGAGATCTCGTACGACCCGTACCCGTAGACGACGCCCGGCGCCGAGCCGTCGAGGGGCGTGTCGATGTGGCGGACGACGTCGACGGGCACCGACGGTGCCGTCGGCCGCCGTCGCCCAGGTCCGCGTCGACACGTACCGGGTCGAGGTCGACGCCGGGCGTCGGCGTCTGCTTGCGCAGCACGCGCTCGCCGGTGACGACGTCGACGTCGTACACCGACAGGGGAGTCGTCAGCGACTGGTAGGACGACGCGCAGCGACGTCGTGTCCCACTCCGGGTTGGCGCCGAGCTCGAGGTCGTGCGGCTCCTCGCCGAAGTCGAGCGCCTGCTGGCGACCGTCGGGGAACAGCACCAGCGCCTTGGGCTGGGCGTCGCTCCACTCGTGCAGCACGAGGTGGCCGGCGAACGGCTGCACGGTCGTGAACCGGCGCCCAGGAACGTGGGGGAGCAGCTCGCTCCAATCGCCCGGCCGGTCGAGCGGCGCCGTCATCACGCGGAAGTCCGGGGCGTCGAGGTTGGTGAGGACGACGAACGGTCGCCCCAGTGGTCGACCGAGTACTCGACCTCGCTCTGGCGCGCCCGCACCAGCACCGGCGGTGCCGTCGGGTCCGCCGCCGGCAGCACGTGGACCTCCGACGTCGTGTTGCTCTCCGCCGACAGGAAGATCCACTGCTCGCTGCGACTCAGCGACACCCCGAGGAAGAACCGGTTGTCGAGCTCCTCGATGACCAGCTCGTCGTCGGCGACCGGCGTGCCGAGCCGGTGGCGCCAGATCTGGTACGGCCGCATCGCCTCGTCGGAGCGGGCGTAGAGCAGCCACTGCCCGTCGCCGGACCAGGCCACACCGCCCCACGACGACGTGTCGGTCAGCTCGTCGGGGAGGTCGGTGCCGGTCGCCAGGTCGCGGACGCGCAGCGTGTAGCGCTCGCCGCCGTCGGTGTCGCTCGACCACGCCAGCAACGAGTGGTCCGGCGACGAGTCGACGGCGTGGACGTCGAAGTACTCGTGCCCGGCCGCCTCGGCGTTGCAGTCGAGGATCACGTCGGACGCTTCGTCGATCGACCGACCGCGGCAGAACACGGGGTACGACTCGCCCTCGATGGTGCGCGTCACGTACCACCACGGGCCGTGGCGCACCGGCACCGACTCGTCCGTCTCCTGGACCCGCGACTTGATCTCGGCGAACAGCTCCTCGATCTGATCGGCGTGGCGGCCGAAGAAGGCGTCGGCGTAGGTGTTCTCGGCCTCGAGGTAGGCGATCGTGTCCGGGTCCTCCCGGTTGCGCAGCCACGCCCAGGGGTCGTCGACGGCACCCGTCGGACGCTCCCACGTGTGCGGCTTGGTGGGGGCGACGGGCGGGTCGGGAAAGGACGTGGTTTCGGTCATCGCGAGACGGCACGGTAGCTGGGCGGGTACGGTTCGTGGCCTCCATGCGAGTGTGGATCGACCAGGACCTGTGCACCGGCGACGGCCTGTGCGTCGACCACTGCCACGACGTGTTCACCCAGCTCGAGGACGGCATCGCCTACGTCACCGAGGTGGGGCGGCCGCTGAACGACCCGGGCGGCTCGGGCTCGCTGGCGCGGGTGCCGGTGCGGCAGATCCAGCAGGTCATCCACGCCGCCGAGGCGTGCCCGGGGGAGTGCATCTTCATCGAGATCGATCCGCCTGCCGACGCCGAGCTCGACGTCAGCGTCGACGGCCGCCTGGCCGCCCGCGTGGAACTGCGCCCGGACGCCGCCTGATCGGCGCAGCCGTTCAGGCGCTCTTCGACACCAGGCTCGGGCGCGCATTTCCGGGGTTCACGGGGGCGGAGCCCCGTGGGATTAGTAACATGGTGGTAGTGCAAATTCCCCTCGAGGAGCGCCAGCCATGACGTCGTTCGATCTCGATCTCACCAAGTACCAGCTCGGATGGAGCGACGAGGTCGAGTACGCCTTCGCCCCGGAGAAGGGCATCAATCCCGGCGTCGTCGACCAGATCTCGTGGTGGAAGGGCGAGCCGCGTTGGATGACCAACATGCGCCTGCGCAGCCTCAAGCTGTTCGAGCGCAAGCCGATGGCCCCGTGGTTCGCCGTGAACATGCCGGACATCGACTTCCAGGACATCTACTACTACCTCCGACCGTCCGGCGAGCAGGTCGACGAGTGGGACGACCTCCCCGAGCAGATGAAGGCGACGTACGAGAAGCTGGGCATCCCCGAGGCCGAGCGCAAGTACCTCGCCGGGGTCACCGCCCAGTTCGAGTCCGAGGTCGTCTACCACCGCAACCGCGAGGAGCTGGCCAAGCAGGGGATCCTGTTCTCGGACATGGACACCGCCCTGCGCGAGTACCCCGACCTGGTCAAGCGCTACTTCGGCACGGTGATCCCGCCGGGTGACAACAAGTTCGCCGCCCTCAACACGTCGGTGTGGTCCGGTGGCTCGTTCATCTACGTGCCACCGGGCGTCGAGTGCGAGATGCCACTGCAGGCGTACTTCCGGATCAACGCCGAGAACGCCGGCCAGTTCGAGCGCACGCTGATCATCGCCGACGAGGGCTCGCAGGTGCACTACATCGAGGGCTGCTCGGCGCCGGTCTACACGAGCGACTCGCTGCACTCGGCGGTCGTCGAGATCATCGTCAAGCCCAGCGCCCGGGTCACCTACACGACGATCCAGAACTGGAGCCCGAACGTCTACAACCTCGTCACCAAGCGGGCGCGGGTCGAGGCCGAGGGGCACATGGAGTGGATCGACGGCAACATCGGATCGAAGCTCACGATGAAGTACCCGAGCGTGTACCTCGTCGGGCCGAAGGCCACGGGAGAGGTGCTCTCGGTCGCCTACGCCGGCGCCGGGCAGCACCAGGACGCCGGGGCCAAGATGATCCACGCCGCGCCGGAGACGACGTCGAAGATCGTGTCCAAGTCGATCAGCAAGGACGGCGGCAAGACCACGTACCGCGGCCTGGTCCGCGTCGACGAGGGCGCCCACGGCTGCAAGTCGCACGTGCAGTGCGACGCGCTGATCCTCGACGAGGACTCCGAGAGCTGGACGCTGCCGTACATGGAGGTCGGCGAGCGCGACGCCCAGATCGGCCACGAGGCCACGGTGTCCAAGGTCGCCGACGAGCAGCTCTTCTACCTGATGAGCCGCGGCCTCTCCGAGGAGCAGGCGATGGGCATGGTCGTCAACGGCTTCATCGAGCCGATCACGCGCACGCTGCCGATGGAGTACGCCGTCGAGTGGAGCCGCCTCATCGAGCTGCAGATGGAGGGCTCCGTCGGCTGAGCCCCCCAATCTGGGCGCGATTCGTCTCGGGGCGCGATTCGTCTCGGAATCCGAGACGATCTGCGCCCAGATGGAGGGCGGCTACCGGTTGAGTGTCGACAGGCCGGCGATGGCGACGTCGAGGCAGCCGCTGAGGTAGGCGGCGTCGATCGGCTGGCGCCAGATCAGCTTGCGGAACACGATCGGTCCGACGATCGTGCCGACGACCACCCTGGCGTCGAGGTCGGCGGGCAGCTCGCCCCGCGCCTGGGCGCGCTCGACGATCTCCATGATCGGCCGCTGACGCTCGACACCGATGCGGTCGAGGAGCAGGCCGATCTCAGGGTCGCGGCCGGCGGCGTCGATCAGGCAGGGCATGATCTGGCCGGCCTTGCCGGACAGGTCGGCGGGCACCATCCCCTTGAACCACGCCTCGAGGTCGCCGCGCAGCGAGCCGGTGTCCGGTGTGGCGACGTGCTCGAAGCTCGCCCTCGCCGTGTCCAGGATGAGCGCGTCGCGCTCGGGCCAGTGGCGATAGATGGTCGTCTTGGCGACGCCGGAGCGGGCGGCGACCTCCTCGATGGTCAGGTTGCCGACGCCGCGCTCGGCGATCAGGTCGGTCGCCGCGGCGAGCGCCTTGCGCCTCGCCTCCTCGCTCCTCGGACGTGCCATCGACTCGACACTTTCACTACGCTATCGTAGCGGAATCGACGCGATCTCCGCCACCGATCTCGACGGCATCGATCCCCACGTCTACGCCCGGCGATGGAAGACGCTCGCCGTCCTGTGCACGTCGCTGATCATCGTCATCGTCGGCAACACCGTGCTCAACGTGGCCCTGCCGACGCTGCAGCGACCGCCCGAACAGGGCGGCCTCGGCGCCACCAACTCCGAGGTGCAGTGGATCGTCGACGCCTACGGCCTCGTGTTCGCCGGCCTGCTGTTCCTCGCCGCCGCCCTCGGCGACCGCTTCGGCCGCAAGGGTGCTCTGCAGGCGGGCCTCGTCGTGTTCGCCGCCGGCTCGGCGTTCGGCGCCTTCGCCGACGACCCGACGATGCTGATCGTCGCCAGGGCCGTGATGGGCGTCGGTGCAGCGTTCGTCATGCCGTCGACGCTGTCGATCCTCACCAACGTCTTCCCCCGCCGTGAGCAGGCCAAGGCGATCGCCATCTGGGCGGGCATCTCCGGCAGTGGCGCCGCCCTCGGACCGCTCGCCTCCGGCCTGCTGCTGGAGCACTTCTGGTGGGGCTCGGTGTTCCTCGTCAACCTGCCGATCATCGCCGGCGCCCTCGTTGCGGGGTATGTGCTCGTGCCCAAGTCCAAGGACTCCACGGAGACGCCGCTCGACCCCGTCGGCGCGCTGCTGTCGGTCGTCGGCCTCAGCGCGCTGGTGTACGCCATCATCGAGGCGCCCAACCACGGCTGGGCCAGCGTCGAGTCGCTGCTGTGGTTCGGTGGCGCCGCCATCGTGCTCGTGCTGTTCTGCGTGTGGGAGTGGCGCAACAGCCATCCGATGCTCGATCTGCGGCTGTTCCAGAACCCTCGCTTCGCCGTCTCGTCGGGCGGTATCACGCTCGTCTTCTTCGCCATGTTCGGGACGTTCTTCCTGCTCGCCCAGTACCTGCAGGGCGTCATCGGGTACACGCCGCTCGAGGCCGCCGTGCGCATGCTGCCGTTCTCGGTGGTGATGATGTCCGTGGCCCCGAACACGCCGAAGCTCGTCGGCCGCTTCGGCGCCGATCGTGTCGGGATGGCCGGGATGCTGTTGGTCACCGCCGGCCTCGTCGGGAACCGCGCTGTTCCAGACCGACACCAACTATCCGCAACTGGCGTTGACGATGTGCGTCCTCGCCGGCGGCATGGCGCTGACGATGACGCCGATGACCACGCAGCTCATGGCCGCGGTGCCCCGCGACCGCGCCGGGATGGGTTCGGCCACCAACGACACGACCCGCGAGCTCGGCGGCGCGCTCGGTGTCGCCGTGCTCGGATCGCTGCTCGCCGGCCAGTACACGTCGGGCGTCGAGTCGGCCGCCGCCGAGTTGCCGGAACAGGCCCGCGAGATCGTCGAGGGGAGCATCGGCGGTGTCATCGGGTTGATCGAGCAGGGCCTGATCCCGGCGCAGCCGCTCCTCGACATCGCCCGCGAGTCATTCGTCGACGGGCTGCACCTCGCCGCGATCGTCGGGGCGTGCGTCACCTTCGTCGCGGCGTTGATCGTCAAGCGCTACCTCCCGGCCGACCGCCCGCCGGCGCCAGAAGCCCTTACGCTTGATGGCGATGCCGATGCGCCAGGAGTGCAAGCACTTCGAGAGCCGGACCTACGCCAACGGTGACACGGTCCGCAAGTGTGATCTCGACCTCGCGCCCGACGCGCCGTGGCGCTGCCCCGACAACTGCCCGAAGTACGAGCGCCGGCTGGCCGCCGTCGCCTGGACCCACGGCTCGCTGACCGCCCCGCCCACACCGGACGAGCCGGAGAGCGTCGCCGACGGCACCGCTGCGGCGCTCCTCGACGAGGCCGAGAACCACCTGCTGTCGGTCGGCGACCGCGTGCGCGCCGAGGTCGAGGCCGAGCAGGCACGCAAGCGCCGCGGTTGGCGCCGCTGGTTCCCGCGCTGAGCGCCGTCGCTCTGAGTTTCCCCTACGCGCGTAGGTAGAATTCCTTCGATGCAGGCGTTCTCCCCCGATGCCGCGCGCGCCGTCGACGGACGGTTCGCCGACCAGCGCGCCGCTGCCGCCGAGCGCGCCGCAGCGGCAGCGTGGCCGACGCCGGCGGAGGAGATCTGGCGCTACAGCCGCGTCGACGAGCTCGACCTCGACCGGTTCACGCCGGCGACGGCGACCACGACGATCGAGGATCCATCCGGTTGCGTCGTCGCCGATCTGCCCGACCTCCCCGACGTCATCGGTTGGGCGGCACCCGACGTGTTCGCCGAGCTGAACACGGCGTTCGTCGCCCCCATCGTCGTCCGCGTCCCAGCGGGCATCACCGTGACCGATCCGATCATCGTCACCCACGAGATCGCCGGCGACGGCACGGCAGTGTTCCCCCGACTCGTCATCGACGCCGGGGCCGAACAGCGACGTGACGGTGGTCGAACGCTTCACGTCGGCCGCCGGCGACACCGTGCTCGCCGTGCCCGTGCTGCAGGTGCGCGCGGCGCAGGCGGCGCGGGTCAGCTACCTCGGTGTCAACGAACTGGCCGACACGGCGTGGCAGATCGGCCACCAGCAGGCCGTCGGCGACCGCGACTCGACGGTCACCCTGGGCACCGTCGCCCTCGGCGGGCACTACGCCCGGGTGCGCACCGAAGCGCGCATCTCCGGTGCCGGCGGCAGCACCCGCCAGGTCGCCCTGTACTTCGCCGGCGGCGACCAGATGCACGACTTCCGCACGATCCAGGACCACGACGCCCCGCACACCACCAGTGACCTGCTGTTCAAGGGCGCCGTGCAGGACCGCTCGCGCAGCGTCTACACCGGCCTGATCAAGATCCGCAAGCACGCTCGCGGCACGTCGGCGTTCCAGACCAACCGCAACCTCACGCTCAGCGCGGGGGCGTGGGCGGAGAGCGTGCCGAACCTGGAGATCGAGACCAACGACGTCAAGTGCAGCCACGCCTCGGCCGTCGGGCCGATCGACCCCGAGCAGCGCTTCTACCTCGAGAGCCGGGGCATCCCGACGCAGATCGCCGAGCGGCTGATCGTGCTCGGCTTCTTCGACGAGGTGCTCGACCAGTTGCCGGTCGGTCCGCTCGCCGACGACCTCCGCCGCCGCGTGTCGGCCAAGCTCGACCTCGATCGAGCTCTCACCGGGGTGGCGTGATGGCGACGGTGTCGTTCCCGCTCGACGAGCTCACACCAGGCAGCGTGCGCCGCGTCATGGTGGACGGTGTCGCCGTCGCTGTCGTGCGCATCGACGATGACGTCTACGCCATCAGCGACGTGTGCAGCCATGCCAACGTCTCGTTGTCGGAGGGCGAGGTGTGGTGCGACGAGAAGGAGCTGGAGTGCCCGAAGCACGGCAGCACGTTCAGCCTGGAGACCGGCGAGCCGATCACGCTTCCGGCCACCCAGCCCGTGGCGGTCTACCGAGCGCAGGTCGTCGACGGTCAGGTGGAGGTGAGCGCGTGAGCACCCTGGAGATCCGCTCGCTGCGCGCCGCCGTCGGCAGCAAGGAGATCCTGCGCGGCATCGACCTCACGGTGTCGAGCGGCGAGGTCCACGCCGTGATGGGTCCCAACGGTGCGGGCAAGAGCACGCTCTCGGCGATCGTGATGGGCAAGCCCGGCTACGAGGCGATCGAGGGCACCGTCACGCTCGACGGCGTCGACGTGCTGGCCATGCCCACCTGGGAGCGCGCCGCCGCCGGCCTGCACCTGGTGATGCAGTACCCGACGGAGGTGCCCGGCGTCGCCGTCGATGACATGCTGCGCGAGGCGCTCACCGCTCGTGGCGGCCACATCGACGGGCTCGACGAGCTGCTGCTCGAGGAAGCTGGACGCATCGGGCTGGAGGAGCGCCTGCTGCACCGCTCGGTCAACGTCGATCTGTCGGGCGGCGAGCGCAAGCGCAACGAGACGTTGCAGCTCGCCGTCCTGCGGCCGCGCATCGCCATCCTCGACGAGCTGGACTCCGGCCTCGACATCGACGCCCTGCGGGCATGCGCCCGGCGCATCGAGGCAGCCACCGAACCCGTCGACGGCGAGCCGGGCCTCGGTGTGCTGGCCATCACCCACTACAACCGCCTGCTCACCGAGCTGCGCCCGGACCAGGTGCACATCCTCGTGCGCGGCCAGATCGTCGCCCAGGGTGGCCCCGAGCTCGCCGACGAGCTGGAGGCATCCGGCTACGCCGCGTTCGCCGAGGACGACGGCAAGCCGGGAGGCGAGCGCCCGGTCGTGCGGCCCGGGCTCGCTCGACGAGCTGTTCGCCAAACCCTGACGCGCTACCCGCCGATCAGCGGGAGCACCGACCGCGGGTCGACGTCGCAGCCCTCGGCAGCGGTGGTCAGCTGCTCGATGACCTCCGGCGTGCCGACCGTCGTCGCCGCCCACACCTCGAGACCGATCGTGTCGAGGACACCTTCGGCAAGGCACAGCTGCTGCTCCTCCGACACGCCGGGCAGGTCGAAGTTGACAGCGGCGAAGCCGGGTGCCAGTCGCTCGGTCTCGACGCACTCGTCGATGGCCGCCGCCAGGAGAAGGCTCTCCGCCTGAGTCGTGCCGACCGGCTGGCCGTAGAGGGCCAGCAGCCGGTCGCCGTCGATCTCCGACGACAGGATGCCAGCCGCGCACTCGGCCTCGCCGGCGGTCACAGCGACGCCGAGGAACCCGGCGAAGGCGGTGCTCAGCCCTTCGGCAGCGGTCGAGACATCCGTGAAACCACCGACCTCGGCCCAGTTGACCGAGCACTGCTCGCCGACGAACTCGCCGAACTCGGCGTCGTCGGCGACGAGTTGGGGATCGGTGATGATGGCGAACAAGTCGACGGCGGCGCCGGCGAAGTTCCAGTCGTGATCAGCGAGGGCCTCGGCCTGGCGCTCGTACGCCGTCTGGACACCCTCGGTCGCCGACTCGATGTCCGGGACGGCTGCCACAGCGACGGCATCCATCTCCGACGAGGCGGACTCGAAGAGCCGCTCGACCTCGGCGGGGTCGGCCTCCGGGGTGAGCAGGTACGCGCTCGCCCGATCGGTGGCGGCGTCGGCGCTGCGGCTGCGGTCGCAGAACATCGCGAGTGTCGGCTCGTCGTCGTCGCCACCACCGAGCACGACGAACGCACCGGCGGCCACTGCGGCGACGGCGACTCCGCCGGCGGCGAGGGCGATCCACCTCGTCCGGCGCCGTCGTGGCGGTGGGGTCTCGGCGACGGTCTTCGCCGTGGGCGTCGCCCCGTCGTCGAGCACGCGTGCCGCCGTCGCCGCCACGCCCTGCATCAGGTCGGGTCGGTCGGCGAAGTGCTGCAGGAGTGTGCGCGCCGCCTCGGCCTCCTCCGGGCGCGTCAGCCGTTCCTCCAACTCGGTCAACAGGCGCCATTGCTCCTCGGGGGCCAGCGACGGCTGCTCGACGCGCGCCTTGAGGTCGGCGAGATAGGTGACGGGGACGGCGGGCGGTTCAGGCAGCGGGTCCGGGAGCGGCGAGGCCGGTGGTACCTGCATCAGCGCCCGCCCGAGCGCGATCGCCGCCGCCGCGTCGCCGGTGCGCACGTCGACGCGCTGGGTCTCGGAGAGCACCGGCGGCAGGAGGCCGTCCGGCACCGGCTCGCCGACGAGCACGGGAAGCACCGGCTTGCCGAGCGCGGTGGCGTACTCGAGCTCGCGCTGGCACGCCGGGGAGCGCAGTGACGACGCGCTCATGGCGAACACGAAGGCGTCGCACTGGCGAATGTTGTCGAGGATGCCGTCCCACCATCGCTGGCCGCCGCTCAACTCGCGGTCGCACCACGCCGCCCACCCGAGCCCTTCGAGGTCGCGCTCGAGCCGTCCCACGATCTCGGCGTCGACGTGGGAGTAGCTCACGAAGCTGTGACGCGGTCCGCCCACGAACTCCGAGCGTACCGATGAGGGTCTCCGCACTCGGCGGAATACGCGCCTCCGACATAGTGTCGCTCGCATGCCGACCGACGATGAATGGGTCGAGCGTGACGGTGCGCTGCGCCGGCGCTTCCAGTTCGCCGACTTCTCCGAGGCGTTCGCGTTCATGACGAGGGTTGCCCTGCTGGCGGAGTCCAAGGGCCACCATCCGGACTGGTCGAACTCCTGGAACACCGTGGACATCGCCCTGTCGACGCACTCCGCCGGCGGCACCGTGACCGACAGCGACCGCGACCTCGCCGCGGCCATCGACGGCCTGCTCGGTTGAGGCGCTCGCGGTGACGACCGCTGCCCTGCGGCGCACCGATCGCTTCCCCGGCACCCGCGTCGTCACCGGTTGCTTCATCGTCCTCGCCGTCTCCTCCGGGCTCGGGTTCTACGGGCTCGCCGTCTACCTCAACGCGTTCACCCGCGAGCGGGACTGGCCGGTCGCCTCGATCTCGCTCGCCACGACCGTGTTCTTCGTCGTCGTCGGGTGTGGCCGGGCTGTACATCGCTCGCGTCATCGCCCGCCGGGACGTGCGCATCCCGATCGTCGCCGGCGGCGTCTTGGGCGGGGCGGCGCTCGCCGTGCTCGGCCACGTCGAGCAGCGCTGGCAGCTCTACGCGGTGTACTCCGTGTTCGCCCTCGGCTTCGCCGCTGCCGGCCTCGTGCCGGTCACGACGGTCGTCACGCGGTGGTACCACGTGCGCCGTTCGGTGGCGCTGTCGGTGGCGTCGACCGGCCTGTCCGCCGGCGGCATCCTGCTCACGCCCGTCGCCAAGTGGCTCATCGACGAGCACGGCCTGGCGACGTCGACGCCGATCCTCGGCGTCGTCTGGGTGCTCGGCATCGTGCCGTTCGCCCTGTGGCTCGTGCGCCCAGAGCCAGCGGCCCTCGGCTGGATGCCCGACGGCGAGCGGGTGAGCCAGGACGTGCCCGCGTACGTCGCGACGGGCACACCGTTCGCCGAGGCCGTGCGCACCCGCTTCTTCATCGCCAGCACGATCGCCTACGTCCTGGTCCTCGGCTCACAGGTCGGCGGCATCCAGCAACTCGTCAAGCTCGTCGAGGACCGTGCCGGCGAGAGCGCCGCTGCCCTGGCGACGATCTTCGTTGCCGGCATGTCCGTCGTGGCCCGACTCCTCGGCGGTCGCGTCGTCGCTCGCTTGCCGATGGCCGGGTTCACCGTCGGCCTCGCCGCCGTCCAGGCGCTGGCGCTCGGCGCGCTGGCGTTCGCCGAGACGACGCTGGCGCTGTTCGCCGCGATCATCGTGTTCGGCTGCACCATCGGCAACATCCTCATGCTCCAGCCGTTGCTGATCGCCGAGCGCTTCGGCGTCCTCGACTACCCGCGGCTGTTCAGCCGGGCGCAGTTCATCAGCGTGCTCGGCGTGGCCGGTGGGCCGCTGCTGCTCGGCTGGCTGTACGACAACGCCGGCGGCTACCGCACGTCGTACATCGTCGCCGGGTGCTGCTCGCTGGTCGGCGCGTTCGTGATGGCGTTGGGTGGTCCCGCTACCGTGCGCGATCCGTGACCGACGTCCATCCGAACGTCCGCCGCGTCGTCGACGCCGCCGACGAGGCCGGCTTGGCGATCGAGCCGGTGCGCTTCCCCGACGGCGCCAAGACGGCGGCCGACGCGGCGGCGGCGATCGGTGTCGACGTCGGCCAGATCGTCAAGAGCCTGATCTTCGCCGTCGACGGTGAGGTCGTGCTGGCGTTCGTCAGCGGCGCCAACCAGCTCGACGAGTCGAAGCTGGCCGCGGCGGCCGGCGGCTCGTCGTGCGCGCGGGTCGATGCCGACACCGTGCGCTCGGTGACCGGCTTCCCGATCGGCGGTGTGCCGCCGTTCGGCCACGCCACGACGCTGACAGCGTTCGTCGACCCCGACCTGCTCACCTACGACGAGGTGTGGGCGGCCGCCGGCACGTGGCACGACGTCTTCCCGCTGCGCCCCGACGACCTCGTCCGCGCCAGCGGCGCCACCGTCACCGACCTGAAGCGCTGACTGGCCACATTCGGGACACGGCCGGTTCAGTCCTCGTCGGGTGGGGCGGGGAGCTTGGCGGTGGACTCGGCGAAGACGGCCGGATCGACGGTGATGAAGATGGAGCGGCCGCGGGCGACGACGGGCTGGCCGTCTGTCTCGAGGTCGACGAGCTCGCCCTCGATGAACAGCTTGCGACCCTCCCGTCCGGCGAGCGCGGCCGCGGCAGGCGATCGGCCGGTGCAGCGGTGTCGGCCCCACATAGCGGATCGTCAGCTCGCCGGTGAACGCGGGCTCGCCGACGACGTCGAGCACGAAGCCGAACACGTCGTCGAACAGGCCGGCGACGACACCGCCGTGCGACCGTCCCGGCGCTCCCTCGTGGGCGGCGCGCAGCGTGCACCGCGCCTCGATCTCGTCGCCGTGGCGGTGCACCTCGAGGTCGACGCCCCACGGGCTCGACCGGCCGGAGAACGGCCGGTCGTCGTAGCTCTCCAGCCGGCCGGTGGCATCGCTGACGCCGCGCTTCCACTCCTCGCTCGGAGCGCACCATCGCCCGGTCGCGTGGCTCACCGGCGTCGAGCCGGCACGTCAGATCGTCGAGTGTCGAGGCGACCTCGTCGAGCAGCTCCGGCGATGCGTAGTGGCCGACGAAGGCGTGGCCGAGGTCGCGGATCGCCCGACCGGCGCGCGCTCGCTCCTCGGCATCGAGTCCATCGCGGATGTCAGACGGACGTCGGCTGGTCGAGGGCCTCGAGCAGGGTGTTCCAGGCGAGCGTGGCGCACTTGATGCGCACCGGGAACTTGACGACGCCCTGCAGCGCCTCGAGGTCGCCGAGGGCGACGGCCTCGCCATCGCCGTTGGGGTCAGCACCCTCGGCATCCTCGATCGACATCATCCCCTTGAACCGGCGGACGAGGGCGCGCACCTCGTCGACGCTGCGTCCCTTGATCGCCTGCGTCATCATCGACGCCGAGCTCTGCGAGATCGAGCAGCCCTGCCCACCGACCTTGACGTCGCCGACCACGTCGCCGAGGAGTTGCAGGTACACGGTGATCTCGTCGCCGCACAGCGGGTTGTGGCCCTGGGCGACGACGGCGGGGGGCGTCGGCAGCTCGCCGCGGTTGCGCGGCGCGCGGTAGTGGTCGAGGATGATCTCGCGGTACAGGTCTTCCAGACCGGGCATGCAGTTGCTCCTAGAAGCCGAAGATGTCGGAGGCGCCGTCGAGCGCGTCGGCGAGCGCATCGACGTCGTCGCGGTCGTTGTACAGGTAGAAGCTGGCGCGGGCCGTGGCAGCGACGCCGAGCTCGCGCATCAGCGGCTTGGCGCAGTGGTGTCCGGCGCGGATGCAGACGTTGTGCTGGTCGAGCACCTGGCTGACGTCGTGGGGGTGCAGGTCGCGGAAGGCGAAGCTGAGCACGCCGCCGCGGCGGGTGACGTCGCGCGGGCCGTGGATGGAGATGTCGTCGCCGAACCGCTCGGTCAGCGTGTCGAGCGCGTACGTGGTCACGTCGACCTCGTGCTGGCGGACGGCATCCATGCCCAGCGACTGGAGGAAGTCGACGGCCGCGCCGAAGCCGATCGCCTCGGTGATCGGCGGGGTGCCGGCCTCGAACTTGGCGGGCACCGGGGCGGCGGTGAACCCGTCGAGGCGCACGTCGGCGATCATGTTGCCGCCGCCGAGGAACGGGGGCGTGGCGTCGAGCAGCTCGGGCCGTCCCCACAGTGCGCCGATGCCCGACGGGCCGCACATCTTGTGGCTGGAGAAGGCGGCGAAGTCGGCACCCCATGCCTGCACGTCGGTGGCGTTGTGCGGCACGTACTGGCAGGCGTCGACGACGGCGAGGGCGCCGGCGGCGTGGGCGGCGGCGCACAGCTCGGTGACCGGGGTGAGCGTGCCGAGCACGTTGCTCATCGCCGTGACGGAGACGACCTTGGCGCCGTCGACGAGGCGGTCGAGGTCGGTCAGGTCGAGCTGGCCGTCGGCCGTGAGCGGGATCCAGCGCAACTCGATGCCGCGCTCGGCGGCGAGCTGGTGCCAGGGGACGATGTTGGCGTGGTGCTCCATGTGTGTGAGCACGACGACGTCGCCGGGGGAGAGGTTGGCCCGACCCCACGAGTGGACGACGAGGTTGAGCGCCTCGGTGGCGTTCTTGGTGAACACGATCTCGTCGGCGTGGCCGGCGTTGACGAAGCCGGCGACCTTGGCCCGAGCGGCCTCGTAGGCGTCGGTCGCATCGGCGGCGAGGCGGTAGGCACTGCGGTTGATCGGGGCGTAGCTGGTCTCGGTGAACTCGCTCATGGCGTCGATGACGCACTGCGGCTTCTGCGACGAGTTGGCCGAGTCGAGGTAGTGGATCGGGGCGCCGTCGAGCTGGCGCTGGAGCAGCGGGAACTGCGCCTTGACGGTGGCGGTGTCGAGCTCGGTGGTGATGTCGACGCTCACGCAGCCACCACTCGGAAGGCCTCGTAGCCGTCGCGCTCGAGCGTCTCGGCGATCTCCATCCCTCCCGTCGCCACGATGCGCCCGTCCATCAGCACGTGCACGTGGTCGGGGGCCAGCTCGTCGAGGAGGCGCTGGTAGTGGGTGATCAGCACGACGCCCATGTCCGGGCGGTCGGCGCGCACCTCGTGGATGCCGTTGGCCACGACCCGCAGCGCGTCGATGTCGAGACCGGAGTCGGTCTCGTCGAGGATCGCCAGCGCCGGCTCGAGGATGGCCATCTGCATGATCTCGTTGCGCTTCTTCTCACCGCCGGAGAAGCCCTCGTTGAGGTAGCGGTCGACGAACGAGGAGTCCATGCCGAGGCGCTGCATCCACTCCATCGCCGACACGCGCAGCTCGAGCACGGAGAGGTCGATGCCCTTGCGCGCCGAGAGCGCCTGGCGGAGGAACTGGATGCTGGAGACGCCGGGGATCTCCTGGGGGTACTGGAAGGCGAGGAACATGCCCGCCTTGGCCCGCTCGTCGGTGGGCCAGACGGTGATGTCGTCGCCCTTGAACATGACCGTGCCGGCCGTGACCTGGTACTCGGGCGAACCCATGAGCGAGGCGGCGAGCGTGCTCTTGCCCGAGCCGTTGGGACCCATGATGGCGTGCACCTCGCCGGCGCCGACAGCCAGGTCGAGGCCCTTGAGGATCGGCTCGGGGTCGGCGCCCCCGGTGACGCTGCTGTCGACGACGGGTGCCGCCCAGAGCCCCTCCACCCGGAACAGCTCACTCATACCAGAAAGTGTACGTCCCGATTATCACTACGCGCATAGTGCTAATTCCCGGTTCGCCGTTCTGACGATGCTGCGGATCGCTCAGCGATCCGCAGCCGACACGGAGTCGCGGAGGTCCTCCTTCCACGCCCGGAACCGCCGGTGCATCGTCCCGCTCGGGCCGACGCCCTCCGCCGTGCCGTCCGGATGCAGGCGCAGCGTGAACGCCAGCGTCGGTTCGCCGGCGCGACACGCCCAGTACCGCGCGTCGCCGCCCGACGCAGGCCCGGCGCGCCAGAGCAACCAGGGGCCGATGCGGCGCTTGTACTCGGCGACTGGCAGGCCGGGCAGGTCGTCGCCGAGCGCCAGGAGGTCGTCGGGTGCCTCGATCCAGGCGGTCGCCGGGATGTTGCGATCACGCACCGGCGTCGCCGGCAGCTCCTCGGTGTGCAGCGGCGTGTCGTCGACCGGCCGCTCGTCGTAGCGCACGGGATTCCGCGTCGTCTCAGGATCGCTCTGCGATCCCCATCGTCGTCAGAATCACCAGCCGCGGGCGATCCACTCGTCGAGGTGGGGGCGTTCGGCGCCGATGGTGGTGTCGACGCCGTGGCCGGGGAGGACGACGGTGGTGTCGGGGAACGTGAACAGGCGCGACTCGATCGACTGGATGATCGTGCCGAAGTCGGCGTCGTCGAACGACGTGTTGCCCGGCCCGCCGGGGAACAGCGTGTCGCCGGAGAACAGCAACGGCGTGCCGTGCACGTGGAAGGAGATCGACCCCGGCGTGTGGCCGGGATTGAGGATCGCTTCCAGGCGCAGGTCGCCGACCTCGACGACGTCGGTGTCCTCGATGAACGCGTCGTAGCCGACGTCCTTCAGCTTGGGGGCGTCGAGCTGGGTGACGGCCACCTCGTAGCCGGCCTCGCGGATCGCCGGCACCGCCTGGATGTGGTCCCAGTGGCCGTGCGTCTCGAGCACCCGACGCACACCGAGCCGCTGACACAGCTCGAGCAGCTGCTCGTGCTCGTTGGCGGCGTCGATCAGCACGGCGTCGCCGGTCCGCCGGCAGCGCACGACGAACACGTTGTTCTCGTACGGCCCGACGACGACCTTGTGCACCTCGACGTCGGCGTTGACCCAGTGCAACGTGGTCATCGGTACATCCTCTGCGTGATGCGAGCGAACGAGCGCCAGCGAGTGAGCGGCTCGCAGCGGCCTGCGTGGCCGGGGAACGCCATGATCGTCATCTCGCCAGTGTCGCGCGCCCGGCGGCGCGCACGGCAAGCGCCGTGGCGACGACGGCGACGGCGACCGGCCACAGCAGGACGTGCGGGTCGTCGGTCGCCCCGAGCCACGACTGGCGCAGGCCGCCGACGAGGTGGCTGAGCGGCATGGCGTCGGAGATGGTCTGCATCGGTCCGGTCATCACGTCGCGGGGCGGCCCGCCGCCACCGAGCAGGAACATCGGGATGAAGACGAGGTTGCCGATCGCCGCGGCCGCCCGAGCGCTCGGCATCAGCACGCCGAGCGCGCCACCGATGGCGATGAAGCAGGCGAGCCCGGCAGCGAACCATGCGGCGGCGGCGAGCGGGTCCTCAGGCATCGGGATGCCGTAGATCAGGCCACCGACGACGAGGACGAGGGCGCTGGCGATCGTCCCGATGATCGCCCCGACGACGATGTGGCAGGCGACCAGCATCCCTGGGCTGACGCCAGACGCCGTGTATCGACGCAGCACGCCGCGCTCGCGGCGCTCGGCGAGCATCGCCGGGAGCGTGATCAGCCCCATCGAGGCGAGCACGACGCCGACGTAGCCGACGACGTAGTGCTCGCTCGGCACCACCCCGCCGAAGTCCGGATCGGGCGTCGAGCCGAAGACGCCGGCGAGCACGAGCACGGTGACGACCGGGAACCCGATCAGCCCGACGAGGACGCCGGGCTCCCGGCGCAGCAGCCGCAGTTCCATGCGGACGAGTTCAGCGACGTTCTTCATGTTGGTTCATCCTTTCGACGATGCGAGTGAGCGAGCGCTAGCGAGCGAGCGGCCAGCAACGGCCTGCGTGGCCGGGGAACGCTGTTCAGTGAGTGCGACGAAGCGGTCCTCGAGCGAGGGGCGATCGACGCGCAGATCGAGTGCGGGACGCCCGGCGGCGACGAGGTGGGCGCCGACGAAGGCCAGCAGCGGCCCGCTCCCCTCCACGCGGACCTCCGGCCCGTGCCGGCGCGCGGCCGCCACGCCGGGCAGCGTGCGCAGCGTGCGCACGTCGATCTCCGGATCGGTGAAGCGCACGGTGGCCGAGCCACCGAGCTCGTCGACGATCGCCGCCGGCGTGCCGTCGGCGACGACCCGCCCGTGGTCCATCACGACGATGCGGTCGCACAGCCGCTCGGCCTCCTCGACGTCGTGGGTGACGAGGACGACCGTGGTTCCGGCGTCGCGCACGTGACGCACGACGTCCCACGTGTGGCGCCGGGCCATCGGGTCGAGGTTCTGGGTCAGCTCGTCGAGGAACACCAGCTCGGGGCGGCCGACGAGGGCGAGTGCGACGAACAGCCGCTGGCGCTCGCCGCCGGACAGCGCGGCGAAGGGCCGGCGCAGGATGTCGCCGAGCTGCCACTCCTCGACGAGCTCGCTCGTCGGGCGAGGAGCGGGGTGCAGCGCGGCGAACAGCGCCAGCGCCTCTCCCACGCGCATCCGCTCGGGCAGGGCGGCGTCCTGCAGCTGGGCGCCGATGCGGCGGCGCAACTGGTCGCCGGCCCCGGCCGGGTCGAGGCCGAGCACGCGCACCGTGCCGGCGTCGGATCGACGCAGGCCTTGGAGGATCTCGACCGTGGTCGTCTTGCCGGCGCCGTTCGTGCCGAGCAGGCCGAACAGCTCGCCGCGCCCGACGCTGAAGTGGACGTCGCTGACGACCTCGACATCGCCGTAGCGCTTGACGAGGCCGTCGACCTCCACGACTGGTGCAGTCATCGTCGTCATGCGTCGATCGTGGGCACGCGCCCGGCACCGGCGCATCCGACCGTGGTCGCTTCAGCGGCTCCTACTGCGGGTCGACGATGCCGTGGTCGTAGGCGAAGACGATCGCCGCGGCGCGGTCACGCACGCCGAGCTTGGTGAAGATGGCGCCGACGTGGCTCTTCACGGTCGGCTCGCTGACGAACAGCGTGGCGGCGATCTCCGAGTTGATGGCACCTCGAGCCATCAGCCGCAGCACGTCGTGCTCGCGCTCGGTGAGCGCGTCGACGCGCGCCGCCTCGGCGAGCCGCGGCCGCACGTTCGACCGGAACGCGCCCAGCACTCGCGGGGCGACCTTCGGATCGAGCCACGCGCCGCCGTTGGCCACCGCCCGGCTGGCCGCGATCAGGTCCTCCGCCGAGGCGTCCTTGAGCACGAACCCGGCGGCGCCGGCGTCGAGCACGTCCCACAGCACGTCGTCGTCGTCGAACGTCGTCAGCACGAGCACCGGCGGCGCGTCGCGCCCTGGCAGCGAGGCTGCGCGTGGCGGTGACGCCGTCGACCCGGCGCATGCGGATGTCCATCAGCACCAGGTCGGGCCGGTGTCGGTCGACGGCGTCGAGGACCTCGTCGCCGTCGCCGCACTCGGCGACCACCTCGAAGCCGTCGTCGGGTCCGAGGATGCGGGCAACACCTGCTCGCACGACCGGCTGGTCGTCGACGATGATCGTGCGGATCACGGCGACACGAGCAGGCGGACCTCGACGCGCCACCCGTCGTCGGTGGGTCCGGCCTCGAACTGACCGCCGAGCGCCCGCGCCCGCTCGGCCATGCCGACGAGACCGAACTGCGCCGAGTCGGGATCC
This sequence comes from uncultured Acidimicrobiia bacterium, assembly GCA_963822875.1. Taxonomy (GTDB): domain Bacteria; phylum Actinomycetota; class Acidimicrobiia; order Acidimicrobiales; family Ilumatobacteraceae; genus JALZMG01. The sequence continues at coordinate 206,617 of CAWGJK010000001.1, read as the reverse complement.
GGCGGTGTCGCCGCCCTGCCGCGGTCGACGACGACGAGGCGCACGACGTCGGCCTCGACATCGACCGAGAGGGTGACGTGGTTGCCGGGGGCGTGGCGGGCGACGTTGGCCAGACCCTCCCGGGCGACGCGGTGCACCGCCGTGCCGATCGGTCCGTTGAGCTCGGACGGCTCGCGGCGTCGATCGACGAGTCGATCGTCAGCCCGGCCCGCCGGTAGTCCTCGACGAGGGCCGGCAGGTCGGCGACACCGGCGAGCGACGGGTCGGTTCCCCGCTCCTCGGTGCGCAGCGAGGCGACGGTGGCGCGGATCTGGTCGAGGCTGGCTCGGCCGACGATCTCGGCGTCGGCCAGGGCGCGCTCGGCCTCGTCGACGTCGCCGCGATGGAGCACGTGGCGCGCCCCGGTGACGTGCAGCAACACTGCCGCCAGCGTGTGCCCGGCGAGGTCGTGCAGCTCGCGGGCGATGCGCCGCCGTTCCTCGGCGACGGCCTGGTCGGCGAGTGCTTGCCGGGCGCGCTCGAGCTGGTCGATCAAGTGACGCTGGCGGACGTGGGTCCTGCCGAGGGCGAAGACGAACACGTTGGCCATCGCCCAGGGTTCCCAGAGGATGCCCGAGTCGGGCGCCAGCACCTCGGCCACGATCAATGCCACCGATGCCGCGGCGAGCGTGACGATCGCCGCTCGGGTCAGCGACTCCAGCTGGGACGTCGCCGAGAACGTCATCATGACGACGAGGAAGAAGGTCCCCTCCAAGGCACCGTCGCGGCTGACGGCGACGGTGACGGGCACGATCACCAGCAGAGCGAAGACCTCCGCCGGCAGTCGTGGCACGAGTCCGCGCAGAACGAACGCCAGCACGGCGGGAGCGACGAGGAGCAGGTCGACGGCGTCGCCCGGATCGACGATCTGAGACACCACCAGGATCACCAGCGCGGTGCCGACGAGGAACCCGAGCTCGTCGCGGCCGGTGGGTACCTCCGGTCGAGCGAGGTCGACGCGCAACCGTCGCCGCAGCTCCACGCGTCGAGTGTACGACTGGCCTCTCGCGTCGTCGTCGGCCCCAGGACGGGCTCGGTGACTCCGCCCTCAGGTGGACACGACGTCGAAGCCGAGACCGAGCGCGACGCCGATCTGGGCCGGATCGAACGTCACGAAGCGCACGGGGGCCGACACGCGCTCGGCGGCGGCGAGGTGGATCGCACTGGAGAGGCGAACCGGCTGCTCGCGGGCGAGGGCGGCGGCGCGATCGAGGCAACGCTGGTCGACGGGGACGACGTGGAGGTGATCCCACGCCAGCCGAACGGCGTCCTCGAGGTCGAGGCGCAGGACGGCCTCGTCGGTCAGCCGGTCGATCGCCGGAAGCGCCTCGGCGAGCGCCAACGCCGACGCGCTCCACACGGTGTCGCCGTCCAGGGCGCCGAGCACGACGGCGCGCTGGGCGCCGTCGACGGCGAGGGCGAGCAGGGCGCTGGTGTCGAGGGCGACACTCATCGATCCGCGGGGGCTGCGCCCCCGTACCCCATCGCCGTCCTGCTCGCTGGCGCTCGCGAGGCCGGCATGAGCTCGCTGCGCTCGCTCATCGCACGTCGGCGAGGGCGCGGTCGATGCGCACGCCCGACCACACCGGCACGGGCGCCGGCGGGCGCCACGTCGACGTGCGTCGGGGCGGGATCACGGCACCCGGCACCGGGTCGTCGAGCGGGCCGAGCTGGGCGACGGGTCGACCGCTGACGGTGACGATGATGCGCTCGCCGCTCCCCGGCTCGGCGCACGGCCGCCGCGAGGTCGGACTCGCAAGGCCCGGACCGATTGTGTGGACACATGTGTACACAAGCACGATTGCGATGCCAGCGCAAGCCCGGCATACTGCCGGCCATGAACTTCGCCTTCACCGACGAGCAGGAAGAGCTGCGCAAGACCGTCCGCGCGTTCCTCGACAACAAGAGCCCGGAGAGCGCCGTCCGTGAGCTGATGGAGACCGAGGACGGCTACGACGAGGGTGTCTGGAAGCAGGCCGCCGAGCAGCTCGGCCTGCAGGGTTTGTCGATTCCCGAGGAGTTCGGCGGCTCCGGCTACGGCTTCATCGAGCTCGGCATCGTGCTCGAGGAGATGGGCCGCGCCCTGTTCACCGCGCCGTTCTTCTCCACCGTCGTGCTCGCCGGCACCACGCTGTTGCATGCCGGCGACGACGCCGCCAAGAAGGACTACCTGCCGGGCATCGCCAGCGGTGAGACGATCGCCACGGTCGCCTTCACCGAGCCGTCCGGCAAGTGGGACGAAGCCGGCATCACCATGGAGGCTGCCGCCGACGGCGACTCGTGGAAGCTCAACGGCACGAAGAGCTTCGTGCTCGACGGGCACCTGGCCAACCTGATCCTCGTCGCCGCCCGCACGGGCAAGGGCGTCAGCCTGTTCGCCGTCGACGGCGATGCGTCAGGCCTCACCCGCACGTCGCTGTCGACGATGGACCAGACGCGCAAGCAGGCCAAGCTGGAGTTCGCCGACACGCCAGCCCGCCTGATCGGCACCGAGGGCGAGGGCTGGGACGTGCTCGGCAAGGTGCTCGACCTCGTCGTCGTCGGCCTCGCCGCCGAGCAGGTCGGCGGCGCCCAGAAGGTGCTCGACATGGCCGTCGAGTACGCCAAGGTGCGCGTGCAGTTCGGCCGGCCGATCGGGTCGTTCCAGGCGATCAAGCACAAGTGCGCCGACATGCTGCTCGAGGTCGAGTCGGCCAAGTCGGCCGCCTACTACGGCATGTGGTGCGCCAGCGAGCTCAACGACGAGCTGCCCAGCGTCGCCTCACTGGCCAAGGCCTACTGCTCGGAGGCGTACTTCCACGCCGCCGCCGAGAACATCCAGATCCACGGTGGCATCGGCTTCACGTGGGAGCACCCGGCGCACCTCTACTTCAAGCGGGCCAAGAGCTCCGAGCTGCTGTTCGGCGACCCGACCTACCACCGCGAGCTGCTGGCCCAGCGCATCGGCATCTGAGCGTCACCACAGGCGGCGGACGGGAACAGGTCGAAGGCGCGGTCGCTGCTGACGACGATCATCTCCTCCAGCTCGGCCTGGGCGGCGAGGACCCGGTCGAACGGATCGGCGTGGGCCAACCTCGTACGACTGCCGGCGCGCAGCGCTGTGCCCTCCGTGATGTCGAGTCTGCCGGACTGGAGCTGGGCCAGCTCGCCGCTCCCAGTCGGCGACCAAAGGTGCGGCCTGCTCGAGTCGACCGAGGCGATGCTTGGTCGCGATCTCCCACGCTGAAGCGGCCGAGACGCAGACGGTCGTTGTCCTGCGGCGTCGAGCGCCGCTCGGGCGGCACGGTTGCTCGATCCGGCTGGCGTCGACGTCGCCCAGATCAGAGTCGACGTGTCGAGCAGGAGCCTTCAGAGCAGGCCCCACTCACGCGCTTCGTCGTCGGTCATTGGGTCCCAGACCGAGTCATCGATCGGCGGACCTGGAAGCTTCAACGAGCCGACGGCGGCACGCTCCGGCGTTCCGTACGCGGACCATCTTCGCCACCGGTTTGACCGCGGCGGGCGATCATCACCTCGTCGCCGGCCTCGACGTCGGCGAGGAGCTTGGACAGGTGCGTCTTGGCGTCGTGGACGTTCACCGTCTTGGTCATGTGGACTAACTTAGTCCGCAATGGAGCCGATCACGTGGGTGTTCGCCGCGTTGGCGGCGTTGACGGTGTTCGTGATCGCTGCCGTCGTCGTCGGCCGTGAGGCACACCGGCTCGACGCCGTCGCACCGCGTGTCGTCTACCGCATCGACGAGGCCGTCGACTTCGTCGCCGACCACGTGCCGCCGGCGACGCAGGCGCGGCTGACGCCCGCCGAGGTCGAGCGGCTGCTCGTGTTCCACCTGCGCTGGCTGCACGCCAAGGGTCTGCAACCCGTCGACGTCACCGACCGCCGGCAGGACATCGTCGAGCCCACCGTCATCGACGAAGACACGGTCGTCGGCTATCTCCTCGGTGAAGCAGAGCGGGAGGGTGTCGAGCTGCTCGACGACGTCGACGCCGTGGCGGTCGTCGAGGCGCACCTCGAGTACCTCGACGCCATCGGCGCCGTGGGGCCGCGAGCCGCCGGCGACGACATCAGCGACCTGACCTGACACGATGGGCCCATGCGGCCTGATCACGTCGATTTCCACTTCGATGTGATGTGCCCGTGGGCCTACCAGACCTCGGTGTGGATCCGCGAGGTCCGCGATCTCACCGGCCTCGAGGTGCGCTGGAAGTTCTTCAGCCTCGAGGAGATCAACCGCGTCGAGGGCAAGAAGCACCCGTGGGAGCGGGAGTGGTCCTACGGGTGGTCGCTGCTGCGCATCAGCGCCCTGTTGCGGCGGAAGGACCCGAAGCTGCTCGACGCGTGGTACGAGCGGGCCGGCCGTGCGCTGCACGTCGAGGGGTTGAAGCCGCACCGGCGCGACGTCGCCGAGGAGCTGCTCGCCGAGATCGGGATCGACCCGGCGGTCGTCGCCGAGGCGCTCGCCGACCCGACCACGCACGACGACGTGCGCGCCGAGCACGACAAGGTCGTCACCGCCGGCGCGTTCGGCGTGCCGACGCTGTTCTTCCCCGACGGCCAGTGCCTGTTCGGCCCGGTGGTCGTCGACCCGCCGACCGGCGACGAAGCGCTCGCCCTCTGGGAGTACGTCCTCGGCTGGCTGCGCTTCCCGCAGCTGTACGAGGTGCAGCGACCGAAGGGCCACGCCGACCTGGCGCTGATCGCCGAGACGTTCCGCCCGTACCTCGAAGCGCGCGAGTGGCGCACGATCCAGAACCCGACGCCATGACCACAGTGCCAAAGGACGAGACCATCGCCGCCCTCACCGACGTGTGGGCGAGCATCGACGCGTTGCTCGCCGGCCTCGACGACGCCGACTGGTCGCGGCCGACGAACCTGCCCGGCTGGGACGTCAAGGCCGTCGTCGCCCACGTCGTCGGCACCGAGTCGATGCTGCTCGGCGACCCGGCGCCCGACGTGACGTCGACGACACCGTCGCATCCCCACGTGCGCAACGACATCGGCCGCTTCAACGAGGCGTGGGTCGTGGCGATGGCGCGACGACGTCGCCAGCCGACGTGCTGGAGCGCTTCCGCAGCCGCGTCGCCGCCCGCACCGAGGCGCTGGCCGCGATGACGGACGAGGCGTGGGAGGCCGTCGGCTTCACGCCGGCGGGGCAGGACACGTACGGCCGGTTCATGCGCATCCGCGTGTTCGACTGCTGGCTGCACGAGCAGGACATCCGCGACGCCGTCGGCCGGCCCGGCGGTGAGGACGGTCCGGCGGCACGCGTCGCCCTCGACGAGATCGCCGGGATCATGGGCTACGTCGTCGGCAAGAAGGCCGGCGCGCCGCAGGGGTCGAAGGTGCGCTTCGAGCTGACCGGCCCGGCCGCCCGGACCATCGACGTCGAGGTGGCCGAACGAGCCACCGTGGTCGAGGAGCTGTCGGAGCCGCCGACCGTCACGCTGACGATGCCCGCCGGTGTGTTCGCCCGCCTCGGCGGTGGTCGCATCGACCCGGCCGCGGTCCGCGACCAGATCACCATCGACGGCGACCGCACGCTCGGCGAGCAGATCGTCGACAACCTCGCCTTCACCATCTGATCCGGCCGCCGTCGGTATCTTGCCCCGATGGCCGAGATCGGGATCGCTGGAGCCGGGTTCTCCGGGGCGGTGATCGGGCGCGAGCTGGCCGAGGCCGGCCACCGCGTCACCGTGTTCGACACGCGCGACCACATCGCCGGCAACTGCCACACGCAACGTGAGGAAGCTTCCGATGTGATGCTGCACGTCTACGGGCCGCACATCTTCCACACCCAGTGGGACCACGTGTGGGACTACATCAACCGCTTCGGTGTGATGCGGCCGTACAACCACAAGGTCAAGGCGACGTCGGGCGGGCGGGTGTACTCGCTGCCGGTCAACCTGCACACGATCAACCAGTTCTTCGGCACGACGATGGGCCCCGACGAGGCCCGGGCGTTCGTCGCCGCCAAGGCCGAGCCGCCGGCCTCGGGCGAGGTCGTGTCGTTCGAGGATCAGGGCCTGGGGTTCGTGGGGCGGGAGATCTACGAGGCATTCCTTGCCGGGTACACGCGCAAGCAGTGGGGGACCGAGCCGGCCGACCTGCCGGCGGCGATCCTGCAGCGGTTGCCGCTGCGGTTCAACTACGACGACAGCTACTTCAACCACCCGTACCAGGCGATCCCCGAGGACGGCTACACGCCGATCGTGGCGGCGATCCTCGACCACCCGGCGATCGAGGTGCGCCTGTCGACAGCGCTGGGCCGTGACGCCGGCTTCGATCACGTGGTGTGGACCGGGCCGATCGACGCCTACTTCGGGCACGAGCACGGGCGCCTCGGCTACCGCACGCTCGACTTCGAGCAGGAGGTCCACGACGGCGACTTCCAGGGCTGCCCGGTGATGAACTACTGCGACCCCGACGTGCCGTTCACGCGGATCACCGAGTTCAAGCACTTCACGCCGTGGGAGTCGCACGAGCGCACGGTGACCTATCGCGAGTTCAGCCGGCTGCACGAGCCGGGCGACATCGAGTACTACCCGATCCGGTTGGTGCGGGAGAAGGCACAGCTTGTCGAGTACGTCGAGCTGGCCCGGGCGGCGCCCGACGTGACGTTCGTCGGCCGCCTCGGCACCTATCGCTACCTCGACATGGACGTGACGATCAAGGAGGCGCTCGACGCCGCCGCGGTGATCCGCGACGGCCTCGCGTCAGGCGAGCGCATCCCGGCGTTCGTCGTCGACCCGCTGGCGTAACGAAAACGTGCCGTGCGCTGCCGGCCTCCCTGTGCTTGACTGATGGCACCAGAGGAAGGAGGTGGTCCAACACATGAGTGAATGTTCGTACGGGACCCTGGAGGTGGTTGGCCGCTAGGCCGGCAGGCTGGACCGCCTGGTGAATCCCACCAACTTCCGCTGATCGAGCTGCCGGACCTCGTCCCCCCGGCGTAGAACGGCTCGAGCAGTTCCCAGTCAATCGTGGAGAAGGGAGGCGCCGCAGCGCCTCCCTTCTTCGCGTCCGGGCGAAGAGACGGTTCTGACGATGCTGAGGACCGTCCAGCGATCCTCAGCCGACACGGAACCTCGACGTCAGCGTGCTCGCTCGCCACGCGCCGCGCGCGATGCGGTCTCCTCGACCCGCGTGGCTCGTGTCTCCGGGCGCTTGGCGGTGACGATCCACGTGAGCATCGCTTTGCGTGCCGACGGCGGGAAGCCGTCCCACTGCGCCCGCGAGCCGGAATGACGATCGAAGGCGGCGGCGAGGTCATCGGGCACGACGAGGTCCTCGACGGCGTCGAGCAGGGTCCACGACCCGTCGCCCTTGGCGGCAGCGATCATCGCCGCGCCTGCCGGTGTCATCAGCCCCTCCTCCTCGAGTCGATCGATGCGCTGCTTGTTCGGGCGGGACCAGCCGCTGCCTCGCTTCCGCGGCGTGAACATCAGGCGGGTGCGCTCATCGTCGACGCTTCCGCCCTTGGTGTCGATCCACCCGAACGCCAGTGCCTCGGAGACGGCGTCGTCGTAGCTCAGCACCGGACGTCCGGAGGCCTTGCGCCAGGTGACCAGCCACACGCCCGGCGATGTGTCGTGGTTCGCGGCCAGCCATCGCCGCCACGACGCACGGTCCTCGGCGTGGAACCACTCGCGCTCGTCGGTCCCGGCCATGACCACACGCTACGTTCGCGGCGATGGAGCGTCCGGCTCGCTTCGAGCACTCGCGGTACGTCGGTGACAAGCGCACGCAGCTCGTGTACGACCTCGATGAGTGGGATGACCCGGCTCCCATCGAGGAGCTGCTGGCCGCCGAGACCGGGATCTGCTTCGGGCCCGACACGCTCGCCGAGGCGCGCAACCGTGGCTACCGGCCGGCCAAGCCCGGCGGGCGACGGCGGTACCGGCGCCCACGGTCGTAGAGCCAGGGTTGCGGTGAACGGCACGTTCACGTCCGGTGGCTACACGCTCGCCCGCCACCTCGTCGTGCCGGCGGGGCGCGACGAGCCCAGGCCCGGCGTGATCCTGTGCCACGGCTTCCCGATCGGACCGCTCGACGCGCGCCGTTCCGGCGGCACGTTTCCCCAGCTCATCGATCACATCGCCCACGACCTCGGCTACGCGGCGATGACGTTCAACTTCCGCGGCACCGGGACCAGCCAGGGCGACTTCTCGCTCCAGGGGTGGGTCGACGACCTGCGCACGGCGATCGACTACCTACGGCAGGAGTGCTCACCGACCGAGGTCGTCCTGCTCGGCACGAACACCGGCGGGTCGATCGCCATCTGCGTCGGCGCCGACGACCCGCGGGTGCGCGCGTGCGGATTGCTCAGCCCGCGTGCCGATTTCGACGACTGGGCCGAGCACCCCCGCCGGTTCCTCGAGCACGCCCGGGAGATCGGGGCGATCCGCTCGTCGTCGTTCCCGGTGTCCGTCGACGAGTGGAGCCGGGCGTTCCGCCGCTTCCGTCCCGTCGACGCCGCCCGCCGATTCGCCCCGCGGCCGCTGCTCGTGATGCACGGCGACGACGACGAGAGCGTGCCGACCACCGACGCCAAGGCGCTCGCCGAGGCCCACGGCAGCGCCGAGCTGAGCCTGTTCGTCGGTGCCGGACATCGCCTGCGCCATGACCCGCGAGCGATCGCCGTGCTCCTCGGCTGGCTGGATCGGGTCAGGAACGTCCAGGCGGTGTGACGCTCAGCCCTTGGAGTGCCAGCGGTATGCCGACGCCACGATCTCGTCCAGCCCCTGCTTGGCTCGCCAGCCGAGTACGGACTCGGCGTTCGTCGGATCGGCGTACGTGGCGATCGGGTCGCCGGCGCGGCGGCCGACGATCTCATGTGGAACGGGTCGGCCGGCGACCGCCTCGGTCGCCCGGATCACGTCGAGCACGGACGATCCGACGCCGGTCCCGAGGTTCACGGCGACGGAACTCGCACCGTTGGGCAACCCGGACGACAGTCGGTCGATGGCGCGGATGTGCGCCTCGGCGAGGTCGTCGACGTGGATGTAGTCGCGGATGCACGTCCCGTCGGGCGTCGGGTAGTCGTCGCCGAACACGTGCACCGGCGGCCCGGCACCGAGCACGGCCTTCATCACGAGCGGGACGAGGTTGATCGAGAACGTCCAGTCCTCGCCGATCGCCGCGTCGTGGCTGGCGCCGGCGGCGTTGAAGTAGCGCAGGCTCGCCGAGCGCAACCCCTTGGTCACGCCGTACCAGTGGAGGATCCGCTCGACCATCGCCTTGCTGTCGGCGTACACGCTCTCCGGCGCGATCGGCGCCGACTCGACCACCGGCACCTCGGCTGGCGTGCCGTAGACCGAGCACGACGACGAGAACACGATGTCGTTCACGTCGGCGCGCATCGCCGATTCGACCAGCGCGGCGGTGCCGTCGACGTTGTTGCGCCAGTACTTGCCCGGCGATTGCATCGACTCGCCCACGGACTTGTAGGCGGCGAAGTGGACGATCGCCGTGACGCCGTGATCACGGCAGACCTGATGCACGAGGTCGGTGTCGCGAATGTCGCCACGCACGAACGGCGCACCGAGCAACGCGTCGACCCGTCCGAGCTCGAGCGTGTCGAGCACGACGACCTCCCGCCCGGCGTCACGGAGTGCTCGCACGGTGTGCGAACCGATGTAACCGGCGCCGCCGGTGACGAGGACGCTCATCGGCGCGATGTTACGACCAGGGTCCACCACAGCCCCAGCAGCTGGCGGGCCGATCGGGCGATCGCCGGGATCCGGAAGAACTGCGATCTGCCATGGGGTCGGGGGTAGTGGCTGACGCCGACCTCGGCGAAACGGGCACCGGCGACCTGGAACTTGCGCATCATCTCCACGCAGATGACGCCGGACGTGGAGAGCAGTTCGACTGAGTCGAGGAGCCGGCGCCGGATGAGGCGGAAGTCGCAGTCGGTGTCGCGAACGCGCAGGCCGAACAGGAGCCGCACGGTGTGGTGGTAGGACCGTCCGATCGCCTTGCGGTACCAGGCGTCGCCTCGGCCCAGCTTGTAGCCCTGGACGATGTCGACGTCGGGACGGGCGGCGTCGATGCATCGGATCAGCTCGGACGCGTCGTACTGGGCGTCGCCATCGGTGTAGAAGACCCAATCGTGCTTGGCCGCGGCGAAGCCGGAGAGCAGCGCCCCGCCATATCCCCTGTTGTGTTCATGCTCGATGACGCGCAGCGCGCAGATCTCGTCCTGGAGTGCGTGCAGCACGGCGACGGAGTCGTCGCTCGAACCGTCATCGATGACGAGGATCTCGAACTCGTCAACAGCACCCGCGAGCACCCCGTGGACGTCGTGGACCATCTTCGGGATCGAGAGGGCATCGTTGTAACACGGGAAGAACGCCGAAACGGACCGGACCTCAGCGTTGCGGGGGGTCACGCGATCTCCCGCAGTGCCGCCACCACGACCTGCGACCTCGTCGTCGGTCAACTCTGGGAAGCACGGCAGCGAGACGCACTCCGCCGCCCACGCCTCCGCCTCCGGGCAGGCGTGGCGGACGAAGTGACGATACGCCGGCTGCTGGGTCAGAGCGAGGGGGTAGTGCATCGCCGTGGCGACACCCCGGTCGGACAACATCGAGCGCACACGTTCCCGCTGGTCGACGCGGAAGACGCACTGGTGCACGACGTGGTGCGGGTCGTCGGCGTGCCAGCGCAGCGCGGGCGCAGCGTCGCGGTAGCGGCGGGCGATCTCACGGCGGCGGCGGTTGTCGTCGGCGAGGTGGGGGAGCTGCAGGCGCAGCCAGGCGGCTTCGAGCTCGCTCATCCGAAAGTTCTGGCTGATGTCGACGTGCTGATAGTTCTCGGTCAGGCCGTGACCCCGTCGGCGCCGCACGGTCGCGGCGAGGTCAGCGTTGGCGGTCACGACGGCGCCGCCGTCGCCGATGCCGCCGACGTTCTTCGTCGGGTAGAAGGAGTAGACCGCCGCGATGCCCGAGACGCCGCAGAGCGCGCCATGTGCCTGGGCGGCGTCCTCGACCACGGGCACGCCGAGTTCGAGCAGCGGCCCGACTGGCGCCGGCCGGCCGTAGAGGTGGACGACGACGATTGCGCGCGTCCGGTCCGTGAGTGCCGCGGCGACAGCGGCCGGGTCGATGGTCGCTGTCGCCGCATCGACATCGACAAGCACTGGCGCAGCTCCCGTCGCACAGACCGCCGACGCTGTCGGCACGGCCGTGAACGCGGGCACGATGACCTCATCGCCGGCGCCGATGCCCAGCGCCTCGAACACGAGCTGCAGCGCGCTCGCCCCGCTGGACACGCCCACGGCCTCGCCACCGAACGCCGCGGCCAGCTCGCGCTCGAGCGCCGCCAGCTCCGGTCCGAGCAGCACGCTGCCCGAGCCGAGGACCCGCGCCGACGCTGCGGCGAACCCCGCCTCGAACCGACTGGCCCGCCGTTTCAGGTCGACGACGGGAACCACGAGCGATCGCGGAAGTGGCGGATGGTGGCCTCGATGCCGTCGGCGAACGACACGCGCGGTGACCAGCCGAGGATGCGCTTGGCCTTGGAGAAGTCGCCGTGGAAGCTGCCGATGTCGATGCGCAGCAGGTCGTCCGGGAACGGCACGAGTCGCACCCCGCTCTCGTCGCCGGCCGCTCGCTGGGTCAGTTCGGCGATCTCGGCCAGCGTCAGCGACACCTCGTGGCCGAGGTTGAGGATCTCGCCGGCCGCGTCAGGCGTCGTCGCCGACAGCAGCAAGGCGTCAACGACGTCGTCGACATGGACGCAATCGCGCCGCTGGGTGCCGTCGCCGTAGAGCTCGATCTCCTCGCCGAGCAGGGCGCGGCGGACGAACACCGGAAGGAACCCGAGGCCCTCGCGCTCGAGGTGCTGGCGGGGTCCGTACACGTTGGTCAGGCGCAGCGCAGTCACCGCCAGGTCGTAGCGCTCGCCGTACAGCATGTGGAACCGCTCGCATGCGAGCTTGTCCACACCGTTGACGTCGACCGGAACGGTCGGGTGGCTCTCGTCGACCGGCAGGTAGTGCGGCTTGCCGTACACCTGGCGCGTCGATGTGAGCAGGACCGACGCGTCGGGAGCGACGCGCCGCAACGTCTCGAGGAAGGCGAGGTGGCTACGCACGTTGAGGTCGAGATCGCGCAGCGGCTGCTCCATCGAGGCCAGGTGGCTGACCTGGCCCGCCACGTTGAACACGATGTCCGCACCGGCGACGGCATCGGCGACCTCGGGGGCACCGATGTCGGCCACCAGGACCTCGACATCGAGCCCGTTGACGTTGGACCGCTCGCCGCCGTGCTCGGGCACGAGCGAATCGACGACGACGACGGACGCACCGGCGTCCGTCAGGCGGTGGACCACAGCCGATCCGATGAACCCCAGCCCACCGGTGACGACGCAGCGCCGACCCGAGACATCGATCTCGTCAACACAGCTCATAGTGGTCGGCGAACTCTACGTTCGTCCCCGGCCGTATCCCACGATCCTCGTGGTGCCTGATGAAGCCGCCGTATCGTGGCGGCGGTCATGGAGCTCGCCGAGTACCGCCGCATGGCGGAGGCCGAAGACACGCACTGGTGGTACGGCTCGACGAGGGCGCTCCTGCAGGAACTGCTCGACGACCGGCTTCCGGCAGCCGGCCGCTTCCTCGATGTCGGGTGCGGCACGGGGGCGACCGGGGCGTGGTTGGCGACGAGGGGCGCGCTCATCGCTGCCGACTTCGAGCCGCTCGCCCTCACACTGCACCACGAGCGCCATCCCGAGAGCCAGGTCGTCGCCACCGATGCGAGGATGCTGCCGTTTCCCGACGCCGCGTTCGACGCGGTGCTCTGCGTGACGATGCTGTGCCATCGCTCGATCGCCTCCCCGGCAGCGGTCGTCGCCGAGCTCGGCAGGGTCGTCAAGCCCGGTGGGCTGCTCTGCCTCTGGGAGCCCGGTGTGCGCCGCCTCGACCGGGCTCACGACCGCGTGACCCACACGGGCCGCCGCTTCTCTCGTGGCGACCTCGTCGAGATGCTCGCCAGAAGCGGCTTCGACATCGAGCGGGCGACTGGTGCCTACTCCTTCCTCGTTCCCCCGGCCGCGCTGAAGGCGGTGGTCGAGCGGGGCACGACATCGAGCGACCTCGACCGAAACGCCGGCGGGCTCGGCGGCACACTTCGCACCCTCGCGGCCGCCGAGCGCCGGCTCCTCCGACGCGTCGACCTCCCCACGGGCCTGTCAGTCGTCGCCATCGGCCGACGACCATGACGGTCACCTCGCCGACCGAGTCTCCGCTCGTTCCCGAGACGGTGACAGTCCCGGCGAACTTCGCCGTTCGCCACCCGCGCCTCACGACGCTGGCCTGGCTCGCCGCCTCGCTCGTGATCGTGACGATCGGTTACGCCATCGTCGCCGGTCGCAACTCCGGGTTCTTCCTGGTCGACGACATCGAGAGCTCTGAGTTCCCGATGATGTCGCATCTGGGAAGCCAGCTGCGAGAGGGCGTCTGGCCGTGGATCACCGAACGGAACTGGACCCTGGGACTCGTCGCTGGCGACCCGCAGTACGGGATCTTCAACCCGATCACGTTGCTCACGTACTGGGCTGTGGATCCCATCGACAGCCTGCTGTGGCGGCTCTTCCTCATCGTGCTGTTCTACGCGTGCGTCATCACGGCGGCAGCCTTCTGGGCGGCCCGTGCCCTCGGCGCCACCGCGCCGTACGCCGCCTTGGCGGCCGTCACGGCCGGCTTGAACCTGTGCGTCCTGTACTGGTATGCGGCCGGTTGGACGAGCTTGCTACCGGGGCTGGCGTGGTTCGTCGTCGCGGTCGCCGCGCTGCTGGCGGCACTGGATCGGCCCGATCGACCATGGCGTGCGGTGGTCGCTGGGCTCACCGCCGTGCTGGTGTTCACCGCGGGATCCCCATTCGCCTTGCTCGCCTATCCCCTGACCGTCCTGATCATCGTCGTGGCCTGGCTGAGGACCGACCGCTGGAGACGGCTGCGAGAGCTCCGGTTGCTGACCGTCTCGTTGCTCGGTGGAGCCCTCCTCGGTGCCGTGCCGTGGATCGTGGCGATGGCGTACCTCGACTACACGCGCCGGATCTCCGCGCTGGAGACTCGTGGCTTTCTCACATTGCACCTCGAGGCGCTCGCCATGAGCTTCAGCCCGTCGGCACGTCCGTTCACGGTCACGTTCCAAGGGTTCAAGCACCTGGATCAGCCAGCCGCCTACGTCTCATGGCTGATGGCCGGCGCAGTCGCCGTGCTGTTCACGCGCCGGATCCGACTGCCCGCCGCATGCGTCGGCCTCGGCATCTCCGGTGTGGCCCTGTTCGCGGCGACGATCGGGCCCGAGTTGCTCGGACCATACCGATGGCCGTTCCGGATCACGCCGTTCGCCACCGTCGTGCTGGGGATCGTGACCGCCGTCGTCGTCGGGCTGGCCGACCGCTTCCCCCCTCGACAGAACCCGGCGCCCCGCTGGGTGTTCGTGGTGATCGGCGCGTCGCTCACCATGCTCTCGTTCATGACCAACCCCGGCATCGTGGCGCCGCTGGTCACGGCGATCGTGCTCTTCGTGGGAGTGCCGTTCGTGCTCTGGGGCGTGCGCCAGGGGCGCCGAACGCTCGTCGCCACCGTGGGCGTCCTCTCGACGTTTGGGATCTTTGCGGTGGTCGTGCTCGCCAACCCAGAGACGACGGACCTGATCGACCTGAACGGGCCGGCGACGGTGTCAGCCGCTCGCGAGGATCTCGAGCCATTGAGTGGCCATCGAACGCTTCAGCTGCTCCAGTCGATCCCCGACGGCAACATCCGTGATGTCCTGGCCAACAACTACTCGCTGTATGGGAGTGAGCCAGCGGAGGTCATCAACGGCTACAGCTCGTTGGTCCCCGAGGAGCTGGGCGGGCTGCTGTGCCTCTCCGACAACGGCTACGCGTGTCTGGAAGCGCCGGCCAAGTTGTTCAGCGTCGAGCCCCAGACCGGTCTGCCGTACATCGATCTCCTCGGAGTCAGCCAAGTGATGGTGCAGCGGGGCGCGATGCTTGATGCGTTCGAGCAGGCACGTTCTGAGGAGTGGACCGTCTCCGACGAAGGTCCGTGGTGGGTGATGTACCGAAACGGAACGGCTCTCGGCGAATCCCCTGTCGTGTGGGCCAGTGACGGCGCTCGCGTTGATTCCGCGGGTCGGAGGTCCGCGTGTCGCTGCCCGCCGGTGGGCGCATTGCGCTCAGCCGGCCGCTGTGGCCGGGTACGACCGTCAGCGTCGGTGGCGTCGAGGCGGACCTCGAGCCGGTCGGTGATGTCTTCGTCGGAGCGCGCTTCGAGCAGGCCGTCTCCGGCGAACTGCGCATCGGGCACGAGCTCCCCGGCCGCCGGACGTCAGTGGTGATCGGCACTGCTGGCGCGGTTGTCCTCGTCGGCTGCGCGGTCGCCGCTGTGACCGTCAGTCGTCGTGGGCGAAGGTCTACCAACTCTTCAGGTTGACGTTCGTCACACGTGCGGTAGCAGGCCGGCCTGGGATGCCTCGGCAAGCCGCGGCGCAGCGGCATCCTTCTCGGACAGCACCTGCGCGAGCGCATCGCCCTCCCGGCCGACGGTCGGCCAATCGATGCCGATCTCGGGGTCCAACGGGTGCACGCCATGCTCACGGCCAGGTGCGTAAGGGGTCGAGCAGAGATACACCACCGTCGAGCCCTCGGCGAGCGACATGAAGGCGTGGCCGAGACCTTCGCTGATGAAGATCCCCCGGCGGTCGATGTCGTCGAGGAGCACGCTGTCCCACTTCCCGAACGTCGGTGAACCGATTCGCACGTCGACAACGACGTCGAGCACGGCGCCCGAGAGGCAGAACACGTACTTCGCCTGGCCGGGTGGCACGTCGGAGAAGTGGATGCCGCGGACGACACCGGCGGCCGAGACCGAGCAGTTCGCCTGAGCGAGCTCGAGGTCGCGGCCGACGACCTCGCGGAACGACGTCGCCTTGAACCACTCGAGGAACATGCCACGCGGGTCCCCGTGCTGGACGGGCGTGATCTCGTAGGCGCCGTCGATCGTCAGCGGTCGGATCTCCACCGCCGGGTTCTACCACCCGTCAGAGATCCTCCACTCGCTCGCCCGACTGTGCCATCTTGTACGGCGCGGGATCACCGCCCGGATGCCGCTGACGATCCAAGGAGCCACCGTGTCGAACGTTCCTCCGCCCCCTCCCCCCGGACCCCTCCCCGGCTCCAACGCCCAACCTCAGTCGGCCCCCGCATACGATCCGGCGCCGGCGACGCCCGTGACGCCGCCGGCCGAGACGATCGCCGCGGCGGGTCCGTCGAACCTCAAGATCTTCGGCGCCGAGTCGATCGGGACCGGCGTGCTGATGATCGTCGGGCCGGGCACGGCGATCCTGGCCTCGGGACCGATGGGCGGTCCACTCGCCGTCGCCCTGGCCTTCGGCTTCGTGCTCCTGGCGATGGCGTACACGATCGGCCACGTGTCGGGGTGCCACATCAACCCTGCGGTGACGCTGGCCTTCTTCCTCAGCCGCAAGGTGACGTTCATCCAGGCCTGCTACTACTGGGCCGCCCAGTTCCTCGGCGCGCTGATCGGCGGGCTGATCCTCTACATCGCCTCGGACGCGGGCGACCTCGACAACACGGGCATCTTTGCCGCCAACGGCTGGGGCGCCGACATCGGCAGCCCGTTCGGGCTCGGCTCGGCGATCGTCGTGGAGATCTTCTTCACTGCCCTGCTCATCTTCGTGGTGCTGGCGACGACGACGAAGGGGTACCCGGTCGGCTTCGGCGGGCTTGGCCGTCGGCATCACGCTCGGCATGATCCACCTGGCGACCATCCCCGTCGACAACACCTCGGTGAACCCGGCACGGAGCTTCGGGGCCGCGGTCTTCAGCGGTACCGACGCTCTCGTGCAGCTCTGGGTGTTCATCATCTTCCCGCTGGTCGGCGGCGTGCTCGGCGTGCTCGTCTGGCTGCTCGTCCACGACGAGCGGCTCGAGGACACCATCTTCGGCGGGCAGTCCGGCCTCGTCGCCGCTCGCGACAAGGCGGCCGGCGCCGCGCGATCGGTCGACGACCGCCTCACGTAGCCAGACCGGGCGGTCGGACCGCCGTCCCGGCGCTCCCTACACTCCTCGGGTGCGCCTGCGCTCGTTCGGCGTCGTGGCTGTTGCCTTCGCGGCGTTGGCGCCTGCTCCCGAGCCGCCGTCGCCCCCGCCCCCCGAGATCGTCTCGATCGTTGTCCACGGCCAGGGCAACGGTCACGGCCGTGGCCTGTCGGCGTGGGGTGCGTTCGGCTTGTCCGTCAACCACGGATGGAGCTGGACCCAGATCCTCGACCACTACTACGGCGGCACGGTGGCCGGGACGGCCGGCAACGACGGCGTCCGCATCCGCCTGATGGCGCTCGACAACGCGTCGCGGACGAACGTCATCTCGGCGGCGTGGGGTGGACAGCCGTTTGCGGCGATCGAGGCAGAGTCGATCGGCGGCAACCGCTACAACGTCTGGGCCGCCCCGACGCCGAGGTGCGGCGGCGGCGATGACTGGGTGCTGCTGGCGGCAGGCGCCGCCGGGCCGCTGCAGTTCACAGCCAGCGGCGAGCCGATCGGCGTGTGCCAGCCGAACGAGTCGGTGATCCACTACCGCGGCTCGGTCATCGTCCTCAATGACAGCGCGGGAGCCACGCACACGGTCAACGAGCTGTCGATGGAGGACTACGTGCGCGGAGTAGTGCCCCGCGAGGTGCCGGCGAGCTGGGGCAACTCGGCCGGCGGAGCCGGGATGCACTCGTTGTACGCGATGGCGGTCGCCGCCCGCTCGTTCGGTCACTCGCAGAGCCGCTACCCGTACGCCGACACGTGCGACACCGCAGCGTGCCAGGTGTACGGCGGTTGGGCCTCTCGGCCGACACCGACCGGCGCCCGCACGGTGCGCGAGCACCCGAACACCAACGCCGCCGTCGCCCGGACGTGGGGCGTCGTTCGCCGATGGCCCGACGGGCGGATGGTGTCGACGGAGTACTCGGCGACACACGGCCCGCGTTCGGCCGGCGGGCAGTTCCCGCCGGTCGACGACTGGTTCAGCAACGTCCCGAAGAACCCGCTGTACACCTGGGTGCGCACACTCGATGCCGCCACGCTGGAGACGGCCTACGGGCTGGGAGACCTCGTCGGCGCCTACAGCGAGCGCGATCCGGCGTCACCGTACGACGGCATCTGGGGCAACCAGGTCGTCCTCCAGGGCACCGCCGGCACGGTGGTCGTACCGGCGCTGGCGTTCCGCAACTCGTGGGGCTTCCCGTCGCACGGGCTGGTCGTCGCCGGTTTGAACTGGAGCTCCTGAGTCAGGTGGCGGTCGCCTGGTCGGCGCCGACCATCCACGGCGTGCCGAAGCGGTCGGTGACCATTCCCCACGCCGGGGAGAAGAACGTCTCCATCATCGCCTGGGTCACCGTCCCGCCCTCGGCGAGGGCTTCGAAGACGCGCTTGGCCTCATCGACGTCGGGGGTCGAGTAGCTGACCATCATCCCCTGCACCGGACCGAACGATTCGGACATCGGATCGTCCGACGCCATCAGCAGGTTGTCGCCGAACATGAGCGCGCCGTGGATGATCATGTCCGCCTTGTCGGCGGGCAGGTTCTCCGACTCCGGCGCGTCCTTCATCGTCATCAGCTGCAGGTCGCCGCCGAAGATCTCGTGGTAGCGGGTGAACGCCTCACGGCAGTTGCCGCCGAAGAACAGGTACGGGTGGAATGCCATGGCAGTTGGACGTCAGGCCCGCCGAGAACTCATCGCGGTCAGACGAGGTAGGGGTTGACCGCCTCGGGATCGATGTCGTAGCGGCGGATGGCGTCGGAGACGGTCTCCGGCTTGATCTCGCCCTGCGCGGCGAGGGAGGCGAGCGTGGCGACAACGACGTGGCCGGTGTCGACCTCGAAGAACCGGCGCAGCGCCTCGCGCGTGTCGCTGCGGCCCATGCCGTCGGTGCCGAGCGGGCTGAACGACCGTCCCGGCAGGAAGCGGGCGATCTGCTCGGGCACGATGGCCATCGAGTCGCTGACGGCGACGATCGGGCCGGGTGCGTCGGCGAGCAGCTCGGCGACCCGCGGTGTGCGCGCCGGATCCTCGGGGTGCAGGCGGTTCCAGCGGGCGGTCGCCAGAGCGTCTTCGCGCAGCCGCTTGTAGCTCGTCGCCGACCACAGCTCGACGCCGACGTCGAAGTGCTCGGCGAGCTCGGCAGCGGCGCCCCTGGCGGCGCCCTGGGCACTGCCCGAGAACAGGATCGTCGCCCGGTGGTTCGGCCCGTCGGGACCCGCCTGCCAGCGGTACAGGCCCTCGACGACGCCGGCGGCGATCGTCTGCGGATCGCCCTCGGGCATCGGCGGCATGGCGTAGTTCTCGTTGTAGAGCGTGATGTAGTAGAAGACGTCGCGCTCGTCGGGCGGCGTGTCGGGACCGAACATGCGGTGCATCCCGGCCTGCACGATGGTGGCCACCTCGTAGGCGAACGCCGGGTCGTAGGCCTGCACCGCCGGCACGGTGCTGGCGAGCACGAGGCTGTGGCCGTCCTGGTGCTGCAGCCCCTCGCCGAGCAGCGTCGTGCGGCCGTACGTGGCGCCGAGCAGGAAGCCGCGGGCGCGGGCGTCGGCCGCCTGCCAGATGAGGTCGCCGACGCGCTGGAACCCGAACATCGAATAGAACGTGTAGAAGGGCACCATCGGCACGCCGCGGTGGGCGTAGCTGGTGGCGGCGGCGATGAAGCTGGCCATCGAGCCGGCCTCGGTGATGCCCTCCTCGAGGATCTGGCCTTGGACCGACTCGGTGTAGCTGAGCAAGAG
The DNA here is from genome assembly GCA_963822875.1 of uncultured Acidimicrobiia bacterium. Classification (GTDB taxonomy): domain Bacteria; phylum Actinomycetota; class Acidimicrobiia; order Acidimicrobiales; family Ilumatobacteraceae; genus JALZMG01. The sequence goes on along the minus strand of CAWGJK010000001.1, from coordinate 186,771 downwards.
GTCGTGGTCGACCGGCTCGTACTTCTGCCCGAGGGCGGCGTAGATCTTCAGCTCGCGGAAGAGGGCGTCCATGCCGAACGTGCGCGCCTCGTCAGGGATGATCGGCACGACCCGCGGCCCGACCTGCTCGTCGCGGGCCAGGTTGCGCAGCAACCGGGTGAAGCCCATCGTCGTGGAGACCTCTTGTTGACCCGAGCCGCCGCGCAGCTCGGCGAAGGGCTTGTCGGTCGGCAGCTCCAGCGGCCGGCGGGGCTTCGTCGTGCGCTTCGGCATCGGCCCGCCGAGGGCGCGGCGGCGCTCGTGCATGTACTGGAACTCGACGGAGTCCTCCGGGGGCACGTAGTAGGGCGGGTCGTCGGCGTGGATGGAGTCCTCGGGGATCTCGTCGTGCAGGTACAGGCGGTCGCGCAGGGCGACGAGCTGGTCCTTGGTCATCTTCTTGATCTGGTGGGTGGCATTGCGGCCCTCGAAGCCCTCGCCGAGGGTCCAGCCCTTGACCGTCTTGGCCAGGATCACCGTCGGCGACCCGCTTCCCAGGTTCTCCGTCGCCGCCTTGTAGGCGGCGTACAGCTTGCGATAGTCGTGGCCGCCGCGGGGCAGGTTGCGCAGCTCGTCGTCGGTCAGGTGGGCGACCATCTCCCGCAGGCGCGGGTCGGGGCCGAAGAAGTTGTCGCGGATGTACTCGCCGGACTCGACGGAGTAGCGCTGGAACTCGCCGTCGACCGTCGTGTTCATCTTGTTCAGCAGAGCGCCGTCCTTGTCCTTGGCCAGCAACCCGTCCCACTTCGAGCCCCAGATGACCTTGATGACGTTCCACCCGGCGCCGCGGAAGACGGCCTCGAGCTCCTGGATCACCTTGCCGTTGCCGCGGACCGGGCCGTCGAGGCGCTGCAGGTTGCAGTTGATGACGAAGACGAGGTTGTCGAGCTGCTCGCGGGTGGCGATGGTCAGCGCGCCGAGCGACTCGGGCTCGTCGATCTCGCCGTCGCCCATGAAGCACCACACGCGGCTCTGGCTGGTGTCGTCGATCTGACGGTTCTGCAGGTAGCGGTTGAAGCGAGCGTGGTAGAGGGCGGAGATCGGGCCGAGGCCCATCGACACCGTGGGGTACTCCCAGAAGTCGGGCATCAGCCGGGGGTGCGGGTAGCTCGACAGGCCGCGCGGCGTGCGGCCGATCTCCCGCCGGAAGTGGTCGAGGTCGTCGGCGGTCAGGCGGCCCTCCATGAACGCACGGGCGTAGATGCCGGGCGCGGCGTGGCCCTGGAAGTAGACGGCGTCGCCGGCGTTGCCGTCGTCCTTGCCGCGGAAGAAGTGGTTGAAGCCGATCTCGTAGAGGCTCGCCGAGCTGGCGAACGTCGACAGGTGGCCACCGATGCCGTCAGCGTGCTTGTTCGCCTTGACGACCATCATCGCCGCGTTCCAGCGGACGAAGGCCCGGATGCGCCGCTCGATGTGCTCGTCGCCGGGGAACCACGGCTCCTGCTCGCGGGGGATCGTGTTGACGTAGGGGGTGGAGACGGTGGCCGGGAAGCTGACCTGCGTCTCCTGGGCGCGCTCGAGCAGCTTGGTCAGCAGGAAGCGGGCGCGGGTCTTGCCGCTGACGTCGACGACGGCATCGAGCGAGTCGAGCCACTCCTCCGTCTCGCCGGGATCGATGTCGGGGATCTGATGGACGTAGCCGTCGAAGATCATGGAGCCAGTCTTTCACCGTTCGCGATGGGGGTTCTTCGGAAGTTCCGGCGCCATCCGTGACCGCCAATGTTCCGAGGAAGTTCGGCTTTCCCTTTCCCCCGGCTCACGACACCCAGGAAGGGCATGGGAGCGTTACATTGCGCCGATCGGCGTGAGCGAGGGGACGAGGGCGTGACCCGACGCTGGCTCGGCGCGGTCGTGCTCGTGCTGGTTGCGGCGGCCTGCAACGGCGACGACGACGATGCCGTCGAGACGTCGGTGCCCGAGACGTCGGCGCGTCACGACCGAGCCGCCGGCGACGACCGCGGCGCCGGCCCGAGACCACCGAGTCGACGACCAGCACGACGGCGGAGGCGACGACGACCACCGTCGATGTCGAGGCGCTGAAGGCCCAGATCGAGGCGGACTACCTGCGGTCCGAGCAGGCGCTGGAAGATCTCAGCCGCGAATCCCGACGCTGGAGGATCTCGAAGCGCGCGTGAGCTGCGATCGCCGTCGCCGGGCTCGGCGCTACCAGAACATCCTCGCGTCCATCCGCGACCGACGTTGCGAAGGGCGAGCGGATCATCCCAGGTGACCCCGACTACTCCGACGTCTTCGTCGAGCAGGTCGAACTGCCGACTGGTCCAGATGGCGAGTGCCGCTCGGGTCACGGTTGCATCGTGACGAACGCAGATCGTCGTCGGACCCGACGGACAGCCGATTGACGACGACGCGGCGCGTGCTCGCGGCGCGTGTCCGCCAGGAGCTCGCAGCGCACGTCAGCGGGCTGGCTGCCGCACGTCCGCTCGCGAGCGGGTCGACATCGAGAGAGGAGTGACCTCGTGCTCGTTCTGAAGTCGGCGGTCGCGCTGGCTCTTGCGGTGACTCTCTCGCTGCATGGCGTCAGCGCCGTCGCGCGCTACGGCACAGCTCGCCGGACGACGAGGACGAGGAGCGTGGGCTGAGCTCGATCAACATGCCAGACGACGCCATCGATCGAGGCAGGTGCACGCGACAGCGGATGTGCCCGCGACCCGGCCGGACTCGGCGCGGACGGCCGACGATGCGCCCGAGGCGAGGTGGCGGCGACGGCGGCCAGTCGAACTGCTCCTGGGCGCCGGTCGGCCCGATCGCCGAGGTGCAGGCGGCACAAGCGGCGGTCAACGCGGAGCAGTTGCCGTCAGTCGCCGATCCCAATTACGTCGAGGACGTCATCGGTGACCGCACGGTGAGCTCGGCCTGGTACCGCGTCACGGGCACCACCGCAGAGGTGAAGGGCTTTCTCCGGTGTGATGGTGAGCAGGTCTCGGTGTCGTGGCGGTCGTTGGCGGCCGACGGGACGGGAAACCTCGTCGTGCAGATCTCGGCGCAGGATCTGCTCCCCGGCGTGCGCGATCGGGTCGTGCGACGACTGCCGACACCGGAGGTCCGAGTCGGGCCCGCTGACGAGGATCCGGATGGATGGACGTACGTCCAGAACCGCACGTTCTTCTGGGTCGACCAAGGGCCGGGCCAATGGGAGACCGTGTCAGCGACGGCAAGCGCCGGCGGCATCAGCGTGACGGTGCAAGCCGCTCCAGTGCGCCTGGTCGTCAACCCCGGTGACGGCAGCGAGGACGTCGTATGTGAGGGCGCGCCGCCGGCGATCACGAAGGCGGCGTACCGGCCGGACATCGAGGGCTGCTCGTTCATCTACCGGCACTCGTCGGCGATGGCGCCGAATGGGGCGACGTTCCCGCTGGTCGCGTCGATCGTCTGGCATGCCACATGGTCGGCGTCGACAGGAGAGGGTGGCGACCTCGGCTACCTGTCGACGACATCGGACGTGAGAGACCTCGCCGTCGCCGAGATCCAGGCGTTGATCACCGACTCCAATCCCTAACTGGGCGCGATTCTCGACGACATCCGGCGAGATCCGCGCCCAGAAGTGGCGATTGGCGAGGATCGCGCCCAGATGGTCGGGCAGACTCCCGGCCGTGACGATCGTCTACACCGACGGGGCGTGCTCGGGGAATCCTGGGCCTGGTGGTTGGGCGTGGGCGGTCGCTCCGGACGGCGCCCCGAGCGGCCGCCGGCGGCGAGGCGCACACGACGAACCAGCGGATGGAGCTGACCGCGGTGCTCGAGGCGCTGCGGGCGCTCGAGCGTCCGCTCACGGTGGTGTCCGACTCGATCTACGTCATCAACTGCTTCCGCGACAAGTGGCACGTGCGCTGGGAGGCCAACGGGTGGCGCAACGCCAAGAAGCAGCCCGTCGCCAACGCCGACCTGTGGCGGCCGCTGGTCGAGCTCGTCGTGGCGGGCGGGGTCGACTTCCGGTGGGTCAAGGGCCACAGCGGCGACCGGCTGAACGACCTCGTCGATCAGCTGGCGGTGGCGGCGATCCCGCGCTGATCGACAACTTCAGGTCGGGATGGCCCGTTCGAGATCGGCGACGATGTCGTCGCCGTCCTCCAGGCCGATCGACACGCGCACGAGCCCCGGCGTGATGCCGATCGCCGCCTGCTCCTCGGGCGCCAGGCTGACGTGCGTGCTCGTGGCGGAGTGGCACACGAGCGTCTCCGGCCCGCCGAGCGACGTCGCCGGGCGGGCGATGCGGAGCGAGTCGAGCATCGTGCGGGCGGCATCGATGCCGCCGGCGAGGTCGACGGCAAGCACGGTCGGCCAGCACGTCAGCTGCCGAGCCGCGAGCGCGTGCTGCGGGTGATCGGGCAGGCCGGGGTAGTGCACGGCGGCGACGCCCGGATGCCGAGCCAGCGCCGAAGCGGCCTGCAGCGCCACGGACGCCTGATGGCGCTGGCGGACGGCGAGCGTGCGGATCCCGCGCAGCCCGTTCAGCGCGTCGAACGGCGAGGCGGCCGCACCGTGGAGCACGCTGTACGCCCAGATCGCCTCCAACAGCTCGGCCTCGCCGGCGATCACGCCGAGCGTGGCGTCGTTGTGACCGCAGATCCCCTTCGTCGCCGAGTGCAGGACGAGGTCGATGCCGTGCCGCAAGCGGCTGCTGGCCGATCGGCGTGGCGAACGTCGAGTCGACGACGGTGAACGGTCCGCTGACGGCACCGAGCTCGTCGAGGTCGATGAGGTCGAGCCGGGGGTTGGATGGCGATTCGGCGATGACGAGCATCGTCTTGCCGGGGCGCACCGCCTCGGCGAAGGCGCCGGGCTGCGTGCCGTCGACGACCGTGTGCTCGATGCCGAGCCGGGCGCACGGTCCCTGCACGAAGGCGATCGTGCCGGCGTAGATCTGGCGCTGGATGACGATGTGGTCGCCCGCCGAGCACAGGGCGAGCACGGTGGAGGCGACGGCACCCATCCCCGAGCCGAAGGCGAGGGCATCCTCGGCGCCCTCCAGCTCGGCGATGGCGTCCTCGAACGCCCGCACGGTGGGATTGGCGTAGCGGCTGTAGAAGTCGCTCGGGCGCATGCCCGTCGCTCGCTTGCGCGTGTCGTCGAGGCCGTCGGTGACCCAGGTGCTGGTGCCCCACAACGGGACGTTGAGGCTGGATCCCTGGTAGCGGCGGCCAGCGGTGACGGCGCGTGTCGCGGGGGAGGGCTCGTCGCTCACGAGGGCGTCAGGCTACTTGGCGGCCTATCGTCCTGCCCCATGGACATCAGCGGCGCGAGCGCCATCGTGACTGGCGGAGCATCGGGCATCGGCGCGGCGGCGGCGCGGCGGCTGGCCGCCCTCGGCGCCAAGGTCGTCATCGCCGACCTGCAAGAGGACAAGGGCAACGAGCTCGCCGGCGAGATCGGCGGCGCCTTCGCCCGGGTCGACGTCACCAACACCGACGACATCGTCAACGCCACGGAGATGGCCAAGTCGATGGGCCCGGTGCGCGTGCTCATCAACTCGGCCGGCATCGGCTGGGCGCAGCGAACCGTCGGCAAGGACGGCACATACGACTCGGCGGCCAACCTCGACGCCTTCAAGAAGGTGATCGCCATCAACCTGATCGGCAGCTTCGACTGCATCCGCATCGCCGGCACGGCGATGAGCACGACCGAGCCGTTGGAGTCGGGGGAGCGCGGGGCGATCGTCAACATCGCCTCCGTCGCCGCGTTCGACGGGCAGATCGGGCAGGCGAGCTACTCGGCCTCGAAGGGCGGCGTCGTCGGCATGACGCTGCCGATCGCCCGTGACCTCGCCGCCATCGGTGTGCGCGTCAACACGGTGGCGCCCGGCCTGATCGACACGCCGATCTACGGCGAGGGCGAGAACAGCGAGCAGTTCAAGGCCACCCTGCAGAAGGGCGTGCTGTTCCCGCAGCGCCTCGGCTCTCCCGACGAGCTGGCGTCGGTCGTCGTCGAGTGCGTCACCAACAGCTACCTCAACGCCGAGACGATCCGCGTCGACGGCGGCATCCGCATGCCGCCGAAGTAACCCGTCGCGCCCCCCGACATCTGGGCGCGGACGTTCTCATTCGGTGGACTGGGCGCGCAGATTCTCGGATCTGCGAACCTTCGCGCCCAGTTCGGGCGCCCAGCGGTCGATGATCGCCCGGATGCGACGGGCCTGTTTGGCGTGCTCGCGGACGATCTGGTGGTAGGTGAAGCGCACCGAGATGTGTCCGTGCTCGGTGAGGTGAGCGTCGCGAGCGGCATCGCGTGCTTGCTGAGCCGGCGTCTTGGCGTGGAACTCCCAGCCATCGCACTCGAGCACGATCGGCGTGCCGACGATGCGAAAGTCGACCTCGAGACCGCCGATGCGTGGGTGGAACTCGACGGGTGGCAGCCGGTGGCGCACGAACAGCCGGCGCATGGCCGGCTCGAGGACGCTGTCGACCGGCTTGCCGTCGATGACCCACTCCTCGAGCGCGGCCCTGAACGCCGGGACACCGTGGCGGCCGCGCCGCGAGTGCCGGTCGATGGCCTGACGCAGGGCGACTGGCGACGCCAGGCGGCATGTCACGACGTGTCCGACGGCCGCCGGAACACTCGCTGGATCGACCGCACCGAGATCGCACAGCAACCGCAGCACGTTGGACGTCGGGATGCCCGCCCTGCGGACGGGCGTGAGGTCCTTCAGGTCCCGAGGTCGGTGGACGATGACACCATCGAGATCGGGTGTCCGGGTACGACGGGTGAGAATGACCTCGACGGGATCGCCCGCCGGACGCGGGATGCCCCACAGGCGGGCAGCGGATCGGTGCGACGCCACCGATGGCCTGGTGGCGAGGACGGCGGCGGCGATGGCCTGCTCCGGCGTCGTCGCCGCGCCCGCCATGCGGGCAACGCCTGGGTGGATCACCTCGAACCGCCCGTCGCTGAGCGCCCGATACCAGGTTGCCGTGCTGACGCCCAGTCGCTCCGCCTCCGCTCTGGTGACGAGGCCATGGTGGTCGAGGGCGAAGTGGTCGAGAGCGCGAGTGTCCATGCCCGCCCTGGGTGTCGCGACTCGGCGTGGAAGGGAAACACATTCCCAACTGGGCGCGCTCGTTCTCGCATGTGCGAACGTCCGCGCCCAGAAGCAGCGATGAGAACGTGCGCGCCCAGATGTCGGGTGGCGCGACGGGTCAGGTGGTGTAGTCGGCGTTGATGCGGACGTAGCCGTCCGTGAGGTCGCAGCCCCAGACCGTGCACGTCGCGTCGCCGGTGTCGAGGGAGACGTGGATGCGGATCTCGTCGCCGTGGAGGTAGGCGGACAGCTCGGCGAGCTCGGTGTCGTCGATGGGCGTCGGATACACCTCGCGATCGCCGAAGCGGATGACGACGCGCTCCTGATCGATGTCGGTGTCGTCCTGGCACTTGCCGATCGCCATCGCCACGCGCCCCCAGTTGGGGTCGGCGCCGTGCACCGCCGTCTTGACGAGCGGGGAGTTGACGATCGCCTTGGCCACCCGCTTCGCCTGCGCACGATCGCGGGCGCGGTCGACCACGACTTCGATCAGCGTCTCTGCGCCCTCGCCGTCGCGGGCGATCTGCTTGGTCAGTGACTCGGCCACGTCGCCGAGTGCCGTCTCCAGCGCGTCGCCATCGACTGGACCCGCTGCACCGCTGGCCAGCACGATGGCGGTGTCGCTGGTCGACGTGTCGGTGTCGATGCTGACGCAGTTGAACGTGCGCTCGACGACGCGCCGGAACCGCGTGTCCAGCTCGCCCGGCGAGATGTCGGCGTCGGTGAACAGGAACGCCAGCATCGTCGCCATGTCCGGCTCGATCATGCCGACCCCCTTGGCGATGCCGACCACCCGGGCCGGCCCGACCGTGGCCGAAGCGATCTTGGGCACGGTGTCGGTGGTCATGATCCCCGTCGCCGCGCCGACGGCATCCGTGCCGTCGAGAGGGCAGGGGATCGCCGCCGCGCCGGCGAGCAGGCGGTCGAGCGGGTAGCGCCGGCCGATCACGCCGGTCGACGCCACGAGCACGTCGCCGGGGGAGCACCCGAGGCGCTCGGCCACGGCGGCGACGAGCGCCTCGGCGTCGGTGCGGCCGGCAACGCCGTTGGCAACGTTGGCGTTCTTCGACACCACGACGATGGCTCGAGCAAACCCGTCGGCGAGGTGCTCGCGGCTGATCGTCACGCTCGGGCCGGCGAAGCGACTGCGCGTGAACAACCCGGACGCGGCCACCGGCTGGCCAGCCGTGATCACCACGAAGTCGTCGGAGTCGTCCTTCACGCCGACGTTGGCGACGTGGCAGGCGAAGCCTTGCGGGAGCGAGACGGTCACTGTTCGGCGCGCAGGCCCGTCCGGATCGCCCTGAAGATCCGTGCCATCGCCTTGATGTCCTGCTCGTCCAGGCGGTCGATGACGTGCCGGCGCACGCTCTCGACGTGCACGGGAGCGACCCGTTCGAGGTGCTCCCAGCCGGCGTCGGTGAGCCCGGCGAGCATCACGCGCCGATCGGTCGCCGACGGCCGCCGCTCGACCAGCCCGGCGCGCACGAGGCCGTCGAGCCGCCGGGTGAGCCCGCTGGGCGACAGCTGCAGGCGCTGCGCCAGGTCGCACATCCGCAGCTCATGGTCCTCGGCCTCCGACAGGTGCACCAACACCTGGTAGTCGCCGAGGTCGAGACCGTGGGGGCAGAGGTCGGCCTCGAGCGCGGCGGTGAGGTCGACGACCGTCTCGATGTAGGCGCGCCACGCCGCCATCTCTCGGGCATCGAGCCAACGCGTCGTCGTCGCTGTCACGTCGACCAGCCTAGCCACAAGCTTCCGCAATAGTTGCGATGGTCAGCTTCTGCCGCTATGCTTGCGATCGCAAACGTCTTGAAAGGACCCGCCCCCCATGAGCACCGCAACGTCCCTCCTCCCCACCGGCACGTGGACCGTCGATGTCAGCCACAGCAACGTCGGCTTCACCGTGCGCCACATGATGGTCGCCAAGACCCGCGGCCGGTTCACCGACTTCACTGCCGAGATCGTCACCGCCGACGACCCGACGCAGTCGCGTGTCGACGCCACCGTGCAGATGGCATCGGTCGACACCAACGACGAGGCCCGCGACAACCACCTGCGGACGACCGACTTCTTCGACATCCAGACCTACCCGACGATGTCGTTCCGCACGACGAGCATCGAGCCTGACGGCCACGACTTCAAGCTCCACGGCGAGCTGACCATCCGCGGCGTGACCAAGCCGGTGACGTTCGACCTCGAGGTCGGCGGCGTCGGCACGGACCCGTGGGGCAACACGAAGGCCGGCTTCAGCGCCACGACGACGATCAACCGCAAGGACTTCGGCATCGAGTGGAACGCCCCACTGGAGACCGGCGGCGTCATCGTCGGGGACAAGGTGAAGATCGAGCTGGACATCGAGGCCAAGCTGGAGTCATGAGTATGACCCGCCTCAACCACGCCGTGCTGTGGGTGCGCGATGCCCAAGCGAGCGCGGCGTTCTACCGGGACGCCCTCGGCTTCGAGACCGTCGAGGAGGCCGGGGACGGCCGTGCTGTGTTCCTGCGCGCCAGCGGCTCGGACAACCACCACGACCTCGGCCTGTTCTCCGTCGGCGACCGCCCGTCGCCGGCCCCGCAGGCGCCCGGGCTGTACCACCTGGCGTGGCAGGTCGACACGATCGAGGACCTCGCCGCGCTGGCCGACGAGCTCGGCCGGCGCGGCAGCCTCGTCGGGGCGACCGACCACGGCGTGTCCAAGAGCCTGTACGCCAAGGACCCCGACGGCATCGAGTTCGAGGTGATGTGGCAGGTCCCGGTGGACGGGTGGGGCGACGGTCACGGCAAGCTCGATCCGCTCGACCTCGCCGCCGAGCTCGAGCGGTGGCCCGGCGTCGCCACCGGTCGCCTGGCTACGGCTTGACCAGCGGTCGCAGCGTCGGCTCGAGCGTCGCGTGGGCGAACTCGTAGCCGTCGGCCTGTAGCGCTCGGGGCAGCACCCGCTGGCCGCCGAGCAGGAGGGCCTCGGCCCGCTCGCCGCCGAGCAGCAGCTTGGGGCCGAACGCCGGGACCGGCACGACGGTCGGGCGGCTCAGCACCTCACCGAGCGTCTTGACGAACTCGGTGTTGGTGACGGGCTGGGGCGCGGTGAGGTTGACCGGGCCGGCGAGGTCGCTCGTCAGCAGATGGACGATCGCGTCGGCCTCGTCGTCGATGCTGATCCAGCTCATCCACTGCCGGCCCGACCCGAAGCGACCGCCGATGCCCAGCTTGAACAGCGGCAGCATCTTGGAGAGCGCCCCGCCCTCCTTGGCCAGCACGATGCCCGTGCGCAGATGCACGACGCGGACGCCGGCGGCATCGGCCGCCGCGGTGGCCGCCTCCCACTCCCGCGCGACGTCGGCGAGGAACCCGCTGCCCGGCGCCGAGCCCTCGTCGAGCTGCTCGTCGCCCCGATCGCCGTAGAAGCCGACTGCGGAGCCCGACAGCAGGACACGCGGCCCGTCGGTCGCCGCGGCGATCGCCTCGGCCAGGAGGCGCGTGCCGACCGTCCGGCTCTCGCGGACCTGGCGCTTGTAGTCGTCGGTCCAACGATGGTCACCGATCCCGGCGCCAGCCAGGTTGACGACCGCGTCGATGCCGCCGAGGACGGCCGGGTCGAGGCGCCCGGCGCCCGGATCCCAGCCGATCTCACCCGCGCCGGCATGCCCTCGCACGATGCGCACGCCCTCGTGGCCGGCCGCCGCGAGGTGTTCGAGAAGGGCTGACCCGATCAACCCGTGCGACCCGGTGACGGCGACGCGCATGGCTGGAGCGTAGGCAGCCACTCGTCGTTAGAGTGCCGCCGCTCGATTCTGGTGGAGGTACAACGAACGTGAGCGACGGCGGCACCTGGCAACCCCCTGACCCCGGCACCTCGGTGCCGATGGCCGAGCCGGCCGCCCGGCCGGGCAGGTCGCGGGGCAAGATCATCGGCGCCGCGGTCGGCGCGGTGGCCATCGTCGGTGCCGGCACGTTCGCCGTCGCCCGCATGGCCGGCGACGACGAGGCGGGCGGGGCCGCCACGCCGGAGGAAGCCGGGCTGGCGTTCTTCGAGGCGCTCGGCAACGAGGACCTGGTTGGCATGGTCGACGTGATGCTGCCTGGCGAGCGCGATGCGCTGCGCGGCCCGCTCACGGACATCGTCGACGAGCTGACGAGGCTGGAGGTGCTGAGCGACGAGGCCGATGCCTCCGCCGTCACCGGCGTCGACTTCGTCGTCGAGGATGCGTCCGTCGTCGAGGAATCGACCAACGTCGGCGACATCGTCAACCTCACGATGCGTGCCGACGTCACGGGCTCGATCGACGGCGCCGAGTTGCCGGTCGGCGACTGGATCCGCGACGAGTTCGGCGACGAGCTGGGTGACATCGACGAGACGGACACCGCGGAAGGTGGCGAGCTCCGGCTGACCGCCGTCGAGGAGGACGGACGGTGGTACCTCAGCCTGTTCCACACGATCGCCGAGAGCGCCCGGGAGGAGGCGGGCGGCGAGGACATCCCCGACGAGGGTGTCACGCCTGCCGGTGGCGACAGCCCCGAGGCGGCGGTGGACGTGTTGTTCGACTCCGTCGAGGCGCTCGACATCGAGGCGATGATCGCCGCCCTTGATCCGGGCGAGATGCAGGCGCTGCAGCGATACGCGCCGCTGTTCCTCGACGATGCCGAGGCCGAGCTCGCCGAGGCGCCGGTGGAGGTCTCGATCACGGATCGCTCGTACTCCGTCGATGGCAGCGGTGACACGCGCACCGTGACGCTGGACGGGCTGGCCGTCGAGGCGACGGCCGAGGACGAGACGGTGTCGATGGCGCTGCGCGACGGTTGCTGGATCGTCACGGTCCCCGGCGGTGAGGAAACGAACTCGTGCGAGGCCGCCGACGAGATGCCGGCGTTGGACGAGGTGTTCGAGGACCCCGAGGCCATCGAGGACTTCTTGGTGGACGTGCGCGAGGCGTTCGAGGACTACGAGGATCCGGGCTTCGTCGTCCGCGAGGTCGACGGCAGTTGGTACTTCAGCCCGATGGCGACGGCGACCGAGCAGATGCTCGCCGTCGTGCGGGCGCTGAGCCGCGAGGAGATCGAAGGGCTGCAGTCGAGCTTCACGGACGTCACCGAAGCGTTCGAGTCGCTCACGGTCGAGGAGGTTGCGCCGCTGGACGACGAGGCGACGTCCGACGCCGCGGACGCGTGCTGGAGCGAGTTGGAGGCGACGACGGCGGCGGCGTGCTTCGAGGAGCTCGTCGCCAGCGGCGAGCTCACCTCGACCGACGTGCCGTGGTACCTGCGCTACTCGGAGTGCGGCCTCGCCGAGGTGGGTTGGAACGGTGAGTACTACTCGCTCGAGGACGCCGAGTTCGCGGCGACCGTCGAGGAGGCGTCGCCGTGCTTCCAGGAGCTGGTGGCGTCGGGCGAGGCCGACGAGGCCGACGTGCCGATCGAGGTGCTCAAGCCGGAGTGCGTGCTCGGCCGCAACTGGTACACCGCGACCGACGAGGACTACCTGCAGGAGTTCGAGGAGTGCGCCTTCGGCTGACCGTCCCACCATCTGGGCGGGTTTCGTGTCTGGGCGGGATCCTTCCCGGAATCCGGGACAGATCCCGCCCAGATGTCGGGGTTCAGCCGGCCAGGTCGGCCAAGGCCGTGTCGAGGGTCTCCTCGTCGACGGCGCCGAGGTGCGTCTCGATGTCACCGGTGTCGTTGACGAAGACGAACGCCGGCTGGGCGGGGATGCTGAAGCGCTCGTAGACAGCGCCGGCGTCGTCGCTCAGCTGAGGGAACGTCAACCCGTACCGGTCGATGAACGCTTCGAACTCGTCGTCGGTGCCGCTCCAGGCGATGCCGACGAAGTCGACCTCACCCTCCCACCGCTGCGCGGCCGCCTCGACCGAGGCGGCTTCCCGGTTGCAGATCGCTCAATACGGCGCCCAGAACCACATCGCCAGATCGCGATCGGCGTAGTCGCCCATGTCCAGCTCGCCGCCGCCGACGGTCGGCGCGGAGAAGTCGAGCGGCGTGGCCACAGCGTCGCCGCCTGACGAGCATGACGCGGCGACGACGAGCGTCATGAGTGCACGTCGCCGCATCGCGCCCACGGTACCGAAGCGCGCCCGCCCGTATCCTGCGCCGGTGCGCACCCGCACCCTGCTGCTCCTCGCTGTCGGCTGCGGGTTCCTGATCCTCGTCGCCGGCGTGTTCCTGCTCGTGGGCGTCGCCGGCCAGGACGACCCGCCGGCCGCCGCGTCACTCGGCGAGGCGGTGCAGGTCGGCGACATGACGGTGACCGTCGTCGAGGTGGCCGAGCTCGGCGACGAGATCACCGTCGCCTTCGACATCGGCGGGGTCGACGATCCCGACGGCACCGACGAGTTCCGTCTCGTCGTCCCCGGCGAGTCATTGCGCGCCGCCGCCGGATCGTGCGAGGGCACGACGGTCGCGACGCAGCAGTGCACGCTGACGTTCGACCTCGGCGACGTCGAAGGAACGACTCGCGTCCTGTTGTACCGAAGGGGTGACGAGCGGGCCCGCTGGCAGCTCGATTGAGGGGCGCTACGGTGAACCGCAGCACGGCGCACCGGCGCCCCGACGATCGAGAGAGGTGATCCCGACGGCCGAGCAGTTCGACCTCGTCATCATCGGCGGAGGACCGGGCGGGTACTCCGCAGCCCTCTACGCCGCGTCAGCGGGCATCAAGGCGGCCCTCGTGGAGATGGACGCGTTGGGTGGCACGTGCCTCAACCGCGGCTGCATCCCGGCCAAGGCGTTCCTCGAGACGGCCGCCGTGTACCGCCACGTCAAGCACTCCGCCGACTTCGGCATCGAGTCCAGCGACCCTTCGGTCAACTTCGCCGTCACCCAGCAGCGCAAGCAGAAGATCGTGGCCGGTCTCGTCGGCGGCATCGGGGCGATGTGCAAGGGCCGCAAGGTCGAGGTGTTCAACGGCACGGGCAGCCTGGGCGCCGACCACGTCGTCACGGTCACCGCACCCGACGGCTCGACGACGGAGATCAGCGGCACCAACGTGTTGCTCGCCGCCGGGTCCGTGCCCCGCCTGATCCCCAACTTCGAGCGCGGTGGGCCGATCCTGACGAGCGACGAGGTCCTCGATCTCGATCACGTGCCGGCACGGATCGCCGTCATCGGCGGCGGCGCCATCGGCTGTGAGTTCGCCTCGACGTTCGCCGACCTCGGCGCCAAGGTGACGATCCTCGAGGCGCTGCCGAAGATCCTGCCCGGCCTCGACGCCGACGTCACCAACGTCGTCGCCAAGAGCTTCAAGCAGAAGAAGATCGACATCCGCACCGGTGTGCCGGTCAACGGCCACACGCCCAACGACTCCGGTGGCACCACCGTGCACTTCGGGGAGGGCGAGAGCCTCGAGGTCGACGCCGTGATCGTCTCCGTCGGCCGCCGGCCGTTCGCCGACAAGCTCGGTCTCGACGGCACGGGTGTCAAGGTCGACGAGCGCGGTTTCGTCGTCGTCGACGAGTTCTGCCGCACCGGTGAGGACGGCGTCTACGCCATCGGTGATCTCATCAACACCCCGCAGCTCGCCCACGTCGGCTACGCCGAGGCGATCCTCGTCGTCAAGCAGACGCTCGGCGAGGACCCCAAACCGGTGATGTACGACCGCGTGCCCTGGGCGATCTACTGCCACCCGGAGGTGGCGTGGGCCGGGCCGGGGGAGGAGGCGGCGAAGGAAGCCGGCTTCGACGTCGTCGTCGGCAAGCACCCGTTCAAGTTCAACTCACGGGCGCAGATCCTCGGCGAGACCGACGGGCTGGCGAAGATCATCGCCGAGAAGGGTCCCGACGGGAAGGCCGGGCGCATCCTCGGCGTGCACATGGTCGGCCCGTGGGTCACCGAGCAGCTGAGCGGCGGCTACCTCGCCGTCAACTGGGAGGCCACGGTCGAGGAGGTGGCCGAGTTCATCCAGCCGCACCCGAGCCTCACCGAGCTGTTCGGCGAGACGGTGATGACGCTGACCGGGCGCAACTTCAACGGTTGAGATCGAGAGGTTCCAGATGGCCGACGTGACCCTGCCCCAACTCGGTGAGACTGTCACCGAGGGCACCATCACGCAGTGGTTCAAACAGGTCGGCGACAACGTCGCCGCCGACGAGCCGTTGTTCGAGGTGTCGACGGACAAGGTCGACACCGAGGTGCCCTCGCCGGTGGCGGGCACGCTGACGGAGATCCGCGTCCAGGAGGGCGAGACGGTCGAGGTCGGCACGGTCATCGCCGTGGTCGGCGACGGCGACGGTGCACCGGCCGAGGCCCCTGCGCCCGCCGCGGAGGAGGCGCCGGCGGAGGAGGCACCAGCCGAGGAGGCGCCGGCGGCGGAGCCAGAGCCGGAGCCGGCGGCCGAGGAGCCGGCCGCCGCGACCGAGGCACCGGCGGTCGAGGAGCCCGAGCCGGCAGCCGCCCCCGAACCCGAACCCGCCGCCGCGCCGGCCGCCGACGCGAAGGGTCTGCTCCTGTCGCCGGTGGTTCGCCGGCTCGTCAACGAGCACGGCCTCGACCCGTCGACGATCAACGGCAGCGGTCCCGGCGGACGGATCACCCGCGACGACGTGCTCGACCACATCGACAAGTCCGGCGCCGAGCCCGCCGAAGCGGCACCTGCGCCGGCGGCGAAGGCCGAGCCGGCAGCGAAGACCGAGCCGGCGGCACCGTCCGCCCCGACGCCACCGCCGGCGGTCACACCAGCCGCGCCGGCACCGTCCGTCGCGGCAGGTCAGCGCGACACGACGGTCAAGCTGTCGAAGATCCGCAAGCTCACCGGTCAGCACATGATCATGAGCAAGTCGGTCAGCCCGCACGCCTTCAGCGTCGTCGAGGTCGACTTCGCCAACGTCGACACGACGCGCTCGGCGATCAAGGGGGAGTGGAAGTCGTCGGAGGGGTTCAGCCTCACCTACCTGCCGTTCATCGGTCGGGCCACCATCGACGCCCTCGCCGAGTTCCCCCACCTCAACGCCAGTGTCGCTGAGAACGAGCTCGTCGTGCACAACTTCGTCGACCTCGGCATCGCCGTCGACCTCGACTACGAAGGGCTCATCGTCCCCGTCATCCGCGAGGCCGACACGAAGCGGCTGCGGGCGATCGCCCGGGAGATCCACGACCTCGCCGGCCGGGCGCGCACCAAGAAGCTCGGTCCCGACGAGATCAGCGGCGGCACGTTCACCATCTCCAACAACGGCTCCGCCGGGTCCGTGCTGACGATGCCGGTGATCAACCAGCCGCAGGTGGCGATCCTGTCGACCGATGCCATCGTCCGCAAGCCCGTCGTGGTGGAGACCGAGGACGGCGGCGAGGCGATCGCCATCCACCCCGTCGGCAACCTGGCGATGGCATGGGACCACCGCGCCTTCGACGGCGCCTACGCCGCCGGGTTCCTCAAACGGATCAAGGACATCCTCGAGACCAAGGACTGGTCAGCGGAGCTCTGATGCTGCGCGTCCGCTGGTTGGGGACGGTCCCGTACCGAGAGGCGCTGGCCGTCCAGCAGGCGCTGTTCGACCACGGGCGCGAGCAACACCTGCTCCTGCTCGAGCATCCCCACGTGTTCACCCACGGGCCGCGCAGCGACCTCGACCGCAACTTGCGCTGCGATCCCGAGGCGGTCGGTGCCGAGCTGGTCGGCATCCGCCGCGGCGGTGACATCACCTACCACGGCCCGGGGCAGCTCGTCGGGTACCCGATCGTCGACGTGCCCGATCGCATCGGTGCCGCCCAGCACGTGCGCAACGTCGAGCAGCTCGTCATCGACTCGCTGGCGACGTTCGGCGTCAGTGCCGGTCGGTTGACCGAGCACCCCGGCGTCTGGGTCGACGCCGACGGCCCGCTGCCGCGCAAGATCTGCGCCATCGGCGTGCGCCTCAAGCGCGGACGCACGATGCACGGCTTCGCCCTCAACGTGGCCACCGACATGCGCTACCTGCGCGAGCACATCGTGGCGTGCGGCATCGACGATCGCCCGGTGACCTCGCTCGCCGAGGAGGGCGTGCACGTGCCGATTCGCGACGTCGTCGACGAGATCGCCCGGCTCGCCGGCGAGCGGTGGGGGAACGGCACGGCGGAGCGACAGGACGTCGCGTGGCGCCACCGGGTCGACGACCTCTCGTTGTTCTCACGTGGTGCCGGTCCGGGCGAACCCGTGCGGATGACGTCGCGGCTCGCCGCAGCGGGCGTGACGACCGGGTTGTCGATCGCCACACGCAAGCCGGAGTGGCTGCGGCCGCACGTGCACCACGGGCCGGAGGTGCTGGCGCTGAAGCACACCGTCCGCGAGCTCGACCTGGTGACCGTGTGCGAGGACGCCGGGTGCCCGAACCTGTCGGAGTGCTGGGCGGACGGCACGGCGACGTTCATGGTGCTCGGCGACCGATGCACGCGGGCGTGCGGGTTCTGCCTCGTCGACACTCGCCGGCCCGAGGCCCCGGCGAGCGACGAGCCCGATCGAGTCGCCGAGGCGATCGACCGCATGGGCCTCGACCACGCCGTGCTGACGATGGTTGCCCGCGATGACCTCGAGGACGGCGGCATGGGTCACGTCGCAGCGTGCGTCCGGGCGATCCGCTCACGCCGGCCGGGCACGCGGGTCGAGACGCTGATCTCCGACGTACGCGGCTCGGAGTCGTCGCTCGATGTGCTGTTCGCCGAGCGGCCCGACGTGCTCAACCACAACATGGAGACGGTGGCGCGGCTGCAGCGGGCAGTGCGCCCGTCCGCCGGTTACGCCCGCAGCCTCTCCGTGCTGGCGCGGGCAAAGGCGGCCGGGTTGACGGTGAAGTCGGGGCTGATCGTCGGGATGGGCGAGACCGACGAAGAGGTCGACGGGACGCTCGCCGACCTCGCCGGGATCGGCGTCGACATCGTCACGATCGGCCAGTACCTGCGCCCGACGTCGCACCACCTCCCCGTCGAGCGCTGGGTCGAGCCGGCGCAGTTCGTGCGCTGGAAGGCGACCGGTGAGGCCATGGGCATCCCCCACGTCGAAGCGAGCCCACTCACCCGTTCCAGCTACCACGCCAAGTCCGCCGCCGATCGTGCCGCGCCGGTGACACTGGCGAGATGACCGCGCAGATCTACCTCGACCGCCTCGACCGTGTCCGTGTGGCGATGGACGACCACGGCGTCGACGTGCTGTTGCTGTCCGTCGGTCACGACCTGCCGTACCTGACCGGCTACCACGCGATGCCGCTCGAGCGGCTGACCATGCTCGTCGTGCCGCGCGACGGCGACGCCACGATGGTCATCCCGCGGCTGGAGGCGCCGCGAGTCGATCGATCAGCCCGGGGTGTTCGGACTGCGGCCGTGGGAGGAGACCGAGGACCCGTCGGCGATCGTCGCCGAGCTCGCCGGCGCGGCGCGCACGGCAGCGATCGGCGACCAGATGTGGGCGCGCTTCCTCGTCGAGCTGCTGCCGCTGATGTCGGGCACGGAGTTCCGGCGCGCCGTCGACATCGTCGGCCCGCTGCGGATGGTGAAGGACGCCGCCGAGATCGAGGCGCTGCGGACGGCCGGCGCGGCTGCCGACCGGGTCGCCCGCCAGCTGCACGCCGGCGACATCCCGCTCGTCGGGCGCACCGAGGCCCAGGTGTCCGCCGACATCTCGGCGCGCCTCGTCGCCGAGGGCCACGACAAGGTCAACTTCGCCATCGTTGCCGCCGGCGAGAACGCCGCCAGCCCACACCACCACGCCGGCGACCGGGTCATCCGGGCGGACGAGATCGTGCTCTGTGACTTCGGCGGAACGATGGCCGGTTACTGCAGTGACACCACCCGTTGCGTGTTCACCGGATCACCGCCTACCGAGATCGCCGACGCCTACGCCGTGCTCCACGAGGCGCAGCAGGCGGGCGTCACCGCCGCGGTCGTCGGCACGGCATGCCAGGACATCGACCGTGTGGGCAGGCGGATCATCGCCGACGCCGGGTTCGGCGACTACTTCGTCCACCGCACCGGCCACGGCATCGGGATGGAGGAGCACGAGGACCCCTACATCGTCGAGGGCAACGACCGCCCGCTCGTCGCCGGGCACGCCTTCAGCGTCGAGCCCGGCATCTACGTGCCCGGCCGGTGGGGCATGCGTCTCGAGGACATCGTCGTCGCCACCGATGCCGGCCCCGAGCCGCTCAACGACAGCGACCACGCGCTCGTGTCGGTCTGAGCGACGTCTCCGTTCTGGGCGCAGAACGTCTCAACCGCAGCATCTGGGCGCGGTTCGTCTCGGATTCCGAAACGATCCGCGCCCAGATACGGATCGCGCCCAGTTCAGCGGGATCTGGATCAGTCGGGGCGTTCGAACAGCGACTCATCGACGGCGGGGCCGTAGGTGGTCATGTCGATGGCGACGTCGGCGGCGTCGAGGCGGGCGAGCGGTCCGCTGTCGAGGGCGCAGTAGGTCGACGAGCCGCCGGTGATGGGGATCGTCACGCACGTCGCCGCCTCGCCGGCGACGGTCGTCGTCGAGCCCGACGTGGCGTCGACCCTGGCGCCGGCATCGCGGCGGAGCCGGGCGGCGGCGCTGCTGGCGTAGAAGTCCGGCGTCAGCTGGGTGTCACTGACCCGCGCCGCATCGATCGTGTCGCTGCACGCCCCTCCGTCGAGGCGGCACGTGGCGCTCGTCGCGCCGTCGGTGAGGAAGCGCACATCCCCGATCGTCACCGAGCGCCGGGTCGGAGGGGCCTGGGCCACGGTCGCCGTCGTCGAGGCGTTGCCGAACTTGGTGAGCACGTCGTAGCCCGCGGTGAACGTCGCCGACGCGGCGGCTGTCGAGCCGATCGAGCACGGCGTCGACGGCCGGGTCGCCCGTCGTGGTCGGGCTCTCGGCGAGCGTCGGCCTGTCCCCGGTCATGCACCCTGACACGAGCATCACCAAGGCGGCGGTGATCAAGGTGACGGCTCGCGACATGGCCGGAACAGGGTAGAGGTGGCGACCGCCGCCGCGTCGTTACCCTGCCTTCGGTGATCAGCCTGGACGCGGCAACGGTGCTGCTGCAGTGGGCCGTCGGCGGGATGGCGTTCTGCTGGTTCACGACCCGCCGGCGCCAGGTGGGCCTCGGGTACGGCTGGCTGCTGCGGGGGATCTACGCGCTGATGGCTGCCGGTGCCTTCGCCGCCGGCGTGTCGTTCGGTGTGGTGCCGGTCCGCGAGGCCGCGTCGCTCGGCGTGGCCGTGACGTGTCTCGCGGTGCTGGCCGTGTCCGTCGTCCGACGGCGGGCCGGCGTCGCCGGCCAGCGCGTCGAGCACGACCGGCGCACGGCGCGGGTCGCGGCGATGACCGGTATCGACCGCGCCGCACCCGACGAGCCGTCTCTCGCCGACGGACCCGAGTTCCCCCCGATCCTCGACCTGGTGCCGGTCGCTGTCGGCTGCATCGGTCTCGTCGCCGCCGCCCTCGACGCAGGGGGAAACACCGCCGTCTCGCTGTTGCGGACGTTCGCCAGCGCCGCGTTCCTCGGTTCGGTCACCGACGCCATGCTCCTCGGCCACTGGTACCTCGTGCAGCCCGGGCTGCCGCGCGGCCTCCTGAACGAGATCGTCAACGCGGTGGGTTGGGTGTGGCCGGTCGAGGTGCTCGCCCTGCTGCTGCCGACCGGGATGATCAGCGTGTTCACCGGCGCGGTCGACGACGGGTGGGGCGGCACGCTCGGCTGGTTCTGGGCCGCCTGTGCGGTGACGACGCTCGTGCTCGTCGTCGTGACCAAGGCGGCGCTGCGCGAGAAGGAGTACTCGGCGGTGATGGCCGCCACCGGCCTGCTCTACCTCGCCATCCTCACCGCGTTCGGCACCGACCTCGTCGCACGGGCGGTCCTCGCGGCATAGAGAGACCCCGAACGGTTGTGCGGCGCGTTAGCGTTGTCCCATGCCCAGGCCAGTGTGGAGTGGGACGATCAGCTTCGGCTTGATCGCCATCCCCATCAAGCTGTTCAACGCCGTCAGGCACCAAGGCGTCTCGTTCAACCAACTCGACGAGCGCTCGATGAGCCGGATCCGCTACCGCAAGGTCTCCGACGAGACCGGCGAGGAAGTGCCCGACGAGCACATCGTCAAGGGCTTCGAGGTCTCCAAGGGGCGCTACGTCGTCGTCGACCCCGACGAGCTCGAGCCGTTCATCCCCGCCGCCACGCGCACCGTCGATCTGGAGGAGTTCGTCGACCTCGACGAGATCGACCCGGTGTTCTTCGAGAGCGCCTACCTGGTCGCCCCGGACTCCAACCCCAAGCCGTACGTCCTCCTGGCGCGGGCGATGGAGGAGTCCGGCAAGGTCGCCATCGGTCGCTTCGTGATGCGCAACAAGCAGCACACGGCGGCGATCCGGGCGATCGACGGCCGGCTGATGATGTCGACGCTGGCGTACGCCGACGAGGTCGTGGCGGCGGACACGCATCGACGAGCTGAGCAACCTCGACGGCGTCGACGTGTCGGCGCGTGAGGTGAAGATGGCCGAGGCGCTCGTCGACTCGCTGACCGACGCCTTCGACCCGACGAAGTACCACGACGACTACCGCGAGCAGGTGCTCGACCTGATCGCCAAGAAGGACGCCGGCGAGGCGTTCGAGGTGCCCGAGTCGCCGACCGAGAAGCCCAAGATCGTCGATCTGATGGCCGCCCTCGAGGCCAGCGTCGAGGCCGCCAAGTCGGCGCGCACGCGGCATCCGGCGTCGAAGCCGGCGAAGGCACGGGCCAAGAAGTCGGCGTGATCTGACGGCCGCGTGGCGAAGCGAACGTCGGTCGTCGCCGAGGTCGACGGCCGCCAACTCGAGCTGTCCAACCTGGACAAGGTGCTCTACCCGTCGGGGTTCACCAAGGGCGAGGTCATCGACTACCACGCCCGCATCGCCCCGGTGATGCTGCCGCACCTGCGCGGCCGGGCGCTGACGCTGCGCCGCTTTCCGAACGGCACCGAGGCCAAGGGCTTCTTCGAGAAGCGCTGCCCGAGCCATCGGCCGGAGTGGATGCCCGTGGCGATGGGTCCGGGGGACCGCCAGGGTGGCATCGAGTACTGCTGCATCGACGAACCGGCGGCGCTGGTGTGGGCCGGGAACATGGCGGCGATCGAGCTGCACGCGCCGATGGCCCTGGCGAGCGACCTCGACACGCCGCGGGCCGTCGTGTTCGACTTCGATCCGGGGCCGCGGACGGACATCGGCGACTGCTGCCGCATCGCTCTGGCGAGCCGCGAGATCCTCGATGCAGCCGGGCTCGAGGGCTGGTGCAAGACCTCTGGATCGAAGGGTCTGCAGATGTACGTGCCGGTGAACACCGCCGGCCTCACGCACGAGCACGCGTCGGCCTTCGCCCTCGCCGTCGGCCAGGTGCTCGAGCGGCAGCTGCCCAACGAGGTGACGACGATCATGGCCAAGGTCCAGCGGCCGGGGAAGATCTTCGTCGACTGGAGCCAGAACTCCCACCACAAGACGACGATCGCGCCGTACTCGCTGCGCGCCAGGCCGGAGCCGACGGTGTCCACGCCGGTGTCGTGGGACGAGGTCGAGGCGGGCGCGGCGGGCGACGCCGAGCTGCGCTTCGAGGCGGCTGACGTGCTCGAACGTGTCGCCGAGGTGGGCGATCTGTTCGCTCCGGTGCTCACGATGGAGCAAACCCTGCCCGGGTGATTGCCCAGGATCCGGAGGTCCTGCCCGGCATCATGGTGCGGTGGTCGTCAACCCACGGCGCGTCGTCGCCGCGCTCGTCGCCGTGGCATCGCTGCCGGCGTGTGGGGCGGAGCGTGCCGCGCCGGTGGCCACACCGCCACCGCCTCCGACCACGACGACGACCGTCGTCAGAAGGCCTCCGCGTCCAGTCGTCACGCGCCAGCCGCGCGTCGACGTGCGACCGCCGGGCACCACGGTCGAGACGACCACAACCACGACGACACCACCGTCGGTGGCGTGGGAACGGTTCGACGAGGTGCTGTCCAGGCGCCTCATCGGCAGCGGCGACTTCGCTGCAGCCGTGGCCGTCGCCGTCGACGGGGAGATCGTGCACTCGAGCGAGTTCGGGTACCGGGTGCCTCCTCCGCGTGCGCCACCGAACCCCGGGTCGACGACCGTGCCCGCCGACGTCGCCATCGAGACGACGACGACCATCGCCCCCGGCGAGCCGGAGCCGATCGAGGCGGGTGACAGGTTCCGCATCGCCAGCATCTCCAAGGTGATCACGGCGATCGTCGTGCTGCAGCTCGTGGAAGCCGGCCAGCTCGGCCTCGACGATCCCGTCGGCGAGCGCCTGGCGGCGCACGTCGGTGTCACAGCCGATCCGGCGGTGGCCGCCATCACGGTCCGCCAGCTGCTCGCCCACACGAGTGGCCTGCCGGGCTACAACAACACGTTCTTCGGCGGCGGCGCCGACTCCTGCACCACGGCAGCCCAGCAGGGACTCGATCGCGGTCTCGCATCGGCGCCTGGGACGTACCGCTACTCCAACTTCAACTACTGCCTGCTCGGTCTGCTCGTCGAGCAGGTCGCCGGCCGGCCGTACGAGGACGTCGTCACCGATCGTCTGCTCGCCCCGCTCGGCATCCAGGGCATGCGCCTGGCGCGGACGTTCGACGACGATCCGGGGCAGGTCGTCCACCCGTCGGCGCCGCTGCGCAACTACATGGAGGTGCTCGGCGCCGCCGGTTCATGGGTCGCCACGCCGTCGGACATCGTCACGATCATGAACTCGATCGACCCGGCGCTGCCCGGCTGGCATCCGCTGTCGCCGGCGATGCTCGAGCTGATGCGACAGCCGCAGACGCTGGTCTACCCGACGGCCGGCCGGTGGTACGGCCTCGGCCTGATGTCGTTCGGTGACGGCTCGTTCGGCCACACCGGCACCGTCGAGAGCACCCACGCCATGGTGGTCGATCGCCCCGACGGGGTGGTGTGGGCCGTGCTCGTCAGCGGCGAGTACCCGTGGGAGACCAACGACCTGCGCGCCGATCTTCGACCGCTCCCTCGCCGACGCCGGCATCGTGCTCGAGTGAGGTTCGGTCGAGTACGTGGTGCTGGGCAGGCCGGCCGCACGTACTCGAGCGGCAGCACGTACTCGACGGTCAGTTGACTTGGCGGGTCTGGCCTTCCCAGAACGGGGCGCGCAGCTTGAACTTCTGCAGCTTGCCGGTGGCCGTGCGGTCGAGCACGTCGCGGAACTCGACGCGCTTGGGGCACTTGTAGCCGGCGAGCTTCTGGCGGGTCCAGGCGATGACGTCGTCGGCGGTGAGCACGCTGCCCTCGGTCTTGACCACGAGCGCCGTGACCAGCTCGCCCCACTTCTCGTCGGGGATGCCGATGACGGCGACCTCGGTGACGTCGGGGTGCTGGAAGATGGCGTCCTCGACCTCGATCGACGAGACGTTCTCGCCGCCGGAGATGATCACGTCCTTCTTGCGGTCGGAGATCGTCACGTAGCCGAACTCGTCGATCGAGCCGCCGTCACCGGTGCGGAACCAGCCGTCGACGATCGCCGCGGCCGTGGCCTCGCGGCTGCTGCCAGTAGCCCTCCATCACGACGTTGCTGCGGGCGAGCACCTCGCCCTGCTCGTCGACGCGCATCTCGCAGCCGATCGCCGGCGCCCCGGCCCGGTTCAGCTTGATGGCGCGGTCGCCGGGTGACAGGTCGTCGAACTCGGCCCGCGACCGGTTGATCGTCAGCAGCGGCGACGTCTCGGTGAGCCCGTAGATCTGGTTGAACTCCCAGCCCAGCTCGGTCTCCACCCGCTCGATCGTGCGCGTCGGCGGCGGCGCTCCGGCGACGACGATGCGCACCTGGCCGCGGCCGGGGATCTCGCCGTCCCAGTCGGTGGCCGCGTCGAGCACCATGTTGACGACGGCCGGCGCGCCGCACATCAGCGTCACGCCGTGGCGCTCGACCCGGCGCAGGATCTCGGCGCCGTCGACCTTGCGCAGCACGATGTGCTGGCCGCCCATCCCGGTGACGGCGTACAGCATCCCCCAGCCGTTGCAGTGGAACTGCGGCAGCGTGTGCAGGTAGACGTCGCGGTCGGTCACGCCCATGTGCCAGCCGAACGTGGTGGCGTTGAGCCAGATGTTGCGATGGGTGAGCTGCACGCCCTTGGGACGTGCGGTCGTGCCCGACGTGTAGTTGATCGTCGCCGTGGCGTCCTCGTCGCCGGCCCAGGGCTCGGGCTCGACGCCGAAGCGCAGCAGCGCCTCGTCGGCGTCCTTGCCGATCACCAGTCGCCGAGCGCACGTCACGCTTGACAGCGCCTCGTCGAGCTCGGGGTCGACGAGCAGCAAGCTGGCCCCGGAGTGCTCGACGATGTAGCGGACCTCCTCGGCGACGAGGCGGAAGTTCACCGGCACGAGGATGCGGCCCGAGCCGGAGACGCCGAAGAGGGCGGTGATCAACCGGGCCGAGTTGTGGCTGACCATCGCAACCCGCTCACCCTGGCCGATGCCCATCTCGTCGAGGCCGGCGGCGATGGCGCGGGCGCGTTCGGCGACGTCCCGGTAGGTCAGCGTGCCCCACGACTCGGCGGGTTGGTCGGGCTCGTCGACGATGCCGGCGCGATCGGGGTAGAGCAACTCGGCACGGCGGATGAAGTCGTTGACGGTCAGGGGGACCTTCATGGGCTCTCCTCAGGGTGCGGGCGCGATCAGCTCCCAGGGACGGTTGCGTTCGACGATGTGGGCGAGATCGAGCAGCAGAGGTTCGGTGAAGTGGCGGCCGACGACCTGCAGTCCGACCGGCAACCCGTCGACGAGGCCAGCCGGGATGGAGATCGCCGGGTTGCCGTGGAGGTTGGCCGGGAACGTCAGCAGTCCGTTGTTGCGAGCGCCCGCCTCGACGCCGCCGAAGAACCTCGGCAGCGGACCGTCGGCGGCGAAGGCGACGTCAGGGTTGCTCGCCGTGATCACGAGGTCGACGCCGTCGATCGGGTCGAAGATGCGGGCCATCGCCTCGTTCACCTCCATCCGCCGCCGCTCGATGCGCGCCCGGGCGTCTGCCGAGTACAGACCGGCACTGCGCTCCAGGCCGTCGCGCATCTCGGGCGTGAGATCGTCGGCACACGCCGGCCACGCGTCGCCGAGCTCGGAGGCGATGGCGATCATCCCCGAGATCGACCACGCCGCGCCCATCCGCGGCAGCCCGGAGTCGATGCCGTCGACGCGCACCAAGCCGGCGTCGGCGATGAGGTCGTCGGCGGCAGCCTCGAGCACGTTCCACATCGCTGGAGACACGGTCGCTCCACCCCAGTCGTCGACGACCGCGACTCGCATCCCGCGCAGTTGGTCGCCGAGCGAGCCGAGGGCGTCCTCCCACCCCTCGACCCGCGCCAGGCTGAGCGGGTCGCGCGCATCGTGTCCGTTGGCGATGTCGAACCACCTCGCCGTGTCGCGAACCGAACGCGAGAGGCACCCGACCACCCCGGTGAGGTTGCCGTACCTCGCGTTCGGCGAGAGCGGGATGCGCCCGAATGTCGCCTTCAGGCCGACGAGACCGCAGAAGCCGGCCGGGATGCGGATCGAGCCACCGCCGTCGCCGGCAGTGCCCAGCGTCAGCACTCCACCGGCGACGGCAGCCGCCGTCCCGCCCGATGAGCCACCCGGAGTTCGGTCGAGCTGCCACGGGTTGCACGTCGTGCCGTGGAGGACCGTGCGGGTGAAGTTCATGCCGCCGAACTCCGACGCCGTCGTCTGGCCGGCCAGCACGGCACCGCCGTGGTCGCGGATGCGGTGGACCATCGTCGACGTCGCCGTGGCGACCCGGTCGGCGAACGGCACGGACGCGTACGTGAAGGGCCAGCCGGCGACCTCGTCGAGCTCCTTGACCCCGATCGGCACACCGCCGAAGGGCAGCGACACGTCGGCGGCACCGGCGGCGAGGGTGGCGTGCTCGCGATCGATGTGACTGAAGGCGTTGAGCGGGCTGGCGTCGATCGCCGCGAACACCGCTTCCAACTCCTCAGCGGGCGAGCGCTCGCCACGGCGGAAGGCATCGACCAACGAGCACGCGTCCCCGGCCCACGGTGTGTCCCCCATCGACCGGGAAGGTAGTGCACCGGGAGCGTTCTTCTACGCTCGCCCGTCGTGGACACGAGGACGTTCCTCGGCTTGGAGCCGACGCACAACCGGTTCCGCTGGAAGCTCCCCGTGACCACGGGCATCTGCACCGGCGGCAACTTCATGTTCGGCGGCGCCGGGTTGGGCGCGGCGATCGCGGCGATGGAGGGCACGTCCGGACGCGGGGCGATCTGGGCGACGGGGCAGTACTTGTCGTACGCCCGGCCGGGCGAGTACGTCGACATCGACGTGACGCTGGCCGTGGAGGGCCACCGGATGACCCAGGCGCGAGCCGTGTGTCACGTGGCCGACCGCGAGATCCTCACCGTCAACGCCGCCCTGGGCGACCGGCCGTTCGACCGCACGGCGCAGTGGGAGACGATGCCGACCGACGTGCCACCACCGCACGAGTGCCCCGAGCGCATGCACCACAGCGGCGCCGTGGGCACGATCACCTCCCGGCTGGACGAGCGCCTGGCGCGGGGGCGCCCGCTCGGCGAGCTCGACGGCACGCCCGGCGACGGGCGCACGCTGCTCTGGGCGCGCATCCCCGAGGTGCTCGACGGCGTCGACGGCGCCGC
Organism: uncultured Acidimicrobiia bacterium; assembly: GCA_963822875.1. Lineage (GTDB taxonomy): Bacteria > Actinomycetota > Acidimicrobiia > Acidimicrobiales > Ilumatobacteraceae > JALZMG01. Next base: position 159,122 of record CAWGJK010000001.1, on the reverse strand, counting down.
CCTCGCCGTGCTCGGCGACTTCGTGCCGATGGGCGTCGGCCAGGGCCTCGGGATCCGCGGTGGCGGCAACAGCCTCGACAACACGCTGCGCATCGTCGAACCGGTCGCCACCGACTGGGTGCTGCTCGACATCCGGGTGCACGCTGTCGAGCGCGGCTTCGGCCACGGTCTCGTGCACATGTTCGCCGAGAACGGAACCCTGCTGGCGACCGCCAGCCAGAGCTGCATCGTGCGCTACTGGCGTGATCCGGGACGTCGGCGAGACACCGCCACATAGCGTTCCCCGGCCACGCAGGCCGTTGCTGACCGCTCCCTCGCTGGCGCTCGGTCGCTCGCATCCGTGAGACGATGCACCGATGACGTTGCCTGTCCGTCCAGGGATGACCGTGCCGCTCCCCGGTCCGCTGCACACGCATCAAGAGGGCTACGCCGAGCTCGCCGACCTCGGGTACACCGACATCTGGTCGGCGGAAGCCGACGGCGCCGACGCCTTCACCCCGCTCGCCCTGGCCGCGGCATGGGAGCCACGCCTCCGCCTCGGGACGGCGATCGTGCCGGCCTACACCCGCGCCCCGGCGTGCATGGCGCAGTGCGTCGCCACGCTGGCCGATGCCGCCCCGGGACGGTTCGCCATCGGGATCGGGTCGTCGAGCAACGTGATCATCGAGCGGTGGAACGGGGTGCCGTTCGTCGAGCCGTACAAGAAGGTGCGCGACGTCGTGCGCTTCCTGCGCGCCGCGCTGAGCGGGGAGAAGGTCGCCGCCACGTACGACACGTTCGAGATCCAGGGATTCCGGCTGGGCATCCGCCCGCAGATCGTCCCACCGATCCTCATCGCCGCGCTGCGCGAGGGGATGCTCCGCCTCGCCGGCCGCGAGGCCGACGGGGCGATCATCAACTGGTTGTCGCCGGACGACGTGCGCACCGTCGCCGGCGTGGTCAACGATGCCGCGGGCGGGGTCGAGCGGGAGATCGTCGCCCGCATCTTCGTCTGCCCCAGCGAGAACGCCGAGGTCGTGCGCGCCGCGGCCAAGTTCGCCATCGCCGCCTACCTCAACGTGCCCGTCTACGCCGAGTTCCACCGCTGGATGGGCCGCACCGAACGTCTGCAGGGGATGTGGGACGCGTGGGCGGCCGGCGACCGCAAGGCGGCCGTGGCGGCGATCCCCGACGACGTCGTCGACGAGCTCGTCGTCCACGGGTCGCCGGAGGCCTGCCGGCGCCGCATCCAGGAGTACTTCGACAACGGAGTGACGACCAGCTCGCTGGCCGTGATGCCGCTCGATCCGGAGCTGGCGTTCTGGGACGCGGCGCGGTCGCTGGCGCCGGCAGCCGGCTGAGAAGCCGGCGGGGCCCGGCTCACGCCGCCGGGCGACGGGACGATGTCGGGCGCTGGTCGGCGCTCGGTCGTTCGAGCCGGGCACGGATCTCGGCGACGTGACGTAGGCCGCGACGGCGGGTGGCGTCGTCGAGGCGGAACTGCAACGGCACGTCCGCCGGGTCGGGGAGCAGTGAGAGCTGCTCGGGAGTGGTCGTCGAGGTGATGATCGATGTCATGTCACCATGATGAACAAGGGGTGTGACAGCGACATTCCAGGGTTGTGAGCAGGGACGATGGTCTACGTCATGATGAGCCCGAAGCGCGCCCGGATGTCGGCTTGGATCTCGTCCACCGAGCCCATGGCGTCGAACGTGGCGACGAACTCCTTGCGCTGGAACAGCTCGAGCACCGGGCTGGTCTTGTCGTGGTACTCGCGCAGGCGGATGGTCAGCGCCTGGGGGTTGTCGTCGGCCCGGATGAGCAACGCCGAGCCACACATGTCGCAGATGTCGATGATCTTGGGCCGGTGGGCCAGCAGGTTCCAGTCGAGCCCGCAGCCGGCGCACAGACGGCGGGCGAGCACGCGGTCGTGGACGACCTCGTCGGGCAGGTGCAGGTTGATCACGCCGTCGATGTCGTAGCTCTCCAGGAAGAACTCGGCCTGGCGGGCGTTGCGCGGGAACCCGTCGAGGATGAACCCGTAGTTCCAGTCGTGCATGGCGAGTCGGTCGCGCACCACCGACTCGACGAGCTCGTCGTCGATGAGCTGGCCGGACGCCATGATCCGGCGCACGTGTGCCCCGAGCTTGGTGCGGTGCTGGACGTGCCAGCGGAACGTGTCACCGACGCTCAGGTGGACGAGGTCGAAGTCAGCGGCGAGCAGCGCCGCCTGTGTCCCCTTGCCGCTGCCCTGCACGCCCATGATGACGAACTTGTGCACGGCGCCCAGCGTTGCAGACTGTGCCCGGACGCGGTCAGTCGATGCCCTTGCGCTGGCGACCGAGGGCTCGCTCGATCTCGCGCTGTGAGTCTCGCTCGGCGATCGCCTGGCGCTTGTCGCCCTTCTGCCGGCCGCGGGCGAGAGCGAGCTCGACCTTGGCCCGCCCGTCGCGGAAGTACAGCCGCAACGGAACCAGCGCCAAACGCTCCTGGGCGACGCGTGCCTGCAGCCGGTCGATCTCGTCGCGGTGCAGCAGCAGCTTGCGCCGGCGATCGGGATCGTGGGCGCCGACGCCGCTGGCGAACTGGTACGGGGCGATGTTCACGCCCTCCAGCCACAGCTCGTCGCCGCTGAAGCGAGCGAAGGCGTCGGCGAGCTGGACCTGGCCGAGGCGCAGGCTCTTGACCTCGCTCCCATGCAGCACGAGCCCCGCCTCGACGGTGTCGAGCACGGCGAAGTCGTGGCGCGCCCGCCGGTTCTGGGCGATCGGCTTGGTGCCGTCACGAGGTGCGTTGCGGCTGCTCATGGGGGTCGATCAGGGTACCGTGCCGCCGGTGCTGGAACTGCCGCGAGACACGGCCGACGACATCGTGGCGTGGGCCATCGAGGGCTACCCGTACGAGGTCTGCGGCCTGTTGGCCGGCCCGCCCGGCGGCCCAGCGGTGACGAGGTTCTACCGCTGCCGCAACGCCGCCGAATCGGCTCGCGTGTACACGATCGACCCGCACGATCACCTGCTCGCCGAGCGCGACGCCGAAGCCAACGGGTGGGAGATCATCGGCGTCGTGCACAGCCACACGCACAGCGAGGCGGTGCCCAGCCCCACCGACCTCGCCCAGGCCCCCGATCCTGGCTGGCACTACGCCATCGTCAGCCTGCGCACCGGCGACCCGTCCGTGCGCAGTTGGCGCATCGTCGATGGTGCCGCCACCGAGGAGCCGGTCGCCATCCATTGACCCTCGCCGGGTACAATGTTGACCAAGTCCATCGGCCATCTCGGGATTCGAATGCTCACGATCGCCAGCGTCAACGACAGCGTGCTCGACCTCATCGGGCACACGCCACTGGTCGACGTGTCCGCGCTGTCGCCGAATCCCGACGTGCACATCCTCGCCAAGCTGGAGAGCCAGAACCCGTTCGGCTCGGTCAAGGACCGCATCGCCAAGGCGATGATCGAGGACGCCGAGAAGCACGGCCACCTCCACCCGGGGCAGACCATCGTCGAGCCGTCGTCGGGCAACACCGGGATCGCCCTGGCGGCGATCGCCCGGATCAAGGGCTACCCGATCAAGATCCTGCTCCCGGAGAACGTGTCGATCGAGCGGCGCCAGATGCTCAGCGTCTTCGGCGCCGAGATCATCCTCACGCCGGGCGCCGAGGGCTCCAATGGGGCCGTGCGCCGCGCCGAAGCGCTGGCGGCGGAGCATCCGGACTGGTGCTTCCTGTACCAGTACGGCAACGACGCCAACCCACGGGCGCACTACGAGGGCACCGGGCCGGAGATCTGGCAGGACTGCCCGGAGATCACCCACTTCGTCGCCGGGCTCGGCACGAGCGGCACGTTGATGGGCGTCGGCCGGTTCCTCAAGGAGCAGAACCCCGACGTCAAGATCGTCGCCGTCGAGCCGCCGCTCGGCGAGCGTGTCGAGGGTCTGCGCAATCTCGACGATGGCTACATCCCCCCGGTGTTCGATCAGTGGGACGGCCGGCAGCTGCTCGACCGCAAGCGGGTCGTTCGGCCACGCGAGTCGATCGAGTGGACCCGCCGGTTGCTCGAGCTCGGTGTGTTCGCCGGCTTGTCCGCCGGCGCCGCGCTCGCCGGTGCGGTCAAGGTGGCCGCCGAGATCGACCACGGCGCGATCGTGTTCATCGTCAGCGACGGCGGCTGGAAGTACCTGTCCACCGGCGCCTACACCGACGACCTCGACGCCGCCGAGGAAGCGGCGGAGCAGATCATCTACTTCTGACCGCGTGGCATCCGAGTGCCGGAGGCGCGGACGCCGGTCACCCAACACTCCGACGGCCTCGAACACTCGGATGGGGCGGGATGCCGGTTGGGGGAACGGGTGGTCTGCGACGATGGGTCGATGAGCGATCGAGATCCGTTCAGCCAGGAGCCCGATCCGACCGAGGTGTTCCCGCCGTTCCGGTCGGAGCCGCAGCCTCTGCCAACGGGATCCGATCTGCCCCCGATCGGCGCCGATCGCGACCCTGATCCGACGCGGGTGATGCCCCCGAGCGAGCCGTTGCCGCCGACCGCCGCGATGCCGCCGACCGGCGGACCGTACGAGCCGGGGCCGCCCTACGGCGGTGGGCCGACCGGGCCCGGCGGCCCGGGTGGACCCGACGAGCCGGAGTACGAACCCGAGCCGGACCCGTGGTACCGCCAGCCGGGCCCGGTCGCCGCGCTCATCGCCGGCGTCGCCGCTCTCGTCCTCGCCCTCATCGCCCTGCTCGTGTGGACCTCCGACGACGACGACGACACCACCGACGACACGCTGCCGGCGGTTTCGACCACGACCTCGACGACCGTGGTGCCACCCTCGACCGAGTCGACCACGACGACCACCGAGTCGACCACGACGACCACCGAGCCGGGCACGACGACGTCGAGCTCGACGAGCACGTCCACCTCGACGACGACCACGACCACGACCACCACCACAACCACAACCACGACCACGCTCCCGCCGACGACCACGGCGGCACCGACCACAACGGCGCCACCGGCGACCACGACGACCGTGCCCGTGATCACGGTTCCGCCGGGCGCCAACGTGCTGCAGATCATCCAGGGCAACGACGACTTCTCCGAGTTCGCTCGCGGGCTCGACTGCACCGGTCTCGAGTCCGTCTTGGGGGAGGAGGGACCACTGACCGTGCTGGCGCCGTCGAACCAGGCGTTCGGCGAGTTCCGCTTGGCCACAGGGATGGCGGACATCTGCGAAACGCCGGATCAGCTCGAGCCGATCCTGCTGTTCCACATCATCGACACCGACCTCACCGCCGATCAGATCGAAGGTGAGGATGAGCTGATCACGCGGGGCGGTGAGGTCACGGTCAACGACGACGGAACGATCGGCAGCACGAGTGCAGCGATCGTGGTGCCGGACGTGCAAGGCGCCAACGGCCTGATCCAGGCCGTCGACGCGGTCATCCAGTCGTGAGGACCACCGGCGAGCCGAGGTGACGCTCGGCCAGCCGATCGGCCCACTCGCCCCGCCCAGTCGCCCGGAGGCGGTCGAGGTAGACCGGCAGTTCGCCGCGGCAGTGGTACGGCCCGCCCTCGGCCATCACGACGTCCATCGGGTCGGCGGGGGAGTACGACCGGGCCAGCTGGTCCGATGTCCACGACGCCAGCAGGTCACGGCCGGTGTCGACGAGATCGGGGCGCGTCGCGGCGATGTCGTGCTGCTCGTGCGGGTCGGTCTCGATGTCGAAGAGCATCTCGTCGGGCCAGCCGTGGAAGGCGTCGTGGCGCGTCGACGCGTACAGGTGGTCGCCCCAACGGACCGACCGCTGGCAACTCCACGCGCCCTGCGACACGACCAGGTGGTCGCGCCCGACGGACGTGGCGCCGGCGCGCAGCTCGCCGGCGACGGACCGGCCGTCCCAATGATCGACCGGCACCTCGAGGCCGGCGAGCTCGACGACGGTGGCGCCGATGTCGAGGTGGTACAGCAAGCCCTCGACGGTGCGTGGCGTCAGGCCGGGCCAGCGCAGCACCGCCGGGATGTGGCACGTCGCCTCGTCGGCGGCCTGGTGGTCGGCGTACACGCCGAGCTCGCCGAAGCCCTCACCGTGGTCCGACGAGATGAGGATGGCGGTCTCCTCGAGCACGCCGAGCGCCTCGAGGCGGGCGACGATCGTGCCGACCGCGGCGTCGGCGTAGCGGACGCCCGTGTCGTAGCCGTCGAACATGTGCTGCACCGCGGCCATGTCGGGGATGGCCAGCGTCTGGCGGGGAAAGCGCCGGCCCCAGCCGTAGGGGTCGCGGTCGTAGCCGACCAACTCCTGGGCGGAGTGCGCTCCGGGCAGCTCCCAGTGGGCGGCCCGGACGTCCTCGGTGTACCAGGCGGGGATCGGTTCGCCCGCGAACGGCTCGCCGAAGTCCGCCGGGGCGTCCCACGGCGTGTGCGGGTCCCAGAAGTGGACGTGCAGGAACCAGTCGTCGTGGCGGCCGTTGCGGTCGAGCCAGTCGAGCGCGCCCGGCAAGACCTCGTCGGCGCGCTCGCCGCCGAACCCGCGCATCAGGTTCATCGCCTCCATGAACCCGTGGTTCCACCATGACGCCGAGTGGCGGAACGGGAAGCTGGAGATCGACGCCGTTCGCCAGCCGGCGGCGTAGAACTGCGTCGCCCACGCCTTGGCGGCGAACAACGACGTGAAGCCGCGGTCACGACCCTGCGGGCGCAGGTCGGCGGCGAGGCCGCCATGGTTGACGACGCCGTTGCGGATGCCGAACGTGCCGGTCGCCAGCGCCGTGCGGCTGGGCAGGCACGGCACGTCGGAGGCGTAGACGTCGGCGAAGCGGATCCCGTCGGCGGCGAGGGCGTCGATGTTCGGGGTCGTGTCCCGGTGGTAGCCGGCGCAGCCGAGGTGGTCGGCGCGCAGCGTGTCGATGTCGAGGTAGAGCAACCGCATCGCTCCAGTCTCTAGCCTGCGGGCCGTGGATCGGCCGATCGGGATGTTCGACTCCGGGTTCGGAGGGCTCACCGTCGCCCGCGCCCTGATCGATCTCCTGCCGGCCGAGGACGTCGTCTACATCGGCGACACCGGTCGCTACCCGTACGGGCCGAAGCCGCAGGACGACGTGCGCCGCTACGCCCGCCAGCTGGCATGGAGCCTGGTCAAGGACCACGAGGTGAAGGCCGTGATCGTGGCGTGCAACACCGCGGCGGCGTCCGGCCTCGACGACCTGCGCGACGAGCTGCCCGTCCCGGTGCTCGACGTCATCGGGCCCGGCGCGGCGGCGCTCGTCGAGGCCACGGAATCGGGTCGGGCCGGCGTGATCGGCACCGTCGGCACGGTGGCGTCGGGCGCGTACGTCCACGCCGTCGCCGACGCCGCGGCCATCGCCGGCCGGGTCGTCGAGCTGGAGTCGGCGGCCTGCCCCGGCTTCGTCGAGTTCGTCGAGCGCGGCCAGACCAGCGGCGACGAGGTCACCGTGCTCGCCGAGCGCCTGCTCGCCCCGCTCCGTGACGCCGACGTCGACGCCCTCCTGCTCGGCTGCACGCACTACCCGTTCCTCGCCCGTGTCATCGGTGACGTGATGGGGCCCGGCGTGACGCTCGTCAGCTCGGCGGACGAGACGGCGTTCGCCGCCCGCCGCGTGCTCGGCGAGCTCGGCCTGCTGCGCGCGGGCGCACCGGGCGAGCACCGTTTCCTGTCCAGCGGCGACATCGACGTGTTCCGCGAGCTCGGCTCGCAACTGCTCGGCCCCGAGCTCAACCACACCGCCCGCTGGGTCCCCCCGGCGGACTGACGGAAGGACCCCGCCATGCCCCGCCCCGACGGCCGCGCCGCCGACGAGCTGCGTCCGGTGTCCTTCGAGCGCGACTTCACGGAGATGGCCGACGGCTCGTGCCTCGTGTCGTTCGGCCGCACTCGGGTCCTCTGCACGGCGAGCATCGACGAGGACGTGCCGCGCTGGATGCGTGGCCGCGGCAAGGGTTGGGTGACGGCGGAGTACTCGATGCTGCCCGGTTCGTCGCCCGAGCGCATCGACCGCGAGGCGGCACGGGGCAAGCAGAGCGGGCGCACCGTCGAGATCCAGCGTCTGATCGGACGCAGCCTGCGCGCGGCGTGCGACATGACGGTGCTCGGCGAGCGGCAGGTCGTCGTCGACTGTGACGTGCTGCAGGCCGACGGCGGTACGCGCACGGCGAGCATCTGCGGTGGTTTCCTCGCCCTGCACGACGCCCTCGCCCGGCTGGTGACAGCCGGCAGGCTGGCGGCTCACCCGCTGCACTCGTACTGCGCGGCGATCAGCGTGGGCATCGTCGGTGGCGTCCCGGTGCTCGACCTCCCGTACACGGAGGACAGCACCGCCGAGGTCGACATGAACGTGGTCATGCTGCGTCCGGTCACCGGCGGTGAGCCGAAGTTCGTCGAGGTCCAAGGCACTGCCGAGGGGATGGCGTTCACGCGGAACGAGCTCGATCAGTTGCTCGTGCTCGCCGAGCTCGGGCTCATCGAGATCGCCGAACTGCAGGCGGAGATGGTGTCGGTGCCGCCCGCTACCCGGCGATGAGCCGCGGTGCGGCTCGTCTGCGCGTCGGCGAACCCGGACAAGGTCGCCGAGATCCAGGCGATCCTCGGCGATGCCGTCGAGCTGGTCCCGCGGCCGGCCGAGGTGCCCGACGTCGTCGAGGACGCCGAGACGCTCGAGGGCAACGCTCGGCTGAAGGCGGCGGCGATCGTGGCCGCAACCGGTGAGCCGGCGGTCGCCGACGACACCGGTCTGGAGGTCGCGCCCTCGATGGCGCCCCCGGCGTGCACACGGCGCGCTTCGCCGGGCCGTCGGCCAGCTACGCCGACAACCGGCGCAAGCTGCTGTCGTCGCTCACCGGCGTCGAGGACCGGCGCGCCCGGTTCCGCACGGTGGCCATGGTCGTCTGGCCGGACGGCGCCGAGCTGGCCGTCGAGGGCACGTGCGACGGGACGATCGCCGCGGCGGAACGTGGCACGGCCGGGTTCGGCTACGACGCCGTCTTCGTGCCCGACGAGGGCGACGGGCGGACCTTCGCCGAGATGAGCGACGCCGAGAAGCACGCCCTGTCGGCACGCGGGCGGGCGTTCAGGGGGTTGGTGGCGCAGCTCGCTGCACGGTGACGATCAGGCCGAGGTGGTCGCTGCCGGGAACGTCGAAGTCGTCGACGGCGAGCACGGCGAGCCCGTCGTTCACCAAGGCGTGGTCGAGCCGCACGAACGGGGGGTGGACGTGGAACACGGGGTGCCAGCGGTCCGTCGGCCACGAGCACTTGAGGCCGTGACCGAGCTCGATGTGGGCATCGCGCCAGCCGTGCTGGAGCAGGCGGCGGAACTCGGGATGCCACCAGCCGGCGTTGAAGTCACCGGTCATCACGGCCGGCGGATCGACGGTCAGGGCGACGAGACGGTCGAGGTCGTGCTCCCACTGGCGGTGGTGGTCGATCGGGCTCTGCGTGTGCAGCACGACGACGCGCACGGGACCGCCCGGGACGTCGACGTCGGCGACGATCATGTGGTGCTTGGTGTCGGTCGAGGGTTGCTCGGTCACGGGATAGCGGCTCCACAGGGCGGTGCCGCTGGCGTAGCGCGCCGGCAGCTCGATGCGGTACGGGTAGGACGCGGCGAGCGACGACCGGCGGAGGTGGGCGACATGGCTCGGCGTGAGCTCGCTGAACGTCACCACGTCGGCGTCGTACTGGGCGAGGGTGGCCGGCACGTCGGGCACGCGGCGGTTGATGTACAGCAGGTTGCTGTGGATGACGGTGAGCGGGCGAGCGGCGGGGTCGGCGGCTGGTTGGGGTCGGCGGCGGACGAGCGGTGCAGCCATCGCCGCGCCGGTCGCGGCCACGGCGCCAGATGCGGCGGCGAGTCGCCACCGCCGCGTGGCGAGGGCGCCCAGCGCGACCGGTCCGGCAGACAGCGCCGACCACGGCATCAGTGACCGCGCCGCGGTCGCCCAGCGCCACCGCAGGCGGCTCACCCACGGGCTGATCGCGCTGGTGGCCATGCCGGCGACGACGAGCCACGCCAGGGCGTGACGGCGCGTGCTCATCGTGTCCCTACCCCCAGCCGCGCAGGTCGATGGACCATCGCTCGACGACCTCGTCGCCGTCGACGAGCCAGGCGGTGTCGTGCATCGCCATCGTCGGGTCGACGTGGGCGGGTGTCACGCGGACACGGCCGCCGACGGATGGAGGTGCGTCGGACGCGGCGAACGTGACGTGCTCGTCGCTGCAGAACCACACGGTGGCCCCGTCGATCGCCGGGTTGCCGTGGTCCATGCCGAGCGCCTTCAGCCCGACGTCGGCCACCGCGTGCGTGGGGCGCACGGAGATCACCGTGCCGACGACGTGCAGCGCCTGGGCGAAGGGCAGGCCGAGCTTGCCGTAGGCCGTGTCCATCAGCGCGTAGCTGCCCGCCTGCAGTTCGGTGATGCCGGTCGTCGCGTGCAGGTCGTACGTGCCGGTGCCGCCGGCGGAGATGATGTCGCCGCCGACGTCGGCGTGGGCGGCACGCAGCTTCTCCATCGCCGCGGCGACCTCGTCCCGCTGGCGCGAGCGGTCCTCCAAGGCCATGAGGTGGCCCTCGTAGCCCATGACGCCACGCACCGTGAGGCCCATGGAGCGGGCGTGGTCGGCGAGACGACCGGCGTCGGCGGGGTCGCAGCCGCAGCGCGGGAGGCCGACGTCGACGTCGATGACGCACTCGCGCAGGCCAGCCAGTGCCGCCGCGGCGATCGTCTCGTCGCTGTCGACGGCGATCGTCACGCGGGCCCCGTCGCCGAGCGCGCTCAGGGCTTCGAGGCGGCGGGGATCGACGACCTCGTTGGCGACGAGCAGGTCGTCGCCCAACCCGGCCGCCGCCATGCCGACGGCTTCTCGCGGCGTGGCGCACGTGAATGCCGTGTGGCCGGCATCGCGCTGGCGGGCGGCGATGGCGGTGCACTTGTGCGCCTTGACGTGCGGGCGCAGCGCGGCACCGGGGTGGGCCGCAGCCATCGTGGCCAGGTTGGCGTCGAGCGCGTGGACGTCGATGATCACCGCCGGTGTCGGCAAGTCGTGCACGTCCATCGGCCGCCGAGTGTTGCACGTAGCCTGATCGAGCCACCGCCGGCGTAGTCCAATCTGGCAGGAGACGCATCCCTTAGGTGGATGACAGTGTGGGTTCGAATCCCTCCGCCGGCACCACGATCTGGGCGGGATCTGTCTCTGGGTTCCGAGAATCGATCTGCGGAACCCGGAGACGGATCACGCCCAGATCGGGACGGCTCAGGCGTCGGCACCCACGCCAGGGTCAGATGGGTGACCTTGACGTCGGTCTTCTCCAGGCTGATCGACATCGTGTCGACCTTCTCGGCGACCGACTTCCAGCGGTCGTCGATCTCCAACAGCTCCTCGGCGAGCTCGGCCTCGACGGCTTCGAGGTCGGCGGTCAGCCGGGCGACCTTGTTCTCAGCCGCGTCGACGCGTGATCCGGCGGCCGACGTCTTGCCGCCACGCCCGGCGGCGCGGCCGATGTCGTCGATCATGCTGGTGCGCGAGCGCCGGCCTCCGAGCAGTCCGCCGAGGATCGACCCGGCGGTCGAGAGCAGGTCGTCGCGCTGGCGCGCCTGCTGCTGCTCGGCGGCCACATGGGCGGCGTCAGCGGCGGCGTCGATCTGGTTGCGCAGGCGCATCGCCTTGGCCTCGTACTTGTCGCGCAGCTTGGCGGTCTCGGCGTCGGCGCGCTCGTCGGCAACCTGCGCGCAGCGAGTTGCGAACTCCTCGGCGGTCTCGCCGGCGCGACCGAACAGCTTCAGGTCGGGATTGGTCGGGATCTCCAGCGCCATGCTCCGAGTCAAGTGATCGACGAGGTCGCGCGGCGCCTGCTTCCAGAACGACGACTCAGCGATCGGCGCTTCCGTGAGCCGGTAGGTGCACGACGGCGGGGCGGCGTCGCGCAGATCGCGGTCGTCGTAGTCGACGGCGACCGCCGTGGTCACGTCGACGTGCGAGCCGAGCGGGAACAGCACGGCCTCGTACTCCTGGTCGTGCACGAGATCTGCCTTGGTGTCGTCGTAGCGCAGGGCGACGCGGGCGAGCAGGCCGGCAGCGTGGACCGTGGATGCGCCGTCGCCACCGACCTCGGAGAGCCAGGGAGCGGCGGGATCGATCCAGCGCACGGCGATGCCCCCGGCGACCTCCGGCATGACCGGTGTGACATCGGGATCCGTGGACGCGACCGGGGCCACCGGGGCGGGTGCCACCGATGGTGCCGTGGGCGCCGCTGCCGGTGTCGCTGCGGCCGGAGCAGCCGCAGGTTCCGGCGTCGTCGGCGCTGGCGCGGCGGGCGTGACGGCACCCATCAGCTGCTGGATCTGGTCGCGGGTCATCGGGCCGCGCAGGTAGCTCATCGCCCAGCGGGACGTGAACACCTCCGGCTGGTCCTTGCCCGCCCGGCGCAGCACGAACTCGCGCTTGGCCAAGCCGGTGATCGTGTCGCCGATCGCCCCGACGTCGACGCCGCCGGCCGCTGCGCTCATCCCGTCGAGCAGCCGCTGCTTGTCGCGGTCGGTCGTCAACCGTCCGACCATCCACGTGCCGGCGTTGGAGATCGCCTTGTAGTCGACATCGACCGGGTTCTGCGTCGACAGCACCACACCGACGCCGAACGCGCGTGCCTGCTTCATCAGCAGCATGATCGGTTGCTTCGTCGGCGGGTTGGCCGTCGGCGGGAGGTACCCGGCGACCTCGTCCATGTACAGCAGTGCCCGCAGGTCGGTCGTGCCGCTCTGGCGGCGCATCCACGTCACCAGCTTGCCGAGCACGAGCGACGTGACGAACTGGCGCTCCTCGTCGGACAGGTGCGCCGTCGTCACGATCGCGCACCGCCCCTTGCCGTCCGGTGTGTACAGCAGCGACTGGATGTCGAGCGGCTGCCCGGTGCCCCACGCGGCGAACGCCGGCGACGCCAGCAGGCCGTTGAGCTTCATCGCCAGCTTCGTGCGGTCGTCGGGCGGGAAGAACTGATCCAGCTCGAACACACCGAGCTTGCGGATCGGCGGCTGCTGGACCATCCCGACCAGCGTGGCGAGGTCGAGCGAGGCCCCGACGACCACGAGTGCTGGACGAGGTTGGCGAGGAGGATGTGCTCGCGGCTCGACAGCGGATCCGCCTCGATGCCGACGAGGCCGAGCAGGCCGGAGACGAACCCCTCGATCTCGTCGCCGACGATCTCCGGGTCGTTCGTGTCGGGCACCTGCAGCGAGCCGACGATGTTGATCGGCACGCCCGACTGCGAGCCGGGCGTGTAGATCGTGAAGTCGGTCGTCGCGCGCAGCGCGCCGATCTGCTCGCCGCCGAGTCCCCACCCGGCCAGCCCGTCCTTCCACGTCGTCGCCTGCTGGGCGGCGAACTCGTCCGGCGACACACCGGCAGCCTTCGCCTGGGCCTCGTCGATCCAGGGCCGGAAGTCCGTGGGCGCAAGCCCGGGGAACGTCAGGCACAGGTTCGTCAGATCGCCCTTGGGGTCGATGAGCAACACCGGGAGGCCGGCGCGCAGGACCTCCTCGATGAGCACGACGCCGAGGCCGGTCTTGCCCGACCCGGTCATGCCGACGATCACCCCGTGGGTGGTGAAGTCCGCTGTTTCGAGGCGCACGTCCCCACCCGTTCGCTCGTGCTTGGATGCGTCGACGAGTCCCCCGAGGAACAGCTCAGCCATGGCTGGCCACGGTAGTGAGGGGTGAGGGTACGGTGAACCGGTGACGTCCATGGCGTTCCCCGGCCACGCAGGCCGCTGTTGTCCGTTCCCTCGCTTGCGCTCGGTCGCTCGCAGCCTGAGCGCGGTGTTCCCATGAGCTTCAAAGGCTTCCCGCCGGCGGCGTTCGAGTTCTACGAGCAGCTCGAGGCGGACAACACCAGGGCGTTCTGGCAGGCCAACAAGCCGACGTACGAGGACAGCGTGCGGGCGCCGATGGTCGCCCTGTGCGCCGAGCTCGAGGACTACGGCCCCTTCCACCTGTTCCGCCCGTACAACGACCTGCGCTTCGCCAAGAACCGGCCGCCGTACAAGACGCACCAGGGCGCGTTCGGCGAGTCCGAAGGAGGATCGGGCTACTACGTGCACCTCGGCGCCGACGGGATCCTCGCCGGATGCGGCTACTACTCGATGGCGCGCGACCAACTCGAGCGATTCCGTGCCGCCGTCGACGCCGACGCCACCGGCAAGGAGATCGCCGACGTCGTCGCCTCGCTGACCACGGCCGGGCACGGCGTCGGGGCGATCGACGAGCTCAAGTCGGCACCGCGCGGCTACCCCAAGGACCACCCCCGCATCGACCTGATCCGGCGCAAGGGGTTGATGACGTCGCGCCAGTGGAAGCCGGCGCGCTGGATGCACACGGCGAAGGCGATCGACAAGGTGCGCGAGACGTGGACGGGCGCGGCACCGCTGTGCGCTTGGCTCGACGCGCACGTCGGCCCGAGCACGCTTCCGCCGGACGACGCGAGGTGAGTCTCGACGCGCTGGAGCGGCAGTTCGGACTCGCCGACCGCGTCGTCGATGTGGAGGCGCTCGCCAACAGTGTCGACCGGTTCCGCGAGCGCGGCATCCGCCTGCCGACGTTCGCCGAGCTCGCCGATCCGTCGACGATCGACCACGACCGCCTCGGCGATGCTGATCCGCAGGCTGCCGACGCCCGCAACCTGTGGCGGGTCCACTGGTACAACGACCTCGCCGGCGGTCGGGTGGACGTGCCCGAGCACGTCGTCCTGCCATCGTCGCTGACGGGCGTCGAGAGCCCGATCGTGGTCGTGTTCGGTGATCGCTTCCCGATGATCACCGCGCACAAGGTGCTCGCCGCGTACGCCTGTCTCGCCCCGCGGATCGTCACCGGCCAGTTCGACCCGACCCGCCACCGCGCGATCTGGCCCTCGACCGGCAACTACGCGCGCGGCGGCATCGCCATCAGCCGGATCATGGCCAGCCGCGGCGTCGCCATCCTTCCCGAAGGGATGAGCCAGGAGCGCTTCGACTGGCTCGACCAGTGGTGCGAGAACCCGGCCGACGACGTCATCCGCACGCCGGGCACCGAGTCCAATGTCAAGGAGATCTACGACGCCTGCAACGAGCTGGCCCGCGACTCCGGCAACGTCGTGCTCAACCAGTTCTGCGAGTTCGGCAACCACCTCGGGCACTACGAGGTCACCGGCCGCGCGCTCGAACATGTCTTCGACGTCGTCGACGGCGGGCGCGGGCTGCGGCTGGCGGCGTTCGTGTCGGCGACCGGGTCGGCCGGCACGATCGGCGCCGGCGACCGTCTGAAGGACACGTTCGGCACGCGGATCGTCGCCGTCGAGGCGCTGGAGTGCCCGACGATGATGGAGAACGGCTTCGGCGAGCACAACATCCAGGGGATCGGTGACAAGCACATCCCGCTGATCCACAACGTGATGAACACCGATGTCGTCGTGGCCGTCTCCGACCGAGCGACCGACGAGCTCGACCTGCTGTTCAACTCCGACGCCGGGCGCGCCTACCTGGCGCAGCGCAAGGGCGTGCCGGCGGAGATCGTCGAGGCGCTGGCCCACTTCGGGTTCTCGTCGACGTGCAACGTGCTGGCGGCGATCAAGACGGCGCGGCTGCTCGGACTCGGCGCAGAGGACGCCATCGTCACCGTCGCCACCGACGGCGGGGCGATGTATCCGAGCGAGCGTGCGTCGTTGCTCGTCGAGCGGTTCGGCGGCGAGTTCACCGAGGTCGATGCCGCCGAGGTGTTCGGACGGCACCTCGCCGACGTCGACACCGACCACGTCATCGAGTGCACGGCCCGCGACCGCACGCGCATCTTCAACCTCGGTTACTACACGTGGGTCGAGCAGCAGGGAACGCCGTTCGAGCTGTTCGAGCAGCGCCGGCAGCAGTCCTTCTGGCGCGGTCTGCGGCGGTACCTCGGCGTGTGGGACGAGATGATCACGGAGTTCAACGCCCGCGTCGAGCTCTCGTGATCGCCGGCTGGCGATGTGCTGTGTGCGGGACGACGGTCGATGTCGCCGCGGTGCATCAGTTCCGGTGTCCGAGGTCCAGCGCGTACGACCGCCACCACGTGCTGCACCCGCTCACCGTGGGGTCGGAGCCCGAGCGGCTCGACGACCCCAACCCGTTCGTCGCCTACGGGCCGCGCCTGGCGTGGTGGGCGTTCGCCCGCGCCAACGGGATGACCGAGCAGGCGTGCGTCGCCCTCGCGCGCGATGTCGCCGATGGCTTCGTCGTGACACCGTTCGAGCGACATCACATCGCCGGCTTCGATGTCTGGGTGAAGGACGAGACCGGCAACGTGGGTGGCAGCCACAAGGGCCGGCACCTCGTCACGATCATGCTCCACCTGCGTGCGGCGGAGGCGCTACGCCTCGTCGACCGGACACGGCGCCCGCTGGCCATCGCCTCGTGCGGCAACGCGGCGATCGCCGCGGCGACGCTCGCCGCGCGATCCGAGTGGCCGATCGAGGTGTTCGTGCCGGAGTGGGCCGGCGCGGCGGTGCTCGGCGAGTTGGAGGTGCTGGGCGCGTCGATCACACGGTGCGCGCGATCGGCCGGTGACCCGCCGGGTGACCCGGCTGTGCTGCGGTTCCGCGAGGCGGTCGACGCCGGCGCCGTCCCCTTCGGTGTGCAAGGGCCCGAGAACGCACTGTGTCTGGACGGCGGGCGCACGATCGGCTGGGAGATCGCCGATGCCGGCGGCGTCGACCGCATCGTCGTGCAGGTCGGAGGCGGGGCGCTCGCCGCGTGCACTGGGTGGGGCCTGGGCCCGGAAGTCCGTCTCGACGCCGTGCAGACCGAGGGGTGTGCGCCGATGGCGGCGGCGTGGGAGCGGGCGGCGGGACTCGAACCCGCTGAGGCCGCCGCGCGTTGGAGCGAGCTGATGACGCCGTGGCCTGACCCGCACTCGGCAGCGGATGGCATCCTCGACGACGAGGCCTACGACTGGCTCGGTGTGCTCGACGCCGTGCGGCGCTCTGGCGGGCAGGTCGTCGTCGCGCCGGAGTCGGCCATCGTCGAGGCCCACGAGCTCGGCCGGACCACGGGGATCCCCGTCAGCGCCACCGGAACGGCGGGTCTGGCGGCGCTGTTGACCCCGGCCGGCGCCCCCGCTCCTGGCGAGCGGGTCGCCGTCATCTTCTCGGGACGGGAACGCGCCGACCGGTAGCCTGAGCGCCATGTCTTCGACCCTCCCGCCCGTCCCCCCGCAGATGCTCGAGGCAGGGATCGACCCGCGTGCCGACATCTTCAACCGGCTGCTGCGCAACCGGGTCATCATGCTCGGGGCCGCGGTCGACGACGAGATCGCCAACCAGGTCTGCGCCCAGCTCCTGTACCTCGAGGGCGACGACGACGCCAAGGACATCTGGCTGTACATCAACAGCCCGGGCGGGTCGGTCACGGCCGGGATGGCGATCTACGACACGATGCAGTTCGTCGGCTGCGACGTCGCCACGGTGTGCCTCGGCCTCGCCGCCTCGATGGGCCAGTTCCTGCTCACCGCCGGGGCGCCGGGCAAGCGCTACACGCTGCCGAACGCTCGGATCATGATGCACCAGCCGCTCGCCGGGCTGCGCGGCCAGGCCGCCGACATCGCCATCCAGGCCGAGCAGCACGCCTATACGAAGCGACGCATGGCCGAGCTGATCGCCCACCACTCCGGCAAGACGCTCGAGCAGATCCAGGCCGACTCCGAGCGTGACCGCTGGTTCACTGCCGAGGCGGCTGTCGAGTACGGCCTGTGCGACGAGGTCAAGACCCGTCGCGGCGAGATCCGCGACGCCGGCTGACGTCTACCCCGTCGGTACTGACGTCGTCGTCGGCGGGGGAGCCGGCGGAACGATGGTCGACAGCGGGCCGATGTCGACGTTGCAGTTGGTGAGCAGCCAATCCTTGACTGCCACCGCAGAGCGCTCGGTCGCGTACGCCCGCGCCACGACTCGTTGCACCGACTCCGGATCCTGCGGCTCGACGGTGCTCGCCGTCTCGTAGTTGAGCACGAGTGCCTGCCAGTGCGGTTCGATGGACAGCGGTGCCAATTCGCCGATGCGGCGGTACTCGTCGAGGTAGCCGTCGATCTCGTCGGCGCTGGCCGGTGGGGTCACCAACTCGGCGGTGTTCACCTGGACCTCGCCGCAGAAGCGCTCGGCGTCACCGGCTGAGTCGTCGCCGCCGCACGCCGCGCCGCAGCAGGGCGACGGCGAGCGAGGAGGACGAGCAGACCGCATGCCGTCGAGTCTGGCACGGCGACCTCGTCAGCGGACGTACCTCGTTGGATCGTCGGCGAACGCCCGGAGGCAGCCCGACCCACAGAAGTGGTGGCGGACGCCGTCGTGGTCGAGGTGCAGTGACGTGTCGACGACGGCGACGGTCATCCCGCACACCGGGTCGGTCGTGGTCGTGCTCGTCGGTGCCCCCTCGGCGACCGCGCGAGCGGACGGCTGCGGCCGGCGGGCGACGATGTCGGCGAGGATCGACAGGGCGACCTCCTCGGCCGTGCGGGCGCCGATGTCGAGCCCGGCCGGTGTCACGACCCGCGCCGCGAGCGCCGGATCGACGTCGAGACCGTCGACGACCGCGGCGCCGCGCTTGGGACTGGCGACGAGACCGACGTAGCCGACATCGGCGTCGAGGGCGGCGACGAGCGGCGTGGCCTCGTCGCGTCCGTGCGAGGCGACGATCACGGCCGAGGCGCCGTCGGGGACGTCGTCGCCGCGGACGGCCTCGTAGCCGAGCGCCTCGCCGACCGTGACGAGGGCACGGGCGATCGGGCTGTCGCCGACGACGGCGATCAGCGGTGCGGGACGCTGCGGTTCGAGGAAGATCTCCAGCGTGCCGCCGCTGAGGCACGGGTTGTGGGCCATCAACCTGCCGGGCACCGGCGGTTCCGGCGTCGGGCTGATCCGCAGCAGGACGGACTCGCCGGAGTCGAGCACGGCCAGCGCCTGCGCCCGCACGGTCGCCTCGGCGCAGTCGCCGCCGACGAAGCCCTCGATCGTTCCGTCGGCGAGCACGATGGCCTCGTCGCCGGGATGGGCGCTCGTCGGCCGCTCGGCGAGCACCACCTTGGCGTGCACGAACGGGACGCGCGCCTCCCGCAACTCGGCCATTCGCAGTCGAGTACGTGCTGCCGGCCTGCCCCGCAGCACGTACTCGACTGGATCAGAGCTCACGGGAAGGCGAGGTCGGTGCGGGCGGGACGGCCCTGGATGGCCAGCCACACCTGGGCCGGGGTCAGCGGCATGTCGGCGTGCTGGACGCCGAACGGCTTCAGCGCGTCGATCACCGCGTTGACGACCGCAGGCGGCGACCCGACCGTCGCCGACTCGCCGACTGCCCTTGGCGCCGAGCGGGTGGTGCGGCGACGGCGTGACCGTCTCGCCGAGCTCCAGGTTGGGCACCTCCATCGTCGTCGGCAGCAGGTAGTCCATGAACGTGCCGTTGAGGCAGTTGCCGTCCTCGTCGAACGTGATCGCCTGCATCAGCGCCATCCCGATGCCGTCGGCGATGCCGCCGTGCACCTGGCCCTCGACGATCGTCGGGTTGATCCGCGGCCCGCAGTCGTCGACGGCGATGAACCGCCGCACCTTGACCTCGCCCGTGCCCGGCGTCGACGTCGACGACGCAGATGTAGGCGCCGAACGGGTACGTGAGGTTGGGCGGGTTGTACACCGCCGAGGCGTCGAGGTGGCCCTCCACGCCGTCGGGCAGCTCGAGGTTGGAGTGGGCGAGCAGGGCGATCTCGCCCATCGACCTGCCGTGCGCCGGGTCGCCCTTGACCTGCCACCGACCGTGCAGCCACTCGAGGTCCTCGGGCGCGCACTCCAGCGAGGCGGCGGCGATGATGCGCGCCTTCTCGCGCACCCGCTGCGACACGACCGCCGCCGCGGCACCGGACACCGGCGTCGACCGCGACGCGTACGTGCCGAGACCGAACGGCGTGTTGTCCGTGTCGCCATGGATGACGTCGATGTCCTCCGGAGGGATGCCCAGCTCGTGGCTGACGATCTGGGCGAACGTCGTCTCGTGGCCCTGTCCCTGCGACTGCACCGACAGGCGCAGCTGGGCCTTGCCCGTCGGGTGCACGCGCAGCTCGCAGCCGTCGGCCATGCCCAGCCCGAGGATGTCCATGTGCTTGCGCGGACCGGCGCCGACGCCCTCGGTGAAGAACGACAACCCGATGCCCATGTACTCGCCGCGCTGGCGCTTCTCCGCCTGCTCGCGGCGCAGCTCGTCGTAGCCGGCGATGCGCATCGCCTCCCGCAGTGCCCGCGGGTAGTCGCCGGAGTCGTACTCCCAGCCCGTCGGCGTCGTGTACGGGAACTGTTCCGGTTGCAACAAGTTCTGCAGACGCACCTCGGCGGGATCCATCCCCAGCTCGTCGGCCAAGCGATCGACGAGGCGCTCGATCAGGTACACCGCCTCGGTGATGCGGAACGAGCAGGCGTAGGCGACCCCGCCGGGCGCCTTGTTCGTGTAGACGCCGGTGACCTTGCAGTGCGCCGCGTCGTAGTCGTACGAGCCGGTGAAGATGTGGAAGAACCCGGCGGGGTACTTCGTCGGCTGCGCCGTGGCGTTGAACGCGCCGTGGTCGGCGAGCACGTCGACCTTGACGCCGACGATCTTCCCCTCGCTCGTCGCGGCGATCTCGCCGTGCATGTGGTAGTCGCGGGCGAACCCGGTCGTCATCAGGTTCGAGCTGCGGTCCTCCATCCACTTCACCGGACGCTTGGTGACGATCGAACCGACGACGGCCAGCACGTACCCCGGGTAGATCGGCACCTTGTTGCCGAAGCCGCCGCCGATGTCCGGCGAGATGACCTGGATCTTGTGCTCGGGGATGCCGGCGACGAGGGCGTACACCGTGCGATGGGCGTGCGGCGCCTGGCTCGTGATGTAGGCGGTCAACTTGCCGCTGACCGGATCCATCGAGGCGACCGACCCGCACGTCTCCATCGGCGCGGGATGCGAACGCGGGTAGATCATGTCCAGGCCGACGGTGACGTCGGCGCTGGCGAACGCCTTGTCCGTCGCCGCCTTGTCGCCGGCCTCCCAGTCGAAGATGTGGTTGCTCGTCTTGCCCTCGATCTCGTCGCGCACGAGCGGGGCGTCGGCGTCGAGCGCCTTGCGGGCGTCGATCATCGGCGGCAGCGGCTCGTACTCGACGTCGATCAGCTCGAGCGCATCGCGGGCGGAGTAGCGGTCCTCGGCGATGACGAAGGCGACCTCCTGGCCCTGGTAGCGCACCTTGTCGGTGGCCAGCACTGCCTGCACGTCGGCCGACAACGTCGGCATCCACGCCAGCTTGAGCCCGTCGAGCATGGCGCCGGTGATCACGGCCTTGACCTTCGGGTGAGCCTCGGCGGCCGACGTGTCGATGGAGACGATGCGGGCGTGGGCGTAGGGGCTGGCGAGGATCGCCCCGTGCAGCATGCCGGGGAGCTGCACGTCGTCGAGGTAGTTGCCACGTCCGCGGAGGAAGCGAGCGTCCTCCTTGCGCAGCATGCGGCCGAACCCGATCGGGTTGCCGGCCTCGGAGGTAGGTACGTCAGTTGCGCTCATCGAACACCCCCTCCGATGCGAGCGAGAGAGCGCCAGCGAGCGAGCGGCCAGCAACGGCCTGCGTGGCCGGGGAACGCAGTGATCGTCATGCGGACACCTCCACCGGTGTGGCGTGCTCGGCGGCCCAGCGGACCGAGCGGACGATGTTGTGGTAGCCGGTGCAGCGGCACAGTTGCCCGCTGAGCGCCTCGCGGATGGTCTCCTCGCTGGGGTCGGGGTCGTTGTCGAGCAGCCAGCGAGCGGTCATCATCATCCCCGGCGTGCAGAACCCGCACTGCAGCCCGTGGCACTCCATGAACCCCTGCTGCACCGGGTCGAGTCCGTCTGGTCCCTCCAGTCCCTCGACGGTGTCGACGCGGCGCCCGTCGGCCATCACGCCGAGCACGGTGCAGCTCTTGACCGGCGCGCCGTCGAGGCGCACGACGCACGTCCCGCAGTTCGACGTGTCGCATCCCCAATGCGTGCCGAGCAGCCCGAGGTTCTCGCGCAGCAGATGGACGAGCAGCACGCGGGGCTCGATGTCGACGGACCTCGTCTCCCCGTTGACGGTGACGGTGATGTTCACGCCGCGACTCCCTTCGCTCGGTCGATGGCGGTTCGCAGCGCCCGCTTGGTCAACTCGCCGGCGAGGTGGCGCTTGTAGTCCGCCGGCCCGCGCTGGTCGGTCGACGGGTTGCAGTGCTCGGCGGCGAGCGCGCCGGCGGCGGCGAGCAGCTCGTCGGTGACCGGTTGCCCGCGCAGCGAGTCCTCGGCCGCCGGCGCGCAGAACTGCTCGGCACCGACAGCGGTCAGGCCGATGCCCACGTCCGTGATCGTGTCGCCGTCCAGCCACACGGCGGCCCCCACCGCAGCGACGGCCCAGTCGCCCGCCCGCCGCTCGACCTTGCGGTAGGCACTCCCGCCGCCGGGCCGGATCGGGCACTCGGAACTCGGTGATCATCTCGGCGTCGCGCACCACGGACTCGTACGGGCCGACGTGGAACTCGCGGGCGGACACGGTCCGCGACCCGCCCGAGCCGTGGATCACCACGCTTGCCCGCAGGGCGGCGAACACGGCCGACAGATCCTCGCTCGGGTCGGCCTGGCCGAGCGAGCCACCGACCGTCCCACGGTTGCGCACGACCGGATCGGCGATGACCCGCTCGGCGTCGTGGAAGATCCGGAAGTGCTCGCCGGCCACGGCCGACGACAGCAGCTCGGCGTGGCGAGTCATCGCCCCGATCAGCAGCTCGTCGCCCTCGAGACGGACGTAGGAGAGCTCGGCGGCGAGGTCGTTGATGTCGATGAGGTGCTCGGGCCTGGCGAGGCGCAGCTTCATCATCGGCAGGAGCGAGTGGCCACCGGCCACGAGCCGAGCCTCGGGTCCGAGCTGCTCGAGCAGGGCGACGGCGTGGCCGACGCTGGTCGCGCGCTCGTAACCGAATGGTGCCGGTGTCTGCATGTGTCCCCGTTTCGTCGTGCCCGAACGCCCCGGGCGCGGCTTCCCCCGCTGGCAATGTCGCGCGTCCGGACCGCCCAGGTCAATGCGGGACCCCTTCATCTGGGCGCGATCCGTCTCTGGGCGCAGATCTGTCTCGGATTCCGAAACAGACTGCGCCCAGATCCGAGGTGCCGTCGGGGCGGCCGGTGTGACTGTGACACCCTTCCGGTACCGTCCGATCACAGCCGTCGTGGGGCCGTCGCCGTCCCTCCCTCGATCCACCGTCCGTGTCGTGGGAGGCCGCCGTGCTCGCTTCAATCCCCTCCGCCAGCGTGCTCGGCGTCAGCGGCTATCCCGTGACCGTCGAGGTCCACGTCGGCAAGGGCCTGCCCGGCTACCGCATCGTCGGTCAGCCGGACGGGCCCTGCCGCGAGTCACGCGACCGCGTCCGCGCCGCCGTGATGAGCTCCGACCTCGAGTGGCCGAACCAGTGCATCACGGTCAACCTGGCGCCGTCGGGCACGCGCAAGGTGGGTGCCGGGCTCGATCTGGCGATTGCCATCGGCGTCCTCGTGGCGTCCGGCCAGGTACCTGAGCCGCTCGTCGGCGACCTGGCGTTCGTCGGCGAGCTCGGCCTCGACGGCACGCTGCGGCGGGTCCCCGGGGTCGCCCCGATGGTCGCCGTGCTGGGCGATCGCGATGTCGTCGTGCCGGCCGCAGCAGTCGCCGAGGCGCACGTCGCGACGGATGCCGTGGTGCGCACCGCATCCACGCTGACCGAGGTCGTCCAGGCGCTGCTCGGCGAGGCGCCATGGCCCGACGATCCGCCGCCGCTGGTCGCCGCCGACCCACCGCCTCCGCCCGATCTCGCCGACGTCCGCGGCCAGCCCGTCGCCCGCCGCGCACTGGAGATCGCCGCCGCCGGCGGGCACCACCTGTTGATGGTCGGTTCACCCGGATCGGGAAAGACGATGCTCGCCCAGCGCCTGGCCGGCCTGCTTCCCGCCGCTCGATCGCGCCGAGTCGCTGGCGGTGACGATGGTTCACTCGGCCGCCGGGTTGGCCATGCCGTCGGGAGGCCTGGTCTCGACGTCGCCGTTCCGTGCGCCTCACCACACCACCTCCACCGTTGGGCTCATCGGCGGCGGCTCGGCCACGCTCCGGCCAGGTGAGATCAGCCTCAGCCACGGTGGGGTGCTCTTCCTCGACGAGCTCGGCGAGTTTCCACCCGCTGCCCTCGACGGGCTGCGCGAGCCGCTGGAGGAAGGCGTCATCCGCGTCGCTCGTGCCCACGCCCGGGCGACGCTTCCGGCGCGCTTCCTGCTCGTGGCCGCCACGAACCCGTGC
This sequence comes from uncultured Acidimicrobiia bacterium, assembly GCA_963822875.1. Taxonomy (GTDB): domain Bacteria; phylum Actinomycetota; class Acidimicrobiia; order Acidimicrobiales; family Ilumatobacteraceae; genus JALZMG01. Next base: position 134,801 of record CAWGJK010000001.1, on the reverse strand, counting down.
CCGTGCGGCGGTGGGCCACCCGGCTGGTGCGAGTGCGACGAGGTCGCCCGGTTGCGCTACCTCCGCCGCCTGTCGGGTCCGCTGCTCGATCGCTTCGACCTGCGGGTGGCGGTGCAACGGCCGACGGTCGACGAGCTGCTCGATCCTGGAGGTGGCGAACCGAGTGCCCTCGTCGCCGGTCGTGTGGCCGCAGCCAGGGAGGTGGCCATCGATCGGGCGGGCCGGCTCAATGCCCATCTCCACGGCGAGCTGATCGACGAGTACGCCCCGCTCAGCCCTGCCGCACGTGGCGTCCTGAAGGCCGAGATCGAGCGCGACCGCCTGACGGGCCGCGGGTATCACCGGATCCGCCGCGTCGCCCGCACGATCGCCGATCTCGATGGTGCCGCGTCGGGCAGGACGTCCGACCTCGTCGACGTCGAGCACGTCGAGGTCGCCCTCTCGCTACGCACCCGCCTGCGAGCGGCGACGTCGGGGCTGGTCGCGTGAGCGCGGCAGTCGGTGCGCTGGCGGCACTGGCCGGGTTCGATCTGATGACGAGCGCCCGCTTGCGAGCCCTGCTCGCCCACCACGACGCCGACGAGGCGTACGCCGTCGCCGCCGGTCGTGCTGCTCCCTGCGCGCCCGTGGCCGCCATGCTGACGCCGGAGCTCCGTACGGCGTGGCGAGCGTCGGCGGACCGGCGGGCTCCGAACGACTGGGCCGACCGATGCCGGTCGTCGGCGACCTCGGCCGTGAGCATCCGCGACCATGCCTTCCCCGAAGTGCTGCGCCAGGATCCCGAGCCGCCGGCGGTGCTGTTCGTGCGCGGCGATCTCGACCTGCTCGACGGTCGCCGTGCCGGCATCGTCGGGACGCGCAACGCCACCCAATCCGGCCGGGAGATGGCCGCATCGCTCGGACGAGCCCTCGCCGAGGCCGGCGTCGCCGTCGTGTCCGGGCTGGCCAAGGGGATCGACGGGGCAGCGCACCGTGGTGCACTGCGCGTACCGGACGGCCGCGCCGTCGCTGTCGTCGGCAACGGCACCGACGTGCCCTACCCGCGTCAGCACGCCGCCCTGTGGGCCGAGGTCTGCGAACGGGGGTTGCTGTTGTCGGAGTGGCCACCCGGCACCGTGCCGGAGCCGTTCCGATTCCCGATGCGCAACCGCATCCTCGCCGCGCTCAGCGAGGTCCTGGTCGTCGTCGAGAGCCGCGAGCGGGGCGGTTCGCTGATCACGGCGCGAGCGGCGATGGAGCGCGATGTCGAGGTGATGGCCGTGCCCGGCTCCGTCCGCAACCGGGCGGCGGTGGGCACGAACCAGCTGCTGCGCGACGGTGCGGCGCCGGTCACCGATGCGGGTGACGTGCTCGTCGCCCTCGGTCTTGACAACCGCCGCGCCGGTCGAGCGGGCTACGACCCCCGCCCGCTGCCGCGAGGCGACGAGGCGAGCGTGCTGGAGAGCTGCCGGCTCGACCCACGGACGCTCGACGACATCGTCACCGGCCTCGGGCTGCCGATCGGCGAGGCGGCGATGGCGTTGGCCAGGCTCGAACGGTCTGGTTGGATCCGCGAGACAGGCGGCTGGTTCGAAGCGGTGGTGTCATGGTCCGACCAGGCATGACCGAATACCCTCGACCGGATGGCCGTCCCGCGACCCTCCGACGAGCCCGGGCCAGCCTTCCGCCGCGCCCGACGACGCGTCTCCGGCCTGGGCCATCGACTCGTTCGCTCGATCGCTGAGCTCGCTCTCCGAGCACACCGTCGCGGCGTACGCATCCGATGTTCGTGGCTTCGTCGACTGGGCCGCGCGCTCGGGCATCTCTGCTCCCGGCGACGTGAAGCGGACCACGCCTCGTCGGTATCTGGCGTTCCTGTCGACCCGCAACTACGCCCGCCGGAGCATGGCGCGCAAGGCGGCCGCGCTGCGGCGCTACTTCGCCTGGCTGGTGCGGACAGGCCGCCTGACGACCGATCCGACCGCCGGCCTGCAGGCCCGGGGTGGCGATGGTCGGCTGCCCCGCGTGCTCGATCGCGGCGACCTCGACGAGCTCCTGGAGGGCGCTGCGCCCGATGGCGAGCCGGTCTGGCGACGCAGAGCGCGACGACGCCGTGCTCGAGGTGCTGTACGGCTCCGGCGTCCGGGTCAGCGAGCTGTGCGGGCTCGACACGACGTCGCTCGACCTCGCCGGCTCGGCGGCGACCGTGCGTGGCAAGGGCGCCAAGGAGCGCCGCGTTCCGCTGTCGGCACCGGCGGTCCGCGCCCTGCGCGCCTGGCTGGCGGTGCGTCACGACGTGGTCGTCGACGACCCTGCCGCGCCGGGTGGCCGCCAGCCGCTGTTCGGGAACGAGCGGGGCAAGCGGCTCACCCCGCGCGACGTGCGCAGGATCGTCGATCGCCGCTCACCATCGCCGACGCACCCGCACGCGCTCCGCCACAGCTTCGCCACGCACCTGCTCGACAACGGCGCCGACCTGCGCGCCGTGCAGGAGCTGCTCGGCCATGCCGACGTCGCCACGACGCAGCGGTACACCCACGTGAGCCGTGAGCGCCTCCGCGCGGCGTACGTCGACGCCCATCCCAGAGCGTGAGGGGGGCCTCGGCCCCCAGGCCGCCAACGATCCCATGAGCATCGTCGACGTCGACCCGTACCTGGCCATGCAGTGGGACCGCTGGCTGAAACGGCGCAGCTCGTCGGCCCGCGATCACCTGATCGTCTCGTACGCCCCGCTCGTCAAGTTCGTCGCCGGCCGCATCGGTGCCGGGCTCCCGTCGAGCGTCGACCCGGGCGACCTGGTGAGCTCGGGCGTGCTCGGCCTCATCGACGCCATCGAACGTTTCGATCCACAACGAGGCGTGAAGTTCGAGACGTTCGCCACGCCACGCATCCGCGGGGCGATCTACGACGGTCTCCGCGAGCTGGACTGGGTGCCGCGCTCGGTGCGCGCCCGGGCGCGTGATGTCGAGCGGGCGATCGCCGAGCTGGAGGCGCGCACCGGCCGGGCGCCGACAGATGGTGAGCTCGCCGAACATCTCCAGATCAGCCGTGAGCAGTTGCGTCAGTGGCTGTCGTCGATCTCCTCGACGACGATCGGCCCGCTCGAGCGGGCCCTCGACGTGGGTGCCGAGCCGCGAGCGCTGAGCGGAGAGGTCCCGATCGTCCCGTCGGCGGTGGTCGAGGAGCGCGAGGTGCGCGCCCTGATGCGCTCGGAGATCGACAAGCTGCCCGACCGCGAGAAGCTCGTCCTGTCGCTGTACTACGACGAGGGCCTGACGCTGGCCCAGATCAGCCGCGTCCTCGGCGTCAGCGAGAGCCGCGTGCCGCAGATCCACAGCAAGTCCGTGCTCCACCTACGGGCTCGCCTCGCCGCCGCCGGCGTCGCCTGAGACGTCACGGCCTCGGCCTGTCCCAGTCGTCAGAGGAGGTCGGCGTGCTCGCCGCACTCACCATCGCCGCCGCGCTCGCCGCGGCACCGCCACCCGCCTGCCTGCTGCCACCGGTCGCGGCGCCGATCGCCGATCCGTTCCGCGAGCCCCTGTGCCAATGGTGTCCGGGCAACCGTGGACTGACCTACCAGGTGCGGGCGGGGACGACCGTCCGCGCCGCCGCCGCGGGCATCGTCTCGTTCAGCGGCGTGGTCGCCGGCACCCGCTACGTCGTGGTCTCCCATGCCGACGGGTTGCGGGCCACGTACGGCGGGTTGTCGTCCTCGGCGCTCGGAGCCGGTGACGCCGTCCCGGCCGGGGGCATCGTCGGCACGTCCGGCGACGAGTTGCACTTCGGCCTCCGCGACGGCGAGCGCTACCTCGACCCCGAGCCGCTGCTCGGTGAGGTCGTCCACCGGGCGCGGCTGATCCCGACGGACGGCACCCCACCGCGCCCGGCGCCGCCGCCCCGGCTGCGGTGCCCGGCAGGACGGACGTGAGCGTGATCGGGCCCGGTACACTGCTCGATCGGCTCGCCGACCGGTGCGCCGTCCGATCCGACTCAACCCGCTGCCATGTGCGGTCGCTCCGGCGCCGGCGGCGGGCCTGTCAACCGCCAAGGAGTTCCCCGATGGCTGTCATCACGATGCGGCAGATGCTCGAGGCCGGTGTCCACTTCGGGCACCAGACCCGGCGCTGGAACCCGAAGATGAAGCGCTTCATCTTCGGTGAGCGCAACGGCATCTACATCATCGACCTCGAGCAGACGCTCGGCCGCGTCGAGCGCGCCTACGCCTACACCCGTGACCTCGTCGCCCGAGGTGGGGTGATCCTGTTCGTCGGCACCAAGAAGCAGGCCCAAGATCCCATCCGCAGCTACGCCGAGAAGTGCGGGATGCCCTTCGTCAACGAGCGCTGGCTCGGCGGAATGCTGACCAACTTCGACACGATCTCCAAGCGCGTCGGCAAGATGCTCGAGTACGAGCGGATGCGCGACTCCGGCGAGTTCGAGGCGATGCCGAAGAAGGAAGCCCTCCTGCTGACGAGGGAGATGGAGAAGCTGCAGCGCAACCTCGGCGGCCTGCGCGGCCTCGACCGGCGGCCCGACGCCATCTTCGTGCTGGACACCAAGAAGGAGCACATCGCCGTCACCGAGGCCAACAAGCTGGGCATCCCAGTGGTCGCGGTGGTCGACACGAACGTCGACCCGGAGCTGGTGCAGTACCCGATCCCTGGCAACGACGACGCCATCCGCGCCAACTCGCTGCTCGCCCGCGTCATCGCCGATGCCGTCGAAGAGGGCCGCTTCATCGCAGCCAAGCGCGACCCCGGCAACGCCCCGGTGACGCGATCGGCCGAGCAGGAGGCCGCGTTCGCCGCCGAGCAGACCGAGGCACGCAACGCCGCGGCGCGCGCCCAGGCCGAGCGCGAGGCGCGCCTGGCCGCTGCTCGCACCGCCACCCCCGCGGCCGAGCCCGAAGAGCAGCCCGCCCAGGAGCTGTCTGCCGAACCCGACGCTGAGCCGGCCACCGAGTCCGATGTCGAGCTCGACACGGAGGCCGCCGGCGACGAGTCGAACACCACCGACACCGACATCCCCGATGTCGCCGCCGGCACGCCAGCGGCGATCGCGATCGACGAGACCGAGGAGAGCTGATGGCGTTCACCGCCAAGGACGTCCAGACCCTGCGTCGGGCAACGGGCGCCGGGATGATGGACTCGAAGAAGGCCTTGGAGGCCAACGACGGCGACATGGAGGCCGCCAAGCAGTGGCTCCGTGAGCAGGGTCTGGCCGCCAGCGCCAAGCGCGACGACCGCGAGAACACCCAGGGCGTCGTCGCCCTCACCGTCGACGACAACGTCGGCGCGATGGTCGAGCTGAAGTGCGAGACGGACTTCGTCGCAGGCAGCGAGCACTTCAAGCTCGAGGCGCAGGAGCTCGCCCACCTCGTCGCCACCAAGGGCGCCGACGCCGTTGCCAGCCGCCAGGACCGCCTGGAGAACCTCAAGATCACGCTCAAGGAGAAGATCGAGGTCGGGCGAGTCGTGCGCCTGGAGGCCGCTGGCGGCGACGTCATCGACAGCTACCTGCACATCCAGGGTGGCCGTGGCGTGAACGGGGTGCTCGTCGTGCTCTCGGGCGGCGACGCCAAGCTCGCCCACGACGTCGCCGTGCACATCGCCTTCGCCCGCCCCAAGTACCTCACCCGCGATGACATCCCAGCCGACGTCGTCGAGGCCGAGCGGGCCACGCTGGAGGCGATCACACGCAACGAGGGCAAGCCCGAGCAGGCACTGGGCAAGATCGTCGAGGGTCGCCTGCAAGGCTTCTTCAAGACGGTCGCCCTCGTCGACCAGCCCTACGCCAAGGACGACAAGCAGACCGTCGCTCAGCTCGTCGGCGACGCCAAGATCGTCGACTTCGCCCAGGTCGAGATCGGCTAGGCATGACCGTCCCGGCGGCCGACGCACGTCCGCGATGGCGGCGCATCGTCTTCAAGCCGTCGGGTGAGGCCATGGCCGGGCCGACCGGCAGCGGCATCGACGGCGCGACGCTCGACCAGACGGCCCACGACATCATCGACCTGCGCCAGGGCATGGACGTCGATGTCGCCGTGGTCGTCGGCGGTGGCAACTTCTGGCGCGGCCGGAGCGGGGCGATGGCCGGCATGGACGCCACGCAGTCCGACCACATCGGCATGCTCGGCACGGTGATGAACGCGCTCGCGCTGCAGGACGCCCTCGAACGCCTCGGCCAGCCGACGCGCGTGCAGTCGGCCATCGAGATGCCGCGCATCGCCGAGCCGTACATCCGCCGGCGCGCCGTGCGACACCTGGAGAAGGGTCGTGTGGTCATCTTCGCCGCGGGCACCGGCAACCCGTTCTTCACGACGGACACCGCCGCTGCCCTGCGCGCCGCCGAGATCGACGCCGAGGCACTGATCAAGGGCACCCACTCCGGGGTCGACGGCGTCTACGACGCCGACCCGCGCACCAGCCGCGACGCCACGAAGTACGACGAGATCAGCTACATGGACGTGATGAACAAGGACCTGCGGGTGATGGACGCCACGGCGATCGCCTTCTGCCGCGACAACAAGATCCCCATCGTCGTGTTCGACATGTCCACGCCCGGCAACCTGCGCGCCATCCTCGAAGGTCACCACGTCGGCACCATCATCCGGTAGCCATCGCTGACCTGGGGGGATCCCGATCTGGGGGGCGTCGGGGGTTACGCTGCGTTCGTGATCGAAGAGATCCTGCTCGACGCCATCGACAAGATGGACAAGGCGCTCAGCCACGTGCAGTCACAGTTCTCGACGGTGCGCACCGGCCGCGCCGCGCCGGCGCTCATCGAGAAGCTCAACGTGGAGTACTACGGCGCACCGGTACCCCTTCAGCAACTCGCCGGCATCCAGGTCCCCGAAGCGCGCCAACTGCTCGTGCGCCCGCACGACCGCGCCTCGCTCGGGTCCATCGAGAAGGCGATCCGCGACTCCGACCTCGGCGTCAACCCGAGCAACGACGGCACGGTCATCCGCCTGTCGTTCCCGCCGCTCACCGAAGAGCGACGCAAGGAGTACGTCAAGGTCGTCAAGCACATGGCCGAGGAAGGCCGCGTCGCAGTGCGCAACCTGCGGCGCGATGCGCGCAAACACCTCGAGGGGGACGAGCGACGCGGCGAGATGAGCGCCGACGACCTCGAGCGGGCGGAGAAGGAGCTGGAGAAGATCACCCACGACCACGTGGAGGCGATCGATGCGGCGCTCGGCCGCAAGGAGGCCGAACTGCTCGAGGTCTGACCTCGAGCGGGTTCTCGGTGCCTGCAGTGCCGATCACGACAAGGAGAACAGATGAGTGACGACATGTGGCGGCAACGGGAGCGCCCGAGTGATCCCTCGGAAGAATTCGGCGGGCCGCTGTTCCCGGACGAGGACCCCGACGCCGCTGCCGATCGTCCCGACGACACCGGGGAGCGCAAGCTCAGCTTCGGACCAAACGACACCGGTCCGCTGCCGCACTGGACCGAGCCGCCGACCGGTGAGATCCCGCGGATGGCCCCTGCGGCGTCCGGCGCGGGTGGTGGCGACGATGACGAGGACGTCGACGTGTGGTCGTCGTTCACCACGGAGTCGCCCGTCTGGCGCGACGACGTCGGTGACGACGATCCGAGCGGAGGGCTCGACTCCACCGGCGAGGTGCGCCCGGACAGCCTGTCCGAGCCGCTCAGCCGCCCGGGCACCGGTGAGATCCCGCTCGCCCCGCCGCCCCGCCGCGAGCCCGGACGGATCACCATCGGCACCGACCCCTCCGGCGTGCCCCGCCGGCCGCCTGGCCCGGCCCCACGCCGTCGTTCGGCCCAGCAACGAGTCGGGCACCCTGCCGGTCCGGCCCGCACGTCGGCCACGGGCGCGCCGTCCCGTCGCAACCTGCCGGCCGCCGTGGCCGCCGGCGCCGTCCTCGCCGCGCTGTTCATCGTCGCCACGCTGTGGAGGCCGGTTGCTGTCCTCGCGCTGGTCGTGGCGATCCTCGCCATCGCCGCCTTCGAGTACTTCGGCAAGGTGACGGAGAAGGGGTACCGACCCGCCGTCGCCCCCGGGCTGGCGGCCTGCGTCGCCGCGCCACTCGCCGCCTACTGGGTCGGCTCGGGTGCCCTGCCGCTGGTCGTCGCCTTCGCCTTCATCGCCGGCGCCGTCGGGTTCATCGGGGCGTCGGGCGTCGAGTCCGGCCCGCTGCCGAACATGGCCGTGACGACGATGGGTGTCGTGTGGATCGGCGTGCTCGGCTCGTTCGCCGCGCTGATCGTGCGCTGGTCGAACCAGGGTCCGGCCGTCGAGAACATCGGCACCGACACGCTGTTGCTGATCGTGCTCGGCGTCGTCGCCAACGACATCGGTGCCCTCTTGATCGGCTCGTCGATCGGCAAGACGCCGCTGCGGGGTTGGATCAGCCCGGCCAAGACGGTCGAGGGCCTCATCGGTGGCACGGTGATGACACTGCTCGTGCTGTTCGTCGTCGGGCTCACCGGTCGCAGCGACACCTGGACCACCGGTGACCTGCTGATCCTCGGCGTCGTCATCGCCGTGTTCGCCCCGCTCGGCGACCTCACCGAGAGCATGTTCAAGCGCAACCTCGACGTGAAGGACTTCGGCACGTTGATCAGCGGCCACGGCGGCGTGCTCGACCGCTTCGACGCCTTCTTGTTCGTGCTCCCGGTCGCCTACTACGTGACATTGGTGCTCGAGCCCTGGGCGCAATAGCGCGGTGAGGGTCGCCGTCGCCGGTTCGTCCGGCTCGATCGGCACCCAGACGCTCGACGTCGTCCGCGCCGAGCCCGGGCGCTGTGAGGTCGTGGCGCTCGGCGTCGGTTCGTCCGTCGACACCCTGCTCGAGCAGGCAGCCGAGTTCCGCCCGCGGTACGTCGCCGTCGGGGATCCGGCGCGGCGAGCGGACGTCGCCGCCGCCCTCCCGTTCGCCACGGTCGTCGACGAGCTCGCCGACTTCGCCGAGGTCGCCGACGTCGTCGTCAACGCCGTCGTCGGCTTCGCCGGTCTCCCGGTGACGATCGCCGCGCTGCGGCGCGGCCGGCGGCTGGCACTGGCGAACAAGGAGAGCCTGATCGCCGCCGGACCCGTCGTGCAGCCGTTGCGCGCCACTCCCGGCGCCGAGCTCGTCCCTGTGGACAGCGAGCACAGCGCCGTGCACCAGTGCCTCCGGGCGAGCGACGATCCCGGGCGCGAAGTTGCCCGCATCCTGCTCACGGCGAGCGGCGGGCCGTTCCGCGGGCGGACTGCCGATGATCTCGCCGACGTCGATGTCGACGAGGCTCTGGCCCATCCGACGTGGCAGATGGGGCCGAAGATCACCATCGACTCCAGCACGCTGATGAACAAGGGCCTCGAGGTGATCGAGGCTCACGAGCTGTTCGGCACGCCCTACGACCAGATCGAGGTGGTCGTCCACCCGCAGTCGGTGGTCCACTCGATGGTCGAGTTCACCGACGGGTCGACGATCGCCCAGCTCAGCCGGCCGGACATGCGTCTGCCCATCGGCTACGCCCTGGGGCTGCCGGAGCGCCTCGCCACGGCGTACGGCCGCATCGACTGGGCGCAGCTCGAGCGGCTCGACTTCGAGCGGCCGGACATGACCACGTTCCGCTGCCTCGGCCTCGCCTACCAGGCAGGACGCGCCGGAGGCTCCGCACCGGCCTGGCTCAGCGCGGCCAACGAGGTCGCCGTGGAGGCGTTCCTCGGCGGTGGGATCCGCTGGTCACAGATCGCTGACGTGTGCAATGCAGCGCTGGACCGGCATGATCTAGGGGTACCGTCGAGCGTCGAGGACGTCGTGGCGGCCGATGAGGCCGCACGGGTCGTCGCTCGGCGGCAGATCGAGATGATGAGCGCACGATGAGGACGACGTCGCGGTACGACCGCTTCAGCAACGAGGTGATGGCAGGCGGCTCGGTGGCCGAGCGTCCGCCCGAGGACGAGCAGCCTGTCGAGACATGGGTCGCCGTCGTGTCCGGCATCGTCCTGTTCGGACTGTTCACCTGGCTGGCGGTCGTCAACCTGTGGATGTTCGTCTTCGTGTTCGGGATCCTCGTGTCCGTGTTCCTCCACGAGACCGGCCACTTCGTGACCGCCCGCTGGACCGGCATGAAGGCGACGCAGTTCTTCATCGGCTTCGGGCCGCGCCTCTGGAGCTTCCGGCGCGGCGAGACCGAGTACGGCCTCCGCGTGCTGCCGCTCGGCGCGTTCGTCCGCATCATCGGGATGAACAACATGGACGACGTGCCGCCGGAGGACGAGGCGCGCACGTACCGTCAGAAGAGCTACCCGCGCCGGATGCTGGTCATCACGGCCGGCTCGCTGATGCACCTCCTGATCGCCATCGGGCTGCTCTTCACGGTGTACGCCGCCCGCGGCGAACTGGTCGAGGTGCCGGGTGCGGAGATCGCCGTCCAGGAGAGCGGTCCTGCCGCCGAAGCCGGCCTGCAGACGGGTGACGTCGTGCTCATCGTCGACGGCGCGACCATCGACAGCTCAGCGGACCTCGGCGATGCGGTGCGGTCGCACGAGCCTGGTGACGTCGTGCCGATCGTCGTCGAGCGCGACGGCGAGGAGCTCACCATCGATGCCGGGCTCGGCTCGAACACCGACGAGGCCAGCCCGACGTTCGGCTCGGCGTACCTCGGCGTCAGCAGCCGCAAGGCCGTGGCGTTCGAGGAGATGTCGCTCGGTGAGGCGGCGACGTCCAGCGTCGTCGACCTGTTCCCGACGGCGTGGGAGTCGACCAAGGGCGTCGTCCAGGTGCTCAACCCGGTGAACATCTGGGAGCAGCTGACCAACGAGGCGGCCGACCCGGCGACGCGCCCGACCACGGTCGTCGGCGTGACGCAGTTCAGTGGATCCTTCGGCGACGCCTTCGGAATCTTCGGCGTGCTGTTGCTGCTGGCGTCGCTGAACGTGTTCGTCGGCGTCTTCAACATGTTCCCGCTGCTGCCGCTCGACGGCGGGCACGCCGCCATCGCCACCTACGAGCGTCTGCGCGAGCGCGACGGCCGCCGCTACTTCGCTGACGTGTCCAGACTGATGCCGTTCGCCATGGGCGTGATCGCCGTGCTGCTCTTGCTGTTCATGTCCGGGCTCTACCTCGACGTCACCAGACCGCTCGGATGATCACCGGCACGGTCGCGGCGCGCCGGCGGACGCGTCAGATCCACGTCGGGTCGGTAGCCGTCGGTGGTGACGCTCCGGTCTCGGTGCAGTCGATGACGATCACCAAGACAGCCGATGTCGAGGGCACGTTGCAGCAGATCTACGCCCTCGCCGCTGCCGGCTGCGACATCGTCCGTTGCACGTGCAACGAGACAGAGGCAGCCGAGGGGCTTGCTCAGATCGTGCCGCGGTCGCCCGTGCCGATCATCGCCGACATCCACCACCAGTACCGCATGGCGCTGGCGGCGATGGAGGCCGGCGTGCAGGGGTTGCGCCTCAACCCCGGGAACATCCGCAAGCCCGAGCACATCAAGGCGGTGGCTTCCGAGGCGCGCGACCGCCAGGTGCCGATCCGCATCGGCGTCAACGGTGGCTCGCTCGACCCGGCGCTGTACGACAAGCACGGAGGCGTCACACCCGAGGCGATGGTCGAGTCGGCGCAGCAGGAGATGGCCTACTTCGACGAGGTCGGCTTCGACCTGATCAAGATCTCCGTGAAGGCGTCCAGCGTGCCGCTGATGGTCGAGGCCTACCGTCAGCTGTCGGAGGTCACCGATCACCCGCTGCACCTCGGCGTGACCGAGGCCGGGCCGCCGCCGGCGGGACTCGTGAAGGCCACTGCGGGCATCTCCACGCTGCTGCTCGAAGGCATCGGCGACACGATCCGCTACTCGCTCACCGCCGATCCGGTCGAGGAGGCGCGCGCTGGACGGCAGCTGCTCGAAGCGCTCGGCCTGCGCGAGCGCAAGAACGTCGACCTGATCGCCTGCCCGTCGTGCGGTCGTGCCGAGATCGATGTCATCGATGTTGCGGCCAGGGCGATGGAGGCGTTCGGTGAGCGCGAGCTGCCGCTGCAGGTCGCGGTCATGGGGTGCGTCGTCAACGGGCCGGGCGAGGCGCGCGAGGCGGACCTCGGCATCGCCGCCGGCAACAAGCGCGGTCACCTGTTCGTGAAGGGGCGCAACGTGGCCGTGGTGCCGGAGGACGAGATGGTCTCGGCGCTCGTCGAGTGGGCCGAGTTCATCAACACCCACGGCGTCGAGGCGGCGATCGAGCGCGCCGACACCACCCGCGCCGAGCGCGAGGCCGCCCGCGATCGCAGTGCCCTGCTCGAGGTCCAGGGCGCCGACGCCAACCACGCCGCCGAGAAGATCGTCGAGATCCGCAAGACCGTGTCGTAACCATCCGAGTGTTGGACGCCGTCCGAGTGTCCGGTGTGCGGACGCCGGTCTTCCAGCACTCGGATGGATCAGGCGGTGGCGACGTACGCGGTGGTGTTCTCGGGAACGTCGAGGACGTCGCCGGGGGAGAGGTGGAGGGTGTGGCCGTCGGAGGTCACGACGAGCTCGTCGGCCGTCGCCTCCCGGCAGGCCGGACCGGCGAGGCGGACCAGCCGGATCGATGTCTCCGACAGCGGGTACTCCACGGCGGGTGGCAGCACCGGGTCGGCGAGTGGCGTCGGGTCGAGGACGGCGAGCAGGTCGTCGACGTCGACCGGCTTGACCGTGAGACCGCCACGCACGACGTTGTCGCTGGCCCCCATCAGCTCGATGCCGGCGCCGCCGAGGTAGGCGTGGAGGTTCCCCGGCCCGAGGCGGATGGCCTCGCCGGCGGCGAGCCGGACGTGGTTCAGCAACAGGGTGACGGCGACGCTGGCATCGCCGGGGTAGCGCTCCGCCAGGCGTCGCACCCAGGTCGCCTCGGGGCGTGCGCTGTCGGCCGCGGCGGCGACGATCGGCTCGACCGGGATGCGGCCCCGGTACAGCGCCTCGATCGCCTCGCCCGGGCCGTGCCGGCGCAGGACGGAGGCCAGCTCGCCGGCGCCGAGCTCGTCGAGCAGGCTCAATGTGGCGTCGACGGGCCGGACACCGCAGAACGCCTCGAACGGGCCCAGCGCGCAGAGCAGCTCGGGCTTCGGCTCGGGGTCCGGGTACCGGCCGGCGGCGAACCCAGCTCGGGCCTGCTCGCGCCCGGGGTGCGCCTGCAGCGACAGTGGCTCGGCCGCGGCGAGCACCTTGAGCAGGTACGGCAGCGGGCCGGTGACCTCGTCGAGCGGCCGCCCGTCGGGCAGCGTCGCCGGGCCGCTGGGGTGGGTCCCCAGCCACAGCTCCGCCCACGGCCGCCCGTCCGCCTCGACGCCGAGCAAGCGCGGGATGAACTCGTGATCGCCCCACACGTAGTGCTGGACGACGCCGGTGATCGGCTGCACGGGCTGCAGCGTACGGCGGCGGGAACTGCAGCCCGCCGCCTACCGTCCAACGGTCATGGCGTCGCGTCGACCGGTCCTGCTCCTCCTTCCGTTCGTGTTCGTGGTCGCTTGTGGAGACGACTCGGCGTCGGGCGCCGGCTCCGACGACGTCGTGATCTCCGTCGAGTACGAGGGCGGTTTCGCCCCGATCGAAACGCTCTTCGCCAGGACACCGGTGGCGCTGATCAGCGGTGACGGCAAGGCGCTCTCGACGGGTCCGGTGCCGGCGATCTTCCCCGGGCCGCTGCTGCCGAACGTGCTCGAGCGGACGATCACCCCCGAGGCGACACAGCGACTGGTGGCACTCGCCGATGAGTTGGGGCTGCTCGCCGACGTCACGTACGCCCCCAACAACATGGTCGCCGACGCCCCGGACACGGTCGTGACGATCACAGTGGACGGCACCACGTACGTCCACCGGGCGTACGCCCTGGGCATCGACGACCAGCAGGATCCAGCTCGAGACAACCTCATGGAGTTCGTCGACGCGATGACCAACCTGCCGGCGACGGTCGGCGCCGACCAGCTCGGACCGGAGGAGCCGTACGCCGCCGACGAGTACCTGATCAGGGCGACGCCGGTCGATCCGGCGACGCTCTCCGTCGACGTCGAGCCGACGATCGTCGAGTGGCCGAGCGGCGCAACCGTTCGCCTCGCCGATGCCGCCGACTGCGCCACGATGCCGGCGAGCGACGGCGAGGAGCTGTTCGCCGACGCCACTCAGCTGACGTTCTTCACCGACGGCGGGGTCACGTACCAGGTGTCCGTGGTGCAGCGCCTACCCGGCCGGAGCTGTTGATCCGTCGGGTTACAGCACCACGACGGAACGCAGCACCTCGCCGCGCTCCATCTTGTGGAACGCCTCCTCGACGTCGGTGAGGGCGATCTCCTCGCTGACGAAGCGGTCGAGGTCGAGCCGGCCCTGCCGGTAGAGATCGATCAGCATCGGGAAGTCACGGGACGGCAGGCAGTCGCCGTACCAGCTCGACTTCAATGCGCCGCCGCGCCCGAACACCTCGATGAACGGCAGCTCGATGACGTCCTCCGGACGCGGCACGCCGACCAGCACCACGGTGCCGGCGAGGTCGCGGGCATCGAACGCCTGGCGGTACACCTTGGGGTTGCCGATCGCCTCGATGCACACGTCGGCACCGAAGCCGCCGGTGACCGACCTGACGTACTCCACCGGATCGGTGGTCGCGGAGTTGCACGTGTGCGTGGCGCCGAAGTCCTTCGCCCACTCCAGCTTGCGGTCGTCGATGTCGATGGCGATGATCGGCGAGGCTCCGGCGAGCTTCGACCCGGCGATGGCGCCGTCGCCGACGCCGCCACAGCCGAACACGGCGACGGACTTCCCGCGGGTGACGCCGCCGGTGTTGATCGCCGCGCCGATCCCGGCCATCACGCCGCAGCCGAGCAGTCCGGCGGCGGTCGCCGGCGCCGCGGGGTCGACCTTCGTGCACTGCCCGGCGGCGACGAGCGTCTTGTCGGCGAAGGCGCCGATGCCGAGGGCCGGTGACAGCACCGTGCCGTCGGTGAGCGTCATCTTCTGGGTCGCGTTGTGCGTGGCGAAGCAGTACCACGGCTCGCCACGTGAGCACGCCCGGCACTGCCCGCACACGGCCCGCCAGTTGAGGATGACGTAGTCGCCGGGCGCGACATCGGTGACGCCGGCCCCGACCGCCTCGATCGTGCCGGCGGCCTCGTGGCCGAGGAGGAAGGGGAAGTCGTCGTTGATCCCACCCTCTCGGTAGTGCAGGTCGGTGTGGCAGACGCCGCAGGCCGTGACGGCGACGAGCGCCTCACCCGGCCCGGGGTCGGGCACGACGATCGTCTCGATCGAGACAGCTTCGCCCTTCGCCCGGGCGATCACTCCACGAACTTCCTGGGACATGGCCGGCGAACGTAGCGCAGTCAGAACAGCCGCAGGTCGGTCGGCGCCAGGCCGCGGAGCGTGTCGTAGTCGACCTCGATCCAGCGAAAGCCGCGCGCCTCGGCGAGCACGCGCGCCTGCGGCTTGACGACCTGGGCGACGAACACCCCGCGTACCGTGCCGAGCGAGGAGTCGAGGTGCAACCGCTCGATGTACCTCGTGAGCTGCTCGACGCCGTCGATCTCGCCGCGGCGCTTGACCTCGACGGCGACCACGGTGCCATCCGCGTCGCGGCACACGAGATCGATCGGGCCGATCGCCGTCGGGTACTCCCGCCGGACGAGGCGCAACCCGACCTCGATGGCGTGCGGGCTCGCCGCCAGCAGCTCCTGCAGGTGCGCCTCGACGCCATCCTTCTGCA
Source organism: uncultured Acidimicrobiia bacterium (assembly GCA_963822875.1). Lineage (GTDB taxonomy): Bacteria > Actinomycetota > Acidimicrobiia > Acidimicrobiales > Ilumatobacteraceae > JALZMG01. The sequence goes on along the minus strand of CAWGJK010000001.1, from coordinate 119,134 downwards.
AGCCGGGATCGGCCCCGAGCTCCCACGTCGAGTCGGCGAGCACCTCGTGCATCGTGATCGTCAACCGTTCGCCCTTGGGGTTGACGACCACCCACGCGTCGTCGCCGACGACCAGTGTGTTGGGCGCGTTCATCCAGTTCAGCGGCTTGTAGGCGCCGCCGTCGGCGTGGACGGCGACGCACCCGTCGGCCTTGACCATGATCATCCGCACGGCATCGGGCAGGTGCGCCGTCAGCCGCCCGTCGTAGTCGACCGAGCAGCGGGCGATCACGATCCGCACGTCAACCCTCCCGCGACCGCATGCGTTGCTGGATCAGGGCGCGGCGGGCCTGCAGCTCGCGGTGGGTGAGCCGTTCGACGCTCGGGTCGAGGCCGAACCCGGCCTTGACGCCGTCCATGTCGATGGCCGATTCGTCGATGCCGAAGCCGAGCTCGCGGCCGAGGCGCTCGCCGTGGCGCGTCGCGAAGCGCACGGAGATGCTGGCGATCTCACCGAGGATGTCGAGGTCGGGGGCCAGCCGGGCGATCGCCGCGTCGAGGAAGACGAGGTTCTTGACGTACAGCATCAGCTCCTTGGGCATCCGCGCCCCGTAGCCGAGCAGGCCCTTGACGACGCGCTGGACCTCCTTGACCAGCTGGTCACCGGTGAGCGTCGTCGGGTCGACGGGTGCCTGGTCGAACCCGAGGTCGCGGATCACCGCCCGCAGATCCGTCTCCGGCGGCAGCGCGCCGAGGTCGCGCAGGGCGGCCATCTGCCCCTTCAGGTCGTTGGTCGTCGCAGCGACCATCAGCCGGAGGAAGGCGACCCGGCGTTCGTCGTCCAGACGGCCGACGATGCCGAAGTCGAGCAGGCCGGTGCGCCCGTCGGCGAGCACGAGCAGGTTGCCGCCGTGCAGGTCGCCGTGGAAGATGCCGGCGATCATCGCCCCCTCCATCAGGGCGATCATCGCCGTACGCACCACCCTCTCGGTGTCCACCCCCGCCTGGCGCATCCCGGCGACGTCGTCGAACTTGAACCCGTCGAGCCGCTGCATCACGAGCACGCGCCGCGTGACGAGCGCCGGATGCGGCCGGGGCACGACATAGCCGGTCTGCTCGAGCTGGCGCAGCATCGCTGCGACGTCGAGCATGTTGGCGGCCTCGACGCGGAAGTCGAGCTCCTCGACGATCGTGTCGGCGAACAGCTCGACGAGCGCCGGCGGGTTGGCCAGCGCGCTGACCGGGATGCGCCCGACGAGGTGCGGGGCCACCCACGCCATCGCCCGCAGGTCGTGGTGCACGAGTCGGGCGACGTCGGGGCGCTGCACCTTGACGACGACGTCCTCACCGGAGCGCAGCCGGGCAGCGTGGACCTGGGCGATCGACGCGGCCGCCAGCGGCCTGACGTCGAACGACTCGAACACGTCCTCCAGCGGGCGGCCGAGGTCGGCCTCGACCGTTCGGCGCACGACGTCGAACGGCTCCGGCGGCACCTGGTCGCGGCACCGCTTGAACTCGTCGACCAGCTCCGGCGGGAACAGACCCTCACCGGACGAGATGATCTGGCCGAGCTTGATGAACGTCGGTCCGAGCCCCTCGGCGGCGCGTCGCAGTCGCCACGCCAGGCCGGCCGTGTCGCCGCCGGCGCGGCCGCGCTTGCGCCGCCAGAACCACGGCACGACGGCGCCGCCGAGGCGGATGACGACCGTCAGGCCGCGCCGTCCCGGCGGCAGTCGGCCAGGGGTGATCAGGCTGGGAACCTGCTGGCGAGCGAGCCGGCGGAACGTGGCGGCCTCCGACCACCAGCCGATCTGGCGCCGGTCGAGCACCCACGGGGCGTCCTCGGGGAACGCTCCCCAGTCGAGATCGGCCGGCGCGTCGATCACTCGGGTTGATCGAGACCAGCGACCCGCATGGCGACATGATTGCGGCCGCCGGACCAGTCGAACACCAGGCGCGTCCCCGCGGCGTCGGTCGAGCAGGCGCTCGGCAGCACCCGGTGGTCGCGCAGCACGGACGCCAGCACGCCGGCGTCGCCCGCCACCTCGCCGCGCACGACGACGGCCGTGCCGTCGGCGAAGCGAACCCTGCAGGTGCGCAGCTCGGGCACCGGCTCGATGGAGCGGACGGGAACCTTCCTGGCCACGAGCGGCTGGAGGTGGGCGAGCAGGAGGGCATCCCGAGACGCGGCGTGCTCGGCGGCGACGTCGCTGAAGCGGGCGCCGAGGTCGGCGACGTCGAGCGGATCGACGCCTGGGAGCTCGGGTTCAGCCGCCTGCGGCCGGCGGGACGCCGCCCGGCCGCTGACGACCGCCCAGACCATCAGGCCGGCGATCAGCGACACCGTCAGGACGCCCAGCACGCCCCCAGTCTCTCGCAGATCGGTGTCGGAAGTCGCTCAGCTTCCATGGGCGTGGTCACACCAGCGCTCCTCGCCCTCGAGGATCGTGCCGGCGCCCACCCCCTCGAGCGCGGCGAAGGGACCGCATGGCGTGGGTGTGATCCACACGTGGATCATCGGCCGCTCGGGATGCTTGACGAGCGGAGGCCGGCACGAGCCATCAGCGGTCGTGATGCCGACCACCTGCGGCGCCTCGGGATCGTCGGTGTAACAGAGGTTGTCGTGGACGTGCCACTGCATCAGCTGGCCACCCCCGTTCGGCACGTCGGCGAGGGCCACGTCCTGCGGGAGCATGTACATCGCCGACACCAGCTTCTTCGAGCCGTCCGGTTGCGGCTCGTAGACGAGGCTCTCCGGGGCGTCGGGATCGAGCCACACGTCGTCGTCGAGCCACGCCCAGTTGATGTAGTGCTCGTGGCCGGTCCGGCCGTCGCCGATCGAGCGGAAGCCGGCGGCTTCGGCGACGGCGGGGTCGGACCACTGCGGCAACCTGACGAGGTTGACGGCGACGAGGTTCTCGGCGTACGCCTGCTGCTCGGGCGTGACGCCCTCGACGCCCGAGAGGTCGATCGGCTTCGTCGGGTCGTAGGCCGCGGTGGCGGTCTCGGCGGGAGCGTCGCCATGGTCGTGGGCGCACTGGTCGGCGCGTTGACCGTCCGTCGCGGCCTGACCGGCGCCGTGACCCTCGAGGGCGGCGAACGGCCCGCACTCGTGGGGGGCGATCCACACGTGGACCATCGGGTTCTCGCCGCCGGCGTTGACGGAGCCGGGGGCGCACTTGCCGTCGGCGTCGGTGACCCCGACGACCTTCGGCCGGCCGTTCTCGTCGAGCGACCAGCACAGGTTCTCGTGGACGTGCCACTGCATCAGCGGCCCGCCCCACGCCTCCAGCTCGGGATCGTCGACCTTGACTGGCCCTTGGCGATGAACATGGCCGACACGAGCGTGCGGGCGTCGCCGTCGACCTGGTACACGAGCGACTCCGGCCGGGTCGGGTCGAGGAACGACTCGTCCTGGATGTAGTCGACGTTGATGTAGTGCTCGAACCCGGTGGCGGAGTCGCCGATGGAGCGGTAGCCGAGGGCGGGCAGCGTCGTGACGTCGGCGAACGCCGGCAGGTCGCGCAGCGTGCTGGCGACGAGCGTCTCGGCCCGCGCCTGCTGCTCGGCGCTGACGCCGGTGACGCCGGAGAAGTCGATCGGCGCCGTCGGGTCCCATGCACGCGGCCACGCGGCTGCCGTGGCGGCCGCGTCGTCGTGGGCGTGGTCGGTGGTCTCGGGCTCGGACGAGTGCGTGTGATCGCTGGCTGCCGGCTCGGAGGTGTGGGTGTGATCGCTGCTCGCCGGGTCGGACGTGTGCGTGTGCTCCTCGGTGGCGCTGGCGGTGGCGACGGCGTCGTCCGTGTGGGTGTGGTCGGCGGTCTCGCCGTGGCTGTGCACGTTCGTCGCCCCGACCATCATCGCCACCACGCTCAGCGCCCCGAGGGCGACGCCAGGCGCGACGAGGTTGCCGCGGCGAGCAGCCGTCGTGTGGCGGACCAGCGCGACGGCTGCGGCGACGGCCGCCAGCGCCCCGAGACCGGCGCATGCGGTGTCGGCGAACTGTGGCGACTCGGCGTGCTCGAGCCCGTCGATCCAGGAGATGCCGGTCGTCCGGGTGATCACCCAGGCGACCACGGCGCCGGCGTTGACGGCGATCGTCGCCACGGCGGCGACCCGCCCGCGCCGGAGCAGGAGCAGCAGGCCGACGAGGATCTGCGCCGCCGCGGTCAGCACGAACAGCCGTGAGAGCGTCGGGTTCTCGGCGTGCACGCCGGCCGCTGCGGCGTGGATTGCGCCGGCGCCGATCGATGCCAGTGCCGCGATGTCCGCCGCGCCGATTCGCCCTCTTTCCAGCCCGTTCGTCGTCATCCCGCCGTGAGCCTACGCACGGCCGTCAGAATCGCGGTGGTCGGCGCTCGCGAAACGCTGCCACTCCCTCGCGGTACTCGTCGGTCGTCATCGCCTCGACGAGCAAGCGGCGTGCATCCGTCGAGCGCGGCGCCGACGTCGTGGCGCAGCAGGTCGTCATAGATCTGCCGTTTGGTCGTGCGCGCGGCGGCCGGTCCGACCGTCGACGTCAGCGCGGCTGAGTAGCGCCGCGCCTCGTCGAGCGTCGCCTGGCCGTCGGGAAGCACGCCGTTCCAGAGGCCCCAGTCGGCTGTCTCGGCACCGGTGACGACACGGCCGGAGAGGAGCAGGTCGTTGGAGCGGGTGACGCCGACGAGGCGGGGAAGCATCCAGCTCATCCCGTACTCCGCCGGCAAGCCCGAGCCGGGGCGCGGCCGTCGTCAGCTTGGCCGAGGCGCTGACGAAGCGCAGGTCGCAGAACAGGGCGACGGCGAGGCCGACCCCGGCCGCCGCGCCGTTCACGGCGGCGACGAGCACGAACGGCAGGCCGAAGTGGAAGGAGAAGTCGTGGTCGAACTCCGGACGCACGCCGTAGCCGGGTGTGGCAGGTTCGGCCGGCAGACCGTCGTCGTAGCCACCGCGCTCGGCGTGGCCGGCGAGGGCCTCGGAGTCAGCGCCGACGCAGAACGCCGGCGGCGTGCCGGTCAGCACGACGACGCGCACGGCGGGATCCTCGGCGAGCTGCGCCAGCACCCAGCGGTACTCGGCGTGCATCCGGCCGGTCCACGCGTTGTGGCGGTGCGGGCGGTGCAGCCACACCGTCGCCACCGCTCCGTCGACCTCGTAGCGGGTGGCCTTCAACTCCACCGTCTCACCCCCACAGTGCGTCCAGGACGGGCTGTGACCACTCCGGGCGGCAGACGATCATGTCCGGGAGCCACGGGTCGCGGTGGTTGTAGACGATCGGCGAGCCATCGATGCGGCTGGCGTGCAGGCCCGCCGCCAACGCAACGGCGACAGGCGCGGCCGAGTCCCACTGGTACATCCCGCCGTCGTGGACGTAGATGTCGGTCTCGCCGTTGACGACCGTCATCGCCTTGGCGCCGGCCGAACCCAACCGAACGGGCTCGGCGTCGAGGGCTTGGGCCACGATCGCCGCCGCGTACGGCGCCCGGTTGCGCGACGTCACCAGGCGGGGTCGCTCGCGGCCGGACTCGGGGACGACGGCCGGCGGGTGGGTGGCGAACGTGACGCCATGGGCGGGCAGGCTGACGGCCGCGGCGACGAACGCGCCGTCAGCCCAGAGCGCGACGTGCACCGCCCAGTCCGTGCGACCGTGCTCGCCGTACTCCCGCGTGCCGTCGAGCGGGTCGATGATCCACACGCGGTCGGTCGTGAACCGCCGGGGGTCCTCCAAGCCCTCCTCGGACAGCACGGCATCGTCGGGGCGCAGGCGGTGCAACTCGTCGGAGATGAACCGCTGGCTCGTGGTGTCCCCGGCATCCATCACCTGCCACGGGTGGGTGCCCTCGGCGACGAGCCTGGCGCGCACCTCGACCAACCCGCGGCCCGCCTGCGTGGCCAGCCGAGCGGCCAGCTCGGCGTCGGATCTCACTCAAGCGAGCTTCTTGTACTTGATGCGGTGTGGTTGATCGGCTGCGGAACCCAGCTCCTTGTGGCGCCACTCCTCGTACTCGGAGAAGTTGCCCTCGAACCAGCGCACCTGGCTGTCGCCCTCGAAGGCGAGGACGTGGGTGGCGATGCGGTCGAGGAACCAGCGATCGTGGCTGATCACGACCACACAGCCGGGGAAGCTCTCCAGGCCGGCCTCCAGGGCCCGCAACGTGTCGACGTCGAGGTCGTTGGTCGGCTCGTCGAGGAGCAGCACGTTGCCGCCCGACTTGAGCAGCTTGGCGAGGTGGACGCGGTTGCGCTCGCCGCCGGAGAGGTCGCCGACGCGCTTCTGCTGGTCAGCGCCCTTGAAGTTGAAGCTGGCGACGTACGCCCGGCCGTGCATCTCGCGGTTGCCGATGCGCAGGTGGTCGACGCCGCCGGTGATCTCCTCGTACACGGAGGCGTCGTCGTCGAGGCTGTCGCGTGACTGGTCGACGTAGCTGAGCTGCACGGTGTCGCCGATCGTGATCGTGCCGGCGTCGACCGGCTCCTGGTCGGTGAGCATCTTGAACAGCGTCGTCTTGCCGGCGCCGTTGGGGCCGATGATGCCGACGATCCCGGCGCGGGGGAGCGAGAAGGAGAGGTCCTCGATCAGGAGGCGGTCGCCGAAGCCCTTGCGCAGGCCGTCGACCTCGATGACGGTGTCGCCGAGGCGCGGCCCGGGCGGGATGGCGATCTCCAAGCCGGCTGTCGTCGCCACGCGCCGCCTCGGCCTCGGCCTGCAGCCTGTCGTAGGCGGCGAGGCGGGCCTTGCCCTTCGCCTGGCGGGCCTTCGGTGCCATGCGCACCCACTCCAACTCACGCTCGAGCGTGCGCCGGCGGGCCTCGTCGGTGCGTTGCTCGCGGGCGAGGCGCTCCTGCTTCTGCTCCAGCCACGACGAGTAGTTGCCCTCGAACGGCAGGCCGCGGCCACGGTCGAGCTCGAGGATCCAGCGGGCGACGTTGTCGAGGAAGTAGCGGTCGTGGGTGATCGCCACGACCGTGCCGGCGTAGTCCTTCAGGAACTGCTCGAGCCAGTCGACGCTCTCGGCGTCGAGGTGGTTCGTCGGCTCGTCGAGCAGCAGCAGGTCGGGGCGGCTGAGCAGCAGCCGGCACAGGGCGACACGGCGGCGCTCGCCACCCGACAGCGTGGTGACGTCGGCGTCGTCGGGCGGGCAGCGCAGGGCGTCCATGGCGATCTCGACGTTGCGCTCGAGGCTCCAGGCGTCGGCGGCGGCGATCTTGTCCTCCAGCTCGGCCTGCAGCGCACCGATCTTCTCGTAGTCGGCGTCGGGCTCGGCCCACATCGCCATGACCTCGTTGTAGCGGTCGATGATCGACTGCACCGCGGCGACGCCGTCCATGACGTTGCCGCGGACGTCCTTGGCGGGATCGAGTTGCGGCTCCTGGGAGAGGTGGCCGACGGTGAAGCCGGGCGTCAGGCGAGCCTCACCGGTGTAGCCGTCGTCCTGGCCGGCCATGATCCGCAGCAGGCTCGACTTGCCCGAGCCGTTGGGCCCGATGACGCCGATCTTGGCGCCCGGATAGAAGGAGAGCGAGATGTTCTCCAGGACCGTCCGGTCCGGCGGGTAGAACCGGGCGAGCTTGTAGGACGTGTAGATGAACTCGTGCGCCATGCGCCGTCCGAGGCTATCGACGGCATTCCGTGGCGTCTGAGGATCGCTCCGCGATCCTCATCGTCGTCAGAAGCGTCAGTGTCCGATCTTGACCTTGTCGTTGAGATGCGATGGCAGGAGGTCGTAGTGGTCGTGGACGGCGGTGAACGTGCCACGGCCGCCGGTCATCGAGCGCAGCTCGACGGCGTAGCGCTGGATCTCCGCTGCCGGGACGAGGGCGACGATCTCGTGCAGCCCGTTGCCGAGCGAGCTGGTGCCGCTGACTCGGCCGCGGCGGGAGTTGAGATCGCCGAGCACGTCGCCCTGGTTGCCCTCGGGCACGGTGACGGTGAGCTGCGAGATCGGCTCGAGCACCGCCGCACCGGCCTTCTGCAGCGCCTCCTTGAGGCCCTGCGACGCAGCCGTGCGGAAGGCCATGTCCGACGAGTCGACGGAGTGGAACTTGCCGTCGTAGCACTCGACGCGCACGTCGACGACAGGGAACCCGTGCACGCCGCCGCTGGCCATCGTCTCCTCGACGCCGCGCTGCACGGCCGGGATGTACTGCTTGGGGATCGTGCCGCCGACGATGGCGTTGACGAACTCCATGCCCTCGCCGCGCTGCCGTGGGCTGACGCGCAGGTTGGCCACGGCGTACTGGCCGTGGCCGCCCGACTGCTTCTTGACCTTGCCCTCGGCCTCCGCCGATCCGGTGATCGTCTCTCGGTAGGGCACGCGCACGCCCTCGGTCTCCACGTTGACGCCGAACTTGCGAGCCAGGCGTTCGAGCGCCACGGCGACGTGGGTGTCGCCGATGCCGCGCAGCACCGTCTGGCCGGTCTCCTCGTTGCGGTCGACGGCGAGCGCCGGATCCTCCGACAGGAGGCGCTGCAGAGCGCCCGACAACTTGTCGTCGTCGGACTGGGTGAGCGGCTTCAACGCCAGCCCGAACACCGACGGCGGCTGCGACGGGGGCGGCACGCGGACGGGAGAGTCCTTCGGCGCCAGCGTCGACCACGTGACGGTGTCGCCCAGCTTGGCGACGGCGCCCAGCTCGCCGGCGACCAACTTGGTGGCGTTGAGGTGCTCCTTGCCGCGCAGGTGGAACAGCCCGTGCATGCGCTCCTCGGCTCCGCTCGCCGTGTTGACCAACCGGTCGTCGGTGTTGATCGTGCCGGAGAGCACCTTGAACAGCGAGACCTGGCCGACGAACTGGTCGGCGACCGTCTTGAACACGTAGGCGAGCGGCTTGCCCGATGGATCGGCAGCGACCTCGACCTCGACGCCGGCGTCACCGCCGCCGGCGAGCACCTTCGTCGGCCGGTCGGCGGGCGACGGCCCGAGCTCGCAGATGAAGTCGGCCAGCCGGTCGATGCCGACGCCGGTGGTCGCCGACCCGCACAGCACCGGGAACTCGAGCTGGTCGAGCAGCTCGTGGGCGAGCGTGCGCTCCAGCTCGGCGGCGGTCGGGACATCACCCGACAGGTAGCGCTCGAGCTGCTCGTCGTCGCCGGACACGATCTCCTCGACGAGCTCGTCGTGGAGACGGTGCTCCTCGTCGACGACGTCGGCCGGCAGCGGCTCGGCGTGGTGGCGGCCGTCGGGCTCGTACTCGAAGCCCTGGTCGGTGAGCACGTCGGCGATGCCGTGGAGACGCTCCTCCTCGCCGAGCGGCAGCTCCAGGGGCACGAAACCCGAGCCGAACGTCGCCTTCAGCTGTTCGAGGACGCGGTGGAAGTCGGCGCGCGGCTTGTCCTCCTTGTTGATGAACACCATGCGCGGGATGCCTGCCGCGGCGCACTTGTTCCAGGCCATCTCGGTCCCGACCTCGATGCCGTCGACGGCGCTGACGACGATCACGGCCAGATCGGCAACCGAGAGGGCGGCGTCGACATCGCCGGCGAAGTCGGTGTAGCCAGGGGTGTCGAGGAGGTTGACGGCGTAGGTCTCGCCGTCGCTGGCCGACCACTCGAACGGGGCGAGGGCCAGCGACAGCGACATCGTCCGCTTGACCTCCTCGGGCTCGGTGTCGCAGACCGTGGTCCCATCCTCGACCCGCCCCGCCCGGACGATGACGCCGGCTCGCAGCAGCAGCGCCTCGATCAGGGTGGTCTTGCCGCTGCCGCTGTGGCCGACGACGGCGACGTTGCGGATCTTCTCGGTCGACGGGCTGCTCAAATCCTGACCCCCACTGGCTGACTCCGGTTTCCCACCCGGCGCCAGACTGTACAAGAAGCTTCTCAAGCGTTTTCAGGTGTCACGGATGGCACTGGATCTTCCAGAGAACGCGCCGCCGGTACTGTGGACACGTGAGCGCGCCAACATCGACGGGACCGGGGTTCGGGACCAACTCCTGGTTGGTCGAGGAGATGTACGAGCAGTTCCGCGAGGACCCGGAGTCCGTCGGCGAGGCCTGGCGCGAGTTCTTCGCCGACTACAAGCCGATCTCGCCCGCGCCACGGCGCCGCGCCGCGCCGCTCCCGTTGCTGAACCCGCTCCGGCGCCCGCGGTCACCGCCAAGCCGGCCACCGCGCCGGCTGCGCCGGCTGGCGACGAGCCCGGTCAGCCGATCCGCGGGGCTGGGGCGGCGATCGCCGCCAACATGGAGAAGAGCCTCGGCCGTCCCCACGGCCACGAGCTTCCGCAACGTGCCGGCGAAGCTGCTCGAGGTCAACCGCAAGGTGATCAACGGGTACCGCTCGCGGACCGGCCTCGGCAAGGTCAGCTTCACCCACCTCATCGGCTACGCCATCGTCCGGGCGATCGCCGACGCCGTGCCGGTGATGCGCAACACCTACGTCGCCGGCGCCGACGGCAAGCCGCGCCTGATCACCAACGACACCGTCAACCTCGGCCTCGCCGTCGACGTCGAGAAGTCCGACGGCAGCCGCACGCTCGTCGTCCCGGTCATCCGCGACGCCGACCAGCTCGACTTCGCCGGCTTCCTCGCCGCCTACGAGGAACTGATCCGCCGGGTCAAGTCGAACAAGCTCACCGTCGAGGACTTCCAGGGGGCGACGGTCTCGCTGACCAACCCGGGCACGATCGGGACCGTCCAGAGCGTCCCCCGCCTGATGCCGGGCCAGGGCGTGATCGTCGGTGTCGGGGCGATCGACTACCCGGCCGAGTTCGAGGGTGCCGACCGCGCCAACCTCAGCTCGCTCGGCATCAGCAAGGTCGTGACGATCACCAGCACGTACGACCACCGCATCATCCAGGGCGCCGAGAGCGGGATGTTCCTGAAGCGCGTCCACGAGCTGCTGCTCGGCGAGCACGACTTCTACGACCACGTCTTCGCCGCCCTCGACATGCCCTACCAGGCGGTGCGCTGGCGCCCCGACATCAACCCGATCGACCGCGAAGAGGCGATGCTGCAGAAGCAGATGCAGGTCGCCACGCTGATCCGCGTCTACCGCGTCCGCGGCCACCTCATCGCCGACCTCGACCCGCTCCGCTGGAAGGAGCCGGCGATGCCCAAGGAGCTCGACCCGTTGACGTACGGGTTGACGATCTGGGACCTCGACCGCGAGTTCCTCACCGGCGGCGTCGCCGGCACCGAGAAGATGAAGCTCGGCGACCTGCTCGGCGTGCTGCGCGACGCCTACTGCCGCACGATCGGCATCGAGTACATGCACATCCAGGACACCGAGGAGCAGCGCTGGATCCAGTCCAAGGTCGAGGGTGCCCACCTCACCTTCGACAAGGACGCCAAGCACCGCATCCTCGAGCGGCTCAATGCCGCCGAGGCGTTCGAGAAGTTCCTGGCGACGAAGTACGTCGGCACCAAGCGCTTCGGGCTGGAGGGATCGGAGTCGGCGATCCCGATCCTCGACGAGGTCATCTCGTCGGCGGCCGACAACGGGCTCGACTCGTGCGTCATCGGCATGGCCCACCGCGGCCGGCTGAACGTGCTGTCGAACATCATCGGCAAGAGCTACGACGCCATCTTCCGTGAGTTCGAGGGCCACCTCGACCCGGCGTCGGTGCAGGGCTCTGGCGACGTCAAGTACCACCTCGGGGCGAGCGGCAAGTACGTCAGCCCGTCCGGGGCCGACATCCTCCTCGAGCTGGCCGCCAACCCGAGCCACCTGGAGACGGTCGACCCGATCGTCGAGGGGATGGTGCGCGCCCGCCAGGACCAGGTCGACCCGCCGGGGTCGTACCCGGTGCTGCCGATCCTGATCCACGGCGACGCCGCCTTCGCCGGCCAGGGCGTGGTGGCCGAGACGCTGGGGATGAGCGACATCAGCGGCTACCGCGTCGGCGGCACGATCCACCTGATCATCAACAACCAGATCGGGTTCACCACGGCGCCGGAGTTCGCCCGCTCGTCGATCTACTGCAGCGACGTCGCCAAGACGGTGCAGGCGCCGATCTTCCACGTCAACGGCGACGATCCCGAGGCGTGCGTCCGTGTGGCGCGGATGGCGTTCGAGTACCGCCAGCGGTTCCACAAGGACGTCGTCATCGACATGTGGTGCTACCGCCGCCACGGCCACAACGAGGGCGACGACCCGAGCTACACCCAGCCGCTGATGTACCGGGCGATCGCCGACCACCGCAGCGTGCGCAAGCTGTTCGTCGAGGCGCTCGTCAAGCGCGGGGACATCACGCTGGACGAGGCGGAGCGGGCGCTCGACGACTTCCAGGGCAAGCTGCAGGTCGCCCTCGACGAGACGCGGGCGCAGTCGCAGCCGGCGATCAAGGCGGCCCGCCCGCCGAAGCCGGCTGGCGTGCTCCCGCACATCGAGACGGGCGTGGCGCGCGAGACGCTCGACCGCCTGTTCCACCACCTGACCGACTATCCCGAGTCGTTCACGGTGCACCCCAAGCTGGCCAGGCAGTTCGAGGCTCGCTCGGAGCTGTACGAGCAGGGCGACGTCGAGTGGGCGCACGGCCGAAGCGTTGGCGTTCGGGTCGTTGCTGCTGGAGGGCCACAGCGTCCGGCTGGCGGGTGAGGATTCGCGCCGCGGCACGTTCAGCCAGCGCCACTGCTCGCTCGTCGACTACGAGACGGGCAAGCCGTGGATCCCGCTCGATGACCTGGACGGAGCCGACGGCCGGTTCTGGGTGTACGACTCGCTGCTGTCGGAGTACGCCGCGCTCGGCTTCGAGTACGGCTACGCCCAGGCGAACTCCGACGCGCTGGTGCTGTGGGAGGCGCAGTTCGGCGACTTCATCAACGGCGCGCAGGTCATCATCGACCAGTACCTCGTCGCCGCCGAGGACAAGTGGAACCAGCGCAACGGGCTGGTGCTGCTGCTCCCGCACGGCTTCGAGGGGCAGGGGCCGGAGCACTCGTCGGCGCGCATCGAGCGCTTCCTGACGAGTGCGGCCGAGGACAACATGCAGATCTGCAACGCCACGACGGCGGCGCAGTACTTCCACCTGCTGCGCCGCCAGGTGCACACCGAGCGGCACACGCCGCTGATCCTGTTCACGCCGAAGCAGGGCCTGCGCATGAAGCAGACGAGGTCACCGATCGACGAGCTGACCACCGGGTCGTTCCAGGAGATCCTCGACGATCCGTTCGTCACCGACCGCGATGCCGTCCGGCGGATCGTGTTCGGCAGCGGCAAGGTGATCTGGGACGCGATGGCCGAGCGGGACAAGCGCGAGGCGCCGGCGGCGATCGTGCGCGTCGAGCAGCTGTACCCGTCGCCGATCGACCAGCTGCTCAAGCTGCTCGAGACCTACCCCAACGCGCGGGAGCTCGTCTGGTTGCAGGAGGAGCCGGAGAACATGGGCGCGTGGGCGTTCGTCGAGAGCCGCGTGTGGCGGGTCAAGGAGCGTGGCTACGACCTCCGCCACGTCGCCCGCGTCGAGTCCGGCAGCCCGGCCACCGGCTCCAAGACCATCCACGACCAAGAGCTCGCCGACCTCATGGACGAAACGTTTTCGGTATGCGGCCGCCGAAGCGCCTGGAGGCGCCGGCGTGCCGAACCGGGTCGCTCGCCTCTGAACGACGCGCAACGGCGCGCGTTCAGTTGGTCAGCTCGATCCCGAGCACGCTCGACTAGCTCGGCGATCGCCTCGGCTCGGGTCCTCGACCTTGATCGTCGTCATGCCCATCTCGCGGGCCGGCTTGAGGTTGATGCCGAGGTCGTCGAGGAAGACGCACTCGGTCGGGTCGACGCCGAGCAGGTCGCAGGCGGTGGCGTAGAACGCCGGCTCCGGCTTGCGCACACCGATCTTGCTCGACTCGACGATGACGTCGAAGCGCTCCATCACCGCGGCGACGTCGGGACGCAAGTTCTCGCCGTCGGGCGCGGCGACGTTGTTCGTCAGGCACGCCGTCCGCAACCCCGCTGCCCGCACACGATCGAGGGCGGTGACCATCTCCTCGCGCACCTCACCACCGAGCAGGGCGAGGACATCGGCCCCGGCGACCTCGTGACCGAGCGCCGCGGACTCCTCGGCGAAGGCGGCATCGAACCCGGCGTGGTCGAGCTCGGCGCGCTCCAGCCGAGCCCAGGCGTTGGCGTCGGGATCGGCAGCGTTGACGGAGCGGATGAAGTCGGTGGGCAGCCCGTGCAGCTCCTCGAAGTGGCGGAAGGCCTCGAATGGGCTGGACAGGATGACGCCGCCGAAGTCCCACAACACCGCTCGGATCACGGGCGGTGACCCTACGATGGGCCGCCCATGCCGACAACCAAGTCGAACCCCTCGAACGTGGTGGTCGTCGACGGCTCCAACATCGCGACCGAAGGTCGCTCCTTGCCGAGCCTGTCACAACTCAACGACGCGGTGATGGCGTTCCGCGAGGAGTACCCCGACGCCGTCATCACCGTCGTTGTCGACGCCACGTTCGGCCACCGCATCGACAAGAAGGAGGCGGCGGAGTTCGATGCCGGCGTCGCTCACAACGAGCTCGTCGCTCCGCCCGCCGGCGCCATCGGCCGCGGCGACGCCTTCGTGCTGAGCATCGCCAACAAGGTCGGCGCCAGGATCCTCAGCAACGACTCCTTCCAGGAGTTCCACGGCGACTACCCCTGGTTGTTCGACGAGGGTCGTCTGATCGGCGGCAAGCCGGTGCCGTACGTCGGGTGGGTGTTCGTCGAGCGGCTTCCTGTCAAGGGACCGGTCAGTCGCAAGTCGCAACGGGCGGCGCGCAGCGGTGGCCGATCTTCCGAACCGAAGACGGTTCGGCGCCAGGCGAGCAAAGAGGCGAGCCTGCCGATGCCGGTGCCGACGGCACCGCCGCCCAGCGCTCGCCGCGCGGTCGCTCAACCCGAGGTCGCTGCGGCGTCAGCGGCGAAGGCCGGCGCAGCGGTCAACGACGTGCTGCCGTTCCTCGAGTTCGTCGAGCGCCACCCCGTCGGCAGCAGCGTCAACGGTGTCGTCGAGTCGTACGCCTCCCACGGCGCCTACGTCAGCATCGGCGACGTGCGCGGCTACGTCCCGCTGCGCCTGATGGGCGATCCACCACCGCGCAGCGCTCGTGCGACGATGAAGATCGGCGACGCCGTCACGCTCGTCGTCACCAACTTCGCCCCGCGCACGGCGCAGCGTCGACCTCGCCGTGCCCCACGTCGCGCCGATCGCCGAGGTCCAGCCGACCCCCGAGCTCGACGAGCTCGCCGAGGCGGTCGCCCCGGCCCGCCGTACATCGAAGCGAGCGGCCAAGAAGGTGGTCGCCGAGCCGGCGGCTCCCACCAAGCGGACCAAGAAGGCAGCCGCTCCGCCCGTCGAGCCGGAACCGGTGGCGGAGGCGCAGCCGGCCCAGCCGGCCAAGCGGGCGGCCCGCAAGGCGGCGGCCAAGGCGGCGGCGCGCCAGCGAAGAAGAAGGCGGCGGCGGCGAAGAAGGCTCCCGCCAAGCGGGCGACGAAGAAGGTGGCCGCACCGGAGCCATCGACGGACGGCGACGAGGCGCCGGCGACGAAGCGGGCGTCGCGCAAGCGGACGGCGAAGGCGGTCCCCGCCTGATGCGGTTCGCCTCGTGGAACGTGAACTCGCTGAAGGTGCGCCAGGAGCGCGTCGAGCAGTGGCTCGCCGACATCTCGCCCGACGTGCTGTGCATGCAGGAGACGAAGCTCGCCGACGAGGCCTTCCCGCAGCTCACGCTGGAGGCGATGGGCTACTCCGCGGCGCACCACGGTGAGGGCCGCTGGAACGGCGTGGCGATGCTCTCCCGGCGCGGCCTCGACGACGTGTCGTTCGGCTTCGCCGACGGCGACGAACCGGACTCCGAGGCGCGGATCATGACGGCCCGCTGCGACGGCATCACGATCGTCACGGTCTACGTGCCCAACGGCCGTGCCCTCGACGCCGACCACTACGTGTACAAGCTGGCGTGGCTCGACCGGCTGGCGGCGCACATCCGCGCGGTCGCCCAGCCAGGTGATCCGGTGATCGTCGCCGGCGACTTCAACATCGCCCCGACCGACGACGACGTGTACGACCCGGCGGTGTTCGTCGGCGCCACGCACGTCAGCGAGCCCGAGCGCTCGCGGCTCGGTGCGTTGATCGACGGCGGGCTCGTCGACGTGTTCCGCCACCACCATCCTGACGCCAAGGGCGTGTACTCGTGGTGGGACTACCGCCGCGGCGACTTCCACGAGGGCCGGGGGATGCGCATCGACCTCGTCCTCGCCTCGCCGTCGGTGGTCGAGCGGTCGCAGTGGTGCGTGATCGACCGCAACGCACGCAAGGGCTCGTCGCCGAGCGACCACGCTCCGGTGGTTGTCGACTTCGCCGACTGACCGCGTTCACCCGTCGAGGGCCGCGCGGATGCCGTCGAACAGGCGGGTTGCGGTGAGCGGGCCGAGGCTGGTCGCGGCCGCCAACTCGTCGGGCGATGCCGGGTCGGCGGTGGCGATGGCGTCGAGGTCGGCATCCGTGCACACCTCGGCGGGCAGGATCATCGCCGCCCGGGCCGCCCCCTCGCGCCACGCCAGCAGCCGCTCGACACGACCGTTGCGGGGCGGGGACGGTCGGAGCAGGTCGGGAGGTGGCGGCACCGCCGCCGGCTCGACCGTGTCGACCTCGGCGAGCAGCGGACTCGGCTGGCGCCGGTAGCCACCACGCCGCCCGGCCCAGGTGATCAGCAGGCGGTCCGAGGCGCGCGTCACGGCGACGTGGAGCAGGCGCACCTCCTCGGCCTTCGCTGCGGCGGTGGTCGCGCTGCGGTGGGGGACCGAGCCGGTCTCCACGCCGGTGACGACCACGGTTCTCCACTCACGGCCCTTGGCGCCGTGGAACGTGAGCAGCTCGACGCCACCTTCGTCGTCGGCGAAGGGACGCACGGTCGCCAGCCACGACCGCAGCCCGGCGCCGTCGCCGAGCGGGTGCTCGCGGAGGAAGTCGAGCACGGTGGCCGCCACGCGGCGCTCGGGCTCGTCCGGATCGTCCGCCTCGAGCACGTCGTGCGCCCACCCGCGGAGGCGGGTCGCCGACGGCAGGCGCGTCGCCGTGGTGATCGCCGTGCCGAGCGGCGAGCCAGGGCGCAGTCGCTCGGCGGCCACGGGCACGCCGGCGGCGACGAGCGCGGTGGAGAGCCGGGTGAGCTGCTGGTTCGTGCGGGCGAGCACGGCGACATCACCGGTGCGCACGTCGCCGGGATCGAGCGTCCGCAGGAACGCCACCACGAGCGAGGCCTCGTGCTGCTCGTCGTCGGCGCCGACGATGCGCACGGCCGGGCCATCGACGCGCGAGGAGGACGCCGCACGCGGCAGCCCCCCGGCGTGCAGCACCGCCGCGCCGGCGGCCACGATCTGCGGCGTCGAGCGATGGTTCGCGGGCAGCACGATGACCTCGATGCCCGGCATGCGATCGGCGATGTCGACGAGCAGGCCCGGGTCGGCGCCGTTGAAGCCGTAGATCGCCTGTGCCGGATCACCCACGAGGTAGAGGTCGCCGCGCCCGCCGACGAGTTGCTCGAGGACGCGGTACTGCAGCGGGTTGAGGTCCTGGGCCTCGTCGACGAGGACGGTGCGGAAGCGCCAGCGCACCGCCTCGCACCACGCGCCGTCGCCAGCCATCTCCCGAGCGAGGATCGCCAGCAGGTCGTCGAAGTCGACCACGCCGCGCCGGCGCTTGAGGTCCTCGTAGGCGTCGAGTGCCTCGGCGACACGATCGGACGAGAGCGATCGGCGGCCGGCCTCCCGCGCCGCGTTGACGTACCGGTCGGGGGCGATGCCGCGAGCGGCCGCCCAGTTGCGCTCGGTGGACAGCGTCGCCAGGGGGATCCCCCGGGCGACCTCGGCCAGCAGGCGGTCTGGATCGGCGAGGACGGTCGGGGCCGGCTGGCTGGTGTCGGCCCATCGCTGGCGCAACAGCCCGAGGGCGACGCTGTGGAAGGTCCCCGCCTCGACGTGGTCGCGCACGCCGGTGCGGCGCAGGCGCCGGCGCAGCTCGCCGGCGGCCTCGCGGGTGAACGTCAGGGCGAGGGTGTGCTGGGGATCGGCGGTCCCGATGGAGATGCGGTGGGCGATGCGGCTGGTGAGCACGCGGGTCTTGCCCGATCCGGCGCCGGCGATGACGGCGACCAGCGACGACGGTGTCGTGACGGCGGCGTTCTGCGCCGGGTCGAGCTCGACACCGCCGGCCGGCTGCACGGCCTCACCCTACGACCGACGGTACTGTCGCCTCATGCCGTACCCGAAGAAGCTGCTCAACGACCATGAGACGCTTGTTCTCGACCTGCACCCGCACTGGTGGTACTTCGTCGAGGCCGCCGTGGCCCTGGGGGCGGCCATCGTGCTCGGCATCCTCGCTCTCGCCGGCGACTGGCCGACGGGGGTCAAGTGGGCCACGGTCGCCCTCATCGTGGCCAGCGCGCTGTGGCTGCTCGCCCGCTACATCAAGTGGCTGACGACGAACTTCGTCGTCACCAGCGATCGCGTCGTGTTCCGCCACGGCGTCTTCGCCAAGAGCGGCATCGAGATCCCCCTCGAGCGCATCAACAGCGTGCACTTCACGCAGACGATCATCGAGCGCATCCTCGGTGCCGGCGACCTGATGATCGAGTCCGGTTCCGAGCAGGGTCAGCAGCGCTTCAGCGACGTGCGCAACCCCGACCGCGTCACCAAGGTGATCCACGAGCAGATGGACATCAACGAGGACGCCACCTACGGCGGGCTACGCGGAGCCGCCCCGTCGACCGACGTGGCGACGCAGCTGGAGAAGCTGGAGGGCATGCGCGACCGTGGCACGCTCAGCCCGGAGGAGTTCGAGGCGCAGAAGCGCAAGCTCCTCGGCTAGATCCATCCGAGTGTCCGGTGTGCGGACGCCGACCCTCCCGCACTCGGACGGCGTCGCAACACTCGGATGGATTCAGCTGAGGTCGAGGGTGTTGCTGAACTGTTCGAGGGCGTCGAGGTCGAAGGGGGCGCGCAGGGCGAGGTTGACCTGGTCGGCGCCGGCGTCGACGTACTCGCCGATGCGGTCGACGACCCGTCCGACGCTGCCGCCGAGCACGCCGGGACGGACGAAGTCGGCGATGCTGCCGAACTGGCGGCGCAGGCTGTCCTCGTCCCACGCCAGCCCGACGTTCACGGCGCAGGCGATCTCACCAGGATCGCGGCCGACGTCGGCGCAGTGGCGGTGGAGGACGTCACGCTTGGCGGCGAACGTCGCCGGGTCGACGAACGGCACGTTCCAGCCGTCGGCGTAGCGGGCGGCGATCCGCAGCGTGCGCTTCTCGCCCGACCCACCGATCCAGATCGGCAGGGCGTCCTGGATCGGTCGCGGCTCGTTGCGCGCCGCCCTGGTCGTGAACCACCGACCCTCGAACGTCGTCTCCTCGTCGCGCAGCAGCCCGCGCAGCACGGCGACGCCCTCCTCCAGCTGGTCCATGCGCGTCCCGACGGCGGGGAAGTCGATGCCGTACGCCTGGTACTCGACCTCGGCCCAGCCGGCGCCGAGGCCCATCGCCGCCCGACCGCCGGAGATGAGGTCGATGGCAGTGATCGCCTTGGCCAGCACCGCCGGGTGGCGGTAGCCGATCGAGTACACCAGCGACCCGCACTGCACCCGCTCGGTCTCGCAGGCCAGCGTGGCGTGCATCGCCACGGCCTCGAGGCAGGCTGCGTCGTCCGGCGCGCCGGTGGCGCCGTAGAAGTGGTCCCAGATGGAGATCCAGTCGAAGCCGAGCGCCTCGATCCGCTTCCACAGCAGCCGCAGCTCGTCGGCCGTGGTGTGCTGCAAGCCGGTGTGCACCCCGAAGCGCGTCATCGCGCGAGCTCCTCTCGTCGGATCGTCGGAACGTAGCCCGGTTCGCGAGACTGCCGGGATGCCCCGTGCCACCGTCGCCACGACGAACCCGGGTCCGTCGACATCGAGTACGAGACGTTCGGTTCGCCAGACGATCCGGCGCTGCTCCTCGTGATGGGCTTCACCGCCCAGCTGATCGCGTGGGACGTCGAGTTCTGCGAGCTGCTGGCGAGCCGGGGGCGATACGTCATCCGCTTCGACAACCGCGACTGCGGGCTGTCGACGCACTTCGACGGCCAGCGGGTGCAGCCAGCGGTGATCATGGCGGCGTCGCTGAGCGGCGAGGAGCTGCCGCCCGTTCCGTACGACCTCTCCGACATGGCCGCCGACGCCGTCGGCCTGCTCGATCACCTCGGCATCGAACGAGCCCACGTGATGGGGGCGTCGATGGGCGGGATGATCGCCCAGACGATCGCCATCGAGCACCCGCAGCGCTGCCTCAGCCTGATCTCGGTGATGAGCTCGCCGGGCGATCCACGGGCCGGAAAGCCCGCACCCGAGGCGCTGGCAGGTGCTCCTCTCGGTGCCGCCGTCGGATCGCGACGCCTACATCGCCGCCGCCGACCGCACCGCCGTCTGGACGTCGAAGCGCTACCACGATCAGCAGCGGGCGCGCGATCGAGCCGCCGCCTTCTACGACCGCGCGTTCTACCCGGAGGGCGCCACGCGACAGCTCGCCGCCATCTACGCCAGCGGCGACCGCAGCGCCGCCCTCGCCGACGTGAACGTGCCGACTCTCGTCATCCACGGGCGCGACGACACCCTGATCACGCCGAGTGGAGGCACGCTGACCGCCGAGGCGATCCCGACCGCCAACCTCCTGCTGCTCGCCGACATGGGCCACGACCTGCCGGTGCCGCTGTGGCCACTCATCGTCGACGCCGTCATCAGCCACACCATCCACGCCGCCGCGCCCGCGCCCGCCGCGTCGAACTGAAGGGACGACCCATGTCTGGACCACTCGACGGCTACCGCATCATCGAGATCGCCGGCATCGGGCCAGGCCCGTTCGCGGCGATGCTGCTCGCCGACATGGGCGCCGACGTGATCCGCGTCGACCGCTCCCAGTCGGTGCGCACGCCGACGCCCACCGACACCGGCACGCGACATCTCCCTGCGCGGCCGGCGCAGCATCGCCATCGACCTCAAGCATGCCGACGGTGTGGCCACGCTGCTCGACCTCGTCGAGCGCGCCGACGCGCTGATCGAGGGCTTCCGCCCGGGAGTGATGGAGCGCCTCGGCATCGGCCCCGACGAGTGCCTCGCGCGCAACCCCAAGCTGGTGTTCGGGCGGATGACCGGCTGGGGACAGGAGGGTCCGTACGCGCCGTGGGCCGGGCACGACATCAACTACATCGCCCTCGGCGGCGCCCTGGCCCACATCGGCCGTGCCGGCGAGGCGCCCGTGCCGCCGCTCAACCTCGTCGGTGACTTCGGGGGCGGCGGCATGTTCCTCGCCTACGGCGTGGTCTGCGGAATGCTGGAGGCGCAGCGGAGCGGCCAGGGCCAGGTCGTCGACGCGGCGATGGTCGACGGCGCGGCCACGCTGATGACGATGTTCTGGTCGATGTCCCAGGCAGGCATCTGGGACGGCGAGTCCAGGGGCACGAACCTGCTCGACACCGGCTCCCACTTCTACGACGTCTACCGCTGCGCCGATGGCGAGTACGTGTCGATCGGCTCGATCGAGCCGCAGTTCTACGCCGAGCTGCTGCGCCTGACCGGGCTGGAGGGCGACGAGGAGTTCGCCGGGCAGCACGACAAGGCGCGCTGGCCGTCGCTGAAGGCCCGTCTCAGCGAGCTGTTCGCCACCAAGACGCGCGACGAGTGGTGCGCGCTGATGGAGCACACCGACGTGTGCTTCGCCCCGGTGCTGACGATGAGCGAGGCCGCCGAGCACCCCCACAACGTCGCCCGCTCGACGATCGTCGACGTGGATGGCCTCAAGCAGCCGGCACCGGCACCTCGCTTCAGCCGCACGACCGTCGAGCTGTCGCGACCTCCGGCACACGCCGGCCAGCACACGCGTGAGGTGCTCGAGGACTGGGGTCTGCAGAAGGATCGCATCGACGATCTCGTCGAGCGCGGCGCCGTCGCCGGAGGATGACGCCGGCGTCAGAGGCCCTGCGGCCGGCGCCCGCAGGCTGACTCGACCAGGGTGCCGGCGATCGCCGATCCTCCTCGGTCACCCAGCTGGCTCCACCGGCGCACGACGATACCCGGGCGACCCGTGGATACCCTCGGCGGCCTGATGGCCACGATCGTCTTCGTCCACGCCCACCCCGACGACGAGGCGAGCTCGACGTCCGGGTCGATGGCGCGGGCGTCCGCCGAGGGCCACCGTGTCGTCCTCGTGGTGTGCACGAACGGCGAGCACGGCGAGTCACCCGACGACCTGGCGGACGGCGAGCTGCTCGTCGATCGACGCCGGCGGGAGACGGAGGCATCGGCGGCGATCCTCGGCGTGTCACGCATCGCCTGGCTCGGGTACGGCGACTCGGGGATGACCGGATGGGACCAGAACGCCCATCCGGGGTCGTTCCTGCAGGCCGATCCCGACGAGGCCGCCGGCCGGCTCGCCACGATCCTGGGCGAGGAGCACGCCGACGTCGTCGTGCTGTACGACTGGCACGGCGGCTACGGACACCCCGATCACGTCCAGGTCCATCGCATCGGCCATCGGGCCGCCGATTCGGCCGGCACGCCACGGCGGTTCGAGGTGACGTTCAACCGTGACGTCCTGAAGCGGTGGATGGAAGCGCACCCGGAGCAGGCGCCCGAAGACTTCGATCCGGAGGGGCCGGCCGACGACGGCAACCCGTTCGGCACACCGGAGGCGGAGCTGCACCTCGCCGTCGACGTCGCGCCGTACATCCCACTCAAGCGCCGCGCTCTGGCTGCCCACGCCAGCCAGGTCACCGACATCGGCCAGTTCCTCGCCATGCCCGAGGACGTCTTCGCCGTGTGGGCGAGGACGGAGTGGTACATCGAGCCAGGGGCGCCACCGGGTCTGCGCGACGGCTGGCTGCTCGACTGATGGCGCTGGTCCACCTCGTTCGTCATGCACGCGCCGCTGCCGGGTGGGACGTCGATCCGGACCCCGGACTCGACGGCGTCGGGCGGGCGCAGGCCTCGGAGTTGGCCTCGCGGTTGGCCCTCCTGCCCGCTCTGCCGATCGTCACGAGCCCGTTCCGGCGTTGCCGGGAGACGGCGGCGCCGCTCGCCATGAGCTGGGCTGTCACCCCGGTGGTCGAGCCACTGGTCGGCGAGGTGCCGTCGCCGCCCGGCGTGCCGATGGGCGAGCGCGTCGACTGGTTGCGCGGGGCGATGTCCGGCACGTGGAACGACCTCGGTGACGAGTACCTCGCCTATCGCGACGCGGTCGTGGCGTTCGTCGCCGGGCTCGCCACTGACACGGTCGTCGTCTCGCACTTCGTGGCCATCAACGCCGTGATCGGGGCGTGCCTCGTCGACGACCGCGTCGTGATCCGCAGTCTCGACAACGCGTCGGTGTCGGTCGTCGACGTCGCCGCCGGCCGGTTCACGCTCGTGTCCGGTGGCCACGAGGCCGACACGCTGATTCGATGAAGGTCTGGCACGAAGCCGGTGCCTGGGTGCTGATCGGCACGAATGCCATCGCCGGGGCATGGGCGCTCGCTGCCCACCGGTACCGGGCGCTGCGTGGCCGCCCCCTGTGGGCTGCCATCGTCGTCGCCCAGCTGACGGTGTTCGCCCAGGCGATCACGGGGACGGTGCTGATGGCCCGCGACGATCTCGAACCGGCGCCACTGCACGCCCTCTACGGCTTCTCGGCGGTGATCGCCGTTGGCATCCTGTACAGCTACCGCACGAGCCCGTTCATGCGCCACAAGCAGTACCTGCTGTACGCCATCGGCTCCCTGTTCATCATGGGCCTCGGCCTCCGCGAACTGGTCCTGGCCTAATCCATCGGAGTGCTGGACGACCGGCGTCCGCCCACCCAGCACTCGGATGGAGGCGCGCGCGACGCCCGACGTCAGTCGGCGGTGACGATCTGCGGTTCGAGCGGTCCGAGCGCGGCGACGACGTCCGGGTCGTGTCGCACACCCAAGGCGCCGAGCGTGTCGATGAGTGGCCGACGACTCGTTGGAACGCCGACGCGTGATCCGGAACCGGCGATGGGCGTCGGCAAGTGATCGGTGGCGCTGGTGCACCGGTCCGCCGAGCGCGGCGGTGAGGAAGCTGCGCTGGTGGTCGATGAGCCGGACGCGATCGATCCCGACGAAGTACTCGGCGAGCTCGGCGTCGGCGAACACTCGGCGGTAGAACTCGAGCACGGCGGCGTCCACCGCGGCTGCTCCACCGAGGCGCTCGTAGAGGGTCTGTCGGGATGTTCGGTCGCGGTGGTGATCGTCATGTGACCAGCATCGAGGCTCGGCGTCGCCCACGCTTGGAGGACCGATGGAGCGCGGATGGAGATCCGCTGGCTGCCGCCCTCAGACGACGAACGTCTCGGCGAACACGATGCGGGTGGTCGTCGGTGTCGGTCGCGCGGCAGCGCCGAAGTGCGCCGGGCCGTCGGTCGCCAGACGCTCGCGTTCGACGACGACGATGCGGTGCTGGTCGGGCTGGTGGGTCGCCGGAAGCCGCACACGACCGCTCCAGCGGATGAAGTTGCCGGCAGGTGGCGGCCCGTGGTCGAGCACGGCACTGGCCGCCGGCTGGCGCTGCCAGCAGAGGTCGGGGTCGGCGATCCCCTCGATGCGCCGTTCCACGTACACCTCGACGTCGCTGCCGTACGGGAACGGGGCACCGCCCGTCTGCCACGCCGCACCGTGCCCCGGTCCGCTGACGGCGACGCTGAACAGCAGCGGGTCGTCAGACGCCGCGGTCAACGACACCACGCGCTCGGGCGACACCTGGGCGATCTGGGCGACGGCGACCGCCGACAGGTGGGCGCCGGCGACGCTCGACGGCTGGTAGCGGACGAGGCCGAGACGCACGAACGGCGTGTACGCGCCACCCACGTCGAGCTCGAGGTCGCACGTCCACATGTCGCGTGACTCGTCGAAGGTCACGTCGTGGCCGGCCACCGTCACCCGGACGTCAGGCGCCTCGAGCAGCGGCAGGTCCTCACCGACGGCGACCCGCCGGCGGAAGCTCATCGGCGACGGTGCCGGCGGCGGGAACGCGGCAGGCCACACCGGATCGAACCCCCACGTGGTGACGAGACGCTCGACGTGGCGAGGTGGCGGGCACGCCGGGGTCGACGCCTTCCACAGCACGGCACCGAGCAGCTCGCCCTCGCCCGACGCCAGCCACGGCCGCCCGAGGTACAGGCGCAGCCCGCCACCGCGGCGCGTGGTGGTCCGCGTCCTGCCATCCTCGCGCCGCTCCCAGCCGAACAGCGGAACGGCATAGCGGAGGTCGGGCGGCGGCGGTGGCGACGAGCTCGGCACGTCGACGACGACCGGCGCCGACTGGCGCGTCAGCACGACGGGCACGCCGGAGCGCTCCGGCGGGAAGTACTCGCGGAAGCGTGACGTCGCCGTCGCCGTGTACGTGACGCGCCGGTGCCTCGTGCTGTGCAGCTCGTGGACCGACATGAACGGTGGGGCGTCCGGCCATGCCGGAGCGGCGCCGAGCACGAGCAGGTCGTCGGCCTCGACGAACCGTGCCGCCTGCACCTCTGCGGACCGTGGCTCGGCGGCGACGTCCCGCGCGAGGAGGACCTGTTGCGAGAGGGCTGGTGCGGCGCGCGCCTCCGCTCGGGGCACGCTCGGCCCGCCGGCTGCGGGATCGTCGATCAGGTCCGTCCACGACGCCTCGAGGTCGATCCGATCGGTGCTCGCGCCGTGCAGGCGGACCTCGCCGCCGAGCAGGGTCCACGTCGCCCCGAGCTCGCGCCGGGCGCGCATCGCGATGACGTCCGGCGCATGGAGCGGTCGCTGCAGGGCGTGCACCAACCGCACGGTGCGCGCCGGCGTGACGGCCCAGAGCCGCCCGGTCCGGGCGAGCTGGACGTACGGGGCAACGGCGGCACCGGACGACGCCACCCGTCGCATCACCGCTCGCCATGCGCCGTGCTCGTCGAGGCGATGCTCGTCCAGCACCGAGCTGATGCGCACGTCGGCCTGCACCGCCTTGGGCAGTTCGACCGTGAGCACTCGCGAGTCCGCCTCCCACCCCGGCGGACCATCACCCTCGACGACGCGCAGGCGCAGCGGGCGCACCTTCCACCACGGATCGCGCCCGCCCCAGTCGACGATGAGCACGCCGGGCTGCGGCCGCGGATCGAGACTCGGCTCGTCCGCCTCGGTCGCGGTGGTGCCGTCGGCGCCGATCCGCACCACGGTGCCGGCGGCGATTCCCGGCAGTCCGACGAAGCAGGCCCCACGGCTCCACGGGTCGGGCAGGTACGGCACCTCCACCTCGTCCTCGCGAGCGCTGGAGGGACCGCCTGCTGTGACGCTCCGCGCCGTCGACCGCCCTCGCCGATGCTGAGGCGTCGCCTGACGTCGACGTAGCGGCTCGCGTCCTGCAGCGAGCGCCACGGCCGTCCTACGTCGTCACCGTCACGGCGAGCGGCCGTGAGAACCGGTCGGCGAGGCCAGCCCGCTCCTCGGTGCTCGGCGGCGCCTCATCGCCGCGACGGATCGGGTCGTAGCCGAGCATTCGCCCCCACGCGTCGTCGGCGGCCACCAGCCGCACCAGCGTGTCCGGTGATCGAGGGGTCGCCGACGGCGAGGCCGCGGCGGCGTCGGCGAGCAGCTCGACGGCGTGGTCGTGCAGCGTGCGCCCGGCGTAGGTGGCCAGTGGCCGTTGCGTGAAGCGCTCCTGCTCGTGGGGGGTCACCGGCGTCGACGGAGGGAACAGCGCCCGCCACAGCCCGGCGTCCGGTGGCGCCGACACGACCCGAGTGGGTAGCTCGCCGGCCCCGTCGACCTCGACGACCAGCCGTTCCAGCGCGCGCGACAGCACGTCGGGCCAGTCGAGGAAGGACGATGCGGCGTCGAGCACGTCCTCGTCGCCCGAGGCGCGCAACGTCACGAAGCACGTCACGCGGGCGACGCCTTGGTCGCGGTCGACGCCGGCGGGCAGCGCCGTGAGGATGACGGACTCGGTCAGCACCAGCGCCTCACACCCCGACCTCGGCGAACGCGTCGACGTACTCCTGCCAGTCCGTCGGGCCGACGAGCTGGCCGAACGTCGGGTCGCCGGCGGCGCCGGCGAACTGCTTCTGCACGTGCAGGCTGACGCTCGTGGAGAAGCCGAAGATGTCCACGCTCACCTTGATCGTCGCCTCGCCGTACGCCTTGCCGTTGTCGTAGGTGAGGGCGAGGTGGAACTCGACCGAGACGGTGACGATGCCGAGGACCGAGACCGATCCGCCCATGCGCAGGTAGCCGCTCAGCTTGACCGCCGAGCCGAGCATGGCGAAGTAGATGCCGGCCATCACGTGGACGTTGCCGCTGGCCACGCCGATGTCGAGGGAGAAGTTGCCGCCGAACTCGATCGCCGCCTCGACCTGTGGCGGTCCGGCCGTGTTCACGCCGACGGCGAAGAAGCCGCCGCCGCCGAACAGCGCCACGGTCACGAGGAACGGGCGCTCCCGACTGGAGATGGCGAACCGGACGCCAGCGGGGTCGCCCGTGAACGGCAGTGCAACGGCGGCGGCGAGGGCGATCCCCTCGATCGAGACGATGCCGATGCCGAGCGTCGGCACGGCGAGCGTGTAGCCCGCCGTCACGCCGGTGGGCAGGACGGTGAGGTACGGCGGGTCGGAGAACCCGTTCTCGGGGAGGATGTCGCGGATCGTCTGGACGAACTCGAGCGCACCGCGGAACTCCACGCGCACGCCCTTGACGTCGACGTCCATGCGCGTCCCGCCCGTCGACCGGAACCGGAACTCGTCGAACTGCACGGCGATGACGCCGGCGAAGACGAGGTCGAACCGCGTCAGCCGGCCGTCGACGAGCGAGGTGGGGTCACCACCGCCGGCCGGTGCGCGGGACACCACGGTGAGCGCCAGTTCGGCGCCGTCGCGCAGCTCGACGGCGAGGATGCCGGCGGTGAAGCCCTTGATCGGCGGCTTCCAGGCATACAGCGTCTCGGTGCCGTCGGCGACGTCCTGGTGGAGCAGCACCGGGACGGGCAGCAGGAAGCCGGGCTCGGTCAGCCTCGACAGCAGCGCCGCCGAGTCGGCGGCCTCGGCGGGGACAACCGAGGCCGGGTCGGCCCACGGGGCGACGGCGCCGATGAGCTGCTTGAGCTCGAGGGCGCCGAACAGCTTCGCCGCGGGGAGGAACGTCGCCGGGTCGAACGTGCCGGTGGCAACCTTGGCGATGTCGGCGACCGGGCCGAGCGCCTTCGACAGCGCCTGCACCGTGAACGATGGAGCGGCCACCCCGCCCGAGCGGTCCGCCGCGGCGGTCGCCGCCGGACCGCCGACGGCGGCGAACAGGTGCGACGGGTTGCCGGCCCCGAACCCGTGCTGGAGGTAGGTGGGCGGATACGTCAGCGGCACGCGGGTTGCGCCGGCACCGGCGCCGGCGAGCTGGCCGAGCGCCGGCAACGACACCTTCGCCTCGCGCATCGCCGGCAGCACGGGAGCCTCGCCTGCCGGAACGGTCGCCGCGGCGCTCGTCGCCACGGCCCAGTCGATCTGGTGGCAGGTCGCCGTGGTCAGCCCCGGCCGGTCACCGTCCGCCAGCGCGGCGAACGCCAGCGGTACGCCAGGCACGGCTGCCACCTTCCAGGCTGCCGGCGCGCCGTTCCACACGGGCACGGCCGCGGCGATCGAGTCGGCGATCGGACGGTCGGTGGCGAAGGGCACGAACAGCAGCGGGCCGCGCAGCGGTGCCGACGTGTCGGTGTGATCCGTCGTCGCCATGTCGAAGTGGTGAGGCACGCCCGCGATCGTCGGGAAGAACGGCGGCGGCACCTCACCGGGGCCGTCGGGTGGCCGGTCGAGGTCGGGCGTGACGAGCGAGGCGAACCGCAGCGTGCGGTACGGCAGCTCGCGCCCGGCGTACGGGAAGCCGGCGGCACTGCGCCGGTAGTCGCGGACCGGCTGGGTGACCTGGACGAACCGCCGCTGGCGGAGGTAGGCGCCGATGCCGCCGGATGGGCCGGGTTCGAACTTGCGCTCGGTGATCGTGATCAGCGAGGCCAGGTGCCCGACGGGCCACAACAGGCCGGGTTGCTGGAACTCGACGTACTCGTCGCGACCCTGCCGGGCGCGGTGGATCCACGCGACCTCGCCGAGCGACGCCGGCTGCGGGTCGAAGACGCTGATCGGGCGGTCGAGCTCGGTGACCAGCCGCTCGACGCCGACGAGCTCGAGCGCAGACGAGGCCACGGGCTCGGCCGCCGGTCCGGGCGGTCTGGCGAGCTCGACGAGGTGCTCGACGTGGGAGCGGTCGACCAGGGCGCGCAGGCGGTCCGGATCGATGGCCCGCTGCGGAGTGATGTACGGCGAGAGGTCGTCGGGCAGCAGCACGATGTCGGGCACCGGCCACCGGCCGTGCACGTCGAGCCATCCGCCCAGGGCGCTGAGCA
The DNA here is from genome assembly GCA_963822875.1 of uncultured Acidimicrobiia bacterium. Taxonomy (GTDB): domain Bacteria; phylum Actinomycetota; class Acidimicrobiia; order Acidimicrobiales; family Ilumatobacteraceae; genus JALZMG01. The sequence continues at coordinate 89,843 of CAWGJK010000001.1, read as the reverse complement.
GCAACCGGCGGGCCCGCGCCGGCTCGGGCCGGTACGTGCCGCCGCGCACGGGGATGGCGAAGTTGCTCGACAGCCGCACGACCTGGCGGCGCTGGCCCTCGTCGAGCGACTGCAGCGCGTCGCCGAGCGCCGACCGGCGCAGCCAGAACGACGAGGCGTCGAGGTCCGGGCTCCAGATCGCCCGCACCGGCTGCAGCGCGCCGTCGGGGCTGACGGTGCCGTCGGCCGCCGCACCCGCCAGGCGGGTGTGCCACAGCTCGACGCGACCGTCGATGCCGGCGGCGTCGGTCCGGTGGACCCACCGGGCGCCGGCCAGTGGCGACAGCACCAGGCGGTAGGGCAGCTCGATGGCGGTCTCGGTGACGGCCGGCGCGGCCGGCTGGGGACGGCCGGCGAGCTGTTCTGCCGTCGGCGCCGGCGGGAGGGCGTTGGCCGCCACGCTCGGTTCCCACGTGTCCCAGTCGAGCAGCGCCTCGAGCGTCAGCGGCAGCTCGGTCTGCTCGGCCGGGAGCCGAAAGGCGAGGCGCGAGGGGTATGCCGCAGCGGCGGGGATGGGTGCCGGGACGAGCGGCTCCTTGCCTGCGGCGGACTCGTCGAAGGCCCGCTCCTGGACGTGCTGCGGCGGGAAGGCGACGACGACGAAGGCGTCGATGTCGGCACCGGGACGGGTTCGGACGAGCCGCGCCGGATCGTCGGTCGACGGGGCGAGGTTGACGAACCCGAAGCGCAGCACGAGGAGGTCGTCCGGTCGCACGACGTCGACCACGTGGTCGAACGGTGCGATCTCCAGTGCCCGCTCATCAGCCAAGGTCGACACTCCCTCGTCCCGAGCGGCCGTCCCCGCGGCCGGCGACTCACCATAGACGCCGTCAGGTCGAAGGTCGCACGGTCGCCGCGGTCTGGCGGGCGATCTCCAGCTCCTCGTCGGTGGGGATGACGAGGATGGCGATCGGTGACTCGTCGGTCGACACGCGCTGGTCGCCACGCTCGTTGCGCTCGGCGTCGAGCACGAGCCCGAGACCGTCGAGGTCCCTGCAGACCGCCGCCCGGACGACCGCGCTGTGCTCGCCGATGCCCCCGGTGAACACGAGGGCGTCGCAGCGACCGCCGAGCACGGCGAGGTAGGCGCCGACGTACTTCGTGATGCGGTAGGCGAACACCTCGATCGCCAGCCGGGCGGCGTCGTCGCCGGCCTCGGCGCGGGCGGTGATCTCGCGCATGTCGGATGCTCCGCACAGGCCACGCAGGCCGCTCGCCCGGTTGAGGTCGTCGAACACGTCCTCGATGAGCCGGCCCGTCGCCGCAGCGACGTGGGTCACGACGGTCGGGTCGACGTCACCCGAGCGCGAACCCATGACCAGCCCCTCGAGCGGCGACAGCCCCATCGACGTGTCGACGCTCTCACCGTCGCGCACGGCGGTGATCGATGCGCCGTTGCCGAGGTGGGCGACGATGCCGTCGAGCCGATCGAGCCCGAGGAGGGCGGCGGCCTGTCCGGCGACGTACGCGTGCGACGTGCCGTGGAACCCGTAGCGACGGACACCGTGGCGCTCGTACCACTCGGCTGGCACGGCGTAGCGGTAGGCGTGGCGCGGCAGCGTGCGGTGGAACGCCGTGTCGAACACCGCCGACGTGGGGCACGTCGGGCCACACGCGCTGCGCCACCTCGATGCCGACGATGTTCGCCGGGTTGTGCAACGGAGCCAGCGGCACGAGGGCACGCAGCGTGTCGAGCACGCCGTCGTCGATGATCGTCGGCGCGCTGAACTCCTCACCACCGTGGACGACGCGGTGGCCCACGGCGTCGATGGTCGTGCCGCCGAGCCCGGCGACGACCTCGGCCAGCGCGGCGTCATGGTCGATGACCTCCTCGACGATGCCGCCGCCGTGGCGCTCACCGGTGGTCGGGTCGACGAGCTCGAACTTCACGGACGAGCTGCCGGTGTTCAGGACGAGGACGAGCATCAGGACGGGCCGTCACGGCGTTCTGGGCCACGCAGGCCAGGCCTGGATCGCCGTGATCGCCACCGTGTTGACGATGTCGACGACGGTCGCTCCGCGCGAGAGGTCGTTGACCGGCCGGTTGAGGCCCTGCAGCACCGGTCCGACGGCGACGGCGTCGGCGGAGCGCTGCACCGCCTTGTACGTGTTGTTGCCGGTGTTGAGGTCGGGGAAGATGAACACCGTCGCCTGGCCGGCGACGGCGCTGTCGGGCATCTTGGTCCGGGCGACGCCCACGTCGACGGCGGCGTCGTACTGGATCGGCCCCTCGACCATCAGGTCGGGACGCAGCGCCCGTACCCGCTCGGTCGCCTCGCGCACCTTGTCGACGTCGGCGCCGGCACCCGACTCGCCCGTGGAGTAGCTGAGCATCGCGATGCGCGGCTCGATCCCGAACAGCACGGCCGTGTCCGCCGAGGAGATGGCGATGTCGGCGAGCTGCGTGGCGTTGGGGTCGGGGTTGATGGCGCAGTCGCCGTAGACGAGCACGCGATCGGCGAGCAGCATCAGGAACACGCTGGAGACGATCGACGTGTCGGGGAGCGTGCGGATGATCTCCAGCGCCGGGCGGATCGTGTGCGCCGTCGTGTGCGCGGCGCCCGACACCATCCCGTCGACGATCCCCTCGTGGACCATCATCGTGCCGAAGTAGCTGACGTCGCCCATGCTGTCCCGGGCCTGGTCGAGCGTGATCCCGCGGTGGGCGCGCAGCTCCCGGTAGCGCTCGGCGAACTCGTCGAACCACGGCGACGACGTCGGGTCGACGACCGGCACGTCTCCGAGCTCGAGGCCGAGCTCGGAGATGCGCTGACGCACCGCCGCCTCGGGGCCGAGCAACGTGAGGTCGCACACCTTGCGCCGGACGAGCCGATCGGCTGCTTCGAGCACCCGGTCCTCGATGCCTTCCGGCAGGACGATGCGGGCGCCGGCCCGCTTGGCCCGCTCGATCAGCTCGTGCTGGAACATCACGCGGCGTGACGACGGTCGAGCGGACCAGGTGGATGCGCTCCTCCAGCACGGCCGGTGTCGACGTGGGCCTCGAAGAGGCCGAGGGCGGCGGCGATCTTGCGCTCGTTGCCGGCGGTGATCGGCCCCTCGACCTCGGCGGCCGTCGTCGCCGTGTCGAACGTGTCGGCGTCGACGGCGAACATCGGCAGCGGCTTGCCGCCGGCGGAGAACCCGGCGATCAGGTCGATGACGCGGCCGTCCGGTTGCAACCCGCCGCTGAGCACGACGCCGGCGATGCTCGGCACCGCAGCAGAGTGCCGGGTCAGCGCAGCCGCGACGATGACGTCGGGGCGGTCGCCCGGCGTGATCAGCACGGTGCCCTCCTCGAGGTGGTCGAGCAGGTTGGGCACCGACATCGCCGCCACCTTGACGTGACGGACCTCGCGGGTGAGGTCGTCGGGGTCACCGGCCGTCAACTCTGCGGCGAGGGCGTCGCCGAGCTCGGCCAGGGTGGGGTAGCGCAAGGCGTCGTCCTCGGGCAGCGCCCACACGGGGACCGTGGTCACCGGCTCGCCGGCGAGGCGGCTGGCGAGCTCGCCGTGCGCCTTCGGCGGCACGCGGTTGACGATCAGGGCGATCAGGCTGTCGCCTTGCCCGACGAGCGACTCCTCACTCACCCGCACCGCTTCGAGGATGTCGTCGACGCTGCGGTCGTGGCCGTTGACCACGGCGACGACGGGCGCGCCGAGGTGGCGGGCCACGCGGGCGTTGAAGCCGAACTCGAGGTGCGCCGACGGGCCGGTGAAGTCGGTGCCCTCGATGACGACGAGGTCGCACGCCTCCTCCAGCTGCTTGTAGACGGCGACGGCCTGGGCCATGCCGGCGTCGGCCTCGTCGCGGCTGGCGCTGAGCAGCGAGCGGAGGTGCTCGGCGATGAACGCGTAGCCGATGCGTTCGTCGGGGAGCCGGTAGCGGGCGCGGACCAACTCGAGGTCGTTGTCGGGCAGGGACTGGACGATCGGGCGGAAGAACCCGACGCGGCTCACCCGTTGCGACACCAGCTCGACGAGGCCGAGGGCGACGAGCGACTTGCCGCTCGCCGGCCCCATCGCCGTGAGGTAGATGGCGCGCGACATCGAGGCGCAGCGTAGGTGGCCGGTCATCGGTGTCGCCGCCGAGCTCGGTCGGGCCGGCCGGTCGAGCGCTGGCGCTCGCTCGCTCGCATCGGTGACGAGCTCGCCGTGACGATGATGGCGTTCCCCGGCCACGCAGGCCGTTGCTGGCCGCTCGCTCGCTGGCGCTCGCTCGCTCGCATCGGTGACAGAGTTCGCCGCATGACGATGATGGCGTTCCCCGGCCACGCAGGCCGTTGCTGGCCGCTCGCTCGCTGGCGCTCGCTCGCTCGCATCGGTGACAGAGTTCGCCCATGACGATGATGGCGTTCCCCGGCCACGCAGGCCGTTGCTGGCCGCTCGCTCGCTGGCGCTCGCTCGCTCGCATCCGTGGCATCGTGTGACCGTGAGTGTGACTGTGACCTGCAACGTCGAGGATGGCGTCGCCGAGATCCACCTCGACCGTCCCGACCGTCTCAACTCGCTCGACACGGAGATGGTCGCCGACTTCCACCGCGCCCTCGACGAGGTCGGCGACGCCCGCGCCGTACTGGTCACGGCGGAAGGCAGAGCGTTCTCCGCCGGGCGCGATCTCAGCGACGCCGAGCCGTTGACCGAGGACGCCGAAGCGATCCTGCGTGACCTCTTCAACCCACTGCTGCAGCGCATCGCCGACCTCGACGTGCCGACGATCGCCGCCGTGCAGGGGGCGTGCCTCGGTGTCGGGTTCGGGGTGGCCTTCGCCTGCGACATCGTGCTCGTGGCCGACGACGCCCGCATCGGCTCGCCGTTCGCCCGCATCGGCGCCGTGCTCGACTCGGGCGGGCACCGTCACCTCGTCGAGCGGCTCGGGCCGCACCGGGCGCTCGAGCTGATCTACACCGGCCGCCTGCTGTCGGGCACCGAGGCGGCGGCGATCGGGTTGGTCAACCGGGCGGTTCCCGCTGACACGCTGGGCGACGAGGCGAAGGAGTTGGCGCGGGCGATCGCCGCCGGACCCACCGAGTCGTTCCGCGAGTCCAAGCGCCTCGTCCGCGCTCTCGCGCCGGAGCCGGCGAAGCTCGCCACCGTGCTCGCCGCCGAGGCTGCGGCTCAGGGGCGCATCGCTCGCTCTGCGGACTACGCCGAGGGCATCACGGCGTTCCAGGACAAGCGCCAGCCGACGTTCACCGGCCGCTGACGGCCGCGACGAGGTCGGCCAGCTCGAGCGGCGCTCCGGCGAGGAGGCCGCCGAGGTCGTCGAGGTTGTCGCGGCACGCGACGGCGCCGATGCCGACCACTTCCGGACCGGACTGCACGCCGATGTGCAGCGGCGTGCGGTCGCTGATCGACATCGCCGGATGGCTCGACTCCAGCTCCCTGCCGGCCAGGTGGACCGGCTGGCGCGGACCGGGCACGTTGCTGATCGCCACGTTGACGGTCGGGCTGACGAAGGCGCGGTGGGGCAGGGCGTCGACCATGCGCCCGGCCATCGCCGCCACGGCGGGCGGGGCGAACATCGACATGTCCTGCATCATCGACGCCGGCACCGCGGCGTGGCGCTCCTTGGCCATCGCCAGCGCGTCGTGCGTGCGGGCGAGACGGTCGGCGGGATCGGCCACGTTGGTCGGCAGTGGCGCCACGAGTCCGGCGATGTGGGCATCGTCGCGCCGCCCGCTGGGCCCGGCCACGAGCACCGGGACGAGGGCCACGACCGGTGAGGTCGGCAGTTCGTCCTGCGCCAGCAGCCAGCGCCGCAGCATCCCCGCGCACACGGCGACGACGACGTCGTTGAACGTCGTGCCGGCGGCGTTCTTCACGGCGAGCACGTCATCGATCGGGAGGCGGGCGAGGGCGAAGCGGCGATAACGGGTGATCGGCGCGTTCCACGACAGGCGCGGCGCGCGGCCGGTCGGGTGCTCGTCGATGACGTCGCCGGCATCGCTCGTCGGCAGCAGCTTGGCCGCGAGCGCCGAGCAGCGGCGTGCGCTGGGTGATCTCGACGGCGGTCTCGCGGAGCCCGGGCCACTGCTCACCGGCCGCGCGCATCGCCCGCTCGGCCACGCGGCCCGGGAACCCAACGGCCCAGCGCAGCTGGTCGGGCAACGGCTCGACGATGCGCCCGATGACATCGAGCGGTCCACTCCCGCCGGCATCGACCGGCTCCGGGTCGACGACAGTCGGTCGCCCGGACGGCTCGGTGTCGAGCAGCGCGGTCATCAACTCGGCGCCGGTGCTGTCGTCGATCGCCGCGACGTGGACCTTCGAGTACAACACGACCCGATCGTCCGGCAGACCTTCGATGACCCACAGCTCCCACAGCGGGCGGGCCCGGTCGAGCTGGATGGCGTGGGTGTGGCCGATCAGGCGGGTGAGGGCCGCCTCGCCGCCGCGCTTGGGGAGGGCGGTGTGACGTACGTGATATTCGAGGTCGAAGGCGCGGTCGGGCTCCCACGACGGTCGCGCCAGTCCGAAGGGCACCTCGGCGACGATGCGCCGCGCCGATGGCACGAGCGGCAGCCGCTCGGCGACCGTGTCCAGCACCGCGTCGTAGGTGAGCGGCCCCGCCTTGCTCGGCCGGAAGAACATCACCGTCCCGAGGTGGCCGGGCAGGTTGGGCCGCTCCATCGCCAGGAAGGCGGCGTCCATCCGGCTCATCCGGGTCATCAGTGCGCCTGCTCCCGAGCCGGGCCCTTGTTGGCCAGCAGGCGCATCCACCCGGCGGGCTCGAACGGACGGTGTGTGCCCTCCGGCTGCGCCAGGCGGTCGGCGATCACGGCGAACACGGCCGGGTTGTGCAGCAGCCCGACGTGGCTGCCTGGCACCTCGACGTTCTCGGCCGTCTCCGCCTCGGCGTCGAGGCACGAACGCCAGGCGACCACGCCGTCGGTGCGGCTGTAGATCGCCGTCGAGGGCACGGGGAGCGGTTCGTTGATCCGGGCCATCACGTCCTTGGGGATGCTCTTGATCCGGGTGCCCGTCACCGCTTCGTACATCGGCCACACGACGTTGGCCTTGAGGTCGCCGGCGAACGGTGTGCCGACCGTGATCACCCGCCGCACGTGCGACGGGGCGGCGCGGGCGACCTCGCGGGCGTAGAGCCCGCCGAGGCTGTGACCGATGAGACTGACGCGGCCGCCCGCCGCGCCGGCGACCTCGTCGAGCCGCCGGACGGCCACCGTGGACAGCCGGTGCAGGGCGAGGATCTCCTGGCGGCCCCACGGCTGGACCTGGTAGCCGAGCCGGCCGAGGTAGAAGCGCATCACCGTGGTGAAGGCGTCCCCCGCGCCGAACGGCGGGATGGCGATGACGTGGTGGCCGTCGCCGCGCGGCGCGCGCATCAGCATCGGCAGCGCGGGCAGCAGCGTCGCCGCCTCCAGCGGGGCGCGCAGCTCGGCGAGCAGGTACCACGGTCCCGGGTGCTGCTGGTTCTCGTCGGCCACGGGGCGAGCGTAGGGCCGTCAGGCCGTCGAGGCCGTGTCCGCTGGCCTGCCAGACTGCCCCCAGCCCGACGACACAGGTTCCCGGGGGTGCCTCATGCAGCAACTGAGCGGTCAAGACGCCTCGTTCATCTACGCCGAGCGGCCACACGCACCGACCCACGTCCTGTCGGTGGGGATCTACGACCAACGCACCGCGCCCGGCAAGAAGGTGACGTTCAAGGGCATCCTCGCCCATATGGAGCCGCGCCTCCACCTGGCGCGGGCGTTCCGGCAGAAGGCGGTGCGCGTCCCCGGCGACTTCGATCATCCGTGGTGGGTCGAGGACAGCAACTTCGACCTGGAGTACCACGTCCGCCACATCGCCCTGCCCGAACCAGGTGACTGGCGGCAGTTCTGCATCCAGCTGGCCCGCCTGCACGCCCGCCCGCTCGACCTGTCCAAGCCGCAGTGGGAGATGTACGTCATCGAAGGGCTCGATGCCGTCGAGGGTGTCCCGAAGGGCGCCTTCGCGATGGTGCTCAAGGTGCACCACGCGGCGATCGACGGCATGTCCGGCGTGGAGATGATCACGGCCATCCACACCCAGGCCCCCAAGGTCGGCGACCCGCCTCCACCGGCGAAGGCGTGGACCCCGGAGTCGGACCCGTCGGACTTCGAGCTGCTCGCCAGGGCCGGTTTCAACGCGGCGACCGTGCCGGCACGCGGGATGCGCGTCGCCGGCAAGCTCGTGCCGGGGCTCGGCCGGGCGATGGCGCTCCAGCGCCGGCAACCAGCGGTCTCGACGTCGCCCGCGCCGATCACCCGGTTCAACGGGCCGGTCAGCGCCCACCGAGTGGTCGACGGCTGCTACTTCGAGCTCGCCGACGTGAAGAAGATGCGCCGGGCTGTGGATGGAGCGACGGTCAACGACGTCGCCCTGTCCGTCCTCGGCGGCGCGCTGCGCAGCTATCTGCAAGCGGCCGGCGAGCTGCCGGCCGCGCCGCTGCGGGCGATGACGCCGGTGTCCGTGCGCACCGCGGCGGAGAAGGCCGACCTCGGCAACCAGGTCTCGGCGATGATCGTCAGCCTGTCGACCGACGTCGCCGACCCCGTGGAGCGGCTCGCCGCGGTGACCGCCTCGACGATGGCGTCGAAGGAGCTGACGAAGGCGATCGGGGCGCGCAACCTCACGGAGATCTCGCAGTTGGCCCCTGGCGTGCTGATCGGCGTCGGCACCCGCCTGGCCGGTCGGTTCTCCCGGCGGGTCGGCGTGATCAACACCGTCGTCACCAACGTGCCCGGCCCGCGCGAGCCGCTCTACTTCGCCGGTGCCGAGCTGGTCCGCTCGTTCGGCGGCGGGCCGGTCGTCGACGGCATGGGGCTGATCAACATCGTGTCCAGCTACGTCGACCAGTTCATGCTGATGTTCACCGCCGACCGGGCGATGATGCCCGACCCGGCGCACTACGCCGACTGCATCCGCGAGTCGTTCGAGGACCTGCTGGCCGCGAGCTGACCCGAAGACTCGAGGATCAGCCAGGTCAACCGCGCGTCGAGGGTGTCGAGGGCGACGGTGAGCGAGGCGGGCAGGTCGGAGCCGAACTGGGCGAAGTGCTCGCGGATCTGCGGCACGGCCTGGCGCCAGCCCTCGGTGTCGATCGACAGCAGCTCGGTGAGGTCGTCGTCGGCGATGTCCAAGCCGTCGGTGTCGAGCGCGTCGGGTGTCGGCAGCAGCCCGATCGGCGTCTCCACGGCATCGGCGTCGCCGTTGACCCGCTCGAACACCCACTTCAGCACGCGGCTGTTCTCACCGAAGCCTGGCCACAGGTAGCGGCCGTCGGCGTCACGACGGAACCAGTTGACGAAGAAGATCTTCGGCAGGTTCTCGACGTCGGTCGACTTGCCGATCGACAGCCAGTGGGCGAAGTAGTCGGCGAAGTTGTACCCGCAGAACGGCAGCATCGCCATCGGGTCGAAGCGCAGCTTGCCGACGGCGCCCTGCTGGGCGGCGGTCGTCTCCGACGCCATGATCGAGCCGAGGAACACGCCGTGCTCCCAGTCGTAGGCCTCGGTGACGAGCGGCACCGTCGTGCGCCGGCGACCGCCGAACATGATCGCCGAGATCGGCACGCCGGCCGGGTCCTCCCACTCGGGAGCGATCGACGGGCACTGCGCGGCCGGCGCCGTGAAGCGGGCGTTCGGGTGCGCGGCGGGCGTCTCCACCTCAGGGTTCCAGGGGTTGCCCTTCCAGTCGGTGGCCCTGGCCGGCGGCTCGTCGGTCATGCCCTCCCACCACACGTCGCCGTCGTCGGTGAGGGCGGTGTTGGTGTAGATGCAGTTGCCCCACAGCGTGTCCATGGCGTTGGGGTTGGTCTGGTAGCTGGTGCCGGGAGCGACGCCGAAGAAGCCGGCCTCCGGGTTGATCGCGTACAGCCGGCCGTCGTCGCCGAACTTCATCCAGCAGATGTCGTCGCCGACGGTCGTGGCCGTCCACCCGGGGATCGTCGGCACGAGCATCGCCAGGTTCGTCTTGCCGCACTGCGACGGGAAGGCCGCGGCGATGTACTTCGACTCCTGCTGCGGGTTGGTCAGCTTGAGGATGAGCATGTGCTCGGCCAGCCAGCCGTCGTCGCGGGCCATGACCGAGGCGATGCGCAGGGCGAAGCACTTCTTGCCGAGCAGGGCGTTGCCGCCGTAGCCCGAGCCGTAGGACCAGATCTCGCGGGTCTCGGGGAAGTGGACGATGTACTTGTTGTCCGGGTTGCAGGGCCACGGGACGTCGGTCTGGCCGGGCTCGAGCGGGGCGCCGATGGAGTGCAGGCAGGGCACGAACACGCCGTCGTCGCCGAGCACGTCGAGCGCCTTCTGGCCCATTCGGGTCATGATCCGCATGCTCACGGCCACGTAGGCAGAGTCGGTGAGCTGCACCCCGATGTGGGCGATCCGTGAGCCGAGGGGTCCCATCGAGAAGGGCACGACGTACATCGTGCGGCCGCGCATCGCGCCGGTGTAGAGGTCGGTCATCTCGGCGCGCATCTCGTCGGGCTGGCGCCAGTTGTTGTTCGGCCCGGCGGCATGCTCGTCCGTGGAGCAGATGAACGTGCGGTCCTCGACGCGGGCGACGTCGCCCGGATCGGAGTGGGCCCAGTAGCTGTTCGGCCGCTTCGCCTGGTCGAGCGTCGTGAACGTGCCGCTGGCGACGAGGTCGGCGCACAGCCGGTCGTACTCCTCGGCGGAGCCGTCGCACCAGTACACGTCGTCGGGCTGCAGGATGCCCTGCCAGTGGTCCACCCACTGCTTCAGTTGCTCGTTGCCGGTCTGTCCGCTCATCGTGCGCTCACCTCCGTGGGGGATCCCAATCAATGGTGTACCAACGTCTGTCACGACACCAAACGGCCAAAGGTCCCTCAGATCGGGCCAGGGGTCGACATGTCCGTCTCCGAGCCGAGTCGCAGGTGCGTCGCCCGGCCGCCAGCATCGAGGTCGAAGATCACCCGCTGGCCCTGGCGGACCATGCGCAGGATCGATCCGGCGAGGGCGTCGCCGGCCAGGTCGTAGTCGGCGAGATCGGTGTCGCAGGTGACGACGCCGTCGCCCGTGGACGGGTCGTATGCCTTGACGACGCCTTGCACGGCCGGCGATCCGTCAGCGCGGGGCCGAAGCGGTGGCCGGGACGTTGGGCGCCTTGACGATCTTGCCCGACTTCAGGCAGCCGGTGCAGACGTCGACCCGCTTGACGGTCCCGCCGCGCAGTGCCCGGACGCGCTGGATGTTGGGGTTCCAGCGGCGCTTGGTACGCCGGTGCGAGTGCGACACCGACATGCCCCATGAGGGCTTCTTGCCGCACACTTCACACACTGAGGCCATGGGCCACGAGGCTATCGACACGGCATCCGTTCGCGCACCCGACTCCTACAGTGTGGCCGTGCCGACACTGGAGCGCCCGATGGTGGATGCGTTGCGCGACACCGTTGTCGTGTTCCGTGACCTCCTGGCCGCTCACCGGACCGCGATCGATCGCTTGAACGTGTACCCGGTGCCCGACGGCGACACGGGCACGAACATGGCGCGGACGCTCGACGCCGTCGTCGCCGAGGTGCAAGGCGCCCCGGGCGAGATCGGTCCGACGTGCGACGCGATCAGTCACGGATCGCTGATGGGGGCCCGCGGCAACAGCGGGGTGATCCTGTCGCAGGTCCTCCGCGGCATCGCCGCCACGCTCAAGGGGCGCAGCGACCTCGACGGCACTGCCTTCGCCGACGCGCTCGCGGCAGCGTCGACCGCCGCCTACCAGGCGGTGCTCACGCCCGTCGAGGGAACCATCCTCACCGTCGTGCGGGAGAGCGCCGATGCGGCGCGCCACGCTGCCGACGAGGGGGGCGCGCTGGCCTCGGTCGTGCGGGCGGCGCGCGATGCCGGGCGAGTGTCGCTCGCTCACACCCCGGAGCTGCTGCCCGTGCTCGCCGATGCGGGCGTGGTCGACGCCGGCGGCGCCGGCTTCCTCCTCCTGCTCGACGCCGCCCTGCACGTCGTCGACGGCGAACCGCTGCCCGAGCCGCCGCCCGCGCAGGCAGGTGGGGTCGAGGCCGTCGTCCACGAACCCATCGACGTCAACGAGCAGCGCTACGAGGTGATGTTCTTCTGCGACCTCGCCGACGAGCGCATCGAGGCGCTCAAGCAGGGCTGGGGAGCGATCGGCGACTCCATCGTCGTGGTCGGCGGCGACGGGCTGTGGAACTGCCACGTGCACACCAACGACATCGGTGCGGCGATCGAGGCGGCGCTCGACCTCGACGGCCGGCCCCGCCAGATCCGCATCTCCGATCTGTTCGAGGAGGTCGCCACCGAGCATGCCGTGCGCGAGGCGGCGTTGATGTCAGCCGCTGTCGAGCTGCCTGCCGTCACGTGCGCCGTCGTCGCCGTCAGCAGCGGGCCCGGCATCAGCGAGCTGTTCGGCGAGCTCGGCGTGCAGGCCGTCGTCACCGGCGGGCAGACGCTCAACCCGTCGACGGCCGAGCTCCTGGAGGCTGTCGAGCGGGTCAACGCCCAGCACGTCGTCGTGTTGCCGGGCAACAAGAACATCATTCCCGTCGCCGAGCAACTGGACGCGCTCACCGAGCGGACGGTGCGCGTGGTGCCGACCCGCTCGATGCCCGAGGGGCTGGCCGCGCTGATGGTGTACGACCCGGAGGCGAGCGCCGAGGTCAACACGTCCGAGATGCGCCATGCCGCCGAGGCCGTCGCCACCGGTGAGGTCACCAGGGCGGTTCGGGCGAGCCGCAGTGAGGCCGGCCCGATCGCCGAGGGTGACTGGATGGCGCTCGTGCGCGGCGATGGGATCGTCGCCGTGGCACCCGACGTCGCCGGCGCCGCCACCGCGCTGCTCGAGCGTCTCGTCGACGCCGAGCGCGAGCTGGTCACCGTCCTCACGGGCGTCGATGCCGACGAGGCGACGACGACGGCGCTCGGCGAGTGGCTGGCCGCCAACCGTCCCGGCGTCGAGGTCGAGGTGCACGACGGCGGCCAGCCGCTGTACCCGTACCTCTTCGGCGTGGAATGACGTTCACGATGCGGCCGCCGAAGCGCCTGGAGGCGCCGGCGTGCCGAACCGGGGTGTTCACCTCTGAACGACGTGATCGGCTCCGCCATTGACTGACGGGCCGCTGACGCTCCGCGAGCTCGACAGCATCCCCGTCGTCAGGCTGCGCGGCGTCGGGGAGCGCAAGCGTGAGGCCTTGGCCGCGGTGGGCGTCGAGACCGTGCTCGACCTGCTGACGACGTACCCGCGGCGTTGGGTCGACCGCACCAACGAGGCGCGGGTCAGCGACCTCGTCCCTGGCACGGAGGCGCTCGTGCTGGTGTCGGTGCGCTCGACGAGCAAGCGCATGGGACGCAACCGGCGGACGATCGTGGAGACCGTCGTCGGCGACGGGACCGGACGGATGCACGTCGTGTTCTTCAACCAGCCGTGGCGCGAGCGCCAGCTGACGCCCGGCTTGGAGGTGGCGCTGTACGGCAAGGTCGACACGTACCGGGGTGGGCTGCAGATGGCCAACCCGGTGGTCGACCTGATCGGTGACCGCACCGGGCGCATCGTGCCGATCTACCCGCAGAGCGAGAAGGTCCAGCTGACGACGTGGGAGCTGGCCGGCTGGGTGGAGAACGCACTGGAGCGGTGCGGCGCCGAGAGGCTTCGCCGACCCCGTGCCGGCGCCCGTCCGGCGGCGCCTCGGGCTGCTCGACCGTGGCTCGGCGCTGCACGACATCCACGTGCCCGAGTCGATCGCCGACAAGGAGCGGGCACGACGCCGGCTCGCCTTCGACGAGCTGCTGCGCGTGCAGGTCGCCCTGGTCATGCGCAAGCGGGCGATGGAGCGGGAGTCGGTCGGCATCCGCCACCAGCCGGGCGGCGAGCTGGTCGAGCGGTTCCACGGCGGCCTGCCGTTCCCGCTGACGGCGGCGCAGCGCCGGGTGATCGGCGAGATCGAGGCCGACCTCGGCCGTCCGCACCCGATGCACCGCCTGCTGCAGGGCGACGTCGGCTCCGGCAAGACGGTCGTCGCCGTGACGGCGCTGCTCGCCGCCGTGCAGGGCGGGCACCAGGGTGCGTTGATGGCGCCGACCGAGGTGCTCGCCGAGCAGCACGCCGCGGCCGTGCGCCAGATGCTCGACGGGCTGCTCGTGCCCGCCGGCAACCTGTTCGGCGAGCGGCCGCTCTCCGTCGAGCTGCTCACCAACCGGGTCGCCGGTGCCGAGCGGCGGCGCGTGCTCGCCGGCTTGGCGGACGGATCGGTCGACCTCGTGATCGGCACCCACGCGCTGATCCAGGAGGGCGTCGAGTTCCACAGCCTCGGCGTGGTGGTGGTCGACGAGCAGCACCGCTTCGGCGTCGAGCAGCGGGCGGCGCTGCGCGACAAGGCCGGGGCGGCGGTGCCCGACGTGCTGGTGATGACGGCGACGCCGATCCCGCGCACGGCGGCGATGACGGTGTACGGCGACCTCGACGTCAGCGTGCTCGACGAGCTCCCGCCGGGCCGGACGCCGATCGTGACCCGCTGGTCAGCCGGACCGCTGCTGGAGGCCGAGGCGTGGGCGTCCGTGCGGGCGGAGGTGGCGGCGGGCCGGCAGGCGTACGTCGTCTGCCCGCTCGTCGAGGAGAGCGAGAAGCTGGAGGTGGCCTCGGCCGAGGAGACCTACGAGCGGCTGTCGTCGGACGAGCTGACCGGGCTGCGTCTCGGGTCTGCTGCACGGGCGCATGTCGTCGGCGGACAAGGAGCGCACGATGGACTCGTTCCGCTCCGGTGCCCTCGACGTGCTCGTCGCCACGACCGTGATCGAGGTCGGGGTCGACGTGCCCAACGCGACGGTGATGGTCGTGCTCGATGCCGACCGCTTCGGCATCGCCCAGCTGCACCAGCTGCGCGGGCGCGTCGGGCGTGGTGCGGCCGAGTCGCAGTGCTGGCTGGTCACGGCCGACGGCGGCGACGGTCCCAGCCCGCGAGTGGCCGCGCTGGTGGCGTCGACCGATGGCTTCGAGCTGGCCGAGGTCGACCTCGACCTGCGCGGCGAGGGCACGCTGATGGGTGCCGCGCAGAAGGGTCGCAGCGACCTTCGCCTGGCGTCACTGCGCCGTGATCGCGAGCTGGTGCGACTGGCGCGCGACGCGGCGTTCGAGATCGTCGACGCCGACCCCGTCCTCGCCGCCAACCCCGCCCTCCTCGACGAGCTCACCCTCCTCCTCACCCCCGAAGACACCGAGTTCCTGACCCGCAGCTGAATCCATCCGAGTGTTGGGCGCCATCCGAGTGTCCCGTGCGTGGACGGGGAACGCTCAACACTCCGATGGGCCGACCGCAGTCAGTCTTCGACGGCGTCGTCGTCCAAGACGATGTCCCAGCGGTCGAGGCAGTCCTCGCAGCGGTAGGCGACGATGTCGCCGGGGAACCACAGCTGGGCACCCGCTTCCTCGAGATCGATGTCGGGTGTCGACAGCAGATGAGCCCGGCCGCCGCAGTCGATGCAGGTGATCACCGGGTCGGGTTCGAGCATGATCAGTCTGGCGCTGCTCCTGGGCACTCCGAGAACACGGCGAACAGCGTCGCCCATGATCTCCTCGTCCTGCTCGAAGCGCGTCATCGCCCTGCGACGAACGTGGTGACCAGGATGCGTCGCAGCAGGTCGTCGTCGAACGCCTCGTCGAGGCACTGCGCGGTCCTCGTCCGACATGTCCGAGTCCTCGGTCATGCCGGCGAGGAAGCTCTCGCGGAGGTCGACGTCGCACTCGCTCGAGGGCATCGAACATCGCCTCGCCGTCGGACTCGGACGAGGCCCAGCGCGGAGAAGTCGAGGTCGTCGTCGGCGAGCTCGTCGGGGTCGATCCCAGCCTCCTCCAGCCGGTCGACGCCGAGGATCGAGACCCACTTCGGGCGCCGAGGCACTCGGCCTGCGCCTCGGTCGAGCTGCATGTCTCGTCCTCGTCGCTGTCGGCCGCGCTCGTCGACGAGCGCGTCGACGTAGGGCTGCTCCTCCTCGGAGACGTCGCCGTCGTCGTCGTCGCCGCACGCGCCGAGCGCGAGTGCGAGCGTCCCGATCACCAGCCCACCCTGGTCGCCATGTCGTCCTCTCTTGCCCGCTGCTGCAACGTACCCCGACGCGTACCCTCGCAACCGATGCGTGTCGTGGCGGGTGAGCTCAAGGGGCGGCGTCTGGCTGCGCCCGCCGGCGGGGCGACGCGCCCGACGACGGACCGGGTGCGCGAGGCCGTGTTCAACGCCCTCGCCAGCATCGACGCCGTCGTCGACGCGCGGGTGCTCGATCTCTACGCCGGCAGCGGCGCCCTCGGCATCGAGGCGCTTTCCCGTGGGGCTGCCCACTGCACGTTCGTCGAGCGCGACCGGGCGGCACTGGCGGCGATCGACGAGAACATCGCCACGCTCGGCCTGGGCGACCGCGCCCGTGTGCTCGTGGCCGACGGGATCGCTGCCGCCGCGCGGGTCGACGCAGACCTCGCCTTCGCCGATCCGCCGTACGACTTCGACGACTGGCCCCGGCTGCTACGCGCCGTGCGCGCCGATCTCGTGGTGGCCGAAGCACCCACGCAGATCGGTGCGCCGGACGACTGGGAGCAGGGCCGGGTCAAGCGCTACGGGCGGACGTGGGTGACGTTCCTCCATCGCGGGTGACGTCCGGGGCCGGCACTACCGTGACGGCCACTCATGGGCACGGTGCTCAACCCCGGCAGCTTCGACCCGATCCACCTCGGGCACGTCGACGTGATCGAGCAGGCCGTCGAGCTGTTCGGCCACGTCACCGTCGCCGTGATGCACAACCACGAGAAGACGGGTGGCCTGTTTCCGGTCGATCAGCGCATCGCGCTGATCCAGGCCGCCGTCGCTGATGCCGGCATCGGCGACCGGGTCGACGTCGTCGGCCACGCCGGCTTGGCCGTGGACGCGGCCACTGCTGTCGACGCGTCGTTCATCGTCAAGGGACTGCGCACCGCAGCCGACTTCGAGATCGAGCAGCAGATGGCCCTGACGAACCACTCGGTCACGGGCGTGCGCACCGTCTACCTGCCATGCCGCGCCGATCGTGGCTACATCAGCAGCCGCTTCGTGCGGGAGATCGCCCGGTACGGTGGGTCGGTCACCCACATGGTGCCTCAGCCCGTCGCCGACGCGCTGGGCGAACTGTTCGAGAGCGGCGCATGAGCTACGACGACGACTTCGAGGACGACGAGTACGACGAGTACGCCGAGATCGACGACGAGTACCCCGAGCCCGGCCAGGGCTACGTCGGCGACGCCGAGACGCTGCTGCGCCGCTCGATCGACATCATCGCCACCGCGCCGACGATGCCGCTGTCGTCGTCGCCGCGCATCGATCGTGACGAGATCATCGAGCTGCTCGAGGAGGCCCTGCAGCGCCTGCCCGACGAGCTGCGCCAGGCGCGCTGGATGTTGAAGGAGCGCCAGGAGTTCGTCGCCAAGACCCGCCGGGAGGCCGACGAGCTGCTCGAGGCGGCTCGCGTGCGTGCCGAACGGATGGTGCAGCGCACGGAGGTGGTGCGGGCGGCCGAGCAGCGGGCGCGGCAGGTGATGGAGTCGGCCGAGGCCGATGCCCGGCGCCTGCGTCACGAGACCGAGGATTTCTTGGATCAGCGCCTCGGCAGCTTCGAGATCCTCCTCGACAAGTTGCAGAAGACCGTCGGTGCCGGACGTCAGCGGCTGTCGATCGGCTCCGTGCCGATGCCGTCGAACGAGGCCGAGGAGGACGACCCCACCAAGGGGTTCTTCGACCAGGACCGGTGAACCGTGGTTGCCAAGGCGCTGCTGATCAACGCTGCCGAGCTGCTGCGCGAGCCGGGGACGCGCCGCCATGTCTCTGCCGAGTTGGCGCTCGCCGATGTCGACGCGGTCGACGGACGGCTCGCCGGCGACGTCGCCGTCGACGTCACGCTGGAGTCGACGCTCGACACCGTCGAGGTCGCCGGCACGCTGACCGTGGACTGGTCGGACACCTGCCGGCGCTGCCTCCGCGACGTCGGCGGCTCGCTTGGCCATCGAGGTCGACGAGCGGTACGCGGCCGGCGACCCGGACGCCTTCCCGATCGAGCACGGCCAGATCGACCTCGGGCCGATGGTCCGCGAGAACGTCCTGCTCGGCGTGCCCGACGCGCCGCTGTGCCGGGAGGACTGCCCGGGGCTGTGCCCGACGTGCGGCGCCGATCTCAGCGTCGCACGGTGCGACTGCGCCCCAGCCACGCGCGACGAGCGCTGGGCCGTCCTCGACGTGCTCCGTCAGAGCGGCCAGACCGACTGCGTCCGGGACTCAGCCAGTCCGCCGAGTAGTCCGGCTCGTGTACCGAGCGCCCGACGTACTCGGCTGGCAGCACGTGCTCGCAGTGAGTCCTGTCCGCTCTGGGATCACGTCCCGCTAGCTTGGAGCAGCCGTTCATCCCAGCCGGAGAGCACGATGGCCGTTCCCAAGCAGAAGACGTCGAAGTCGAAGTCCCGCAGCCGTCGCGCCGGCGCCTGGAAGCTCTCGGCCCCGTCGCGCAGCACCTGCCCGCGCTGCGGCGCGGCCAAGCAGCCGCACACCGTGTGCCCGACCTGCGGTTGGTACAAGGGCCGCGTGGCCGTCGACGTCAACACCTGATGCTCCCGATCGCGGTCGACGCCATGGGCGGCGACCGTGCACCCGGCGAGATCGTCGAGGGCGCCAAGCGCGCCGCTGCCAAGGGAATACCGGTCGTCCTGGTCGGTCCGTCCGACCTCGCGGATCGCGGTGACCTGCCGCTGATCGAGGCGTCCGAGGTCATCGCCATGGACGAGGACCCCGCCGGCGGCGTGCGCCGGAAGAAGGACTCGACGCTCGTGCGTGCGGCCGAGGCCGTCCGCGACCAGAAGGCATCGGCGATGATCTCCGCCGGCAACACCGGCGCCACGATGGCCTCGGCGCTGCTGCGGATGGGCCGCATCAAGGGCGTCAAACGCCCGGCGATCGCCACCCCCATCCCCGTGCCCGGCTCGACGCCCACGGTCCTCCTCGACGCCGGCGCCAACGCCGACGTGCAGGCGGAGTGGCTCGTGCAGTTCGCCCAGATGGGCTCGGTCTTCGCCCACGACCGCTTCGCCATCGCCGAGCCGCGGGTCGGCCTGCTGTCGATCGGCGAGGAGGCCGGCAAGGGCGACTCGCTGCGCAAGGAGGCCTTCGAGCTGCTCGAGTCGGCCAAGGGCATCCACTTCATCGGCAACGTCGAAGGGGGCGACATCACGACCGACGCCGTCGACGTCGTCGTCACCGACGGGTTCACCGGCAACGTCGTGCTGAAGTCCCTCGAGGGCGCCGTGAAGATGATCGCCAAGGCGCTGCTCGGGCGCGATGACCGCCGACGGCTACCGCGAGCACGCCGACGCCTTGATGCCGGCGCTGGCGCCGGTGTACGCCACGCTCGACGCGGACACCTACGGCGGCGCCGTGCTGCTCGGCGTCGACGGCGTGTGCATCATCTCCCACGGCTCGACCGGCGCGATGGCGATGGTGAATGCGATCGACGTCGCCAGGGAGATGGTCGAGGTCGGGCTCGTCGAGCAACTCCGAGCCGCCGTTCAGGCCCAGTAGTAGGATTTCCCGACCATGCCTGCCGAGACGCACGTCGAACAGGGGCCGCTCGGGCGCGACGAGATCTTCGAGATCGTGCGCGACCGCCTCGCCGACATCCTCGAGATCGAGCCGAGCACGATCACGGAGGGGCAGTCGTTCGTCGACGATCTCGATGCCGACTCGCTCGCCCTGATCGAGCTCGTCGAGGCGCTGGAGGAGGAGCTCAGCGATCGCACCGTCGGGTTCCGCATCGACGACGAGGACCTCGCCGACCTGAAGAGCGTCCGCGACGCCGTCGACTACGTGCACGCCCGCACGCGGGAGGGCGGCTGACCCTCGAGCTCCTCGCCGAGCGCATCGGGTACCAGTTCGACGACCCGGACCTGCTGTCGCGAGCGATGGCTCACCGGTCGTGGTGCGCCGAGCACCCGGGCACCATCAGCAACGAGCGGCTGGAGTTCCTGGGCGACGCCATCCTCGGGTGGGTCGTCGCCGACCTCGCCTACCGCCGGTTCGGTGAGCTGCCCGAGGGCGCGCTGACCGGCGTGCGCAAGGGCGTGGTCAACGCCCTCGCCTTGGCCGACGTGGCCGAGGACCTCGGTCTCGGCGAGTTCCTCCTGCTCGGGCGCGGCGAGGACGGGGCGGGTGGGCGGGAGAAGCCGTCGATCCTGTCCGACGCCCTCGAGGCGGTGTTCGGCGCGGTGTACGTCGACGGTGGCCCGTCGGACGCCTACGACCTCATCGAGCGCCTGATCGGCCCGCGATTGGCCCAGACGGCCGAGCACCTCGATCGCCTCGACCACAAGTCGCGCCTGCAGGAGCTCGTCGCCAGCGACGGGTCGGAGCCACCGGAATACCTCACCCGCTCGGAGGGCCCCGACCACGCCAAGCGGTTCTTCTCCACGGTCCTGATCGCCGGCGTGGTCGGCGGCGAGGGCACCGGCCGCTCCAAGAAGGCGGCCGAGCAGGCGGCCGCTGCGGCGGCATGCGCCGGCCTCGAGCCCAGCCCGATCCCGGTGGATTAGTCCATTCGAGTGTTGAGCGACCGGCGTCCGCGCACCAGGCACTCCGATGGCCTCGAACACTCGGATGGGGCGAGGACTGATGCCTGAGCTGCCGGAGGTGGAGACGGTGCGGCGGGGGCTGGAGCAGCGGGTCGTCGGGCGGCGGGTGGAGGGCGTCGAGATCGGGCGGCAGCGGACCGTGCGCAGGACCTCGCCGCAGGAAGTCGTCGACGGGCTGACCGGGGCGACGTTGCTCGCCGCCGGACGCCGCGGCAAGTACCTGCTGTGCCCGCTCGACACCGGCGACACGCTGATGGTGCACCTGCGGATGTCCGGTCAGCTGCTGCTCGCCGCGGCGGGGGCACCGCGGCCGCCGCACACCCACGTCGTGCTGGCGCTCTCCGGAACGCCGGCCGAGGAGCTGATGTTCGTCGATCCCCGGACGTTCGGCGAGGTCGTCGTGTTCGACCCCGACCACGTGGACGTCGAGGTGCCAGAGCTGGCCAACCTCGGCCTCGACCCGCTGGTCGACACGGTCGACCCGGTCGTCCTGCGGGCAGTGCTCGCCGGGCGGCGGACCAGGCTGAAGCCCCTCCTCCTCGACCAGCACGTGCTCGCCGGCATCGGCAACATCTACGCCGATGAGATCCTCCACGCCGCCCGCCTGCACCCCGAGCGCCAGGCCGGCTCGCTGCGACCGGCGGAGGTGCGCCGGCTGCACGACGCCATGCACGCCATCCTGGCCGCCGCCGTCGGCGCCGGCGGCTCGACCCTGCCGGACGCCCGCTACGTCGACCTGATGGGCGGCAGCGGCTCCTACCAGGACGATCACCGCGTGTACGGCCGGGCGGGGGAGCGCTGCACGACATGCGGCAGGGGCATCATCCGGCGGACCGTCTCGGCCGGCCGTTCGACCCACTTCTGCCCCGTTTGTCAGCGTCGGGGATCCCCGATTTGAGCCCGGTGAGCCGGTAGTTTCGCCCGCGCCGTGTTCCTGAAGAGCCTCACCCTCAAGGGCTTCAAGTCGTTCGCCGAGTCGACGACCCTCGAACTCGAACCGGGCGTCACCGTCGTCGTCGGGCCCAACGGATCGGGGAAGTCGAACGTCGTCGATGCCATCGCCTGGGTGCTCGGCGCGCAGGCACCGAGCGCCGTGCGCAGCCAGAAGATGGACGACGTCATCTTCGCCGGCACGGCCAGGCGGGCCCCGCTCGGCCGCGCCGAGGTGCGCCTGACGATCGACAACTCGGCCGGCATCCTGCCGATCGACTTCAGCGAGGTCACTGTCCGCCGCACGCTGTTCCGCTCGGGCGACAGCGAGTACGCCATCAACGAGGTGCCCTGCCGCCTCCTCGACGTGCAGGAGCTGCTCTCCGATGCCGGTGTCGGCCGCCAGCAGCACCTCATCGTCAGCCAGGGTCAGATCGACGCCGTCCTCAACGCCCGCCCCGAGGAGCGCCGGGCGATCATCGAGGAGGCCGCCGGCGTGCTCAAGTTCCGCAAGCGCAAGGAGAAGGCCGAGCGCCGCCTCGACGCCACCGAGGCGAGCCTCGTGCGCGTCCAGGACCTCCTGCGCGAGGTCCGCCGGCAGCTGCGCCCGCTGGAGCGACAGGCCGAGGCGGCCCGCCGGCACGGTGATCTGATCGGCGAGCTGACGGCGCTGCGCATCCACGTCGCCGGCCGCGAGATCGCCACCCTGCGCACCAAGCTGGCCGCCGTCGCTGCGTCGAAGCTCGACACCTCCACGGGCGAAGCCGACCTCAAGTCCCGTCTCGCCACGCTGGACACCGACATCATGGCGGCCGGCGCCGAGCTGACCGCGCGGGGCGACGACGACATCGGCGACCGCCTCGTGGTGGTCGAGCAGTTGCGCGAGCGGGCGCGTGGCCTGGGCGCGGTCATCGCCGAGCGGCGGCGGGCGCTGGAGCGCGATCGCGGCCAGCTCCTCGACGCCGACGTGATCGCCAGCCTCGAGGCCGACGCCGCCCGCCACGCCGACGAGCTCGCTGATGTACGTCGGCGCGTCGACGACCTCGAGCCCGATCGGGTCGACCTCGAGCTCGACGAGCAGCAGTTCACCTCCGCCCGCAAGGGCGTGCTGTCGCTGTTCGACCCGGCGCCGGCAGCCACAGCTTCGAGCGCCATCGCCGAGGTCCGTGGCGAGCTGCGCTCACGGCGTGCCGCCGCCGATCGTGCCGGCAACGAGCTGTCGCGCGCCCGGCACCGCGCCGACGAGCTGGCCGAGCGCATCGCCGGGCTGGACATCCGCGCCGCCGCCCTGCAGCACGACTGCCACGCGTGCGAGCTCGTCGAATCCCCCCTCGCGGTCGACATCGAGCGGGCCGAGGCGCACCTGCAGGCGACGACCGCCGAGCACGAGGCACTCGTCGCCGCCCGCCACGCCGCCGCCGGGCAGCAGTCGGCGGCAGACGGCCGCGTCGACGCCCTGCGCCAGATCCTCGACGCCGCCCACGCCCGTGCCGGGGCGGCGCGACTCGGCGGGTTCGACGGCGTGCTCGGCACCCTCCTCGACCTCGTGCGCATCGACAGTGGATGGGAGCCGGCGGTCGAAGCGGCGCTCGGTGAGGCGCTGGAGGCCGTCGTGGTCGCCGATCCCACCGGCGCCGGACGGGCGCTGCGCGCCCTGCGCAGCTCGGCCACGACCGGCGCCGTGCTCGCCCTCGGCCTCCCGTCGCCGCTGCCGCGGAGTGCGCCACCGGCCGGCCAGGCGGTGCGTCCGCACGTCACCGCCGACCGTGCTGACGTCGGCGGACTGCTCGACCGGTTGCTGACGTCGGCGGTCCGCGTGGACGACCTCGATGCCGCCATCGCCATCGCCGAGCGCCATCCGGAGGCGGTGATCGTCACCGGCGACGGTGACCGCTTCGCCGCCGGTGGGTGGCGCACCGGCGCATCGGCCGGCGTGGCGACGGCTGCTGCCCTTGCCGACGCCGAGACGCGGGCGGCCGAGTGCGCCGGCCTCCTGGCTCAGCGTGACGCCGACGTCGCCGTCGCGGCGGAGGCGCGGGCCGGCGCGCGCCGTCATCTCGACGACCTCAGCGCTCGGCTGGCGGCCAATGACGAGCGACTGACTGCCGCGTCGACGGCGCTGGCGACGACAGCCGCGGACCAGCGCGAGGCCGAAGCGGAGCTGGAGCCGCTGCGCCGGCAGATCGATGAGCTGGCCGTCCACGTGCGCGCCGACGGTGAGCGCATCGGCGAGCTGGAACGCCTGCTCCCCGAGCTCGAGGCCGGAGAAGCAGCCGAGGCCGACGCCGTGCGCTCGCGCCAGCAGGCGCGAGCCGATCTCGATGCGCGCGCGGTCGTGCTCGCCGGACGCCGGCGCGACCTCGACGTGCGAGCGGCCGGGCTGGACGAGCGGGAGCAGTTCCTGCAGGACCGCTTGGCCGACATCGAAGGTCGCCTGGCCGCCGATGCGGCGGCCCGCGGTGCGGCCGAGCAGCGCCGGACGGAGGTCGAGCGCGCGCTGCTCGCCCTCGACCGGCTGGCTGCGCTGGTCGAGGGCCACCGGACGGTCGTCGACGCCCACCACGGTGAGCTGACCGAGCGCCGGCGTCGCCAGAGCGAAGAGGTCCGCGCCATCGCCACGCGCCTCGATGCCCTCCGGGCTGAGCGCACGTCGGCCGAGCGGGCGCTCGACGAGGTCCGCGAGCGAGCCCGCCGGGCCGAGGTCGAGGACGCCGAAGCCCGCCTCCGCCTCGAATCCGCGGTCGAGCTGCTGCGTCACGACCTCGATGTCGAGCCGGCTGTCGCCGAGGCGACCGAGGCACCACCACTCCCGGAGGGCGTGTCCCCGAGGGCGCGGGTCCGCGACCTCGACCGCGAGCTGCGCCTGCTCGGTCCGATCAACCCGCTCGCCCTCGAGGAGTTCACCGAGCTGCAGCAGCGACACGCGTTCCTCGAGGAGCAGCTCGAGGACGTGCGCACGACCCGACGCGAGCTGAACCGGGTCATCCGCGCCGTCGACCAGGAGATCCAGTCGGTGTTCGCCGGCGCCTACGCCGACGTCAGCACCAACTTCGCCGCGCTGTTCTCGACGCTCTTCCCCGGCGGCACCGGGCGGCTGGTGCTGACCGATCCGGACAACCTGCTCGACACCGGTATCGAGGTCGAGGCCAAGCCCGGCGGCAAGAACGTCAAGAAGCTCTCGCTGCTCTCGGGCGGCGAGCGCAGCCTCACCGCGCTGGCGTTCCTGTTCGCCGTGTTCCGCAGCCGGCCGTCACCGTTCTACGTGATGGACGAGGTCGAGGCTGCCCTCGACGACCTCAACCTGCACCGCTTCCTCGGGCTCGTCGCCGAGTTCCGGCGGGAGGCGCAGCTGCTGATCGTCAGCCACCAGAAGCGGACGATGGAGGCCGGCGACGTGCTGCTCGGCGTCACGATGCAGCCAGGCGGCTCGTCGAAGGTGATCGTCGAGCACGCCACCGCCGGGGCCGCCAGCTAACGTCGCCGCGAGCACCAGGGGGAGGGACGTGCCGGAGGTCGATGGCGAGGCGGGGACGGTCGAGCTCCGCCGCGTGACCAAGCGCTTCGGTGACGTCGTGGCGGTCGACGACGTCGATCTGTCGATCGGAGCCGGCGAGTTCTTCTCGTTGCTGGGACCGTCGGGCTCCGGCAAGACGACCGTCCTGCGCATGATCGCCGGCTTCGAGCTGCCGAGCGCCGGCTCCGTGCTGCTGGGTGGTCGCGACGTCACGGCCCGCCCGCCGTACGACCGCGACGTCAACACGGTGTTCCAGGACTACGCCCTGTTCCCGCACCTCTCGGTCGGGGAGAACGTCGAGTACGGCATGAAGGTGCGGCGTGTGCCCAAGCCGGAGCGCCGCCGCCGGGTCCTGGAGATGCTCGACGTCGTCCGCCTGGGTGCGCTCCGCGATCGGCGTCCCGACCAGTTGAGCGGTGGGCAGCGCCAGCGCATCGCCCTCGCCCGCGCCCTCGTCAACCACCCCAGCGTCCTGCTGCTCGACGAGCCACTGGGCGCACTCGACCTCAAGCTGCGCGAGGAGATGCAGGTCGAGCTGAAGGCGATCCAGCGCGACGTCGGCATCACGTTCGTCTTCGTCACCCACGACCAGGGTGAGGCGCTGTCGATGAGCACGAGGGTCGCCGTGTTCAACAACGGGCGCATCGAGCAGGTCGGCAGCCCGTCGGACATCTACGAACGCCCGACGACGAGCTTCGTCGCCGGCTTCGTCGGGACGGCCAACCTCATCGATGCCACCCAGTCGTCACAGCTGTTCGGGAGCGCCTCGGTGCACTCCGTGCGACCCGAGCGGATCCAGCTCACCGACGGGACGGGGGCGCTCGTGGCGGGATCGGTCGAGGACGTGCAGTACCACGGCTCCGAGCTGCGGGTGCGAGTCGCCCTCGACATCGGCGGCCGGCTCGTCGCCGCGGTGCCGAGCCACGAGCGAGTCGATCGCGGCGATCGGGTCGGGATGAGCTGGCCGAACGACGCCGTGCGACCCGTCGCCGACACCGGCGACGTCGGCGACAGCGGCGACGGCCACGACGAGGTCCCCCACGAGGGCAGCGGCCACGCGCCGGTGCCGATCGTCGGGATCCCATGACACAACACAGAGAGGGATGACCATGAGGTTGAGCAGGATGGCGACGGCGGTGATCGTCGCCTCGGCGCTGATCGTCGCGTCGTGCGGGGACGACGACGATGACGACACGGAGCCAGCAGGCTCGGCGTCACCGGGGACCGAGGGCGCGCGGCCACGACGGCAACGGGGACCGAAGCGCCCGGGACGACGGCGACGGCGAGCACCACCGGTGGGTCCGGCGGCGGCGTCGCCGAGGGCGCCCTCACCGAGCTCGGCGAGGGTGAGGGCGAGGTCAACCTGATCGCCTGGGCCGGCTACGTCGAGGATGGTTCCACCGACCCCGAGGTCGACTGGGTCACGCCGTTCGAGGAGGCCACCGGGTGCGCCGTCAACGTCAGGCTGGGCAACTCGTCCGACGAGATGGTGCAGCTGATGCAGAGCGGCGAGTACGACGGCGTGTCGGCGTCAGGTGACGCCACGACCCGCCTGATCGCCGGCGGTGAGGTGTCGCCCGTCAACGTCGACCTGATCCCCAACTACGCCGATGTGTTCGAGGACCTCAAGCTGCAACAGCACAACTCCGTCGACGGAGTGCCGTACGGCGTTCCTCACGGTCGCGGCGCCAACCTGCTCGTCTTCAACTCGGAGGCCTTCACGGACGGTGCGCCCGACTCGTGGGGCGTGATGTTCGACGGTGGAACGCCGGCCGACGGCGCCGTGTCCGTGTACGACAGCCCGATCTACATCGCCGACGCCGCGGTGTACCTCATGGCGACGCAACCGGACCTCGGCATCACCAACCCGTATGCCCTCGACCAGGAGCAGTTCGACGCGGCGATCGCCCTGCTCGAGCAGCAGCAGGGACTCGTCGGGCAGTTCTGGACGCTGTACACGGACCAGCAGGCGGCGCTCGAGGGCGGCACCGTGCTGGCCGGCACGACATGGCAGGTCATCGTCAACCTGGCGTCCGCCAACGGTGCCTCGATCGACGCCGTCAAGCCGGTCGAGGGGGCCACCGGGTGGTCCGACACCTGGATGATCGCGTCCGAAGCGGCCCACCCGAACTGCATGTACATGTGGATGGACTGGATCATCTCCCCGGAGGCCAACGCGGCCGTGGCCGAGTGGTTCGGCGAGGCGCCGTCCAACGCCAAGAGCTGCGACCTCACCACCGAGGGTCACTGCGAGACGTTCCACGCCGACGACCCCGCCTACTGGGAGGACGTGTACTACTGGCGGACGCCGATCGAGGAGTGTCTCGACGGGCGCACCGACGTCACCTGCATCCCGTACACCGAATGGGTCAACGCCTGGAACGCCCTGCGCAGCTGACGGGCGACGACGGGAGCGGCGGGCCGTCCGCCGCTCCCGCCCCGGCGCCACCGCCCAGGACACGGCGCTGGGGCCTCGGCGCGCTCCTCGGGCCGCCGGTGCTGTGGATGCTCGTGATCTACATCGGGTCGCTGTCCCTGCTCGTCGCCGCGGCGTTCTTCACGATCGACCCGATCTCCAACGAGCCGACGACGCCGCTGACCGGCGAGAACCTGCGCCAGGCCTTCACGACGCGAGAGTTCGTCGCCGTCGTGCTGAAGAGCATCGGCGTCGCCGCCGCCGTGACCGCGCTGTGCATCGTCGTGGCCGTGCCGATGGCCTTCTACATCGCCAAGATCGCCAAGCCGCGGTACCGGCGGGCACTGATCGTGGCGACGGTGCTGCCGCTGTGGGCCGGGTACCTGGTCAAGGGGTACGCGTGGAAGGCGATGCTGCGACCGGCCTCCGAGTTCGGCGTCGACAGCGGCGGCGGCTTCCTCGCCTCCGTGTTCGGGTTCACGCCCGGCTTCGGCTGGACCGCCGTGATCCTCGCCCTCACCTACCTGTGGCTGCCCTACATGGTCCTGCCCGTCTACGCCGGGCTCGAGCGGTTGCCCGTGTCCCTGCTCGACGCCAGCGGAGACCTCGGCGCCCGGCCGTGGCGGACGTTCCGCTCTGTGATCGTGCCGTTGCTCGTGCCGTCGATCGCCGCAGGGGCCGTGTTCACCTTCTCGCTCTCGCTCGGTGACTACATCATCCCGAAGGTGGTCACGGAGGGAAAGATCCGCCTGATCGGCAACCTCATCGAGAGCACGCTGCTCGCTCCGAACCAGCCACTCGCCGCCGCCTTCACGCTGTGGCCGCTCATGATCATCGTCGTCTACCTCGTCACCATGAAGCGCCTCGGCGCCTTCGAGAGCCTGTGAACCTGTCGCCGCTGTCCCGCTGGGTGCTGCGCCTGGCCTCCTGGCTCGGGCTGGCCTTCCTCTATGTGCCGCTGCTCGTCGTCGCCGTGCTGTCGTTCAACACGGCGACATCACTGGCCTGGCCGCCGCAGGGCCTGACGCTCGACTGGTGGCGGGCGGCGTGGGAGGCCGACGGACCCAAGGAGGCGGTGTGGAACTCGGTGAAGGTCGCCGCCGCCGCCACGCTCATCGCCCTCGTGCTCGGCACCCTCGCCGCCTTCGCCATGCGGCGCTTCCGCTTCTTCGGTCAGAACTCGCTGTCGTTCCTCTGGATCCTGCCGATCGCCCTCCCGGGCATCGTCACCGCCGTCGCCCTCCAGAACAGCTTCGACCGCACGTTGAGCATCGGACCGCTCTCGTTCCGGATCGGATTCGGCTTCCATTCCCTCGTCATCGCCCACGCCACGTTCTGTGTCGTGATCGCCTACAACAACGTCATCGCCCGACTCCGCCGGTCCTCGCCGAACCTCCTCGAGGCGTCCGCCGACCTCGGAGCCCGGCCGGGACAGACCTTCCGCCTCGTCACGTTCCCGCTCGTCCGTTCGGCGCTCGTCGCCGGCGGCATCCTCGCCTTCGCCCTCAGCTTCGACGAGATCGTCGTCACCACCTTCACGGCCGGTTCCGGCTACCAGACGCTGCCGCAGTGGATCTTCGCCAACCTCAGCAGGCCGAACAACGTGCCCATCGTCAACGTCGTGGCGACGTCGGTGATGGCCGTCTCGATCCCGCTCGCCTGGCTGGCCCAGCGCCTGAGCGACGGACGCTGACCGGTCGATAGCGTCGCCGGGCGATGGAGTGGATCTACCTCGTCCTGATCGGGCTCGTGATCCTGTTCGGGATCGCCGTGCTCGTCGTCAGCAGGCGGCGGGCGCAGCGGGCCGTCGAAGCCCCGACGGCGCCGCCGATCGTCCCGCCGACGGCGCCTCCACAACCCGGCGCCACGACGGCGGTCCTCGAGCCCGAGGTCATCGCCCCGCCGGCCACGCTCCGCGACCGCATGTCCCGCGCCCGGTCGGCGCTGGCCGGTGCCTTCGTCGGCATCCGCAGCCGGCGCGGGATCACCGACGAGACGTGGGACGACCTCGAGGAGGCCCTGCTGCTCGCCGATGTCGGGGTCGGCGTGACGACCGACCTGCTCGACGGCCTGCGGACGCGGGTGAAGGACAAGGAGCTCACCGAGCCCGACGAGGTGATCGAGGCGCTGCGCGCGGAGATGAAGGAACAGCTCGCCGGTGCCGACCGCGGCCTGCACTTCGAGCCGGGCGAGGGTCCGAACGTGTGGCTGTTCGTCGGCGTCAACGGTGTCGGCAAGACGACCACGATCGGCAAGGTGGCCAGCGTCCAACAGGCTGCAGGCCGTCGAGTGCTGCTCGCCGCCGGTGACACGTTCCGCGCCGCTGCCGCTGAACAGCTGACGACGTGGGCCGAGCGCGCCGGCGTCGAGGTCGTGCGCGGCCACGACGGCGGCGACCCGAGCGCCGTGGTGTTCGATGCCGTCGAGCGGGCGAGCGCGCGCGACCACGACCTCGTGCTCGCCGACACCGCGGGGCGCCTGCACACCAAGACCAACCTCATGGAAGAGCTGCGCAAGGTTCGCCGCGTCGCCGAGAAGGGTGCCGGGCGGGTGACCGAGGTCCTGCTCGTCGTCGACGCGACGACGGGTCAGAACGGGTTGGCGCAGGCGCGCGAGTTCGGCGACGCGTCGCAGGTCACCGGCGTCGTGCTGACCAAGCTCGACGGGTCGGCAAAGGGCGGCATCGTGTTCGCCGTGGAGACCGAACTGGGCATCCCCGTCAAGCTCGTCGGCATCGGCGAATCGATCGGTGACCTGGTCCCCTTCGACTCCGACGAGTTCGTCGACGCGTTGTTCTGAGGATGGCTACGTGGCGTTCTGCCACAAGCCCATCAGGTTGCCCTCGCTGTCGCGGAAGTAGGCGGCGAAGCCCATCTCGGCGACCGGCATCTTGGGCGCCACGGTCGATCCGCCGTTCTCCCCGATGGTCTCGAGCGTCTTGTCGATGTCGTCGACCGCCAGGGTGATCACAGGCGTGCCGATCTCGTCCTGGCGCTGCATCATCCCCCCGCCGATGTACCCCGGCTCCGTCGGGCCCTGGTCGCCGGACGGTCCGGTCGACACGAGCGTGTAGTCGAGCCCCGGCATCGTCTGGATGCTCCAGTCGAAGACGTCGCTGTAGAACGCCCTCGCCCGGTCGCCGTCATCGAACGGGATCTCGAAGTGGACCACTCGAGCGGACATGCTGACCTCCTCGCCCGGGCGACCTCCGCCCGGCCCGGGTCATCGTACGCCGAGGGTGCGCGCCCGGATCGCCGGCATGACCGTGCGCAGGTCCACCTCGGTGCCCTGGCGGGGAGCGAGCACAGCGGTCGCCGTGAGCGTGCCGAGCACGGTGAGGGCACCACCGCCGATGAGCGTCCAGCGGGCGCCGGCGTGCTCGGCGATCCAGCCGAGCAGCGGTGAGCCGAACGGCGTCCCGCCCATGAAGATGGCCATGTACAGGGCCATCACCCGGCCGCGCATCTCCGGTGCCGTCGTCATCTGCACGAGCGCGTTGGCAGCGGTGACGACAGTGAGCGCGGCGAACCCGCACAGCGGCAGGATCAGGGCGAACGTCAGGTAGGTCGGCATCATGCCGGCCACGGCGACGATCACGCCGAAGGCGACGGCTGCCCCGATGACGAGCCGTTGGCGCGGCTGCACCCGCCGAGCGGCGAGCAGCGAGCCGGCGAGCGATCCGATGGCGAGGATCGAACCGAGCACGCCGTACTCACCGGCGCCCTTGCCATAGACGTCGGTCGCCATCAGCGCGGTGGTCATCTGGAAGTTCAACCCGAACGTGCCGGCGCAGAACACGATCGCCATCACGAGCATCAGGTCGGGTCGGGAACGCACGTAGCGCAGGCCGTCGCGGAGCTGGCCGCGCCCTCGGCCGAGCGGCGCCGTCGGGGTCAGCTCGGTCGTGCGCATCCACGACAGGGAGATGATCACCGCCAGGTAGCTGCCGGCGTTCGCCAGGATCACCCAGCCGGTCGCCTCGACTCCCGAGCCCATCCAGGCGATGAGCACACCGGCGAGCGCCGGGCCGATCATGCGGGCGAGGTTGAACGACGCCGAGTTGAGGCCGACCGCGTTCGCCAGCTGGTCCCGGCCGACCATCTCGTTGACGAACGCCTGGCGGGGCGGGGCGTCGAACGCCGTGCCCGTGCCGAACAGGAAGGCCAGCACGTACACGTGCCACGCCTGGACGAGCCCGGTCACGGCGAGCACGCCGAGCACTCCTGCCGTCACGGCCATGCCGGCCTGCGTCATGGCCAGGATGCGGCGCTTCGGGTAGCGATCGGCGATGACCCCGGCGAACGGCGAGAACAGCAGGATCGGCAGGAACTGCAGGCCCGTCGTCAGGCCGAGCGCACCGGCGCTGCCGGTCAGCGTGAGGATGAGCCAGTCCTGGGCGACGCGCTGCATCCAGGTGCCGACGTTGGACACGAGGGCGCCCGACGCGAAGAGCCGGTAGTTGCGGACGCGGAGTGCGGCGAACGTCGACCTCATTCGCCGGCGAGCCGTTCCAGCAGCGGGGCGACACGGTGGAGGAGCTCGAGCTCGCCGGCGTCGAGCGTCCCGAGCCGCTGGGCGAGCCAGGCGTCGCGTCGGCGGCGATCGTCGGCGAGCACGTCGCAGGCCGTGTCGGTGAGCTCGACGACGACCTGCCGGCCGTCGGTGTCGTGCGGCCGGCGGATGACCAACCCGGCCTCTTCCAGGCAGGCGACGGTGCGGGTCATCGACGGCGGCTTGACCTTCTCGGCGGCGGCGAGCTCGCCGATCGACAGCGGGCCGCGCCGATCGAGCGTGCCGAGGACAGCGAGTTGGTTCAGCGTGCGGTCGTCGCCGCTGCGCTCGAGGCGCAGCCGTCGGGAGAGCCGCATCACGCTCAGGCGAAGTGAGCTGGCAAGAGCGGCATCAGCGACGAGCACATCGTTAGCCTAGCTCATTACCTTTGCTAATCAAACCGGCGATTCCAGTCGAGTACGTGGTGCCGGAGGTGAGAGATGCGCACAAATACAGTGCAGATCGCTCACCGTCGTGCAGCACGTACTCGGCTGGATTCGGCGCCGGTAGCGTCGGATCACCATGTTCGACACCCTCTCCAACCGCCTCGACGGGATCGTCAAGCGGCTCCGCGGCAAGGGCCGCCTGACCGAGGCCGACGTCGACGAAGTCCTGCGTGAGATCCGCACCGCCCTGCTCGAGGCCGACGTCAACGTCGGTGTCGCCCGCGAGGTCGTCGCCCGCATCCGCGACGAGGCGATCGGGGCCACCCGCTCGCAGGCGCTGGACCCCAGCCAGCAGGTCGTCAAGATCGTCAACGCCGAGCTGACGCGCATCCTCGGCGGCGAGACGCTGCGCATCACCTACGCCGGGCGCCCACCGACGGTCGTGCTGATGGCCGGCCTCCAGGGATCCGGCAAGACGACGGCGGCGGCCAAGCTCGCCCGCTGGTTCAAGGTCCAGGGCCGCAACCCGCTGCTGGTCGGCGCCGACCTGCAACGACCCGCCGCCGTCGAGCAGCTGCGCACGCTCGGCCGCCAGATCGACGTCCCGGTGTTCTCCGAGCCGGGCGACCCCGTGATGACGTCGGCGCGCGGCCTGCAGGAGGCGCGCCGGCTGGGGCGTGACGTGCTCATCGTCGACACCGCCGGGCGGCTGGCGATCGACAAGGAGATGATGGAGCAGGTGCGGATGATCTCCGGCGTCGTCGCTCCGCACTACACCTTCCTCGTCGTCGACGCGATGACCGGCCAGGACGCCGTCGGCGTGGCCCAGGTGTTCAACGACACGCTCGCCATCGACGGCGTCATCCTCTCCAAGCTCGACGGCGACGCCCGCGGTGGCGCTGCCCTCTCCGTCAAGGAGGTCATCGGCAAGCCGATCGCCTTCGCCTCGACGGGGGAGAAGGTCGACGCCTTCGAGCAGTTCCACCCCGATCGCATGGCCGGGCGCATCCTCGGCATGGGCGACGTGCTGACGCTCATCGAGCAAGCCGAGCAGGCGTTCGAGAAGGATCAGGCCGAGGAGGCCGCCAGCAAGCTCATGGAGGGTGCCTTCACCCTCGACGACTTCCTCGAGCAGATGCAGCAGCTGAAGAAGATGGGCCCGCTCGGCAACCTGCTGGGGATGATGCCGGGGATGCCCAAGGAGCTGAAGGGCGCGGAGATCGACGACGACGACCTGAAGCCGGTCGAGGCGATCATCCGCTCGATGACGCTCGAGGAGCGGGCGCAACCGCAGCTGATCAACGGCTCCCGGCGCAGCCGCATCGCCAACGGGTCGGGCACCACGCCGTCGGACGTCAACCGCCTGGTCAAGCAGTTCTCCGAGATGCAGAAGATGATGAAGCGCCTCGGCGGGATGGGCACCAAGAAGGGCAAGCGAGGCTTTCCCGGCATGCCACCGGGCGGCGGCTTCCCCGACCTCGCCGAGCTCACCGGCGGACAGAGCCTGACACCCCCTCGGTAGGGTTCGATCATGCGCACCGTGATCGTGGGCGAGCACCCCGAACTCGATGCATTGATCGCGCGTCGACGCGCCAGTGGAGCCGACACCCATGACGAGGTCTGGGACGGGGAGTACCACATGGCGCCGGCGGCCCACAGGAGACACGGCAGATTGGAGGCGGAGCTGATCGCCGCCCTTCGGGAATCGGTGCGGTCGCATGGGCTTGCCCTGTCCGGCCCGGTGAACCTCGGCGAGGAGCAGAACTACAGGGTCCCCGACATTGCGGTCCATCGGCCCGGCCCCGACCTGTTGTGGAATCCCACCGCGGCGATGGTCGTCGAAGTGGTGTCGCCGCACGACGAGTCGTGGCTCAAGTTCGACCACTACGCGGCGCACGGCGTCGACGAAGTGCTCATCGCCGACCCGCAGGACAGCACGCTGCACCTGTTCGTGCTCGTCGACGGTTCGTACCAGCCGGCCGACGCCAGCCTGCTGCTCGGGATCACGGTGGCCGACCTGCACGCAGCCATCGAGTGGCCTGGAGCGACCTGAGCACGCTCCCGCTAACCTTTCCCGGTCGTTCTCACCGGAAGGTTCCCTCCATGGCAGTGAAGCTGCGCCTCACGCGCGTCGGCAAGACCAAGCAGCCGCAGTACCGCATCGTCGCCGCCGACTCGCGCTCGCCGCGCGACGGCCGCTTCATCGAGATCGTCGGTCACTACAACCCGCGCACCGACCCGTCGTCGCTCACGGTGGACAACGACAAGGCCGTGAAGTGGCTGCAACAGGGTGCCCAGCCGACCGACCGCGTGCGCAAGCTGTTGGAGATCTCCGGCGCCCTCGAGCAGTTCGGCGCCGCCAAGAGCGCGACGTGAGCGACGACGACGCCGGCAACCGCGTCGGGGCGCCCACGGCCGCTGCCGTGCTCACTCACATCGTCACGTCCCTCGTCGACGATCCCGCCGCCGTCCAGGTCGACAGCTCCGAGAGCCGTGGCCGCGTCCGCCTCGACGTGCGCGTCGGGCCAGGCGATCTCGGTCGCGTGATCGGTCGCCGCGGCCGCACCGCCCAGAGCATCCGCACCGTCGTGCGCGCCGCTGCGGTCCGCGACGAAACCGACGTCGACATCGAGTTTCTCGACGATTGAGCAGACCCACTGGCCTGCTCGAGATCGGGCACCTGCGCAAGGCGCACGGCGTCCACGGCCAGGTCAACGTCCAGCTCGACACCGATCGCCCCGAGCGTCTGACGCCCGGAGCGCGCTGGTGGGCCCGTGATGGCTGGCTGACCATCGTCGCCGCCAGTCCGCACCAGGACCGCTGGCTCGTCACGTTCGCCGAGATCGGCGACCGGCTGGCGGCGCAGCGCTACACCAACACCCCGGTCTACGCCGAGGCGCTCGACGACCCGGCTGAGCTGTGGGTGCACGAGCTCATCGGCGCCTCCGTCGTCGACGTCGACGGCACGCCGCGGGGCACGTGTGTCGCCGTCGTCGCCAACCCTGCCGCTGACCTGCTGGAGCTGGACACCGGCGCGCTCGTCCCGATCGTCTTCGTCACCGAGCACTCGGCCGATCGCATCGTCATCGCCCCGCCTGACGGGCTGTTCGACCTGTGACGCGGATCGACGTCTTCACCATCTTCCCCGAGGTCGTCGACGGCTTCTGCTCGGCGAGCCTGCTCGGCAAGGCGCGCTCCGGCGGCCTGCTCGACCTGCGCACGCACGACCCTCGTGAGCACGCCACGGACGTGCATCGATCCGTCGACGACAGCCCGTTCGGCGGCGGCGCCGGGATGCTGATGCGGCCCGAGCCGGTCTTCGCCGCGATCGAGGCAGCGGATTCGCCGCGACCGCTGCTGCTGCTCGGTCCGGGCGGCCGCCGGTTCGACCAGTCGGTCGCTCACGAGCTCGCCGCGCTCGACGGGTTCAGCCTGCTCTGCGGGCGCTACGAGGGCGTCGACCACCGCATCCGCGAGCATCTCGTCGACGATGAGCTGAGCGTCGGCGACGTCGTGCTCGCCGGTGGGGAAGTCGCCGCCTGCCTGGTCATCGAGGCTGTCGTGCGGCTCGTCCCCGGCGTGATGGGCAATGAGACCAGCCCGTTGACGGAGAGCTTCGGCGATCGAGGGCTGCTCGAGGAACCGCAGTTCACCCGTCCGGCCGAGTTCCGCGGGTGGGAGGTGCCCGACGTGCTGCGCAGCGGCGACCACGCCCGCATCGCCCGCTGGCGCCTGGCCCAGGCGCTCCATCGCACGATCGCCGCTCGCCCCGACCTCATCGAGGCGCGCGGCGGCGTCAACGCCGACGAGGAGCGCCTGTTGGAAGAGTTCCCGCCGCTCCCGTATCCTTGACGAGCCCTCCGCTCGACCCCTGGGATGCGCCATGAAAGCCACTGACCTCATCGACAACGAGTCGCTGCGCGACGACATCCCCGACTTCGCGCCCGGCGACGAGGTCAAGGTGCACGTGCGCGTGGTCGAGGGGAACAAGGAGCGCGTGCAGATCTTCCAGGGCAACGTGATCGGCCGCCAGGGCGGTGGGCTGCAGGAGACGTACACCGTCCGCAAGCTGAGCTACGGCGTCGGCGTCGAGCGCACGTTCCCGCTGCACACGCCGACCGTCACCAAGATCGAGGTGGTCAAGCGCGGCGACGTCCGCCGGGCCAAGCTGTACTACCTCCGTGGCCGCACCGGCAAGGCCGCCAAGATCCGCGAGAAGCGCGACTTCTGAGTCCGCGGGCGACTCACGCCCGTCTCGAGCCATCGTGCTCCCAACGTCGATGACGGTGAGGAGGCGCGCGTGTGCCGCACATCTGGAACGCGGGCGGCGGGGCGAGGACCTCGCCGCCGACTGGTATCGCCGCAACGGCTACGAGATCGTCGCCCGCAACTGGCGCTGTCCGCTGGGCGAGCTCGACCTGATCGCCCGGCGCGGGCGTGTACTCGTGGTCTGCGAGGTCAAGGCGAGGCGCACCGATGCGTTCGGACCTGCGGCCGCCGCCGTGGGGGCGGTGAAGCAGCAGCGTCTGCGCCGGCTCGCCGCAGCGTGGCTGGCGACTCATCGCGGCCGTTGGCGTGAGGTGCGCTTCGACGTCGTCGCCATCACCGGCGACCACGTCGACGTCGTCGAGCGTGCGTTCTGATCGGGACTCCTTGTCGACTTGTTCCCGCTGAGCGGGCACAAGTGTCGTCAGAACCTCAACCAGCGATCGCCCAGACGACCAGGGCGGCGACGGCAACGAAGGCGGCGGCGACGAGGAGGTAGTCGGCCGGCTTGGCCCGGAACCTCCGGTAGGGGTTGAAGCCCACGGCCGTCAGTATCGTCCGCGACATGTCCTGGGAGACGCTGCTGGTCGACCGTGCCGACGGGATCGTCACCGTGACGATGAACCGTCCCGAACGCAAGAACGCGGCCAACGGCGCGATGTGGGACGAGCTGCTCGCCGTGTTCAGGGAGATCGGTGCGAGCGCCGAGGACCGCGTGCTCGTGCTGACGGGAGCCGGCGGCGACTTCTGCTCCGGCGCCGATGTCTCCGGCATGGGAGGCGGCGAGGCCCATGGTCTGGCGAGCATGCGCCACATCGCCGAGATCGCCACCGCGCTGCACCGGTTGCCGCAACCGACCATCGCCAAGGTGCGCGGGATCGCCGCCGGTGCCGGGATGAACATGGCGCTGCTGTGCGATCTCCTCGTTGCCGGCGACACCGCACGCTTCTCCGAGATCTTCGCCAGGCGCGGCCTGACGATCGACTTCGGCGGGTCGTTCGTCCTGCCCCGCCGGGTCGGGCTGCAACGCGCCAAGGAGCTGACCCTGCTCGCCGACATCATCGACGCCGCCGAGGCCGACCGCATCGGGCTGGTCAACCGGGTCGTCCCCGACGCCGAGCTCGACGCCTTCGTCGACGGCTGGGCCGCTCGCCTCGCC
The DNA here is from genome assembly GCA_963822875.1 of uncultured Acidimicrobiia bacterium. GTDB lineage: Bacteria > Actinomycetota > Acidimicrobiia > Acidimicrobiales > Ilumatobacteraceae > JALZMG01. The sequence goes on along the minus strand of CAWGJK010000001.1, from coordinate 51,991 downwards.
GCCGGACCGCCGATCGCCCTCGCCCAGGCCAAGCGGCTGCTCGACGACGGGGCCAACAGCACCTTGGAGCAGGCGCTCGACGCCGAGGGTGCGGCGCAGACCGTCAACTTCGCCACCGCCGACACTGCGGAGGCGGTGCGTGCCTTCCTCGACAAGCGCGAACCCACGTTCCGCGGACGGTGAGTGACGGCTGAACAGCCGGGTCCGGGCATACCCTTTGCTCGGTGGCCCCCCACGACGGAACCTCGCGCCGCCGCAACGCCGCGCTCGTCGTCGCCGCCGCTGCCGTCCTGATCGCCACGCCGGCCGGCGCGCAGGAGCCGCCGGCGCCGGATGACTCGCCGGACGGGAGACGGTGGTTGGTCGCCGTCCCGACGGCGTGTGAGGCACCCGCCCTGCCCGAGGTGGTGTTCGTCGGAACCCTGCTCGAGACCGGCACGCCGTCGGGCGCGCCACAGGAGTCGGAGTTCACGACGGGCCGCTTCCGCGTCGACCAGGCCCGGGCAGGCGCGATTGACCGGTACGCCTACGACGGGGTGATCGACGTCCGCTTCGGCATCGACACGAAGTTCCTCGAAGAAGGCGACCAGTACCTGATCGGTGCTGCCTATGACCCGGAGGCGGGCGCGCTGGTCTCCAAGGTCCGCCAGCCGGAGCCGTCGTTCGGCGGCGACGAGGTGATCGCCGCGGCGGAGAGCGACGTCAACTGTCCCCTGCTCGAGGACCCGGTGCGAGCCATGCGCGTCGACGGCACGCCGATCGATGCCGGCGTGATCAGCCCGCTCAGTGACTCCAAGCGCAGCATCGCCCGTTCGCTACTCCTGCCCCTCGGGGTCGCCTTCGCCGTCGTCTTCACCCTCGCCGCCATCCGCTGGCTGATCACCGGCGTGTTCAAGGGCGTCGGCGCCGTGGTGGGCACGGCGAGCGTGCCGCGCGAGAAGCGGGCGGCGATGCGCAGCCGTCCACGCGTCACCGAAGAGTTGTGATCGTCGCCACCTCCTCGAGCGCCTCGGCCCACCCCTCGATGGGGATCTGCTCGGCCGGCTGATCGGGCCGGCAACGCACGAGCACGCCGCCGACGATCGGTTCGTCGAGCAACCTGCTGAGGACGAGGCCGTAGGCGGCGAGCTGGTGGCGGTAGCGGGCGATGCGCGCTGACGCATCGCTGCCGGGTTTCCACTGGTCCGTCTTGTAATCGACGATGACGAGACCCTCGGGCGTGCGCACGAGCAGGTCGATGTAGCCCTCGACGACGGTGTCGCCGAGCTGGGCGACGACGAACAGCTCGCGCCAGTGCTGCGCACCCCCGGCTGCGGCGACGACGATCGGCGCGGTGAGCGCCGATCGGCTGAGCGAGGCCACGCGTTCCTCGAGGCCGAAGATGCCCTCCGCCGCGCACTGCGCCGCGGCGAGCTCGTCGATGTCGGCGCCGTCGCCGAGGTCGGCGTCCTGCAGCACGGCGTGGACGGCGCGGCCGACCGCCGTGCCGTATCGACCGCGCTGCCACGGTGGCAGGTCGAGGTCGACGGCATCCTTCTGCAGTCCCTCGTCGGGCGGTTCGGCACTGGCGATCGCCGTGGCCAGACCGGTCGCGCTGGTCGCCGAACGCACCGACGCCACGGCGATCGCCCGGGCCCGCTCGGCGTCCCACTCGACGTGGTCCGCCCACGGCAGCTCGAGCTCGTCGCCGGCCGCCGGCGCGAGCGGATCGACCACACCCTCGAGCTGGCGTGCACCGTGTCCGAGGCCGCCACCCTCGGCGAGCACCGTGGCACTGGTCGCCTTCGCCGTCCCGTGCTCTCCGGCGACGTTCTCGGCCTTGCGGTGCACGGACACGACGAGGTGATCGACGGCGCGCGTGCAGGCCACGTACAGCAGCCGGCGACGCTCGGCGTCACCCATCTGCTCGTCGAGCGGCTGGTACGCCTGGAAGTCGTCGTTGTCGCGCTCGGCGAGCATCCAGCTGTCGCCTGGCCACAGCACCGACAGCGCCGACTCGCCCCGTGGCTTGGTGGTCAGCCCGCTGACGATGGTGATGGGGAACTCCAGGCCCTTGGCGGCGTGCACGGTCATCAGCCGCACGGCGTCGTGGTCGCGCTCGGGCAGGATCGTGTCGCTCGCCCGACCCTCGGCCGCCTGGTATGCGGCCCATCGCAGGTATCGCCGCACGCCGCGCCCCCCGGCGTCGGTCCAGGCCCTGGCCTGGTCGACGACGTAGCGCACCCGCCGCCACACGTCGCGGGCGTCAGACCCGCCGAGCGCCGTCTCCAGCACGCGCCGCTCGACGACGATGCGGTCGAGCAGCTCGGCGGGCGTCGAGCGGCCGATGTCGGCGGCGATCGAAGCGACGTGGGCGATGGCCACGGCGACCGGGTGATCGGCCATCGAGTCGGGCGGTCGGGCGGACGTCCGCCAGCTCCCGCCCGCCTGCTTCCAGTCGTACAGCTCGACGTCGCTGCAGCCGTACAGCGGCGAGCGCAGGGCGGCGACGAGGGCGAGCGCATCGGTGGGGTCGGCGGCGGCGCGCAGCGCCAGCATCAGATGGCGGATCTCCGGCGTGACGTACACGACGGACGAGTTCTCCGCCCGGTACGGGATGGTCAACCGCGACAGCGTCGCTTCGAGCATCGGCAGTGACGTGCGTGCCGGCAGCAGCACGGCGATGTCGTCGGGACGGCACGGCCGCAGACCTCCCTCACCGTCGCCGACCAGCCACTGGTCGCGGAGTGCGGTGACGACGGCGACGCCGACCGACTCGGCCTCGCGCCAGCGCAGCTCCTCCGCGGCGACATCGTCGTGCGCGGCCGAGCCGAGGATGTGGACTGTTCCGTGGCCGCGCGGCTCGGGCCGGCATGCGTCGAGGGCGCCGTAGGCCGGCTGCACCCCTGGCTCGGGCTGGATCACGGTGCCGAACACGCCGTTGACCCAGTCGATGACGGCGTCGGTGGAGCGGAAGTTCGCCGACAGCACCTCGCGCTCGGCTCCGACCTGGCCGGCAGCGGCGAGGTACATGGCGATGTCGGCGCGGCGGAAGCGGTAGATCGACTGCTTCGGGTCGCCGACGACGAACAGCCGACCCGGCACGGGCCGCAGGCCGGCGACGCCGTCGACGGCCTGGCCGGCGGGCGGGGCGGTGAGCCGGATGGCGATCTCCAGCTGGATCGGGTCGGTGTCCTGGAACTCGTCGAGGAGGAGGCGGCGGTAGCGGTCGTGCAGGCGGGCACGCACGTCGGGCTGGGTGGCGAGGAGGCGACGGGCGAGCACCAGCAGATCGTGGAACTCGAGCGTGCCGGCGGCGGATCGCTCGGCGGCGCCGTCGAGCACGAAACGACCGGCGATCGCCCCGACGACGGCTTGGCGGTAGCGCCGCCACTCGTCGAAGTAGCCGTCGATCAGCGTCTTGATCGCTTCGGCCTCGGCTCGGTGCGCCTGCAGCGCCTCCTGGCCGCCGTAGCGCGACCACTTCCCCCTGTCGCCCTGCCGGGCGGCCTTGGCGAGGCACCGCTTGACGTCCTCGAGGCCGTTGAGGAGGCTGCCGACGTCGTCGCCGCAGGAGCGCACGCCGTCGCCCACACCCGTCATGAGGACTGCCTGCGTGTCGTCCGGCGGGACCGGCGTGGCGACGAGCGCGGCGAGGCGGTCGAAGATGTGCCGGCAGCCGCCCGGACGGGTGGGGGCGGTCAGTGCGACACGTTGCTCGACGAGGTCCCAGTTGGACTGGAAGTCCTCGACGATCTGGCGCAGGCTCGCCGTGCCGCGGAACGATCCCCAACCGAGGAGCTGGACGAGCTCGGCGGCGGTGAGCCCGGGCACGGGCTGACGTTCGGCGTCGTCGAGCAGTTCGTCCAGGAGATCCTCCCAGCGCTCGTCGAGGGCGAGCTGGCTCTCCAGCTCGTCGAGCACGTCGAAGCCGGGAGGCAGCCCTGCCTCGACGGGGAACTCGAACAGGATGCGCCGGGCGAAGGCGTGCAACGTGCCGATCGGGGCGTGGTCGAGGCCCTCCAGCGCGGCGTGGCGCAGCGGCCCGTTGTCCGGCCGGTCGAGCTCGGCGCGGAGGCGGTGGCGCAGCTCGGCGGCGGCCTTCTCCGAGAACGTGATCGCGGCGATGACGTCGATCGGCACGCCCTCGTCGACAAGCGTGAGGATGCGGGCGACGAGGGCGGTGGTCTTGCCAGCGCCGGCGCCGGCTTCGACGAAGAGCGTCGTCGCCGTATCGGTTCGGATGCGGTCGCGAGCAGCTTGGTCCGGAGGCTGGCCTGCGGGGTCCGTGCGCTGATCGTCGAGGAGCGTCAGCTGCTCAGCCATCGGCGTCCGCCTCCGCCGTCGTCGAGCGGGAACAGGGCGGCGAGCACGTGATCGGACCGCTTGCGCTCCCAGTCCGCCCACCGCGGCGCCGTGCCGAGGTCGTCGGGATCGCAGAACCAGCAGGAGTTGAACGGCATCCACTTCGGAGGCTCGGGGATCGCCGGAAACACTCCCGCCTCGATGCCGCCGACGACTCGGGCGAGCTGGTTGCCGATGCGCTGATCCACATCGTCGTCGAGCGCCAGCTCGGTCCGCGTGAACTTCGGCCTGAAGTACGTGTACCCAGCTCGCACCGGTGCCTTGGGCAGACCGAGCAGGGCGCGGGCGGCGGCGGCGTAGACCGGGAGCTGGAAGCGCCGGCCGGTGAGCGTCGGGTCGTCGGCGGAGACGCTGCCGAGCTTGTCCGGCCTTCCCGACTTGTGGTCGGTCACCACGAGTGTGCCGTCGGGCATCTCGTCGATGCGATCGATCTTGCCGCGGAAGCCGATGGCACGACCATCGGGGAGCATCAGCTCGACGCGCTCGTCGTCACCGAACTCCTGCTCGGACGACCGCAGCTTGCGGCCGGCCCATCCGATGCGGTCGAACGCCAGCCACGCGTCGAGGGTGGCCAGCAGCTCGGCCCGAGCGTTGACCCAGTACGCCGCCCGGCCGGTGCGCCCAGCTGCGTGGAGGACGTCGGCCACCTCGGCGCCGGCACGCTGCAGGGCGGCGGCGTGCTCGTCGGTCCAGCCCGCCGGCCCCGGCTGGGGGAGCGTGCCGTCCAGCACGGCGTGGTGCAGGCGATCGATGGCGTCGTGGATGGCGCTGCCCCGGTCGAGCGAGCTCAACGTCTCGATGCCCGCCGGCTCGTCGATCGGGCGGGCGCCGAGGACGTAGTGCACGAAGTAGGCGTGGGGGCACGCAGCCCATGTCTCGATGCGGGTCGGCGAGACGGTCGCCGGCAATGGGGCGATGGCGCGGCCGGTGAGGTTGCCGTCGAACTCGGTGAACTCGGCGCTCGCCCGGGCGTCGCGGAGTCGCAGCGCCCGCCGGAGGTCGACGTCGTCGGTGGCCAGCGGCAGGTCGCGGATGTCGTCGCCGGCGCGGGTGCACGACCACAGCTGGCGCAGGCGGTGCTCGGCGGCCGACACCGGGAACTCGGTGGCCGCCAGACCGTGGGCGTGGGAGTCGATGACGACCGGCAGCGACCCGCTGGCGTCGAGGAGCGGGGCGATCCAACGCGACTGGTGATGCGTCGCCGTCGCCCGCAGATCGCCGCGCGGGACGGTGATCGTGACGGCTGGCGTCGTCGTCGCGGCGGCGAGGAACTGGCGGTGGACGAGCGCCGCCCGGTCGGCCGAGCCTTCCAACCCGGCGAGCTCGCGCTCGAGGTCGCCGAGCAGGGGGTCGACGGCCGGCCGTGGCGGCACCAGCCCTTCGGCCGCACCGAGGAGCACGGCGACGTCGACATCGAGGCCGGCCGCACCGGCGAGCGTGCTGACGTGGACGCCGTCTCCGACCTTGCCGCGCCGACCAGGGGTGACGTCGAGCTCGGCGACGAACGTGGCGTGGAACTCGGCGCGGGTCGCCGGCCCGCCGATCGAGTCGAGGTGGTCGAGGCGGTCGAGCACCTTGGTGGTCTGCTCCCAGCCCTCGCGCTCGGCACCGTCGAGGCGGTCGAGCCCACCCCGACCGAACCACCACTCGAGCTGCTGCTTGGCCCAGGTGACCCACGCCGCCCACCGGCGCGGCACGGCAGGGTCGCCGAGCGCCGCCCGCAGGTCGGCGACGAAGGCGAGCAGCTCCAGCGCGGCGTCGGCCTCGGCGTCGACCTCATCGGCGTAGCGGACGAGGTGCGGGTGCCAGTCCTCCTCGCGCACGACGCCGGCGGCCCGCCCGATCCGTTCCCAGCGGGCGGTCGGCACGACGCGCCCGTCCGCACGTCGGGCCGGCACGTCGCCGAGCAACGTCATCAGGGCGCTGCGGCGCAGGCCGCGGCGATCGAGCTCGAGCAGCTCGGCCAGCACGCGCGGCACCATGCGCTCGCCGACGCCGGTGCCCGGCCGGCCGTTCCAGGCGATGCCGGCGGCGGAGAGCTGGTGCTCGACGAGGCGGGCGTAGGGCCGGTCGGCGGGGAACAGCACGGCGATGCGGTCGAAGCGGGTGCCGGCCCGGGCGGCGGCGAGGACGGCGCGCACGCCGATGCGCACCTCGTCGTCGGCGTCGGTGGTGGAGACGACGGTCACTTCGCCGGCCGGCGGCGGTGGGGCGTCGAACGGCGGGTGCAGCGGTCCGCCTGCCAGCGACTCGGCGAGGGCGATGACACCAGCGTCGGCGTCGGCGTCGCCGGTGAGTGCGACGACGAGCTCGACGCTGCCCCGCTCGCCCAGCGCGGCCAGGAGCTGCGCTTCCAGCGGGCGCAGCCGCTGGGGCAGGTGGACGACGACGCGCCGGAGGCGCTCGGGGACGTCGTGGCGGGCTCGCTCGGTGGCCCTGGCGAGGAGGTCGCCCTCGTCGTACCACTGCGGGGCGAGCAGGCGGGCCACGTCGGCGGCGACGCGCGCCGGCTCGCGCCCGCGGGCGGTGGCGGCCAGCGCCGTCAGCGACCCGGGCCCAGCGGCGCGCAGCTCGCGGTACAGGTCGCGCAGGGCGACGACGGTCGACGGGTGGTGGTTGACGGCGGCGTACAGGCCGGGGGAGTCATGGATCACCCGCTTGACGGCGAGGTCGACCACCGGTGTGGAGACCGGCTTGCGTCCCTCGCCGTGCAGGGACGGGGCGCCGAGCAGTTCGGCGAGCCGGAACACCGTGAGGACGTCGATCGCCGCAGCCCCACCACGCCGCCCGAGGGCCCGCCGGGCCATCACGCCGGCCGTGTTCGTCGGCACGATGACGGCGACGGGAGCCAGCGGATCGACACCCTTGGCAGCGGCGACCGCAGCGGCCAGCGCATCGAGCGCAGCCGATCCGTGCCGGGTGAACGTGACGCTGACCGCCATGCCCAGGATCGTACGGACAGGGTGTCACACCCGAGTGTTTGCGGCCGTCCGAGTGCTGGGCGTGCGGCGTCCGGCGCTCCAGCACTCGGATGGCGCCGAACACTCGGGTGGGTCAGGCCGTGAGGGTCCAGCGGAAGCGGTAGGTGGCGCCGTGCAGCTTGAAGCGGTCGTGGGTGTCGGGGCCGCAGGCGAACGTGCCCAGGCCGCGGTGGGCGACGTCGAGGTGGACGAACGTCTCCGGGCGGGCGGCGAGCAGGTGGGCATGGGTCGCCGCCGTCAGGTCCTCGCTCGAGTGGTGCAGGGCGGAGAAGGCGAGCGGACGGTCGCCGGCAATGCGCACATCGAGGCCGGCTCGGGTCAGCTCGAACCACACCGTGTCCAGGTGCAGGCCGTGCTCCTGGGGGACCACGAAGGGCAGGGCCTGGTCCGTGACCGTCGACGCCCACCGGCCGAAGCGCACGCCCGCGCGGCGGTCCGGGTAGCTCGACCCCGGCCCGAGCCCGAGCCACGACAGCTCCTCGAAGCCTGGCGGTAGCACGAAGCGCACCCCGACCCGCGGGAGGTCACGCAGCGATCGGTCGACGCGCACCACCTCGTCGACGACGACGGCGCCATCCTCCACGCGAACGGTCTGGCGGTGCTCGATCCCCTCGCCGGTGGCAGTCCGGTAAGCGACCACGCGCCGCCACGTGTCGCCGCGGCGCCGAACGGCCGTGTCGGTCGGAGCGAGGTGGTCGAGACCCCACGCGCGCCATCGGCTGGCCGGCGACGGCGCCGGCCGCCACGCACCCGGCGGCTCGTCGTTGTCGGTCGGCGCTCGCCACAGCGACAGCTCCGGCCACCCGATGACGGCGTCGGCGACGGTGATGCCGTCATCGCCGACCTCGATGTCGGCGCGCCGGCGTCGGGCATCCGGCGCGCCGGGACGCGACTCCGGCAGCTCGAGCTGGCATGTCGCCACTGCCCAGCCGGGCGGGGCCCACGTGGGGCGGCGCCGGCTCCGGTGACGGAACGTGACCGTCAAGGTCGGGCGCCCGGTCGCGGCGTTCGCCTCGTCCGGCAGGTCGACGACTGCCGCTGCCCGAGGTGGCACCGCCGGCAGATCCAACCGCCCGGCCACCGTTCGTCTGCCGTCGACCTCGACGGTCCACGACGCCTCGAGGTCGTCGAGGCCGGTGAACCAGCGGCGGTTGGACAGCCGCATCCGGCCGTCGCCGGTCAGCTCGACGGCGACGGGCTGGGTGAGCGCGGCCAGCTCCTCGAGCATCGGATGCGGCACGCGGTCGGCGGAGACCAGTCCGTCGCACACGAAGTTGGCGTCGTGCTCGACCTCGCCGAAGTCCCCGCCGTACGCCAGCCATGTCGAGCCGTCCGGTTCCCGGCGGCGCAGCGCGTGGTCGCACCACTCCCAGACGAACCCGCCCTGCAGCCCGCGCTCGACGCCGAACACGGCCCAGTAGTCGGCCAGGCCCCCGCACTGGCCCATCGCGTGGGCGTACTCGCACAGGATCAGCGGCCGCCGCCGGTCCCGCCCATCCCGTGACCACGCCACGATCCGCTCGACCGGCGCGTACATCGGGCAGACCACGTCGCTCGCCGGGTTGGCTGCGTCGAGGTCGCGGCTGAACCCGCCCTCGTAGTGCAACGGGCGGCTGGGGTCGGTGCGGCGGATCCAACCGGCCATGGCGTCGTGCGACGGCCCGTACCCCGCCTCGTTGCCGAGCGACCAGGCGATGACGCACGGGTGCGAGCGGTCGCGCCGGACCATGCGGATGGCCCGCTCGAGGAAGGCGCCGGCGTAGGCCGGGTCCTCCGCGGTCGCTCGCCAGCGGCCGTGGGTCTCGATGTTCGCCTCGTCGACGACGTAGAGGCCGAGCTCGTCGCACAGGTCGTAGAACGACTCGTCGTCGGGGTAGTGCGACGTGCGCACGGCGTTGACGTGGTGCTGCTTCATCAGCTCCAGGTCGCGCCGCGTGTCTGCAACGGTGACGGTCCGCCCACGGTCGGGGTGGGCCTCGTGGCGGTTGACCCCGTTGATCACCACCGGCACACCGTTCACGAGCAACTGGCCGTCGGTGATCTCGACCCGCCGGAACCCGACGAGGCTCGTGCGCACGTCGAGCACGTCGCCGGATGCGTCGCGGAGCACGACCGTGGCCCGGTACAGCGACGGGGTCTCGTGGTTCCACGCCTCGATCTGCGGGACGGTGAGCCGGGCGAGTACGCGGGATCCCGGCCAGAGGTAGGCGTCGCGATGCTCCTCGAACGGACCTGCCGGATCCCACAGTGGGACGGGCATCGGTCCCGATGCATGGACGAGCCGGTTACGTCCGCCGCGAGCGCGGACGGTGACCTCGACGGTCGCTGCCGCCTCACCGTCGACGGTGACGTCGACGTCCAGCAGTCCGGTGACGCCATCCGGTGCGAGGCCGGGCACGAGGGCGATGTCGGCGAGCGCCACGCGCGGCACCGACACCAACTCGACGCTGCGGTGCAGCCCAGGGAGCCACCACTGGTCCTGGTCCTCGAGCCACGTCGCCGCACTCCACCGCGGGACGGCGATGGTCACGTCGTTGGCACCGGCTCGGAGCGCATCGGTGATGTCGTACGTCGATGCCAGCTTGCTGTCCGTGCCGGCGCCGACGAAGCGGCCGTTCACCCACACGACGCCCATCGAGTCGGCGGCGCCGACGCGGAGGTGGGTGCGGCGGCGGCGCCACCCGGCGGGAAGGCGGAACGTTCGCCGGTAGACCGCTGTCGGGTTGTCGCCGGGCACGTCCGGCGCCTGCCCGTCGAACGGCATGCGGATGTTGAGGTAGATCGGCGCGCCGTGACCGCGCCCGGCTTCTTGGAGCACCCACGTGCCGGGCACCTCGATGTCCGTCCACCCGTCGCCTCCTGCGCGCACGGCGTCCTCGTCGACGTCGTCGGGGCCGGCGAACATGCGCACGCGCCACGTCCCGTCGAGCGAGCGGACCCACGGCGACGGCTCGCCACGCTCGGCGGCGGCGATGTCGTCGTAGGGCGCCAGCGCCGGCGCCATCGGGAGGCGGCCGACCCCGGTCAGTGCCGGCGACGACCAGCGCGACAGCGGCAAGCCCTCCACTGGTATCGCCCTCAGCGTGCCGCTGCGGTCGCCAGGGTGCGCAGCTCGGTGACGGCGTGCTCGAGACCGTCCGGATGCCGGAACAGGGCGCTGCCGGCGACGAGCACGTTGGCGCCTGCCCGTGCCGCGCCACCGACGGTGGCCGGCGTGATGCCGCCGTCGACCTCGACATCGACGTCGTCGTCGAGCCCGGCACCGGCGATCATCCGCCGCACCTCGGCGATCTTCGGTTCCATCGTCGGGATGTACGCCTGGCCGCCGAACCCAGAGTTGACGGTCATCACGAGGACGAGGTCGACGAGGTCGAGCACGTGGGTGATGGCGCTCGCCGGTGTGGCCGGGTCGATGGCGACGCCGGCGGCGGCGCCGAGCTCGCCGATCACGCCGAGCGTGCGGTGGAGGTGGGTGCACGCCTCGGCGTGAACGATCAGCCGTCGGCAGCCCGCCTCGACGTAGCGCGCGGCCATCACTTCGGGGGTCAGCACCATCAGGTGGGCCTCGAACGGGACGGTGACGAGGTCTCGCGTCGAGGCGATGACGTCGGGGCCGAACGTCAGGTTGGGGACGAACTGGCCGTCCATCACGTCCCACTGGATGAGGTCGACGCCGGCCTTCTCCAGGGCGACGATCTCCTCACCGAGGCGGGAGAAGTCGGCCGGCAGCACCGACGGGGCGATCTGGATCGGGCGGGCCATCGGCAGTGACCGTACCGTCGCCACCGTGCGAGCGAGCGAGCGCCAGCGAGGGAGTGGCCACCATCGGCCTGCGTGGCCGGGGAACGCAGTAGCGGTACCGTCGCCACCGTGCGAGCGAGCGAGCGCCAGCGAGGGAGTGGCCACCATCGGCCTGCGTGGCCGGGGAACGCAGTAGCGGTACCGTCGCCGGCGTGACCGTCGTAACGCTGCGACCGGATCGCTTCGCCGCGGGTGGCGAGGCGATCGCCAGGGATGACGACGGTCGGATCGTGTTCGTGCGTGGCGCGCTCCCGGGCGAGACGGTCGAGGCCGAGCTGACCGCGGCGAAGAAGGACTGGGCGCGAGCCGTGACGGTCGACGTGCTCGACGCGTCGCCGGACCGGGTGACGCCGCCGTGCCCATCGCGGCGCGCCGGGTGCGGGGGATGCGGGTGGCAGCACCTCACCGTCGAGGCGCAGCGCTCTGCACGCCTCGACATCGTGGTCGACGCCCTGCGCCGCACCGGCGGCATCGCCGAGCCTGTCGTCGAGGCGGGCGGCGGTGTCGAGGCGGTGGGCTACCGCACGACCGTGCGCGTCGCCGCCACCATCGACGGTCGTGCCGGTTTCCGGGCCGAGCAGACCCACGACATCGTCGAGGCGCCGAACTGTCTCATCGCCCACCCGACGCTGGCCGCGCTGCTGCCCGAGTTGCGCCTCGACGCCGGTGTCGAACCGACGCTTCGCGTGTCGGTGGCGACGGGTGAGCTGGCGGCGCGCTGGGACCACGCGACCGGCGACGTGCAGGGTCTGCCGCCGGGCACGGCGACGGGCTCGAAGGCGGCGCTGCACGAGGACGTCGCGGGGCAACGCCTGCGCGTGTCGATGGGCTCGTTCTTCCAGTCGGGTCCGCAGGCGGCGGATCTGCTCGTCGCCACCGTGCGGCGCGCGGCGCCAGAGCTCGACGGCGCGGGCGTGGTCGTCGACGCCTACGCCGGCGTGGGCATGTTCGCCAGGTGCGCCACGGATCCGGCCTCCCGCGTCATCGCCATCGAGACGTCGCGGTCGGCGGTGGCCGACGCCGCCCACAACTTGAGCGAGCGCGAGGCCGACATCGTCCGTGGCGAGGTGGGTGGTTGGCACGCGCCGGCGGACGTCAGCGTCGACGTCGTGCTGGCCGACCCGGCACGCAGCGGGCTGGGCAAGCCGGGTGTCAACGCCCTCGTCCGCACGGGAGCGCCGGTGCTCGTGCTGGTGAGCTGCGACCCGGCGTCACTCGGGCGTGACGCCCGATTGCTCGGCGACGCCGGGTACCGCCACGATCGCTCGGCGGTCGTCGACACGTTCCCGCACACGACCCACGTCGAGGTCGTCACCCGGTTCGTGCGCGGCGGCGTCCGGTCGTGATCGAGCCGCGGCTCTCGGACGAGGTCGCCGCGGCCGTCGCCGCCGGCGATCCGGTCGTGGCGCTGGAGTCGACGATCTTCTCCCACCTCGGCCTGCCATCGCCGGCCAACTGTGAGGCACTCGATCGTTGCATCGCGTCGATTCGCGGCGCGGGCGCGATCCCAGCTGTGACCGCCGTGCTCGACGGCATCGCCCGTGTGGGCATCGCGGCCGACGAGCACGATCGCATCCTGGGGCCGGCCCGCAAGGCCGCCGAGCGCGACCTGCCCGTCGCCGTCGCCCAGCGGTGGCAGTTCGGCGCGACGACGGTCTCCGGCGCCTTGGCGCTGGCGGCGGCGGCCGGGATCGCCGTGTTCGCCACGGGCGGCATCGGTGGCGTGCACCGCGGCGCCGAGCTGACCGGCGACATCTCCGCCGACCTCGATGCCATCGCCCACCATCCCGTCGTCACGGTGAGTGCCGGGGCCAAGGCGTTCCTCGACCTCGGCCGCACGCTCGAGCACCTGGAGACCGCCGGCGTGCCCGTGCTCGGTTGGCGTCACGACTGGTTCCCGGCGTTCTACACGCGGTCGTCCGGGCTCCCCGTGCCGCACCGGGTCGAGTCCGCCGGCGAGGTCGCCGCCGTGCTGGCCAACCGCAGCCGGTCGACGGCGGGCGTGCTGCTGACGGTCCCCATCCCGGAGGCCGACGAGCTCGACGCCGGCGAGCTCGACGCCGTGCTCGCCGCCGCCCTTGCCGACGCCGACGCGGCGGGCATCTCCGGCGCCGCCATCACGCCGTTCGTCCTCGGCCGCATCGCCGAGGCGACGGACGGCCGCAGCGTGCCGGCCAACCTCGCCCTCGCCGAGCACAACGCCGCCATCGCCGCCGAGGTCGCGATCGCCATCACGACCCATCCGAGTGTTTGAGGCTGTCCGAGTGCTGGAGCGCCGGCGTCCGCCGCTCCAGCACTCCGATGGCGCCGAACACTCGGATGGGATCAGCGGCTGGCGCCGAGGAGCTTGCCGTTGCGCAGGACGGTGACGGGGCCGTCCTCGCTGACGACGATCACGGTCGCTGCGGAGTCGTCGAAGCTGTAGCGGCGACCCGACGTGTGGCGCATGCCGCGCAGACCCTCGACGCTCGTCTCCGCCTCGGCGCTCGGCACCAACCGCACGCCGAGCTGGCGCAGCACCCCGGCCGCGTCGAACACCGCGGCTCCGTCGATCTGGGCGAGGGCGTGGCGCAGCGGCGCCAGCGCGGCCGGCCTGGTGATCGACAGCGGCGGCGGCGGTGGCAAGCGCACCTCGTACGGCGCCTCGCCGTCGTCGGGCCGGTAGACCAGGATGGCCCCGATGCCCCGGGCGCCGAGGTCGTGGACGGCGAACTCGAGCATCGTCTCCAGGACATCGCCCTCGCCCTGCATCCCGCACGCCCTCAGGGCGTCGATCCACGATCGGATCGGCGGCTCGCTGCGCCACGACAGCCCGTCCCAACGCAGCACGCCGTGGCCGCCGACGACGCGCACCTGACCGTTGGGATGGCGCTGCACGAGCGTCGCCCCTGTCGACTCGGCGAGCACGACGAGATCGCGCTCGGATCCGGCCGGGCGGTCGAACACCGCCCACTCGTCGTCGCCGGTGGCGCGACGGACGATCCAGCTCGACAGGCCATCGGCGAACAGCCGCGCGCCAGTCAGTGGCATCGCCTCGACCAGACGGCGGGTCACGGCGAGCTGCGTGCCGATCTCCCACTGCTCGACGGGCGTGCTCGGCTCGACGATCGCCCCGACGCTCGGGACGCGCCGCTCGTGGATGCGCGGCCGCAAGGCGTAGTCGAGCTCGGCGAGGACGATGGCGTCGACCTCCGCCTGCGGGTCCAGCTCGAAGCCGACCTCCGCCAATTCGTCGCGCAGCCGTCGCAGTCGTGCCTCGCTCATCGCGCCACCATCTGGGCGCGGATCGTCTCGGAATCCGAGACGAATCGCGCCCAGAGACGAATCGCGCCCAGATGGGGGAGTGTCATCGGAGCTTCCGTTCGATGCGGTCGAGGAAGGAGCGGCGGTCGGCGTCGCTCGACGTGTCGACGCCGTACATGGCGATCCACGTCGTGCGTGCCAGCGGGTGGCACACCGAGCGCAGCGTGCGGGTGACCATGCGCTTGCCGGTCTCCCCCTCCAGCGCGTTGACCAGCTTGGACGAGCCGTGCGTCGTGATGGCGACGATCCGGCGCACGTTGTGCAAGCGGGCGTGCACGCGGCTCGACTGCGGGGGCAGGTCGAAGGCCACGTCCTTGACCCACACCCGGTCGATCCACCCCTTCAGCATCGCCGGGGGGCCGCTCCACCACGTCGGGTAGACGAGCACGAGCTGTTCGCACCACTGCAGGTCGCCGGCGTCGGTGGCCACGGCCGGGTCGGGCCCGGGCTCCAGGTGGCGGGCGCGCTCCTCGGCGCTGAACACGGGGTCGAACTCGTTGGCGTAGAGGTCGGTGACGCGCACGTCGTGACTGTGCCGCGCGAGCACGTCGACCGCCCGGTCGCGCGCTGCGGCGATGAACGACTCGGGGTCGGGGTGGCAGTGCACGACGAGGACGCGCATGGGTCAGCGCGTTCTCGTCGGGTGGAGGTGGGCCATCGAGTGCTCGACACGGTCGAGGAAGGCGCGCCGCTCGGCGTCGCCGAGGGTGTCGATGGAGTACAGGCCGAGCCATGTCGTCGGCGTGCGCGCGCCGCAGTTCATCCTCAGTGCCCTCGTCAGCATCCGCCGGCCACCGTCCTGCAGCAGCTTGACGTAGGTCCACGGCGCGCCGTACGTGCTGATGCCGACGATCCGGCGCACGTTGGTCAGCGCCGGACGCACCTTGCCGGCGTCGTCGAACCGGAAGGCCACGCCCGGGACGAGCACCCGTTCGAGCCAGCCCTTGAGCATCGCCGGCGGTCCGCTCCACCACGTCGGGTAGACGAAGGCGAGCACGTCGGCGCGCTGGACCAGCTCCGCATGGGCGACGGTCATCGGATCGATCAACGGCTGCTCGCCGTGGTACGCCCGCCGCTCCTCCAGCGACATCGCCGGGGCGAACCCGAGGGCGTACAGGTCGAGCGTGGTGACATGGTGCCCGGCACGCTCGAAACCCGTTCGCGCCGCCCCCGTCACGGCGTGGGTGAAGCTGTCCTCCTGGGGATGGGCGCAGACGAGGAGCACCTCCATCAGCGGGCGACCGTAGGCGATGCCAGGCGGCGCGCCAGGTTGCTGCGCACGGCCGGCCAGTCGTCGTCGGTGATGGCGAAGAGCGCCGTGTCACGAGCCCGCCCTTCCTCGCCGGGGGTGAGCGATGGGCGGTGGTGGCGCAGCGTGCCCTCGAAACGAGCACCGATCCGCTCGATCGCCCGCCGGCTGCGCTCGTTGCGGACATCGGTCGCCAGCGCCACCCTCGTCACCTGCCACACGTCGAAGGCGTGGACGAGCAGCAGCAGCTTGGCCTCGGTG
The DNA here is from genome assembly GCA_963822875.1 of uncultured Acidimicrobiia bacterium. Taxonomy (GTDB): domain Bacteria; phylum Actinomycetota; class Acidimicrobiia; order Acidimicrobiales; family Ilumatobacteraceae; genus JALZMG01. The sequence goes on along the minus strand of CAWGJK010000001.1, from coordinate 36,052 downwards.
TTGATCGGGCTGCGCTGGGCATCGGGCGCCAGCCAGGTGCCGCCGATCTCCACCTCGTCCGGTTCGTCCCGGCCGCGCCAGCGGCGCAACTCCATGAAGCGGGTGCACCCGACGAGGCGCCCATCGGCGACCCGGCGCTGGGCGAACGGCACCGCCGAGCCTGCGTCTCGCTGGGTGAGCAGGCGCTCGATGTAGTCCGCGGCGTGCTCCACCGACGACGGCACCTCGGTGTACTCGTAGCTCGAACGGTCGCCCTCGGCAGTCGCGGCCAGGTCGGCGGCGTGCTCGGCGGCGAGCGGGACGAGCTCGACGTGTTGGCCATGGAGCGTGAAGGGGTCGATGACGCTGACGGTATCCCGGGTCGACACGGCGGCGCGAGGACGGGTACGACAGTGGGCATGTTCCGCACCGACGCCGTCATCCCCCCTGACCCGGACGGCCTCGACGTCCTCCACGACCGCGAGTATCGGGTCCGCGCCTACCGCCTCGCCGATGATCGGCTGCTGATCCGCGGCGCGGTCCGCGATCAGAAGCCGCCAGGTCTGTACCTCGCCGACGACACCGAGCCCCTGACGATGCACCACATGCTCGTCGACCTGGAGATCGCCTACCCATCGTTGGAGATCGTCGACGCGCGTGTCGACTTCGCGGCGCACCCGCACACCACCTGTCCGGTGATCATCGAGCACTACCGCGGCCTGGTCGGACTGTCCATCGCCAGGGGCTTCACCCATCGCGTGCGCGAGCTGTTCGGTGGGCCACGCGGCTGCACGCACACGACGGCGCTGCTGCTGGCGATGGCCCCGGTCGTCATCCAGTGCACGTGGTCGATGCGGGCGGAGGCGGTGCGCCAGGCGGGCGGTGGCGACGTGCAGCGCGAGCAGGTCATGCGGGCGAACATGAACACGTGCCACGTGTGGGCGGAGGATGGCGAGCAGATCGCCGACCTCCGCGCCGGGCGACCGATGGAGATGCCGTTGACGATGCAACGACGCTTCGTCGAGCTGGGCCACTCACCGGACGAGTGGCCGGGGCAGGACCCGTGACCGAGGAGATGCTCGACCTGTCGCTCGACGACGTGCGGGCGAGGCCCGGCACGAAGTGGTCGAGCATCGACGGCCGGCTGGCGGCATGGGTCGCCGACATGGACTTCCCGGTCGCGCCTGCGATCCGCGACGCATTGGTACACGCTGCCACGACGGACGTCGGCTATCCGCGCTGGCCGGGAATCGGTCGCTCTCCGCTGCCGGCGCTGTTCGCCGAGCGGATGGCCGGCCGATTCGGGTGGCACCCGGACGAGGGGTGCCTGCACGAGTTGGTCGATGTCATGCAGGGCGTCGTCGCGTCGATCCACCACCTCACGCAGCCCGGCGACGGCATCGTCCTGCACATGCCGGCGTACCACCCCTTCCTCGCCGCCATCTCCCAGTCCGGCCGGCGCGTCGTCGAGGTTCCCGCCGAGCGGGCGGGGGACCGGTGGGTGTTCGACCACGATGCCCTCGACGCCCGCCTGGCCACCGATCCGGCACGGCTGCTCGTGCTGTGCCATCCGCACAACCCGACGGGGCACGTGTTCACGGTGGACGAGCTGACGACGATCGCCGAGATCGCCGGTCGTCACGACCTCGTCGTGATCAGCGACGAGATCCACGCCGAGCTGGTCCACCCACCCAACGTCCACGTGCCGTTCGCCTCGCTCGCTGCCGACGTCGAGGCACGCACGGTGACGATCTCCTCGTCCTCGAAGGCGTTCAACCTCGCCGGGTTGCGCTGGGCGATCATGCACGCCGGGTTCGCCGAGATGCAGCGCGCCCTGGAGGCGCTGCCGTGGCACTACTTCGGCGCGCCCAACCTGATGGCCGTCCTGGCGACGGAGGCGGCGTGGACTGCTGGCGATTCGTGGCAGCGCGCCGTCGCCGAACAGCTCGACGTCAACCGGCACCTCCTCGCCACCTTGCTGCAACAGCACCTTCCCGACGTCGACTACTGCGTGCCCGAGGCGACGTACCTCGCCTGGCTCGACTGCCGTGCGCTCGGCTTCGGCGATGATCCCGCCGAGGTGTTCCGCAGCCGTGGCGTCGAGCTCAGCCCGGGGCCTCGCTTCGGCCCGCAGGGGATCGGCTTCGCCCGCCTCAACTTCGCCACCGGACCAGCGGTGCTCACCCGCATCGTCGAGGCGATGGCGGAACACTGATCCAGGTCGGTTCAACCCTGCCGTCCGCGGGGCAGGCTGGCCACGATGAGGTGGATCTCCCGGCTCGCTCCGGGCGTCGCCGCGGTGGCCGCCGTAGCCGTGCACGATCTCGTCCAGCGCCGGCACGCCCTGCTGCGCAACTTCCCCGTGGTCGGCCACGCCCGCTACTTCATCGAGGCGGTCGGGCCGGAGCTGCGCCAGTACGTGGTCGCCGGCAACGACGAGGAGCGGCCGTTCAGTCGCGACCAGCGCCGGTGGGTGTACGCCTCGTCGAAGCTGGAGAACAACTACTTCGGCTTCGGCACCGACAACGACATCGAGCACACGCTGTCGTACCCGATCGTCAAGCACGCCACGTTCGCCCGCGTGGCTCCGCCGTCGTCGCCGCCTGCCGGCCAAGAAGCGTGGGTGCCGTGCGCCAAGGTCCTCGGAGCCGCTCGGGGTCGCCGGGGTGCGTTCCGTCAGGACTCCGTCGTCAACTTCTCGGCGATGAGCTTCGGGTCGCTGTCCGGGCCGGCCGTCGAGGCGCTCAACCGGGGCGCCGCGCTCGTCGGGTGCACGCAGAACACCGGCGAGGGTGGGCTGTCGCCGCACCACCGTCACGGCGGCGAGCTCGTGTTCCAGATCGGCACCGCCTACTTCGGCTGCCGTGACGACGAGGGACGCTTCGACCTGGCGCGGCTGAAAGACCTCGTCGCGTCGGCGCCGGTGAAGGCGCTCGAGGTGAAGCTCTCCCAGGGCGCCAAGCCAGGGCTCGGTGGCCTGCTCCCAGCGGCCAAGGTGTCGCCCGAGATCTCCGCCACGCGTGGCATCCCGATGGGCAAGGACTGCATCAGCCCGTCACGCCACGCCGAGTTCTCCGACGTCGACAGCATGCTCGACTGGGTCGAGCTGCTGGCGGCCGAGACGGGCCTGCCGGTCGGCGTCAAGTCCGCCGTCGGTGACATGGCGTTCTGGGAGCAGCTCGGCGACCTGATGGCGGTGGGAGACCGCGGTGTCGACTTCGTCACCATCGACGGTGGTGAGGGCGGCACCGGTGCGGCACCGCTCATCTTCACGGATTCCGTCGCCATGCCCTTCCGCCTCGGCTTCGCGCGCGTCTACGCCGTGTTCGCCGAGCGCGGCCTCCACGAGCGGGTCGTGTTCACCGGCGCCGGCAAGCTCGGGCTGCCCGACAACGCGGTGATCGCCTTCGCCCTGGGCGTCGACACGGTCAACGTCGGACGTGAGGCGATGCTGGCGCTGGGGTGCATCCAGGCGCAGAAGTGCCACACCGACCGCTGCCCGACCGGCGTGGCCACGCAGAACGCCTGGCTCAGCCGCGGCCTCGACCCGGCGCTCAAGTCGGTGCGCGCGGCGAACTACGTGAAGACATTGCGCCGCGACCTGCTGAAGGTCTCCGAGGCGTGCGGCGTGGAGCACCCGGCGCTGATCGACGCCGACGACGTCGAGTTGCTCGATGCCGCCACGTCGGCGCGACCACTGCGCGAACTGTTCGGCTACCGCCCGGACTGGGGACGGCCGTCGGCATCCGACCGCGAGACGATCATCGCGCTGATGACGGCAACCGCACCAACCGGGGACAGCGCGCCGGAGTCAGCGACTGCGGTGGGCTGAGGGTCAGACGACCTCGATCTCCGTGCCCAGGACCGCTCCGTCTGCCAGCTCGAGCCGGTCGCCGCTCCAGAACTTGCCCGGGTCGTACCAGTTGGACGGCCGCTTCGGGTCGAGCAACCCCATCCGCCGGAACGTGATCGCCATCAGCTGGGCGCAGTAGACGGCCTCACCGCTGGCCTCTTTGCGGAAGCGGCCGGCGACCCAGCGCCGCGCCAGGCGGCTCGTCGTGGGGAACGGCTTGGCGTTGTAGGCCGCGATCACCCGCAGCAACTCGTCCTCCATCGGCCGGGTGACCGTGCCGCTGAACTGGCGCACGTACGCCCGCTGCCCGTACTTGCCGGTCCACACGTCGAACGCCTCGTCGAGTCGGTTGAGTTGGGCCCCGCGATGGTGGTCGCCGGTCCACACGTCCTCCAACGAGCGCCCCAGCTCGGTGTGCCAGAGCAGCGGCGGCAGGTCGTCGAGGGCGACGACCATCGACACGTGGTTCACCGGTGCGTTGGTCGCCACGCGGATGGCCCGGTCGGCGATGGACCGCCCGCGGAACAGCCAGATGTCGGCGGTGGCGGCGCTGGCGATCGCCTCGTCGGCGGTGATCGTTGCGGCCGGCGGCACGGCCGTACTGTAGGTCGGTGCGCTGGTGGAAGGTCCTGGGTGTGGCGACGCTCGCCGGCGTCGTCGCGGCCGGTGTGGCGGTCGAGCGCAAGCGGCGCGCCTATCGCTCGTACGACACCGACGAGCTGCGCAGCCGCCTCCACGCCCGCCTCGCCGCAGCAGGTCCCGGTCGGGGCTGACCCGACCTAGTGTGCCGCCATGCGCCACGTGCTGGTGGTCGCCAACAAGACGGTCGGGGGTGACGAGCTCGCCGCGGTGATCAAGGAGCGCCTGGCGAACCAGCCGTGCGACTTCCACCTCCTGGTGCCGGTGCCGCCTGCGCCGCCGATCGGGATCGCCGCCGGGTTCTCGGCGATGGAGGCGGGTGTCGTCCCGACGCTGCATGGTCCCGACGAGCGCGAGCTCGCCGAGGAGCGGCTGCGCTACGGCCTGGAGTGGATGCGCGGCCTCGGCGCGACCGTGACCGGCGAGGTCGGCGAGTCCGAGGCGGTGCGCGCCATGCGCGTCGTGATCGATTCGACACCCATCGACGAGATCATCATCTCCACGTTGCCGACGACGCTGTCGCGCTGGCTGCGCCAGGACCTTCCCTCCCGCGTCGAGCGCAAGTTCTCGCTGCCGGTCACCGTCGTCACGGCGAGGGGGTGAGGTCGGCGGGGCCCACCAGCACCGGGTGCCACGCCGGCGCGCCTATTCGACGAAGATGTCGACCGAGGGGCGGAACTCCACGCAGGTGGCCAGCACCTGGTGGACGTGCAATCTCGGATGCCGGTGTACCTTGCCCGCGATGCCCGTGACCAACGGATTCAACCACGTCGCGACCCTCACGACCGACATGGATCTGACGGTCCGCTTCTACGAGGAGGCCTTCGAGGCCGTTGTCACGCTCGAGGTGCCGACACGTGACGGCCACCCTTGGATGAAGGTGTTGGATCTCGGTGGCGGAGCGGCACTCAACGTCTTCGAGGTTTCCGCCGCGGAGATGATCGGCGACCGGCGACGGCAAGGTGGCCGCGGTGCGATCGACCACTACGCCCTCGCTGTCGACTCGCGCGCCACCCTCGAGGCCGTCAAAGAGCGTCTCGTCGCCGCCGGCGCACAGGAGGTCGGCGAGATCCAACGGCTGGAAGATGAGTGGTCGCTGTTCTTCCGCGATCCCGACGGCATGGAACTGGAAGTCTGCTGTCGCGCGGACGACTGAGCCACGCACGGGTGCCCGGTCCCGGGATACTTCATCTGGAGTGCGCGGTCGAAACTCCGATGAGCGGTCACTCACGCTCGAGCGATGCAGCCATGCCGGGGAGCGTCACCCATGGCTGTCGGTCAATGCACCACACCTCGACGGTCGGCTGGACGTTCGACGTGTCGTCCAGTGTTCCGGCCTTGACGGCGACGAGACCCGCCGTCTGAACGATCTCCGAGACGATCGGCGAGCCACATGAGCCGCAGAAGCGACGACGAACGTACACGGCATCGCCGCGCTCGCCGGTCTCCTCGTAGGTCTGCAGGACACCCGAGACGGTCAGTTGCGACTCGTGGACCAGGAGGTTGACGGAGAAGGCACCGCCGCTCTGGCGTTGGCAGTGTTGGCAGTGGCACACGGCCGTGGCGATCAGGTCGCCGGTGAGCTCGTAGGTCACTTCGCCGCACAGGCAACGTCCGGCTCGGGCCATGAGCGGACCCTATCGTGGCTGCTCATGTCGAGGGCCGGCCGCGGCGTCGCCGCTTCTCCGGACGATCCGGCGCCACCGATGGCGGTGTTCTTTCCGAAGAACTCGTCGCGCCCGCGATCGGTGGTGTGGCCGGTTGGACGATGGCATGCTTTCGACCGTGATTCGAGTGGTCTCGAAGCGACGATGAACACGTCAGCACCCCGACCGCCGAGACTCCCGCCGCCGTGGTTCGTGCACACGGCCTGGCGCGCTCATCGAGCGCTGTACGGACTCAGCGGCGGCCGCTTCTTGTGGACCACGTCGAACAAGCGCGGCTGGGGTGCGCTTCGTCTGACGACCATCGGGCGGAAGACGGGGAACGAACGCAACGTCATCGTCGGCTACATCGAAGACGGCCCCAACCTTGTGACGCTGGCGATGAACGGCTGGGACGAGGGTCATCCCTCGTGGTGGCTCAACCTCGAGGAGCACCCGGACGCTGCAGTTCGATTGGCAGGCCAGCATCCTCGCCCTGTGCGGGCACGCCCCACAGCGGGAGACGAGCGTGATCGGTTGTGGCAGCGCTGGGTCGCGATCAATCCGGACCTCGAGGCGTATGCCGCCCGGAGGAAGACCGAGACGCCCGTGATCGTTCTCGAAGCGCTCGACGGGACCAGTTGAAGCCTGCCGGGCAGCCGCGCCCATTCCCGTTGAAACGGCTCAGTCCTTGCCTCCTCTGGAGTTCCGGGCCGGCGCTCAGGCGCCCGAGCCGACCATCTCAGTGAGGCGCACGCCGTGGTCGGCGGCGAGCAGCTCGGCGGCCTTCTCGCCGATCATGATGCAGGCGGCGTTCGTGTTGCCGCTGACCACGTTGGGCATCACGCTGGCGTCGGCGACGCGCAGGTTGGCGACGCCGAGGACGCGCAGGCGTGGATCGACCACGCTCCCGATCCGGCATGTGCTCGTGAGGTGGTACACGGTGAACGAGTAGTGCAGCGCCATGTCGATGAGGAGCTCGTCGCTCGCCGTGTCACCGGGCGCGTGGCCGTGCTTGGCTGCGAGCGCCGGCGGGACAAGCCAGTCGCCGAGCGGGCGCTCGCCGGGCCAGCTCGCGGCGATGTCGAGGACACGTCGCAGCGCGGCGACCATGACCGTCACGTCGTGGGGGTCGGCGTAGTAGTTCATCCGGATGTCGGGATGGTCGGCGGGGTCGGCGCTGGCGAGGACGATCTCGCCCTCGCTGTGGGGCTGCACCGGGTTGGCGAGGAGGAGGACCGACTCGGCGTCCGGAGCGAGCCGAACGGCGGCGTCGTCGAAGTAGACGTCGGGATCGACGCGCAGGCACCGCTGCCAGATGTCGTTGTTGTAGCCGCAGACGAATGCCGCGAGTTGGACGTCGTGGGTGTGATGGTCGTCAAGGCCGGTGGAGTAGAAGGCGGCGGCCTCGTACAACGACGACGACACGAGACTGTGCCCGGTGGTCGCCCATTCCGTCAGCCGCTGCTCGGCCATCTCCTTGAGCGCCTGGAGCTCTGCCGGCAGATTGGCGTCGTCGGCCGGGTCGGCCGGCAAGGGTCCAGCGGGCGCCCGCAGCGCGTCGGGTCCCATCGAAATGCCCATCTCCATCATCGAGACGCCACCGCCGGGCGCCGGGAAGAACAGCCCGACCTGGAGATGGTCCTTGAGGTGCTTACCGACGTCAGGAGCGTCGAGGCGGCAGGATACGCCTGCTGCTTCCAGCTCGTGGCGCGGGCCGATGCCCGACAACATCAAGATGTGCGGCGAGCCGACCGCGCCGGCGCAGAGCACGACCTCCTTGGCCGCCCACGCCGTCGCGGTGGTGCCGTCAGCGGTGCGGTACTCGACGCCGGTGGCACGCAGCTGGTCGTCGCCGTCGAGGACCACCCGCGTGACATGGGCGCCGCAGACCACCTCGAGGTTGGGCCGCTGCTCGGGCCCGCCCTCCAAGAAGGCGTGATACGTGCTGGAGCGCTTGCCGTCGCGCGTTGTCGTCTGCATCAGCGAGACGACGCCAGCGGGACCACCGCGGTCGCGCCCGTTGTAGTCGCCGGCCGGGATTCCCGCGGCCACGGCCGCCGTGACGAAGTCACGCGCTCCGGCGATCACCGGCGCTCGCACGGCCACACCGAGCGGTCCGTCGGTGTTGTGGGCGTCGCCGTCGATGACGACGTCGCCGCTTGTGGCCAGGCCCTCGCTCTTCTTGAAGTACGGAAGGACACCGTCGTAGCTCCAGCCCTCGGCGCCGCCGGCCGCCCACTCGTCGAAATCGCCGGGGTGCCCACGCACGTACGCCATGTAGTTGATGCCCGACGAACCGCCGAGCATCTTGCCCCGCGGCACCATCATCCGGCCGCCCTCGAGCCCGAGGCCGCAGCGCCCAGCGTCGGCGGTGAACATCCAGTCCGTGGCCGGATCCAGCTGCAACACCGGGCAGGCCGCCGGCATCAGCTCCGCTGGCGGCGGCGGGCCGCCGGCCTCCACCAGCGCCACTCGGCAGGTCGGGTCCTCCGACAGTCGTGCCGCGACGACGGCCCCCGCCGACCCACCACCCACGACGACGAAGTCGAACGAATCTGTCATGCCCCGACCGTAACGATCCGTCCGGCAGCCCGAGAACGCAGCCCAAAGGGTCCGTCCGACGGCAGCAGCAATGCCAGGGACCTGGCGACGCACGTCCCCCGTTTGGGGTACGGTGCCGATGCTGGCGGACGGGCCGCCGGCCGAAACGAGGGAGCATCATGGCAGTCATCGCCCTCTACGGGTTCCGAACCGCGCCCGGCAAGCTGGTCGACCACCTCGCCGCCACCGCTGAGGGGCTGGGACATCTCCGACGCCTCGGCTTGCAGGCCGTCAATCTGCAGGCGATCGCCGGCAGCGATGTGGGGGTGATCGCGACGTCGATCAACCATGCCAGCAACGCCGACTATGCGGCCGGCCTGCAGAAGGTGCTGGCCGACGAGCAGTGGCAGGAGTTCTGGGTGCGGGTCAATTCCGACGCGGCGGCGGTCGAGGTCGAGAGCTCGTTGTTCGTCGACATCGACGCCACGTTCCAGCCCAGCGCGGATCGGCCGCTCGGGGTTGTCCTGGCGACGCAGTGGCGGGCGCGGCCGGGGCGGTTGATGGATCTGATGGGCAACGTGATGACGGCGATCCCGCACATCGAGCGGCTGGGCGGCCAGGCCCGAGTGATGCAGTCGCTGATCGGACTCCATCCCTTGACGCTGCTGGTGACGACCGCGTTCAGCGACCTCGACGCCTACGGCGTCTATGCCGACAAGACGGCCAGCGACGAACAGTGGCAGGCGTACTGGATGGGCGTGATGGCCGACCCGACCGCCGACCTGATCCGCAGCGGCCTGTACATGAACATCAGCGACGGCTGACGCCACCGGGGGACGTCCGCACAGCCCGACCGTCGCGAGACGGGCGACGAACTCGGCGTTGTCGAGGGCCAGCGAGCAGATCCTGCTGGCTCTTGACACCTCGAAGCGCAACACCTCGAGCAAGCGCGACCGAGTCGCCTCCAGGAGAAGGCGACTGAACGATCGTGAGACACTCGCGGATGCCGATTGACGACGACGTACTCGTGCAGCTGCGGGACCGAATCGCCGGAGATCACGCGGCGTGGATCAACGGCGACAGCAGCGGCTACGAGTTCCACGACGAGACCTCGACCATCCTCGGCGCGTTCGGCGGCGCCGGCGTCGGGGCGACCGAGGCAACGCCGGGACAGCGTCGAGCAGTCGCCCAGTTCAAGTCGGGCACTGGCCACGTCGAGGTGTTGAACGGTGCGGTGACCGGCGACGTCGCATGGCTCGTGCTCATCGAATCGGCGACCGTCAACTTCCGGGGCCACGTGGAGCCACGTCGCTGGGACCTGCGGGTGACCGAGGTGTTCGAGCGTCGTGGACCGGAGTGGGTGCGGGTCCACCGGCATGCTGATCCGCTCGTCGACAGACACCCTCTCGACAAGATCCTCGAGCTTCTGCCCTCACGCCCCTTCAGGTCCACAGACTGAACGACGCGCCCTCGGAGTGACCGGACGGGAGCGGGCGTTGTCATCCCTCGCGCATCTCGCAGAGTGACGCGATGCTGGGCGTGCGGCGCTGGGCTGAGCGTCGTGAGGTCGAGGGGAAGGAGACCGGGTGTGAGGGGTATCGACGGCTCTGTACATGGAGGTCGTCGGTGACGGTGTCCCGACGTTGGTGTTGCACGGGGGTCTCGGTGTCGACCACACCGTCTACCGATCGTTCGACGAGCTCGCTGACGTCCTGCAGCTGATCTACTTGGACCATCGCGGCAACGGGCGCTCGGCCCGTCCCGACCCGGCCACGCTCACGATGGCAGGCTGGGCCGATGATGCCTTGGCAGTGGGCCGGGCAGTCGCCGGTGATCGGCCGCTCGTCGTCATCGGGCACTCCTACGGAGGGTTCATCGCCCAGGAACTCGCCATCCGGCAGCCCGATGCGGTAGCTGCGTTGGTGCTCGTGTGCACCACGCCTGGCCAGCTCGGAACGGGTGAGCAGCCGGCGCCGCCAGGTCCGTCGGTGCCGTCGGTCTTCGCTGAGATGCTGGCCTCAGCGCCCGAGGCCGACGAGGACCTGGCCGCAGCGATGGGGGCACTGGCGCCAGCGTACGTCCATCGTGCGGATCCGGAGGTGCTGCGGTCCCAGATGAGTTCGACGGTGTTCAGTGCCTCAGCAATGCGGCGCGGGTTTGAGGTGCTGGCCGAATGGAGCTCAGTCGACCGGCTCGCGTCGATCACCGCGCCGACCTTGGTGCTCGCTGGTCGCTATGACCCGTTCACCGCCTGGCCCCAGGCCGACCGGATCGCTCGCTGCGTCTCCAACGCCGACATCGTTGTGTTCGAGCACAGCTCCCACTTCCCGTGGTTGGACGAGCCGGTTGCCTTCTTCGCCACGCTCGAGGAATGGCTGCAGCGGCACCACGTTCCGCGCTGATCTGCGAACACCCCGACCAGCAGGATCCGATCGAGGACGCGGCGGCCCGGGATACTCCCCGTCGTTCGAGGACACTCCGCTACAGAGCGTTCTGTGCTCGTGACCCTGTCTGCCGTCGGTCACTGCCGCTGCAGTCGATGTCACTCGCAATCGCTGGCAGGGCGAACGCCGAGCCGTCGTGAGGGCGTGATTGCGTCGATCTGGGCGCGCACTGTTTCAGTCGTGCTTCTGGGCGTGCACGGTCTCGAATCTGAGATTCTCCGCGCCCAGGTCGCCCCCTGAGACTGACCGCGCCCAGATTGACGGGACCACCGACTCGGCGATCGGTGTGGCCTTTGCATCGAGGCCGAGCATCCCCGAGACGGGCGCCCCCGGCCGGCCCGGACCGACCATCCGCCAGACGGCGCGCACCGAACGCTCTCTGACCGTATTCGGTAGTGCCGGGACCGGCGGGACCGGCTCATTCCCCGCTGATCGCGGACAGTCGCGGGCCGAGCGTCTTTCCGCCCGACCGGGAACGGGTGCATGGTGTTCGTGTGGTGGGCGGGTCAGGGCGCCTGGCTCGGGGCGGAGCGGCTTGATCGGCTATCGGCGGTGAGTGCGGCGGCGGCCGTTCGACTCGACACGTTGAGCTTCTCGTAGGCGTGCTCGAGATGCTTGCGAACGGTTGACGGTGAGATCGCCAGTGCTGTGGCGACTTGGGTGTTGCTCGCGCCCGCTGCGACGAGATCGACGACCTCTCGCTCCCGCCGGGTCAACCCGAACTGATCCGGTGCCTGGACCGCGTGCCGCTGGCCGAGGTGCAGTCGGGCGTCGTGGACGATCAGTCGGGCTGCGGTGCGCCGTGCGATCGCGAACGCCTCGGCGACCAGATCGTCGGTGTCGTCGACACCCAGGTGTTGCTGTGCCGAGGCGAGGACGATGAGCTCTCGGGCGAGGAAGACCGGCGTCCGACGCCGACGGCTGGCCACGATCGCTCCGGTCGCGATCTCGGCCGCCCCACGCGCGTCCCCGATGGTCAGCCGCAGCAACGCCCGGACCCGATCGACCGTGTCCCAGACCGACAGCCCGTCGTCCACGAATCGACCGGCCAGGCGCTCGAACACGGCTTCGAGATCTCTCGCTGCGCCGGTGTCTGCAGCGATGGCGGCGACCTCGGCCCAGCATGTGGCGCTCAGTGCCCCGCCGCGCGCGGCGTACCCGGCGGAGAAGCCATCACGTCGAGCGCTGTCGAGGAGCTGGCGTGCATCGGCCAACCGGCCGCTGCGCGCCAGGCTCCGCCCGAGCAGCCCCTTGACCAACTCGCTGAACCAGATGTTGGACGCCAGCATGCGTTCCAGGAGTCCGGGATCCGGGAGCCGGCCCCGATGGTTTGCGATGGCCATGCGCAACACCGCGGCGTAGCCGCGGCCGAGCGGCGTATCGCCGTGGGCATCGCTCAACACGTTGGTCAGGTGGTCGGCGCGTCGCAGGTCGCCGTCCAAGAGTGCCACGGAGGGGGGATACGAGAGCTGCTCGAGGTCGGGAAGAGGCATCCGTTCGGCCGCCTCGCCGTACCAGTGGTCCGCCTGCTCGCGCTCGCCCAGCTCGCGGTAGCACCACCACAGCTGTTGGCGGCCGACGGAGGAGAAGACCTCGACGTTGAGCCGGTCGCCCAGCTCCACCAGCTCGGAGCCGCACTCGAGTCGCTCGTCCAGTTCCAGCGGACCGCCGCGGAAACGCTGCGACAGCAGGGCTCTGCCGACCGTCGTGGCGTCATCGAGTTGGCGTGCCGCGGCCACGGCCTCGCGCACCATCGCGGCTCCCTGCTCTGGATCGTCGGTGTCCGCCAGATGCGAGCCGAGCAGGGCCAGCATCCTGATCCGCCAGGTCGCCTCGCTGGGCGGCAGCCAGCCGAGTGCCGTTTCGGCCAGCGATCGGAAGACCGGATCGGGCACTGATGTCGTGGGGCTGGCGCCGGGTAGCGGCGTCATCGAGCAGAGGGCGCGGGCAAGGGCAAGCGGATTCCGGCTGCTTTGGGCGGCTCGGGCGGCCGCGTGCAGCATCGTCAGACCCTCCGGATCGCCCATCAGGACGAGCGACGAACCCAAACGGATCGACGCCTCCAGACGGACGTCGTCGAGGTCATCGCTGAGGAGGTCGAGCGACCCGAGAGCACGTCGATGGTGCTCGGCCGCCTCGCTGTAGTCGGTCGCATCGAAGGCGGCGTCTCCGGCGCGCCGGGCCAGGTCGGCGGCCCACGCAGGATCGAAGCGCGGGCCGCCGAGGCAGGCGTGACGTGCTCGCTCGGCGATGTCTCGATCGTCGGTGGCACGGCGGTCGAGGGCACGTGCGATCGCCGCGTGCAGCCGCATCCTGCTGCTGGAGGGCAGCGATGCGTAGCGCACGGACCGGAAGACGTCGTGGGTGAAGGCAAAGCGCCCTGGACGTGCTCCGGGACCGATCAGCCCAGCCGTCTCCGCTCGTTCAAGCGTGTCGAGGACCTCGTCGACGGAACGATCGACCGTCGAGGCGACGAGCGACACGTCGATCTGCTCACCGGCGATGGTCGCCGCGTCGAGCACCTCGAGATCAGCGGACGAGAACCGGCCGAATCTGGCCGCGACGATCTCGCGAAGCGATCGACTGCCTTCGCCATCCCTTGCCAGCTCGCGAAGGAACAGCGGATTCCCACCGGTCTGCCACACGGCGAACTCCGGATCGAGATCACCACCGACGGCGTGTATGACGCTCGCCGCCGCGGTCGCGTCGAGGCCCGACAGCGTGACGAACTCGACCGTGGGCAGTGATGCGAGGCGTGCGAGAAAGTCTCCGACATCGCCGCCATCGAGTTGCGGTTCATCCCGAAAGGTGATGAGGAGCATCAGCGGTGCGTCACCCCCGATCCGTGCGATGTAACTCACCACGTCCCTCGTCGCCGAGGACGCCCAGTGCAGGTCCTCGATCACGAACAGCGTCGGGTGCACACGGGCCGCCTCCAGCAGGTGCTCGTGCACAGCGGCCTGCACGGCAACACGGTCGCGCTCCGGGTCGATGACGAGGTCAGCACCGACCCGGGCTCGGCCTTCGATGGTGAGCAGGGCGGCGAACGGCTCGTACGGCCGTTGCCGGCCGTCGGTGCAGCTCCCCAGGGCGACTCGACCTCCGCGTTGGTGCACCGCCGCAGCGACGGCAGCGGCGAGCCGAGACTTGCCGATCCCGGCCTCGCCACGGATGACGGCGACGACTGTTCCGTCAGCCGCCCGCTCCCTGCAGGCCAACAGCCGATGCAACTCCTCGTCGCGACCGACGCACACTCCTCTGCGGGCGATCGCCTCGAGCTGGTGCGGGAACTGATCGCGCCGCGCCGTCATCGCTCGTCGCGAAACGCCGCGACGTGCCAGGTCGACGCGGTTGTGGACCCCGAGCTTGCGCAGCAACGACGACACGTGGCTCTCGACAGTGCGCTCGGACACCCCAAGCCGAGCCGCGATCTCCGAGTTCGTCAGCCGCTCTGACAAGGCGTCGAGCACCTCGGCCTCACGCCTGGTAACACCCGATCGGCCGAGGACGTCGCCGGCGGGCTCGTCCATGCCGCCAGTGTCGCAGATCACTCCTCGGAGAGCATCCGTGCTCGGCACGGATCAACGACACCGAAGCTCGCCACTGGACCGGTGAACGCCCTGGTCAGAGCCGATCGCACACGGCTCGGCCGCCGTGTTCGCGCATCGTCGTATTGCGGTCGCCGGGGCCCGGTGCCGATGGTGGCCCCATGACCACCGATCTTCTGATCAGACGAGCGAGCTCCCGCCACGGAGCAGGCCGCCGCTGGAAGGCGGGTGCGGCAGGAATCGTCGCCGCGCTCGCGGTGACGCCACCCGCCGCAGCGATCTCCTCGCCGAACGGCGCAGCACCGCGCGCCTGCGTCTGGCAACCCGCCGCCGCCGTTCTCGGCTTCGGTCCCGAGCTCGCCGGCACCGTCCGCATGGCCGCGACCGAAGTCGAGATCCTTCATCGCGTCACCTGCACCGACCACACAGAACGCTGGCTGTGGATGCCCTCCTCGTACGACGGCTCTCCGTCGAACTGATTGGCCCCCGCCCCACGCGGCAGGCGGCGAAAACTCAGCGTCCTCCTCTGGATACCCGCCCGGGCGATCAGTGGTCGAGGACGAGACAGAAGGGGTGGCCCGCCGGATCGAGGTAGACCCGAAAGTTCTGCCCACCGGGTTGGGTGTCCGCCTTCGTCGCGCCGATGGCGAGGACCGCCTGCTCACCGGCTTCGAGATCAGCGACGTCGAAGTCGAGGTGGAGCTGCTGGGGACGATCATCGCTCGGCCAGGTCGGTGGTTGATGACCTGGGGCCAACTGGAAGGCGATCGTCGCTCCCTGGGGGCTGACCAGCTGCACCCAGTCGTCCTCGGGGTCAGGTTCGCCCCGAAGTTGCCAGCCCGTCACGGCGGCGTAGAACCGCGCAAGCTCCAGCGGTCGCGGGCAATCGAGAGCGACGAGACTGAATCGAGCGATGCTGGTCATGGTCGGAAGGTAGCCGCAGGCCATCACCAGCTCTTCCGGCGGGTGAGCGTGCACCGTTTCAGTCGTGCTTCTGGGCGCGCACGGTCTCGTATCTGAGATTCTCCGCGCCCAGGTCGCCCCGAGAGCGTGGCTGCCCGCGCGGGTCGTGAACCCCGTCTACGACCCGCCTCCGATGGCCACGGTCATCGTTGGGGCCGGGAAGCCACCGACGACTTGCTCGAACGCGTGGGCCACGCGCAGGCAGGTGGCGTCGTCGAAGTGCCGGCCGATGATCATCAACCCGGCCGGGAGTCCATCGACCAACCCGGCGGGCACCGACGTCGCCGGGTGTCCGGTGACGTCGAACGGTGCCGTGTTGGCGATCATCTCGAGGGCGCGGGCGATGTACTCCTCGCGTGGGGCGTCTGCCGCGGGGATGGGAGTGGCGGTCAGCGGCAGCGTCGGCATGACGAGCACGTCGTGTGCGTCCAGCGCGGCGTCGTACGCCTGACGCAGCTCGAAGGCCAGGTTCTGGGCCATCGCGTAGTGCTGCCCGTGTGCGGTGTCGATGGCGTAGCGCCCGGCCATGACGACGAGCTTCACGGTCTCGGAGAATCGCGTCGCCCGCTCGCGCCATTGCCGCCCGTAGAAGTCGACCAACTCGGGATCGTAGAGACCCTTGTAGTTCATTCCGTAGGCATTGCCATCCACCATCTGGGCGGTGGCCCCCTCGGTGGCGATCACGTTCCACACGTGCATCGCGTCGCGGTGCCACGGCACCGAGACGTCGGCGACGGTGCACCCGGTGCCGCGAAGCTGCTCGACCGCCGCCCGAACAGCGTCATCGACGCCCTGCTGTGACAGGTCGGGGATGCCGAACCCTTCGCCGACGACCCCGATCCGCAGCCCGTCGACCGGGCGGTCGAGGGCGGCCTCGTAGTCGTCCACCGTGACGTCCGTCGGCTGACGCGGGTCGAGGCCGTCGGCGCCGGCGAGCACGCCGAGCACGAGTGCCGCATCGCCAACCGTGCGGGTGATCGGACCGAGGTGGTCGATCGTCAACTCGATCGGGAACGCCCCAGTGTAGGGAACGAGGCCGTACGTCGGCTTGTGACCGACGGTGCCGCTGTACGCGCTCGGGATGCGCACCGAGCCGCCTTGATCGCCGCCGAGCGCGACGTCGACGGCACCGGCCGCGACGAGCGCCGCGCTCCCGCTAGAAGAACCGCCAGCCGAACGGGTCAGGTCCCACGGGTTGAGCACTGGCCCGGTCCGTGAGGTGTGGCTGCCGCCGGAGAAGCACAGGTCCTCGCACACCGTCTTGCCCGTGATCGTTGCGCCGGCGGCGAGCAAACGGGTGACCACTGTCGCGTCGCGGGTCGGCACGAAGCCTTCGACGGTCTCTGAGCCGTTCATCATCGGGACACCCGCCACCATGATGTTGTCCTTGATGGCAACAGTGCGCCCGGCCAACGGGCCGTCGATGGACTCCTGGATCTCGGTCGTCACGTACCACGCGCCGAGCGGGTTGTCGGAGTCGGGCGGGCGCCTCCACTGGCGGTCGGTTCGCGGGGTGGGAGCGGTCCGGGCGTACAGCTCCTCGACGGCTTCCCACGAGCCCAACAGGCCAGCGGCAAACGGGGCGAACGATGTCACGTCGGCGGCACTGAGGCCGAGGCCGTATCGCTCGCCGACAGCGGCCAGGTCCGACTCAACGGGCGGAGGAAGCGCCATGGTGACCTCCAGCTGGTGCGGGGCAACGACTCGAAGGTAGGCCCTCGCCCACATCACGTCAATGCGATGACTCGAGCAAAGGACATACATCGTTCGGCGCTGTCGTCGCCGGCTTCGCAACTGGGTTCGGGTCGCGTTGTTCGGCACGCGTCGTTCTGTGTCGCGGGGCGCCGCGGTCGCCCCTTCTGCCGCGGCCAGCGGTTCCAACTTCGGGGTCATCGACCAACCATGGCCGCCTCGCCCGACTTACCGCGATCGCCTTGCAGCAGGACATCGAACAGCTGCCGCTTCGTCAGGGTGATCGTGAGATCCACAGCTTCCGCCGGAGGGTTGGCCGTTGTGACAGCCCAGCGGCGGCTTGCCGATACGTCCGACGACGACGCCCGGTACCGCTCGGGATCAGCCCATCCTCAGCGTCGGTCGAAGTGCCGAACACGGCGAGCGCCGGGATCCGATGACGACGTCACCTCCGTCGGGCCAAGCTGGGTGTGACCCGCCGCACGGACGCCGCCGTCTACGCGGTCAGGCACCTACGCGCCGACGGCCAGGAAGTGTGGAGGGGCGGGACCTTCGACCCTTGCACGGCGCGACCAGCGTTGACATCGTGGGCGCATGGAGACCGACGGCATGACCGTCCTCGACACGCACATGTGCCTGGACCTGCTGCGGAGGCGTGAGGTCGGCCGGCTCGCCGTGTCGATCACGGATCACCCGGACATCTTCCCGATCAACGACGTCGTGGACCGGGGGACGGTGGTGTTCCGCACCGCCGAGGGCACCAAGCTCGCCGCCGCGCTGTTCGGACGCAGCGTGGCGTTCGAGAGCGACGGCTACGATCCCGACGCCGGTGACGCATGGAGCGTGGTGGTCAAGGGCTATGCCGTCGAGATCGAGCAACTGCAGCAGTTCTTCGATGCCCTCGATCTGCCGCTGTTCCCGTGGCACGCCGGGCCGAAGCACCGCTTCGTGCGCATCGAACCGGTGGCCATCACCGGACGGAGGTTCCACGTCGTCGGGCGCGAGGCGTGGAGTGGTGACGATCAGGCGTCCCGTCGGGCCGCTGCCGAGTAGACACGGAGATCCCCAATGCCAGACGTGATCGACGACTCCGCGCGCCTCGACGAGCTCGAGCGCGAGGTCCAGCGCTACCGCATCAGCCGCGACACGTGGACGATGGTCGTGCTGGCCCTCGGCGTGATCACCGCCATCGCCAGCATCATCGCCGTCGGCCTGGCGATGCGCGACGACGATGACGACGGCGGCGGCGGGACAGCGGTCGCGTCCCAGGCGGTCGAGGCCGCGCTGTCCGAGTTCGCCATCGACCTGTCGACGTCGAACGTCGCCAGCGCCGGCGTCGTCACGGTCCGCAACAACGGCACGATGGTCCACAACATCGCCGTCCGCGACACGGAACTGGTGTCGCCGGACGTCGCCGCGGGCGAGACGACGGAGCTCGATCTCAGCGAGCTCGGGCCGGGCGCCTACGAGATCTACTGCACGATCCCGGGCCACACCGAGTCCGGGATGTCCACCACGCTGACGATCGGTGGCGACGGCGCAGCCGCCGAGGGGTCGACCGAGGAAGCCGCCGGCACGGCCACGGAGCACGAGAGCCACACGCTCACCGCGGAGGAGGGCGCGGCGCAGGACCAGGCGATGATCGAGTCGATCATGGCCTTCCCGGCCGAGACCGAGGGTGTCGGCAACCAGCCGCTCGAGGCCGAGGTGCTGCCCGACGGCACGAAGCGCTACGAGCTGACGGCCAGTGTCATCGACTGGGAGGTCCGCCCCGGTGAGGTCGTCCAGGCATGGGCGTACAACGGGATGGTGCCCGGCCCGCGCATCGACGTCGCGGTCGGCGATCGCGTGCAGGTCGAGCTGACGAATGAGCTGCCGATCGGCACGGACATCCACTGGCACGGCATCGACGTTCCCAACGACCAGGACGGCGTGTCACCGATCACGCAGGAGATCGTCGCCACCGGCGAGACCTACACGTACGAGTTCACCGTCAGCGAGCCGGCGATCGGCATGTACCACGCTCATGCCCATGCCCACGAGTCCGTCCCCAATGGCCTGTTCGGGACGTTCTACGTCGACGAGGTGCCGATGCCCGCCGGACAGACGGTGTCGGGACTCGAGATCCCCGCCGACCTGGAGATCGCCCAGGACCTGCCGATGGTGCTCAACGACGCCGGCGTGATCGGTCTCAGCCTCGACGGCAAGAGCTTCCCCGCCACGACCCCGATCGTCGCCAACGTCGGCGACTGGCTGCGGCTCACGTACTTCAACGAGGGATTGCAAGTGCACCCGATGCACCTGCACGGATTCGAGCAGTTCGTCGTGGCCAAGGACGGCGAGCCACTCGACGCCCCCTATGCCGCCGACACGATCCTCGTGGCGCCGGGCGAGCGATACACCGTCCTGATCAACCCGACGCTGGCGGGGACGTGGGTGTGGCACTGCCACATCCTCAACCACGTCGAGTCGAATGCCGGCATGTTCGGCATGGTCACCGCCCTCGTGGTCCAATAGCGGCCGTGGTGGACCCCAAGGCAGAGCTGCAGCGCTACCTGCAGATCGCCCGCGAGGCGTTGCTGTGGAAGCTCGACGGCCTCTCCGAGTACGACGTCCGCCGGCCCATGGTGCCGACCGGCACCAACCTGCTCGGGCTGGTCAAGCACGTGGCCAGCGTCGAGTCGGGCTACCTGGGTGACACGTTCGGCCGGCCGTTCCCCGAGCACCTGGCGTGGACGGAGGACGATGCCGAGCCCAACGCCGACATGTGGGCGACGGCGGACGAGTCACGCGAGGACATCGTCGGGCTGTATCGCCGGGTGTGGGCGCACTCCGATGTCACCATCGACACGCTGGAGCTGGACGCGCGCGGTCGCGTGCCGTGGTGGGGCGAGCACGGCGAGGTGACGCTGCACCAGATCCTCGTGCACATGCTCGCCGAGACGGATCGCCACGCCGGGCACGCCGACATCGTCCGCGAGCTCATCGACGGTGCGGCGGGCCTGCGCCTCGACAACGACAACATGCCCGGCGAGGACCAGGCGTGGTGGGACGACTACCGCGACAGGCTCGAACGTGTGGCCCGTGAGGCCGGCCCTGCGTAATCGGCAACCTGCCGTTGTTCTCCTTGTGCACGTGCAGGTGAGTGTCCGACTCGAGCTCGGCAGGTCCGCGAGACATCGCGTCGTATGACCCGCAGCCGTCAGCGGGCGGCGTGTTGCCGTCGGTGGGCTCACGGAGGCCGGCGATCGGGGCGCCGGCGATGAAGGGGCCGAACGTCCCTGACGGCGGCCGTCTTCCAGGGACCTTCGACTCTGGCCACCGTGGAGCGGTCGGCGTACCTCTCGGGTATGGCACTTCCGCGCACCCGACCGTCCACGAAGCGTCGTCTGTTGGGGGTGTTCGCCGCCGCCGCGCTGTTCGCATCCGTCGGCGCGGCGTGCGCCGATGATGCCCCGGACGCTCCGGGTTCGGCGGGCGGAGCCGGCGGCGGCGGCGCGGCCGCCGCCGAGGTCACCTACCAACCGGGCGACACCATCGAGTTCGTCGCCTCCGAGTTCGCCTTCGCCCCGCCTGAGATCGTCGCCGAACCGGGGACGTACACCGGCGTGCTCATCAACGACGGGACGATCGAGCACGACATCACCTTCGGTGACGGCGAGCCGGTCGTGGCGGCGGCAGGGGAGAGCGTCGAGTTCGAGTTCACCGTGCCCGAGGAGGGGGTCGCCTACATCTGCACGGTCG
Organism: uncultured Acidimicrobiia bacterium; assembly: GCA_963822875.1. GTDB lineage: Bacteria > Actinomycetota > Acidimicrobiia > Acidimicrobiales > Ilumatobacteraceae > JALZMG01. The sequence continues at coordinate 15,003 of CAWGJK010000001.1, read as the reverse complement.
CCGGCCACGAGGACGCCGGGATGACCGGCATGGTGAACACGCCGGCCTCGGCGGCGGCAGCCGCGGAGAGCGAGTCGACGGAAGCGGACGCCGCCACCCACGGTGGCGCCGCCGAAGTGGCGATCGCGCCCGACGAGTCGGCACCGCCCTATGAGCTGCGCGACCCGACCGCTCCCCAGCGCGGCGAGGGCGAGGGAGTCACCCTCGTGCCGGGCGGCGCGCCCGATGGCGGCGACCTGATCGAGGTCGAGCTGGAGGTCGAGGAGAAGCTGATGACGGTAGCCGAGGGCTACCAGCAGCAGGTGTGGACGTTCGGCGGCACGGTGCCCGGCCCGGTGCTGCGCACGCACGTCGGTGACACCGTCCGCGTGCACCTCGTCAACCCGGAGGCATCGGAGGTGTCGCACTCCATCGACTACCACGCCTCGCAGGTGGCGTGGAACGACGAGATGCGCTCGATCGCACCGGGGGAGGACCTCATCTACGAGTTCACGACCGACTACGCCGGCGTGTACATGTACCACTGCGGCACCGATCCGACGCTGCACCACATCGCCAACGGGATGTTCGGCATGATCATCGTCGAACCGGAAGGCGGGTTGCCGCCGATGGAGCACGAGTTCTTCTTCGTGCAGAACGAGTGGTACCTCGGCGAGCAAGGGGAGATCTCCTCGCTGGAGAAGGCGGACCAGGCCACACCGGCGCCCGACTTCGTGATGTTCAACGGCATCGCACGGCAGTACGCCGACAACCCCATCGAGGTGCCGACGGGCGAGGACGTGCGGCTGTTCGTGCTCGACGTCGGTCCGTCGATCGACTCGTCGTTCCACATCGTCGGCACGATCTTCCACGACGTCACCAAGGAAGGTGTCCACCTCGCTGCCGGCAACGAGGGCAATTGGGCATCGCAGGCCGTCGATCTGTCGCCCGCTCAGGGCGCGGTGATCGAGTTGCGTACGGCGGAGGACGGGATGTACCCGATCGTCACCCACGCCTTCAACTTCCCCGGACGGGGCGCCCTCGGGATGCTCCAGGCGGGCGACGGCGAGCCCTGAGCCGCAGCGCGGCCATGATGGGTGCATGGCCACCACGATCAATCCCGTCGTCCACTATCGGGACCTCGATGCCGGCGCCCGCTTCCTCGTCGAGACGTTCGGCTTCGTGCAGCACGAGGCGTACAAGGCCGACGACGGCTCCACCCAGTACGTCGAGCTGTCGCTGAACGGCGCACCGCTCGGGCTCGGCGCGCACGCCGAAGGCTCGATGTTCGACACCGGTCCGGCCGTCGTCTACATCTCCCTCGACGAGGTCGACAGCATGCACGACCGTGCCGTCGCTGCCGGCGCCGAGATCCTGATGGCTCCGACCGACCAGGACTACGGCTCGCGGGACTTCGTGGCCAAGGACCACGAGGGCAACGTGTGGTGCTTCGGCACCTACCAGCCCGGCGGCTGACGACCCAGACGCGCCGAAGCTGGGTGTGGTCCTCGCCGCATTCGGCGAGAACCACACCCAGCTCATCAGGAACCGCTGCTCGTCAGTTGTCGGCGCCGAGGTCGACGACGGGCAGGATCCGGTTGGCGACGTCGGCGGCGACGTCGATGGTGTCGTCACCGGCGAGACCGTTGACCTGCAGGCGGTCGATGGTCTCGGTGCCGGTGAGCTTGGTCGTCGTCGGCAGGCCGGCGACGGTGACTGCCGTGCCGTCGGTGGTGACATCGATGCGGTCGGCGCGTGCCGTGCCGTCGACGATGGCGGTGTCGGCCTGTCCGTCGCTGCCACCCAGGTCGACGGCAGCAAAGCGGAAGTCGGTGCCCGACATGTCGCGGATGGCGACGGTGTCGGGGCCACCGAGCGCGGTGAGGTCGAGCTGCTCGACGTTGTCCATGTCCATGCGGATGTTGGCGATGTCGCGGAGGAACAGCGTGCGGCCGCCGTTCGGCTGCAGGCTCATGTTCTCGGCAGCGCCGGCGCCGTTGAAGTCCAGCGTGTCGGTGCCGCTGGCACCCTCGACGACATCGCTGCCGTCACCCGGGTCCCAGCGGAAGCTGTCGTTGCCCGAGCCGAGCTCGCCGGTGTCGTCGCCGCGGTTGCCGTCGACGGCGTCGTTGCCGCTGCCGCCGATGAACAGCTCGCGGCTGTCGCCGCCGTCCATGACGTCGTTGCCGCTGCCACCGTCGACGGTGGTGGCCTCGTCGTTGAAGGCGCCGTTGACGTTGTCGACGCGGAACGTGTCGTTGCCGCTGCCCAGCGACACCTCGATCCGCGAGAACGTGCTGCGGTCGAACGTGTGCTCAGCCGACCCGTCGTCGCCGAAGTCGACCTGCAGCAGATTCGGCTGGCCGGCCTGGAGGCGCAGCGCCAAGCGATCGGCGCCGCTGCCGGTGCTGATGCGTGAGCGTGTCGCCGGCGACCGCGGCCGAGTCGGCTGCGGCGGCATTGCCCGCGACCCCGACGAGCGCCGAGGCGGCGAGGCCGATGGTCACGCCGGCCATGGCGAGACGGCGACGGATGTGGCGGTTGGTGGTGTTGATCATCTGGAATCCCTCTCGTGGTGCGCGGACGCCACATGGCGCCCATCGCCGAGTCCCTACGACAGAGATCCCTCACCGGTTCGCAGAACTGCTCGTTGGCCGCGCACCGCTGCCCGATCCGTCATGGCGATGTGGCGATGGCGGCGAGGACTCGAGCGAGCTCGGCAGGCGCGCTGATCATCGGCCAGTGACCGGTGGCGATGTCGATCAACTCCAGTCGCGCCGCCTTGGCCAGCTCGGGGATCTGGCCGGCATCGATCCACGCTCGCGCCTCGGCCGGCGTGAACTCCGGACACACCAGGACGGCGGGGACGTCGTAGCGGCGCTCGTCGGACAGTCGCACGACCGCCTTGCTCACGCCCTCGGGCACGGGGATCGTCGCCTCTGCGATCCACGCCTTCATCGCCTGGTCGAGGTCAGCAGTGTCCGCCCCCTCGAACGGCTCCCAACCGGGGAACGGCATGGCCCCGTCCACGACTTCGAAGAAGTCGGCGTAGCTCTGCCCGTCAGCGTTCGGGAATCCGCCGATGAAGACCACCTCGGCGACACGCTGCGGGCGGGCGTCGGCGGCGAGCCACGCCAGGGTGCTCGCCGCCGAGTGCCCGACGACCATCGGCACGCTCGGTGCCGCATCGACCGCCGCGAGGACCGTGGCGAGCTGATCGTCGAGGGTGGCGGACGCCGATCCGTCGCCTTGACCGGGAAGGGTCAACGCGACCGGTCGGTGGCCGAGCTCCTCGAGCGCCACGGCGACGTCGTCCCAGACGGAGCCGTCGAGCCAGAGGCCGGCGATGAGCAGGATGTCCATGTTCGTGGACGCTAGAGCGATATGCGTGGCTGGCGAACGTGCCCGTGCCGTTCCGCGTCGAAGCCGGCGACGAACTGCGCGCCGCCGTCTCCGCACTGGCTGCCCGCCTGACCGACGCGGTGTCAGCCCCGTCAGCGCTCGAGCGCGGGCTCGGTTGACCCGTCGCTGGTCGGCATGGCGTCCTGGGCGCTCGACTTCACCTGCTCGGCTCCCGACGCGGCGCTCTCCTTGACGGTCTCGACCGCCTCGCGCGCCGGCTCCTTGAGGTTGTCGACGACGTCGTGACCGACGCTCTTCAGTTCCTCGGTGAGCGGCTCGGCCTTGGCCATCAGCTGACCGGTCGCCTCCTTCTCGGTGCGGCTGGCGGGGAACACGGCGGCTGCCACGAAACCGATCCCGAAGGCAACGGCACCCATCACGAGCGGGCTGCCCTGTGTGCGTTCGGCCACGACCTGGGGTGCCTGGCGGGCCGAGTCGGCGACCGATCCGGTGGCGTCGGAGATCGTGCTGGCCGTGTCGCTGGCCGAGCCCATCACCCGCTCGCGGAACTGCTGCACGCCGTTGACGATGCGGTTCTTGCGCCGCTCGATGACGCGACCAGGGCTGACATGGTCACCGATGGCCTCGAGCGTCTCGCTCATGTCCTGGCGGGTGCCGGCGATCTCGTCTCTCAGTGCTTCTGGGCTTTGGCCCATTCGACGTCCTCCTTGAGCGTGGCGGTGGTGGTGGGCAATGGCTGCAGGTCGGCCACGGTGCGGCGGCCGCGCATGGCGAGAACCAGGGCGACGACGATCCACATCAGGGCGACGATGGCGAACGACAGCGCCGTGTTGAGGCCCTGGTCGAGGAGCCAGGCGAGCGCCATCGACGCCATCAACAGTCCGATCCAGGCAGCGACCCCGGCCCCGCCGAACATCGCCGCGGCCTTGCCGGCTCGCTTGGCTTCGTCCCTGGTCTCGACCTTGGCCAGTTCGAGCTCTTGGCGGAACAGCGTGGACATCTGGCCGGCCAGGTCACCGAGCAGCTCGGTGACCGAGGCATCCGGGCGCAGCGGCTGCGTCGCCGGGTCGCGGTCGTCATCGCGGGTCGACGGCGCGCCGGGGCTGTCGACGGTCACTGGGCCGCCCCGACCGACGAGGACACCTCCGTCGGCGCCGCCGACGTCCCGGTCGACGCCGTTGTCGACACGGGGGAGGGCGGCGCCGGCGGAAGTGCCTGGCTGCCGGGTGAGGACTCAGCGGATTCCTTGTGGGCGGCGACGCCGGATCGGGTGATCCGTCCGATGGCGAACCCGGCACCGCCCGCAAGGAGCAGGAACACGGCTGGCCTGCGACGGGCGAAGCCGGCGAGATCCTCGAGCGCGCCCTGCGGACCGCGATCGGCCAACCGCTCGGCGAAGCGCTCGACCTTGCCCTGGGCCTCGCTGAGGTAGCCCGTCAACGGGCCCGCCTCCTCGGAGCGCCCTTCGCTGAGCGCGCTGATCTGGCCGGCCAAGGTGCGCAGCGCTCCGGCGGCGCGGTCGCTCTGCTCCTGAGCCCGCCCACGCAGCTCGTCCTGGGTCTTGCCGAGCAGTTCGCCGAACTGCTCGCGTGCTTCCCCGGCGACCGCCTTCGCCTGACCGGTCGCCTGGGCACCAACCTCGCGTGCTGCATCAGCCGCGCCGCTGGCCGAAGGTGCGTTGACAAGATCTGAGCTCACGGGGTCCTCCTTCGCCGATGCGGCGAGGCCTCTACCCAGGCAGCAGACACGCTCTACGTTCGCCGGCAGATTTCACCCCTACGGGTGACGCGTGGCGAGCACGTAGGTTGGCGGCGCCGCCGGGGTAGAGGGGGTGGACCGTCCGGAGGTGCCATGCAGCACGTCGTCGTGCAGTTGCCGAGTGCGCCGTGGCTCGCCCGCGTGGCCCACACCGTCGTGGCGGCGTGGGCCGCGTCCGTGGATCTCACGCTGGACGAGATCGACGAGGCAGGTCTGCTGCTCGAGGACATGCTGACGGCAATGCTCGAGGTGAGCGACGGGCCGGTCACGATGCGACTGTCGTCGACATCGCTGATCGTCGAGCTCTCGGCACCGTTGCGTGCTGTCGCCGGCGACATCAGCGAACACGCCGTGCTCCGTTCGTCGCTACACGGTCACGGTGAGCTGCCGTAGCAGGTCCATCGCCCTGCGCAACAGCCGGCTGACCTGCACCTGGCTGACCCCGATCTCGGCGGCGATGTCGGCCTGCGTCCGCTCCTCCACGAAGCGCATCTCGACGAGCCGCCTGAGACGAGCGGGCAGCCTGGCGACGAGCTCGTCGAAGGCGTCGGACGACTCGACGGCAACGAAGGCGTTGCCGTTGCGATTCGCCGGGTCGGCAAACCGCTCGGACCGCTGTTCGTCGATCGGAACGCGCTGGTAGCACCGATCGGCGGCGATCGCCTCGGTGATCTCGTCAGCGTCGACATGCAGGTACTCGGCGATCTCGGCAGTGGTGGGCGATCGGCCCAACCGGTGGTTCAGCCGCTCGTTGGCAGCGCGGAGCTCGAGACGCAGCTCTTGCAGACGGCGGGGGACGTGCACGGCCCACGTGGCGTCACGGAAGTACCGGCGCAACTCGCCGCGCACGGTGACCGAAGCGAACGACTTGAACTGCACGCCGTAGTCGGGATCGAACCGCTCGGCCGCCTTGAGCAAGGCGACACAGGCGACCTGGACGAGGTCCTCGAGTGGCTCGCGTCCGGTCCGGTACTGGCGAGCGAGGGTCACGGCGAGCCAGCGATGCTGCTCGACGACCGCATTGCGGAGGCGCCGATCGCCAGTGGCCCGATATCGACGGAGCGAGTCCTCGACCGACGACTCGACGCTCATGGGTGACCTCGTTCGCAGATGCGAGCGAGCGTGCGCCAGCGAGCGAGCGGCCACCAACGGCCTGCGTGGCCGGGGAACGCAATCATCGTGCCGCTGGCGTGCATCCCGAGCGGCCTACCCATCTCGGCCGCAGCCAGTCGCCACGTGGCGAAGTTCCCCTGATCGGGTGACGGGGGCACCGACTGCGGCACTATCGTGGGTCTCGGCCTTCAACCCAGCAGGGCAGACGAGCACGCTCGACCTGTGAGGAGGAGAAGGCATGGACCACGACGGGCAGCTGAAGATCGTGGTCGAGCACTCCACCGCAGGCGCCGTGGTCCACGTGAGCGGACCGCTCGACGAGGCCAGCACCCCGATGCTCGAGCAGCAGCTGGTCGCTGTCCTGCGTCAGACGCCCGGCGACGTCACCATCGACCTGGCCGACGTGACGTTCGTCGGCGCTGCGGGCGTGACCGCGCTGGGTCGCTCCCGAGAACTCCTCGCCGCTTCCGGACGGTCGATGAGCATCAGACGCCCATCCGTTGCTGCCGTCCGCGCTCTGCGGATCCTGGCCGTCGCCAGGGTGAGCGATCTCAACGAGGTCGTCGCCACTGCGTGATACTCCTCGCAGGTGACGGCTCGCCATCGCCGGAGAGGACCACATGGAGTCGCAGGACAACGAGGTCAGGCCTGTGGCCGTGGTCGAGCTGGCCCCGGAGGTCGCCCTGGCCCGGGTGGCCCGAGCGGCCGCCGCGGCGTGCTGCGCGATCGCCGGGTTCTCGATCGACCGGGTGGCCGACGTCCGGCTCGTGGTCGACGAGGTGTTCAACGTCCTCGTCGTCGTCGGGGTCGGACCAGTCCGGCTGCGACTCATCCCGACCGAGGACAGCGTCGATCTCGAGATGTCCGCGGCCCGCCGCGACGATCGCGGCTGGCGAGTGGACGAGCTCGGCGTCGTCCGTCTGCTGACCGAGGTGACTGCCGATCAGGCGACGTTCGAGGATCGCGACGGTCGCCTCGTGATGGACGCTCGTTTCGGTGCTGCGCCGGTCTGAGCACCCACACGCTGCTGCGGGGTCAGGTGTTCCAGTAGGTGAGCGGATTGTCCTGACCGCGATCGCGATACGTCTCGTTGAGTGCGTGGGCGATCAGGTTGTGATCGCTGCGCGTTGCCGCCCGAGTGCCGGTGAGGTAGCTGGCGAGACCGTGGACGTCGAGGTACCCGCCGAGGGCGAAGTACTCGATCCAAAGGTCCATGTAGGTGAACCCGAGATCGTGGCGCGCCGCCTCGAGCGATTCAGTCATCGGTGCTCTCACCGGTCTCCTCGACGATGTCCTCAGCCACCAGACGCAGCTTGCGATTCTCCTGCTGTGAGCGCTGCCGCAAGACGTCGAACGCCTCGTCCGCGCTCACCCGACGAGTCGACATGAGCACGCCCTTGGCCTGCTCGATCACCGCCCGCGACTCCATTGCCTTGGCCAAGTTGGTGGACAACTCCAGCGACGCCCAATACGCCTGCGCGTTGGACACGACGATCGATGCTTGCGTGGCGAACGCCTGACACAACTGCTCGTCCTCTTCACTGAACCCGGCGGTGACCGTCCCGTACACGTTGAACCCACCCCAGGTGTCGTCGCGCGAAAGGGTCAGCGGAACCGAGAGTGAGCTGCGCACACCGTGATCGAGGGCGCGCGTGGTGAACCTCGGCCAACGCGGGTCGGCGCTGGTGTCATTGACTCGGATGACGACGTGGTCGCGAGCGGCAGTGAGGCACGGGCCGTCGCCGGCGGCGTACTGCGCGTCGTCCAACGCGAGGGCGACCTCACCGGTCGAGCCCATCGTCACAGCCGAGCCGCGTTCGATGATCGTCACACTTGCCGACGCGCAGTTGGCCAGCAGCCCGCATCCGGTGTCGGCGACGCGACGCAAGGCGTCAGCCAGGTTGGCGTCGTCGGTGACGAGCGTGCGCGCGAGTTGCTCGAAACCGGATTGGATCCGCTGCTCGGACATGGCTACCCCAGTACGGGTGGTGAAGCCAGTCAGACGACCCTGTCAGTTCAAGGAGGGTGGCGGACCTCGGTGGTGTCGCCGCCACCCTACCGTGAGCGACGTTCGGCACCCTCGACATCGGATCGTCGCAGCGTCGGCCCGTGTTGTCCTCCGAGCGACGAGGCCGAGGCGACTCAGCCAGCTGAACCATCCTCCGCCTCCGGTCCGTCCACGTCGGCAGCGGCCTGTTCGCGCAGCTGGCGACCCTGGTCGATCTGCGCTTCCAACTTGGAGGTCTCCTTCTCGGAGCGGCGCGTGTCCCGGGGTGGCAGTTGGATCGACTCCTCCGCCTCGATGCCCGCCTGGAGCTGGCGGGATCGCTCCATCTCGGCATCGACCTCGGCGCCGAACAACAGCGCCAGGTTGGTCAGCCAGACCCACAGCAAGAGGATGATGACGCCGGCCAGTGAGCCGTAGGTCTTGTTGTACGAGCCGAAGTTGGCGACGTACAGGCCGAAGGCGGCCGAGGCGAGGATCCACACCACGATCGCCAAGCCGGCGCCCACACTGATCCACCGGAACTTCGGCTGTTTGACGTTGGGCGTGGCGTAGTACAAGACGGCCACGACGGACACGACGACGAGCAGCATGATCGGCCACTTGACGATGTTCCACACCGTGACCGCGGTGTCCCCGAGCCCGAGCGTGGCGCCGAGCTCCTCGGCGAACGGCCCCGTCACCACCAGACCGAGCAGCACCACCGCGGCAAGCAGCACCGTCACCACGGTGATCGCCAGGTTCAACGGGCGCAGCTTCCAGAACGGCCGGCCCTCGTCGACCTCGTAGATCTTGTTCATCGCCCGACCGAACGCACCGACATACCCCGAGGCGCTCCACACCGCCCCGGCCAGACCGAACACCAGGGCGAACCCGGCGGCGTTCGTCTCGGTCATCTGGGTGATCGGCTCGCGTAGCTGGTCGACGGCGTCGTCTTGACCGATTCGGTCGACCAGCTCGAGCAAGGTGTCGGTCGTCGACTCACCCCGACCGAACACACCGAGCAGCGAGATGATCGCCAGCAGGGCGGGGAACAACGACAGCACGGCGTAGAACGTGAGTCCAGCAGCAAGATCCGTGCACTCGTCGCGGCGGAACTCCGCCCACGCCTGCTTGCCGGCGTACCACCAGGATCGGCCGGTGAGGTCCGCAGGCGAGTCTGGCTTGCGGGGGTCATCCGGTGATGGCGCCGAAGCAGCCTTCTCCGCCGTCGGGTCCTTGATGACAGCGCCCCCAGCCCGGTCGGTCATGCCCACCCAGTACCCCGGCGACGAACGGACGAGACCGTCTCCCAGGGCCGCCGCGTGACGTCTCAGCCGGAGTAGACGGTGACGCCCGAGTCGTCATCGCGGTCGCCGGTGTCGTGCATGTCGACGGTGGTGGCGACGTCGACGATGGCGCCGTCCACCGTGGCGCCGGCCCGCACGACGGCACCGTCGAGGATCACGCTCGTGCGCACGAGTGCTCCGGCCTCCACCACGGCTCGGCGTCCGACCACGCTGTCGTGCACGGTGCCGGCGACCAGCGCGCCCGGCCCGAGCAGCGAGCTGTGGACCTCGGCAGACGACATGACGTGTGCGGGGCCGCCGGTGATGGATCCGGTGATGAGCGGCCATGCGGGGTCGTCGACACGCAGTGGCGGCTCGTCGGCGACGAGCTCCATGTGCGCCCGGTGGTAGGCGCCGATCGTGCCGATGTCGCGCCAGTAGCCGTGCATGCGGTGCTCGAACGCCCGGCCATCAGCGACCAGGTCGGGGATGAGGACATCGCCGTAGTCCCCGGCCGATCCGTCGTCGGGCAGGGCGTCGAGCCGGCCGAGCAAGTCACCGGCGTCGAACACGAACACCTCGGTGCACACCCGATCACCCGTCGGCTCGTCCGGCTTGTACTCGAAGCCGGTGACGACGCCGTCGGTGACCTCGACCCAGGCGAAGCGCGACTGATCGTCGTCGGCTGGTGGGTCGGTGGTGACCATGGTGACGGCGGCCCCGTTGGAGCGGTGGCTGTCGATGGCGTCGCGCAGGTCGAACTGGAACAGATGGTCCGCGCTCAACGTGACGATCACCTCGGGGGCGAACTCGGACAGCAGGTGGCGGTGCTGCACGAGGGCGTCGGCGTTGCCCGCGGCCATGATCTCGTCGCCGTCACCGCGCTGGAACGGCGGCAGGATGCGCAGCCCACCGTGGGTGCGGTCGAGGTCCCATGGCCGGCCGTTGGCGAGGTGGTCGTTGAGATCGTGGGGTTCGAACTGCTCCAGGACCCACACATCGTCGAGCTCGCTGTGGGACACGTTGGACAGGGCCACGTCGATCAAGCGGTACATCCCGGCGAACGGCAACGACGGCTTGGAGCGTTGACGGGTCAATGGGCCGAGGCGCCCGCCCGCGCCTCCGGCCAGCACGACCACCAACACCCTTCCCCGCCGAGCCCCCGCCGGCGACGACACCGCGGGCTGGGCGCCGGCGGGCGGGCTCACCCGCGGTGCGTCCCTTTGGCGGCGCGCAACAGGTCCGCCTCGCCAGCGCTCGCCTCCGGCCCGTAGCGGCACGAGATCGTGCCGGTCTGTCCGCACGACGGGCAGCGCACCGCCAGCACGCTCGTCATCTCCGACGGATCGGAGGCGCCCTCCACGCGCCGAGAGTCCGCCACCTCGATCTCAGATGGGGTCGACGCCGCACCGCACGCCACGCACGTGGTGGAGCCCGTGCTCTCGTCGACGTCGAAGTGCCCGGTGAAGCCACGCTGCTCGAAGCCGGCGATCACCTCGGCGAGCGATGTGTCAGCGGGGTACGTACTCGGGTCGTCGGTCACGATGCACCCCTCCCCTTGATCGCCGGATCGCAAACCGTCAGCCCGGCGGCTTGCCGGAGGCCGCGGCGGGTACGAGGACGTCATGACTGACGAAGAGCACGTGGAGAACACGGTCCCGGAGAGTGGGCCCGATGACGAGTCGTTCGATGTGTACCTGCCCGTGGCACCTGCGCTCGACGGCGCAGGTGCCACTCACGTCGCCCGGATGCGAGGGAACGAGGCCGGCTTCGTCGACGTGCTCGCCGGCTTCGTGGCCACCGGTTCGGAGCTCTCCGAGCCATTGCGGTCGCCGATCGACGATGCCGACCTGGATCGCGTCAGGTTCGCCCTCGAAGGCTTGGGTCCAGCCCACGTGGAGTCGATCGAGGCGCTCGACAGCTGAGGCATTCATCGGAGACTTCGTTGCGCTGACAGCAACGAAGTCGCCTCAGAACCTGATTTTCGCCGGCAGGGATCTCGTGTAGGTCGTACCGAGGGACACCCACCGGGACAGTTGACGCTTCGTCCTGAGGTCGTCCGAATCGATCCGCAGCCAGCCGCGCATCGGCTTCCCGCGCATCTCCATCGGCTTGGCGTTGCTCTTGGCGACGATCACATCCGACTCCGCCGGATCGACACGCACCATCAGGCCTCCCTGCCCGCTCACCGCAACCGCCATGTTGCCGCCGACGAGGAAGGCCAACCCACCGAACATCCTCTGCTCCGTCAGTCCGGACTCATCCTCGAGCAGAGCGCGAACACGGTGGGCGAGCTCCTCGTCGTAGGCCACACCACAGGATGGCAGGCCGGCCGGCCACTGATGCCTGTTCGACCGGGGTCAGCGACCGGTCCGGAGCACCAGCCTCATGAAGATGCTGTTGGTGCTGTCGGGATAGTTGGCGAACGGGCCGCACACCACAAAGCCGGCACGCGCGTAGAGGTTCCGGGCCGGCTCGAACTCCACCTGCGCGCCGGTCTCCAGGCTGACGCGGGCGTAGCCACGGCGTCGAGCGAGCCCGACGAGATGCTCGACCATGGCAGTGCCGACGCCGCAGCCGCGAGCTTCGGCTGACGTGTGCATGGACTTCAGTTCGCCGTGCGATGCGTCGAGCTCCTTGAGCGCACCGACCGCCATCAGCTGACCATCGCGACGTGCGCTGCAGAAGGTGACGTCCGGCTGCACGAGCTCATCGGCATCGAGGGCGAAGACGAAGCCGGGCGACGTGCAGGACCGGGCGAAGTCGAGATGACGGTCGAGCAGCGCGGCGACGTCGCCAGCCAGCGGATCATCAGGGGCGATGACGAGCCCGAGCATCACAGCATTCAACCCGGTCGATCGACGTGTTCACGGGTGCGCTGGGGAGGCAGGATGAGGCGGCGCGCCGCGCCTCGCTGGCAGCGATGTTGCGTGGTGGCCGATCTGGGCGCGCACCGTTTCAGTTGTGCTTCTGGGCGCGCACAGTCTCGGATTTGAGACTCTCCGCGTCCAGGTCGCCCGATGAGACTGACCGCGCCCAGATTGACGGGACCGCCGACTCGGTTCGGCATCGCGTGAGAGCTCCCTGCGTCCCGAACCGGGCGAACGTTGTCTGACCCGGAGCTAGCCCGTCCGCCCATCCAGTGAGCGTTGCGGCGCCGGGTCCGGCGCGGACGGCTTGCCGGCGACGAAGTCGCTGACCCAGTCCAATGCCGGCCCGACCCGGGCGTCGAACCGAGCGGCACGTGCCGTGGCTCGAGCGAGCTTGTCCGGGGCGTAGCGACGGCGTGCCCAGCTCGAACCGGGCCGGGCCAAGCGCAACGCGCCGATCAAGGCGACGATCGTGAAGAACACGCCGAAGAACGCCATCTTGTACTTGCCCTTCGACACGCACACGACGATCCACACCAGATGGAGGGCGAATCCGCCGAGCGTGACGCTGAGTGCGGCGCTGTCCTCCTGCGACAGGTTGAACGGCGTGAACCCGACCAACACGAGCCCCATCGAGGCCACGGCGAGGCTGACCATCTCCACCGAGATGCGCCCCTCCTCAGCCCAGTAGACGTCCTCGAGGTGGAGGATGAGGGCGAACTCGTCGAGCACGAGCGACGTGCCGACGCCGACGAGCACCGCGGCGAGTGCGGACCAGCGCGTGTCCGTGTCAGTGGCGATCGCGGTGACCGCACCGACGACGAGCAGGACGATGCCCGGCACGGCGTGATGGACGTGCAGCCCGCTCGACGACACGTTGTCCTTGAACGGCCCACGGTCGGCACGGATCATGCGCGTCACCACGCGCGTCGTGACGAACGTGACGAGAAAGGCGGCGAAGCACAAGAACAGCGGCAACCGGCCGGAATCGATGAGCTCTCGCTGGACCCAGTCCCTCACGACCGCGATTCTGTCCGGCTTGCGACCGCCATGGGGCGCCATGCCCACGCGAGAGGATGTCAAGGCGCCGCCGACGGTGAGCCCTGCGCGAGCCTCTCTGGAAGGACAAGCCCTCATGAGTGACATCACGATCGAACACGACGACGACATCACGATCGTCACCATGAACCGGCCCGAACGCCACAACGCCGTGGACGGTGCCATGGCAGCCGAGCTCGCCGACGCTTTCCGCGCCTTCGACGTCTCCGAGTCCCGCGTCGCCGTCCTCGCCGGCAACGGGCCATCATTCTGCGCTGGCGCCAACCTCAAAGCTGTCGGGACACCAGCAGGCAATCGCATCTCGACCACCGGCGACGGCCCCATGGGCATCAGCCGCATGGAGCTGCGCAAGCCGGTCATCGCCGCCGTTCACGGCCACGCCGTCGCCGGCGGTCTCGAGCTGGCACTCTGGTGCGACCTGCGCGTCGTGGAGGAGACCGCCACCTTCGGTGTGTTCTGCCGGCGCTGGGGCGTGCCCCTCATCGACGGCGGAACCATCCGCCTTCCACGACTGATCGGTCACAGTCGGGCCATCGACCTCATTCTCACCGGCCGCCCCGTCGACGCCCGGGAAGCACTCTCCTTCGGGCTGGCCAACCGTGTCGTGCCCCACGGAAGCGCCCGCGCCGAAGCCATCACGCTCGCCAAGGACATCGCTCGCATGCCCCAAGAGTGCATGCGCAACGATCGCCAATCTGCTCGCGACCAATGGGGTGCTCCAACCGAAGTCGCGGCGCTCGCCCGCGAGTTCGAGCTCGGCCTCGACTCGATCCGCGTCGATGGCGTCGCCGGCGCAGCCCGGTTCGCCGCCGGCGCCGGCCGGCACGGGTCCTTCGACCAGATCTGACCGACGACGTCGGCGCTACGAGGCGTCGCCCGACGGTTTGCGGCGCGGCCTGTCCCGCGTGGCATCGAGCGAAGGACTCCGCGGTCGCGAGTGATCGGGCAGCATGGGGAATGTGGGCACGATCATCGACCTCAGCCACGTCATCGCCGACGGCATCGTCACGTATCCCGGCTTGCCCGGCCCGGTGATCAGCGACCACCTCAGCCGCGAGGCTTCCCGCCAGCGCTACGCGCCGGGTTACGAGTTCCAGATCGGGCGCATCGAGATGGTGTCGAACACCGGGACGTACCTGGACACGCCGTTCCATCGCTACGCCGGCGGCGGCGACCTGGCTGCGCTGGACCTGTCCCGGGTGGCGGCCGTGCCGGGTCTGGTCGTCGACGCCGACGGCGGAGCAGGAGGCCGGCGTGGCACTCCTCGACGGTCACGACCTGGCTGGCCGAGCGGTGCTCTTCCACACCGGGTGGGACCAGCACTGGGGCAGCGACCGCTACGGCGAGCCGAACCACCCGTACGTCTCCGTGGAGGCCGCCGAGCGGCTGGTCGATGCCGGCGCCGCCGTGGTGGGCATCGACTCGGTCAACATCGACGACACCCGCACCGGGGAGCGTCCGATCCACTCGGTGCTGCTCGCCGCCGGCATCCCCATCGTCGAGCACCTGTGCCAGCTGGATCGCCTGGCCGGGCGGCCGTTCACGTTCACGGCCGCCCCACCGGCCGTCGCCGGGATGGGAACGTTCC